>NZ_JADNLT010000002.1:198652-203958 GCF_015556095.1 Streptococcus parasanguinis
ACCGAAACGGACTCTTGAACCAGTGATTCGGATTGGCTAGCTGAAACTGATGCCTGAACCAGCGAGTCTGATTGACTAGCAGAAACTGAGGCTTGAACCAAGGAGTCTGACTGACTGGCGGATACAGATTCTTTAACAAGCGAATCGGACTGACTGGCAGAAACTGATGCTTGAATCAACGACTCAGACTGGCTTGCTGAAACCGACGATTGAACTAACGAATCCGATTGACTTGCTGAAACCGACTCTTGGACTAGAGCCTCCGACTGACTAGTGGAGATCGATTCCTGAACCAACGAGTTGGATTCGCTTGTCGATACAGATTGTGACAAGGAAATCGAGGTTGAAACCTGTGAATCTGATTGACTGGCGGAGCTAGATGCTTGTGACAAGGAAACGGACTCACTGACCGAAACAGATTGAGAAGATGAAATGGATTCTGAAACTAGTGACTCTGAAGTTGAAATCGAGAAGTTTTGAGATTGTGAAGTAGATTCTGACGGTGTCATCTTCCGATAGTAATAATTCACACTCGTTAAGGGGTATGAATCTACTATTTTTTTGATCGTTTGTTTGAAGTTGGAAAAACCATCTGCTCCTTGAGGTGTTGCATCTTCTCCAACGACCATGGTCGTATTTTTATCGAGGTAGGCCGATTTTGGAAGTTCCGTGAATGGTTTTGGAACAGTATATTCTATTCCTGTTTTCTCATCAGTGTATGTAACTGTCTCCTTACTAGAGAACCAACCTGTAATATCCAACTCAAAATGTTGGTAATCTATTCGTTTTGGTGTAACATTCAGGAAATAATCCTTGTTTTTACTTTCAACTTTACGAGTTCCACCTAAATCTGAAAGGTTATCCGTACTATCTTGTTTAAATTCTTTTTCATAAACAAGTGTATATACATCGGTTACCTTAGCATTTCCTACATCACCACTACTAACATCATGGATTTTAGAAGGATCTAAAACATAGTAGCGAAGAGAATAATCACCATTTTGATTAAGGGTGACAACTTCACTTTTAATGAAATGCTCACGCGCATCCCCTAATAGTTCAATTCTTGATTTCCCATTCTTACTATTATCGAACACCCCACTTTTACGATTCGGGAACACGGTGTGCGCTGGGACCTGTACATAACCAGGAAATTCGCGTGGATTGGAAGCTGTATAATGCTGGCCTTCCAATCCGTAGATTCTATACTCTAGTAAGGATCTTTCTTTCCCCGTTGGTTCATATTGCCCATTAAACCATCTACCATTCGGGTCCACTTCTCTATAGAAGGTCGATTGTTGTCCCATCATAGATGGAATTTTGATACTAGGATACGTCCTAATCAATTGCCCTTGATTCTCAGGCGTCATGACATCATAAATACTCCGGAATAAGAAAGCCTGTTCCGGAATAAAATTCGTCAGCATTCCAAAGGTCCCATTACCTGTAGAAGGTTCCGAATTAAAAACCTTGTTCCCAAAGGGAGCCTGACCAATCAGTACTTCTTTTGGTAATTGAATATCTTGGCCATATCCTTTTGGAGATACAGTTTGTGAAAAAATTTCAGCCCCATCTGATTTTCGGACAATGCGGAAATAAACATCCATTGCCTTATGCTTTTCCGGATCTATCTCACTGATATCAATCGACATAGTCGCATAGTAACCAAGTGACTCTCCTTGTTTATTCACAAAGTCCCAAATACCAAATGTATAACGATTGGTGTAGGGTTCACCTAAAAAATTTTTCAACTCTTCAGGCGAAAATCTTAAGAGATCTTTATCTAGATGAGGATCCTTAGCATATCCTGGTGTGTTAAGTGTAGGATCTTCTACACTCGCACCATTGGGATCTTCTGGGTTCGGGGTCATATCCAATACATCATCAGCCAAGTATGTTTCCTCAGCTAGAGAAGCCAACTGAGCAGAGATCGCAGGTTTCCCATCTACATTTGTATTTCCCACAAAACCTGCAGCTGTCAAGGTCGTCATCATCTCATCGACAGCTTTCTCCAAACGATCGCGCTGGTCAGCATAAGCTTGAGCACTGGCATTGGTGTGGATCAAGTTATTACTTGCAGTCACTTCGGCCTGCACTTTGTTAATGACCGCTTCGACAACTGATCGGCGATCGGTGTCCGTCATTTTAGATGCGTAATTCCCTGCAATTTCTTGAAGCAATTCAGCTTCAGAGGTATTTTGTTCTAAAACAGTAGCTTCTTCTAAACTAGTCGGCTCTTCAATACCTGCTTCTGACTCTAGAGCTTGAGCAGACTCGCTAAGTGCCGTTGATAATGCAGTTGATCCAACTTCGCTCAAGGACAAAGAAGTAGATTCACTGATCGAAGTAGATACACTCACAGATGTAGAAAGGCTAGTTGATCCTGAAACAGAGCTGGATTCTGAAGGTTGGCTTGAAATTTTCGCTAAGACCACACTATCCACTTCTGCCAAGGTTTCCTCTTTTGTCTCAGAAACCGTTGGTGCAAGTGATGTTGCATCCTCCGCCTTAGCTGTCGTAGCAAGCACAGCACCACCAAAAACAGTCCCTACCGTAATCAAACCTTTTAAGAAGGCTTGGTTATGCTTTTGATTTTCTATTTGATCTTGCTGCACGTTGGCAATGATGGTCTCCTCCACTTGCCCACGCACCACGCGAAAGAGGCCTAGGGCAGCCGTTGATGCCCGAAGCCAATTTTTTCCTGATTTAATTAATTTGAAGCGTACGACACGATCTGTTTCACGAAAGTTTCCTTTTGAACGCTTAAATTGCATGATATTCCCCTTACATTGTAGTCATTATTCATTATACAGGAATACTACGTAGATTCAAGTAATTTGCTACAAAAAACTTATATATTATCGTTTAATTTTCAAATTTTTTTGTAACACATTAAAAACACTTCATTCTACTAGTAAAAAAGTGAATCTCCTATGAGATTCACTCGAAAAAAATGATATTTCCTACTAGATCAGTTCCCCTTCTTTTTACGTCGGGTAAGTCCAGCAATTCCAGCTAACCCTGTAACAACCCCAAGAAGGGCTGATGTTACAGATCCTGTTTCGCCAGTATTTGGAAGGGCCACAGATTGGCTGTGTTTTTGTGATCCACTTGCTGATTCTGATGCAGACAATGACTCTGAATGAGAAATTGATTGGCTCATTGAGTTAGAGTATGAACCGCTACCAGATGTTGATCCTGATTGTGATTGACTCACTGAAACTGAAGTACTTACTGATGTTGAAGTTGATTCAGGTGCAGAGGTACTCAATGATGCTGACTCAGATACAGATACTGATGTCGAAACCGAGGTAGAGACTGACTGACTTTCTGATACTGAACTGCTCAACGAAGCTGACAATGATTCGGAGGTCGAGATTGATTCAGATGTTGAGACTGACTCGGATGTCGAAACTGATTCTGAGGTAGACGCTGACACAGACGTTGAGACAGATTCCGACGCTGATACTGATTCTGAGGTTGAAACTGACTCAGATGTAGATGCCGACTCAGACGTCGAGACTGACTCAGATGTAGACACTGATTCTGACGTTGACACTGATTCTGATGTTGATACAGATTCAGAAGTAGACACTGATTCAGAAGTTGAGACTGATTCAGAAGTTGACGCTGACTCGGATGCTGAAACTGATTCGGACGTTGAAACCGACTCTGATGTCGAAACTGATTCAGAAGTAGACACCGATTCAGACGCTGAGACTGACTCGGATGTTGATGTCGACTCAGAGGCTGATTCGGATGTTGATGTCGACTCAGAGGCTGATTCGGATGTTGAAACTGATTCAGAAGCAGACACTGATTCGGACATTGAGACCGACTCAGACGTCGATACCGATTCAGACGTTGATACTGATTCTGAAGTCGATACTGACTCAGATACAGAAACCGATTCGGACGTTGAAACTGATTCAGAAACAGAGGCTGACTCGGATGTCGACACCGATTCAGAGGTTGAGACTGATTCTGATGTAGAGGCCGACTCAGAGGCTGATGCTGACTCAGATACAGAAACTGATTCTGACGCTGAAACTGACTCGGATGTCGATACCGACTCAGACGTTGATGCTGACTCAGACGCAGAAGCTGATTCAGAGGCTGACGCTGACTCAGATGCAGAAACTGATTCGGATGTCGATTCCGATTCAGATGTAGATACTGATTCTGAGGCTGATACTGATTCAGACGTTGATGCTGACTCAGATGTCGAGATTGATTCCGACGTAGAGACTGATTCGGACGTTGACACTGATTCAGAAGCAGATGCTGATTCGGAGGTTGAGGCTGACTCAGATGTAGATACCGATTCAGACATTGAGACTGATTCAGAAGTTGACGCTGACTCGGACGCAGATGCTGATTCTGACGTTGACACTGATTCAGACGTTGATGCTGACTCAGATGTAGATACCGATTCAGACGTTGAGACTGATTCTGAGGTTGAGACCGATTCAGAGACTGAAACTGACTCAGATGTCGATGCTGACTCAGATGTTGAGGCTGACTCAGATGCAGACACTGACTCAGAGGCTGACGCTGATTCAGACGCTGAGACTGACTCTGATGTAGATACTGACTCAGAGGCTGATGATGATTCGGACGTAGACACTGATTCTGATATTGAAACTGACTCGGATGTCGAAACGGATTCTGATGCAGACACTGACTGACTTTCTGATACTGAGGTGCTCAACGATGCCGACAATGATTCAGATGTCGAGATTGATTCAGACGTTGATGCTGATTCAGAGACTGAAACTGACTCAGACGTCGAGACTGACTCTGAAGTCGAGACTGATTCTGAAGTAGAAACTGATTCAGATACAGAAACCGATTCAGATGTAGATACCGACTCAGAGGTCGAGACTGATTCAGAAGTAGAGGCTGATTCTGACGTTGACGCTGATTCTGACGAAGAAACTGACTCAGACGCCGATACCGATTCAGATGTAGACACTGATTCAGACGTTGAGACTGACTCGGACGCAGACAATGACTCGGATGTCGACACTGATTCAGACGTTGATACTGATTCAGACGCTGAGACTGACTCGGATGTTGATGTCGACTCAGAGGCTGAGGCTGATTCGGATGTTGACACTGATTCAGAAGCAGACACTGATTCGGACATTGAGACCGACTCAGATACAGAAACCGATTCAGACGTTGAGACTGATTCTGATGTAGAGGCCGACTCAGAGGCTGATGCTGACTCAGATACAGAAACTGATTCTGACGCTGAAACTGACTCGGATGTCGATACCGACTCAGACGTTGATGCTGACTCG
>NZ_JADNLT010000002.1:204057-232157 GCF_015556095.1 Streptococcus parasanguinis
GACTCAGATACAGAAACTGATTCTGACGCTGAAACTGACTCGGATGTCGATACCGACTCAGACGTTGATGCTGACTCGGATGCTGAAACTGATTCAGAGGTTGAAACTGATTCTGAAGCAGAGGCTGATTCGGACGTTGAGACTGACTCGGATGTCGACACCGATTCAGAAGTTGACACTGATTCAGAAGTTGACGCTGACAATGATTCAGAGGTCGAGATTGATTCAGACGTAGATACTGACTCAGAGGTAGAAATTGATTCAGACGCTGATACTGACTCAGACGTTGATACTGATTCAGATACAGAAACTGACTCGGATGTCGAGACTGATTCGGACACTGAGGCTGATTCAGAAGCAGAGGCTGATTCGGACGTTGATACCGACTCAGATTCTGAAACTGACTCTGACGTTGAGACTGATTCTGATGTTGAAACTGACTCAGACGCCGATACTGATTCAGATGTTGAAACTGACTCTGAGGCTGACAATGATTCGGATGTTGAAACTGACTCTGAGGCTGACAATGATTCGGATGTTGATTCAGACTCGGATGTCGAAACTGATTCTGAAGTTGAAACCGACTCAGACGTCGATGCCGACTCAGACGTCGATGCCGACTCGGATGCCGAGACCGATTCAGAGGTTGATGCTGATTCAGAAGTAGACACTGATTCAGATACAGAAACCGATTCAGATACAGAAACCGATTCGAACGTAGACACTGATTCAGACGTTGACACTGATTCAGACGTTGACACTGATTCAGATGTTGACACTGATTCAGAAGCTGACGCTGATTCAGAAGCTGACGCTGATTCAGAAGCTGAGACTGACTCCGATGTTGATGCCGATTCTGATGTCGATGCCGATTCTGATGTTGAGACTGATTCTGACGTTGACGCTGACTCAGAGGTTGAGACCGATTCAGACGTTGACGCTGACTCAGATGCTGAGACTGATTCTGAGGTAGATACTGATTCGGATGTTGACACTGATTCAGAGGCTGAAACTGACTCGGATGTCGATGCTGACTCAGATGTTGACGCTGACTCAGATGCTGATACTGATTCTGAAGTCGATACTGATTCTGAGGTAGAAACCGATTCAGATGTTGACACTGATTCTGAGGTTGAAACCGACTCGGACGTAGACACTGATTCAGACGCTGATGCCGATTCTGAGGCTGAGACTGATTCTGACGTTGACACTGATTCAGATGTTGACACTGATTCAGACGCTGACGCTGATTCTGACGCTGAGACTGACTCCGATGTTGATGCCGATTCTGATGTCGATGCCGATTCAGAGGTTGAGACTGATTCTGAGGTTGAAACCGACTCGGACGTAGACACTGATTCAGACGCTGATGCCGATTCTGAGGCTGAGACTGATTCTGACGTTGACACTGATTCAGATGTTGACACTGATTCAGAAGCTGACGCTGATTCAGACGCTGAGACTGACTCCGATGTTGATGCCGATTCTGATGTCGATGCCGATTCAGAGGTTGAGACTGATTCTGACGTTGACGCTGACTCAGAGGTTGAGACCGATTCAGACGCTGACGCTGACTCAGACGAAGAAACTGATTCGAACGTTGAAACTGACTCTGACGTTGACAATGATTCTGACGCTGATACCGACTCAGACGCTGACACTGATTCTGACGTTGAAACTGATTCTGAGGCTGACAATGACTCTGAAGTCGATACTGACTCTGAGACTGAAACCGATTCGGATGTTGAAACTGACTCTGATGCAGATGCTGATTCGGACGCTGAAACTGACTCAGACGTTGACACTGATTCTGACGTTGAAACCGACACCGAAGTTGAGGCTGATTGACTCTCTAATACGGAAGTGCTCAACGATGCTGATTTTCTAGCGGACTCACTCAAGGATACTGATGCAGACTCAGACTGCGATTGACTCACTGATTTTGAAGCCGACTCACGAGTAGATTGACTTAGTGACTCCGATACTGACTGTGAAACCCATGCTGAAGCAGACTGACTCACTGAAACAAAGGCGCTCATTGAAGCGGATGTCGAGCTTGAGATAGACTGGCTAACCACTTTGGATGCACTCGCTGATACCGAAGCAGACTGCAAGGCACTGACACTTGCAGAAACGGATTCCGAAACCTTCACAGATTCAGATTTTCTTGCCGATACAGATTGACTCGTTGAAGCGGATTGAGATTGAGAAATCTCCTTGCTCAATGATTGACTGCGAGATAGACTTGCTTGAGCGGATACACTTGCCGATGCTGATCGGCTTAGTGAAGCCGACAAACTTTGCGAACGAACCGAGCTCAGTGATTTGCTCAATGAAACACTCTGCTGTGTCGATACGCTCTGAGATTGTTTCTCACTTAAAGACTGACTAATCGATTGTGAATTCTTCGTAGATGCACTCTGACTGTTTGAGACAGACTGACTATGATCGCTATCTGACAATTTCACAGCTACGACATTGGTCGTACTATCTTTATAAGTAATGGTGACTGTACCATCACTATTAACCGTATAGGCCTTAATGCGGTTAGCCACCTCTGGATTAACAGCCGACACAGCTGCAATCACCTTGCTCTTATCTGCATCCGTCAATGCAGTTAGGCTCGTCACCTGAATAGTGCTTGTTGGAGCAACACCTGGTGTACGATCAGCGAGACGTCCTTGTGTAATCCGAATCTCACCCAAACCATTTGGACGGTTCATATTTGACGCATTGTCAATAGCAGCAACATTACGTTGCCATGTGTTTCGGAAAGAATGATAAAGGTCCTCCTTCAAATGAATGGTCGTTGTGATGGTTGCAGGGTTCGCACTGGTAGCCGTAATATCGCCCATGATCGGAGCAATATTACCAGTTCCGTACTGGCTACTACCAAAGAAATTCCCGTTCAAAGCATTGTCGTTCAGATCCGCCCGTGCAACGACTTTCATTTCTTTAAGCTTGCCACTGTCATCAGTAGCTGTAAAGGTCACAACCGCATCATCACCAGCGTAAATAATATAATTCTTCCCACCACCTTCAAGAGGGGTTGATTTCGGTTCCACACCATTGACGGTCAACTTAGCCGTCACTTCAGGACGTGTGGCATCTGTTACAGCAACCATGTTACTGGCATCGGAATAAACTGCATGGTCACCATACAGAATACGAGACTTAGCTGTTACTCCACCCGTTTGCAAGGGAGCATTCGGTGTTACGATCGCTTGTCCAGAAGCATCTGCCACAGCTATTCCCACTTCGTCGTCATTATTGTATAGAACGACTGTAGAACCTGGCTCAGCTCCCGTCACCGTTACAGGCGTCTGTGTGTAAGCCTTATCCAATAATCTCGTTTCAACAGTTGGTGCTGCAAGTCGCTTCACTGGAGCCGTCACATCATTTGTAGTGTTATCTTTATAGGTAATGGTCACCACACCAGATGATGAAACGGAATAAGATTTAAAGTCCTTTGAAGTGGCAATATTGGGGTTAGCAGTCTTAAACGCTTCCCAAATCTTCTCTTTTTCAGCCTGGGCCAAGTTAGTAGTATCATTGACAAAAGTCGCTGTCGTCACAGCCGTAATCGGATTACGAATGCCATCATTTTGTGGCAAAACCTGAATACGAAGCGTACGTGTCACTGACTGCTTAGCCGTATTCGTCACTACAAAAGAAACATTATAAATTTTTCCAGGTGTTACGACCTCTGTCTGCCCAACAGTCCCCACGATATTAAAGACAGCTGCACTATTTTTCAAGGCCGATGTTTGCGGAACATAAATGCCATTCACACGATCGCTACCAGAAGCGTAGCCAATGCTCTTAATATTATTTCGTGTAGGATTGGTTTCAACAACCTTATAAACCTGATTGATGTAATCAGAGTTATACACAGAAATCAAGGCATTGTTGGCAGGACCTAAACTATATTGAGGTGCACGGAGACTATTATCAGTATCTATACGATTCCCGTTACGCGGATCCCGTTGGCCAGATGTCGCACGAAGCACAGCATTGACCAAGCGATTGCGAGCACTCTTAGCTTGGCTTTCCACTGCATCAATTTGGATTGCCGGATTGGACAAGCCAGTACGAATAGCTTCTAAAGCCAGATCTCCACTTTCAATAGCAGATTCTGTCCCAGGAATTTCCAGAGCCTGTGCCCGATAGGTGTATAAATCCAAGGCCAAGACCTGCAGACGCTTCACATGGTCTTCCGAGCGAGTGGTCTGAGCCGCTGCTTCTTTCTCACTCGTTTCAGGAGTAGCCCTGTGAATTGAATCGTCCTCAGAGGCACTGCTACTAGCAATTTCTGAAGTGGACGGACTCGTTGAACCACTAACAACATGTGATTCGCTCAAAGAAACCGACTGAGACAAAGAAAGGCTGTCACTAGCCGACTCTGAAAATGAGACAGATTCACTTATAGATTGACTGGCTGACACAGAGTCTGTGGTAGACGTCGTTCCCAAGACAAAGCTATCTTGTCCAACCACACCGGTCGATGGGCTGATTTCAGACCCAACAGTCGCATTCATTTCATTTTCCTCGGCAAATACTGGATTGGCAACCGTTGTCGCCCCAGCCAGAGCCCCTAGCACAACCATCCCTTTGACCAGATCCGCAGGCATAGAGTGTGATGATGCTTCGTATTGAACCACGATGTTTTCATCCACACCACCTCGCATGACACGAAATAGGCCTAACCGCGAGACAGATGCCCGTACCCAATTCTTTCCTGATTTGATTAATTTATAACGTGTGATTCGCTCCGTTTCGCGAAAATCACCCTTCGAACGTTTAAAAAACATGTCCGCTCCTTAAAAATAAGATATCGAGTTATTATACACTAATTTTCCCCAAAAGTAACTAATTAAGACTAGTTTTTAACATAAAAAACAGCACACAAAAAGAGAACCCGGAGGTTCTCTTTTTGGATCCTTTTTCATTTCCCACATACCTGAAATGACCGAATCAAATTAGGATAGAAGATTATTTTTCATCTTCTTTTTTGCGGCTTCCAAGTGCTGCAACCCCTGCAACCCCTGCAACTGCTCCAAGAAGAGCTGAAGCTACAGATCCTGTTTCACCAGTATTTGGAAGTTGTTCAAGAGCTGGAGCTGGTTTAGCTGGTTGCTCAGGAACTGGGTTCACTGGTGTATTAGGTGTTGGATCTACCGGTGTGTTTGGTGTTGGATCCATTGGTTTATTAGGTGTTGGATCTACCGGAGTATTTGGTGTTGGAGTTGGTGGCACTGGAGTGTTTGGTGTTGGAACGTTTGGAGTCTTCACAAGTTTGTAAACATAAGTAACGTTCTTATCACCTTCGATAACTTTACCAGTTGTTGGGTCAGTTGTTGTCAAGTGACCTTCACCGTCAACGTTACCTACTGGGTAGTTACCTTGTGGTACCAATTCATAGACTTTACCATCTGCAGTTGTGATTGTCTTAGGACGGTTATCCACAACTGTATCGTAGTCTTTACCTACTGGTTGGTCTTTTTCATCCACTACTGAAGTCTTGATCGTGTTACCATTTTCATCTACATAGTGAACGTATACATTACCCTTAGGTTGTACAGGTTCTTCGACAAGTTTGTAGATGTAAGTAACGTCTTTACGTCCTTCAACCACTTTACCAGTTGTTGGGTCTGTTGATTCAAGGTGACCTTGAGTATCTACTTTACCAACTGTGTAGTTTCCGACTGGTACGATTTCGTAAGTTTTACCTTCGAATCTAATGTATTGTGGACGGTTGTCTTCAACAGTGTTGTAGTCTTTACCTACTGGTTGGTCTAACTCATCTGTTACTGATTCTTTAATGGTGTTACCTTCAGTATCTTTGTAGTGTACGTATACGCTACCCTTAGGTTGAGTTGGTTCTTCCTTCACTTCTTTGTAAACGTAAGTGATGATTGAACGTGGTTTATCAACTTTACCTTTAATTGGATCAGATGATTCTAAGTGTCCATCGCCATCAACTTTACCTACTGGGTAGTCACCTTTCGGTACGATCTTGTAAGTCTTACCGTCTGGAGTCTTGATAGTATTAGGTTTTTCACCTTCCTCAGTTGTGTTATATGGTGTGTCATATGGTGAGTTTGGTGTGTCTTGACGAGGTTTTTGAATTTCTTTACCATTTTCGTCTACGTAAGTGATGATGACGTCACCTTCTTTAGGTTTCGTTGGATCTTCTTTCAATTGGTAGACATATGTTACGTTCGTATCTTCTTCAGCAACTTTACCAGTTGTAGCATCATCACCTGTCCAGTGACCTTGATCGTCGACTTTACCTACTGGGTAGTTACCAGCTGGTACCAATTCGTATGTCTTACCTTGGAACTCGATCGTGCTTGGACGGTTGTCTACTACTGTATCGTAGTCCTTATCAACTGGTTGATCTTTTTCGTCAGTTACTGATTCTTTGATCTTGTTACCATTGACGTCAACATAGTGAACGTATACGTTACCCTTCACTTCTTTATAAACGTAAGTGATAGTTGATTTAGGTTTATCAACTTTACCTTTAATTGGATCAGATGATTCAAGGTGTCCGTCACCGTCAACTTTACCTACTGGGTAATCACCTTTTGGTACGATCTTGTATGTCTTACCATCTGGAGTCTTGATTGTGTTAGGTTTTTCACCTTCCTCAGTTGTGTTATATGGAGTATCATATGGTGAGTTTGGTGTATCTTGACGAGGATCTTTAATCACTTTACCTTTTGTATCTACATAAGTGATGATTACTTCACCTTGTTTAGGTGTTTCACTTTCAGAATTTGATGAAGAATTAGATGCTGATTGTGATACAGATGTAGAAAGCGATGTTGAAGCCGATGTGCTCAATGATGCTGATTGGCTTGCAGATACTGATGCTGATGCTGATGCCGATGTGCTCAATGATGCTGATTGGCTAGCAGATACTGATGCTGATTCAGAAGCTGATGTGCTCAATGACGCTGATTGACTAGCAGATACTGATGCTGATGCTGAAGCCGATGTGCTCAATGATGCTGATTGGCTTGCTGATACTGATGCTGACTCAGATGCTGATGCGCTCAATGACGCTGATTGGCTTGCTGAAGTAGATGCTGATGCTGAAGCCGATGTGCTCAATGATGCTGATTGGCTTGCTGATACTGATGCTGACTCAGATGCTGATGCGCTCAATGACGCTGATTGGCTTGCTGAAGTAGATGCTGATGCTGAAGCCGATGTGCTCAATGATGCTGATTGGCTTGCTGATACTGATGCTGACTCAGATGCTGATGCGCTCAATGACGCTGATGCTGACTCAGATGCTGAAACAGATTCAGACGTTGATGTTGAAGCTGATACTGATGTTGACTCAGACGCTGATGTTGATTCAGAAACTGATTGGCTTGTTGAAGCTGATTGTGATTCTGAAATAGATTGCGATGCTGATTCAGATGCAGAAGCTGATTCGCTCAATGATGCTGATTGGCTCGCAGATACTGATGCTGATTCAGAAGCTGATTCGCTCAATGACGCTGATTGGCTCGCAGATACTGATGCTGATTCAGACGCTGATGTGCTCAATGATGCTGATTGGCTCGCAGATACTGATGCTGATTCTGATGCCGATGTGCTCAATGATGCTGATTGACTTGCTGATACAGAAGCTGATGCTGAAGCCGATGTGCTCAATGATGCTGATTGACTTGCTGATACGCTTGCTGATGCTGAAGCCGATGCGCTCAATGATGCTGATTGACTTGCTGATACGCTTGCCGATGCTGAAGCCGATGTGCTCAATGACGCTGATTGACTAGCTGATACAGAAGCTGATTCTTGCGCTGACGTACTCAATGACGATGATTGACTCGCAGACACACTTGCTGATTCAACAGCTGATTGGCTCAATGATGTAGAAGCTGATTCAGACAATGATGTAGAAGCTTGTTCTGATACAGACCGTGAGTTAGATACAACTTCTGATTCTGATTGTGAAGCTGATGTTGTATCAGATGCTGAATTTGAACCTGAATCTGATTGTGATTCCACTTTCAACTTATAGATATAAGTAACATTCTTCTCACCTGAAGCCACTTTACCAGTCGTATCATCATCACCTGTCCAGTGACCTTGGCTGTCAACTTGACCTACTGGGTAATTACCAGCTTCTACAAGTTCGTAAGTTTTACCTTCAAATTTAATTTCTTTAGGACGATTATCTACTACAGTATCATAATCCTTCTCAAGTGGTTGATCTTGCTCATCAATAACAGATCCCATGATCGTATTTCCGTTAATATCTTTATAATGAACGAAGACACTTCCAACTTCCTCATAAACGTAAGTAATGGTTGATTTTGGTTTGTCAACTTTACCAGTAATAGGGTCTGAAGACTTCAAATGACCATTTTCATCAACATCTCCTACTGGGTAATCACCTTTAGGAACAATTTTATATGTCTTACCATCAGTGGTCTTGATGATATTTGGTTTTTCACCTTTTTCAGTTGTATCATATGGTGTATCATATGGTGATTTAGGTGTATCTTGACGAGATTTTTGGATTTCGTTACCTTTCGTATCTACATAAGTGATAACAACTTCACCTTCTTTTGGTGTTTCTTTCACTTTATAGATATACGTTATATTCTTATCTTCTTTAGCTACTGTTCCAATAATATCATCTGTACCTGTAACTGTAGAAAGATCAGATTTAACTAGATTACTTTCATCACCAACCTTACCAACAGTATAATCTCCTGCTTGAACACGTTCATAGGTCTTACCATTGTACTCAATTGTGTCTGGGCGATTATCTACTACTGTGTCATATGCTTTGTTGATAGGTTGTTTATCTTCATCTGTTACTGAAGGTTTGATTTCGTTACCTTCAGTATCTCTATAGTGAACGTAAACACTTCCTTTTTCGTCTGACTTAACAAAGTAATAATTTACATCAGTCGATGGTTTAACTGCAGATGGAACCGAGTAGTTATTTGAGAATGAAGCGAAACCTTCAAGATTTGTATAGGTAATGCTACCGTCTGGTTGTGTTACTTTAGATTTCGCAACGACATCGGCATTACGTCCAGCAATCAAGTTCCATTTATTATTTCCTTTACCAGCTGGTGATAATGATACATCTGGTGCAGACGTAAATGGTTTTGGATATCCTTCAGTCACTTTGGTTTCATCGTGCGTAAGGTTAACTTTTTCTGTAGTAGACTGCCAACCAGTAATTACAAGTGAATTGCTTCCTGCAGTTTCAACAACATCAATATAATAGTCACCATTTTTGCTGTTTACACGAGTAGTTTTTGATCCCGTTGAGTTCCATGTATCACCAGCTTTATTTACAGATGATGTGTAAATAAGTGTGTATTTAGATACATCTTCTGTACCAACATCACTTGCACTGAAGTTGCTTACTTGTGATGGATCAAGAGCATATAATTTCGTTACTGTTGAACCATTGGTATCTACAACTTCTGAAATACGTTTCACGTAGTAGTGGTTTGCTCCACCTTGAAGTTCAACCAATTTTTGACCAACAACTCCCTTACCAAGGATACCTGATGTTTTTTGAGTTGTGTCTGTTGTTGCTGGAACTTGTTCATACCCCTCAATATTACGGTTTCCTGAAGCTGTGAATTGTTGACCTGCAAGACCTGTTTGCGTATAGCTTGCAAGGACTGTTTCATTTCCAGTTGGTGTATAAGTTTGTCCTTTTGTGTACTTGCTGCTATCAACAACTTTATAGTAAGTAGTTTGATCAGCTTTCGCATAAGGAACAGAAGTTTGAACGTTTGGTTTATCTTCATTTTCGTTACCTGGGTAGTTGGTATCACGAATTTGAAGTGTTTCATACTCAAGGTTATCGTTTACTAATGAGAAGGTTACGTTACCTGGATCAGTTCCGTTAGCACCTGTATAAGTCAAAGTATTTGTTACATCAGAGTTATTGTTTGTGATGTAGTTTGGAAGAGAGATATTGCTTTCACCAGCATGAATAGTACGTGTGTAAGCTTCTGAACCATCCGATTTCTTCACAATACGTAAGTAAACATCTGGGTTAGCTGAAAGGCTACCAGTGATGGCAGAACGGTCTACTGAAAGAGTAGCATAGTAATCAAAGTTGGTTTTAGCACCAGTAGTATGGTTTGTTTTAAGGAATTGCCATACACCAAAAGTGAAGCGATCAGCGTTTGGATCCAAAGCATAACCAGCTTCATTGAAGGCTGCATCTTCAATCGTTGCACCATTTGCATTTGAGATAACCGGCTTAGTAGCTACACTACCAGAAGTAGATGTTGAGATTGGTGCCAATTGTGCTGAAATTGCTGGAGCACCGTTTACTGTTGTATTTCCAGTAAATCCTGCTGCAGTCAAGGTTGCCATCATGTCATCTACTGACTTGCTCAAACGTTCGCGTTGGTCTGCGTATGATTGAGCTGAAGCATTAGCATTGATCAAGCTGTTGCTTGCTGTCAATTCTGTTTGAACTTTAGCGATGGCAGCATCAAGTGCTGCTTTCTTTTCTGGAGCTGAAACAGTTGCTGAGTAGTCTCCTGCAATCTTGTTCAACAATGCTGCTTCTGAAGTGTTTTGTTCCAAAACAACTTTATCTTCAGCTTTCGCTACTGTTGTAGTGCTTTCTACACTTGCTTCAGAGCCAGCTGCTACAGTTGATTCGCTTGAAGCTGCTGAAAGTTCTGCTGAACCTTGTTCGCTCAATGAAGCTGAGTGAGATACAGATACGCTTGTAGAGGTTGAAGCACTTGCAGATGCAGAAGCGCTAGCTGATTCTGTTGTTGACTCAGTTGTTGATTCTGTAGTTGATTCAGATTGAGATTCAGTTGTTGAAGTTGTACCAAGTACAGTACTTCCTTGCTCTACAAGAGCTTCACTTGAAAGCTCAGATGCAGTCGCAACGTCTGATCCTGTTTCATCTGCTTTTGCAGTATTTGCTACTGTAGCTGCACCAAGAACAGCACCAGCTGCTACGATCCCTTTGAGCAAGCCACGGCTTGTCATTTCTTTCACTGATACTGCGTCTTCACGCACTTCAGCTACAACAGTCTCTTCGACTTGACCACGAATGACTTTCAAAAGACCAAAGTTAGAAGTCGCAGCACGCAACCAGTTTTTACCTGATTTGATCAATTTGAAACGGGTCACACGATCCGTTTCACGGAATTCACCGTTCGAACGTTTAAAAAACATTTCTGTCTCCTTATTACATTTTTTATTTCCCTAACATTATAGACTAATCTGTCGATTTTTGGAAGCAATTATCCTTAATTATTGCTATTTTTTTATAATTTTTGTTTTAGATAGTGATAAAATCGTTTTCAGTAGGATCAATTTGTCAAACCGGGGCAATTTTTTGAAAAAATCCTATAATACTTTTACTTTAGAGGTAAAACAAAAAGCCCCATTTAATAGGGACTTTTCTGATAATTATCTGATTTTTTCCAACATGTTTTCAATGTGTTGGATGGATTTTTTGCGTCCAAGCAAGTAGATGGTATCTGGCAATTCAGGACCATGCATTTCACCTGAAACGGCGATACGGATTGGCATAAAGAGATTCTTTCCTTTGATCCCAGTTTCTTTTTGAACTGCTTTGATTTGTGGGAAGATATTTTCAGCCACAAACTCATCGTCTGACATGGCTTCCAATTTCGCTTTGAAGGCTTCAAGTACAGTTGGCACGGTTTCACCAGCCATGACTTCTCGCTCAGCTTCTGTCAATTCTGGGAAGTCTGAGAAGAAGAGGTCTGTCAATGGTACGATTTCGTCCACCGACTTCATTTGTGGTTTGTAGAGTTCCACTAATTTTTCAGCCTTGTCTGTCAAACGTCCTGCCTCTTCGAGGAATGGTTTGGCCATTTCAAAGATAGTCGCAAGATCCGCATTCTTGATGTACTCATTGCTCATCCAGTCCATTTTCTTTTGGTCGAAAGCAGCTGGAGACTTGCTGAGACGGTTTTCATCAAAGAGCTTGATAAGCTCTTCGCGAGAGAAGATCTCGTCTTCCCCACCAGGGTTCCAACCAAGAAGAGCGATAAAGTTAAAGACTGCTTCTGGAAGGTAACCCTTCTTACGATAGTCTTCGATGAACTGAAGGGTGTTGGTGTCACGTTTAGACAACTTCTTACCTGTTTCAGAATTGATGATAAGGGTCATGTGACCGAACTCAGGTGCTTCCCAACCAAGAGCTTCATAAACCATGAGCTGTTTTGGTGTGTTAGCAATGTGGTCATCTCCACGGATAACATGAGAGATTTGCATATCGTGGTCATCGATGACAACGGCAAAGTTGTAAGTTGGGTAGCCATCTTTCTTCTGGATGACCCAATCCCCACCGATATTGCCACCTTCAAACTCGATATCGCCTTTGACCATATCGTGCCATTTGTAGATACCAGACTCATTCACTGCCAAACGAACCGTTGGAATCACACCCGCTGCTTCACGTTCTGCGATATAAGCAGCTTTTTCTTCTTCGCTCATGCCAAGGTATTCGTTGATATAGCGAGGTGTTTCACCTGCAGCTTCTTGGCGTTCACGTTCTGCTGCCAACTCTTCTTCTGTCACATAAGACTTGTAGGCTTTTCCTTCCGCCAAGAGTTGGTCAATGTATGTTTGATAGAGTTCCAAACGTTCAGACTGGCGGTAGTTTTCGTGCGTCTCAGGGCTTTCATCCCAGTCCATGCCCAACCAACGAAGGTTTTCAAGCTGTGAACGTTCTCCGTCTTCGACATGACGCTTGCGGTCCGTATCTTCGATACGGATGATAAAGGTTCCACCATGGTGGCGTGCATACAAGTAGTTAAACAATGCTGTACGAGCATTTCCGATGTGTAGTAGTCCAGTTGGACTTGGTGCATAACGCACACGAATATCTTTTGCCATATTTCTCTCCTCTTATCTTGTTCGCTATTTCTAGCTCATTTTTCAATCGTTCCTATTATACCATAAAGAAAGCAGGACTGAAATGAATAAGTGGCCTTTCTAGCTTTTCTTCCTATATATATAAAAAAGCCAGAACAAATGCTCTGACTGATATCCAATCTATTTGTATCTTATTAAACGAACACGGGCTGCGGATTGTGTCAAAAACGCAAGCTGAATAGCAATTAATTCAAGACACAGTAGCTGATTGGATTCTTCTGTCGCTTTCTAAGCTCAGAAGAATACCTAATCAGCCTTGTGGGGGTAGGACGACGAAGCGTTTATAAATGATATCGCTTCTGTCCTACTCCCTATTTTGACTGTATCCGCTACGCCTTTTGTATCTTAACTTAGTCTTTCTTCTAATTCAAAGTCGATTGGTAGGGTTTGTAAAAAGTGCTCCAACTCACGTTCCCAGTAGAACCATTCGTGCTTACCTGGGCTGTGGGTATAGGTGACATCCAAGCCTAACTTTTCTAATTCCTTGACTTCAAAATTATTGGCCTCATAAAGGAAATCCTGCTCTCCACACCAGATCCAGAGTTTGGTCTTCTTATCTGAAAACTTCTTGGCAGCGGTCTCTAGCGAGTAGGGACTGGTCGTCCAATCCTCAATCTCTCCAAAAATTCCCTTCCAAAAAGCTGGTTGTTCCAAGTCATTGTTTTCAAAGTCTCTATCATGGAAACTTAAAGCACCAGAAAAACTAGCTGCATGAGAGAAACGATTGGTCTTGAGAGCCAAGAGCATCGATCCATAGCCGCCCATGGATAGACCCGCAATAAAGGTTTTCTCCCGTTTCTTGGTCATATTCGGGAAGAAGCGAGAAAGGGTCTCTGGCAATTCTTTCGCAATGGCCGTGTAGTAGTTGTAGCCATACTGGGTATCGGTGTAAAAGCCATTATTGGTATTGGGTAGGACCACGATCAAATTGGTATTGCGCAGGATGCGCTCCACATTGGTCCGCTTCAACCAGGAGTGGTGATTGCCATTCATCCCGTGTAAGAGATAGAGAACAGGAATATCCGTATCCGCTGGATCTTCCACGCGCGATGCATCGGGATAAAGGACGGACACCCCCCACTCCATCTTCAAAGCTTCTGAATAATACTCAATCTGCATAACTGCCATTTGCTTTCCTCTTTCTACTGTTAAAAACACTCGGCAAGCCTTCGCCCGCCAAGCGTTTCCATTTCTTCTATTATTTTACTTCCATCACGACTGGTAAGATGGCTGGACGACGTTTGGTTTGTTCAAATAAGAACTTAGACAAGTTGTCGCGTACCAAACCTTTTAACTCACCCCAGTCAAAGCTGTCTTGTGCCAAATAATCTTCGACGCTTTGGTTGACCAATTCGCAACTTTCACGAAGAATATCCCGACTCTTCTTAACATAGACAAAACCACGGGTGTGCACGCGCGCTTTGGAAATAATCTTCTTCTCTTTGCGGTTCACCGTGATCGCCACGATAAAGATCCCGTCTTCTGACAAGACTTTGCGGTCACGAAGGACGATATTGCCCACATCCCCAATGGCATTCCCATCAATCATGACATCTCCCGCTGAGACACTACCGGCAGGAACGAAGTCCCCCTTTTCATACTCCATCACCGTTCCGCGTTTTGGAATAAAGATATTTTCAGGCAAGATACCGACTTCCATCGCCACTCGTGCATGGGCATCCAATTCACGGTATTCTCCTTGGATTGGGAAGAGATATTTAGGACGAAGAAGGTTGATCATCAACTGCAAGTCCCGTGCGTTTCCATGACCAGATACGCGCAAGCTTGACGTGATCAATTTGACAACTCCACCTGCTTGATAGACCATGTTTTCTACACGTGCCACCACTGCTTCTTTGGCAATAGACGGCGTTGTGACAATGTAGACCAAGTCCCCATCTTTGATTTCCACATAGCGGTGACGACCAATCGACATCTTACGCAAACCATTGATCGGTTCACCCATCCGGCCTGTTTCCAAAATGATCAATTCATGATCCTCAAAACGGCTCATTTCTTTTGGCTTGATCAAGAGTTTTTCGTTGGCAAGAGATAATTTATTCAAGCGAATAGCTGTGCGGACGATGTTTTCCACATCAAACCCTGTCAAGACCACCCGGCGGCCAGTCCCAGCTGCAGCATCAAAGACCTGCTGGATCCGAGAAAGGTTGCTGGCTACCGCCGCTACGATGACACGACCATCCCAGTCCGCAATGGTATCCAGGATTTCATCGCCCACTTCTTGCTCACTAGCAACTTGCATCTTGCTATCCGCGTTGGCCGAATCACTCAAGAGGGCAAGCACACCCTCACGTCCAATCTCAGCTAGGCGAGCAAAGTCCGTCGCATAAGACTCGCTGGCAGTTTGGTCAAATTTAAAGTCTCCTGTGTAGACAATATTGCCCTCAGGAGTGCCAATCACAATCCCGATACTTTCAGGGATGGAGTGGGTAGTTTGAAAGAAAGAGACGACAGCATCACCAAAATCAATCTCAGAATTCTGATCGATGACATGAAAGTCGTTGAATTTCTTCACACTGTCATTGCTTTTTACAAAGAGTTTAGCTAACTCAATGGTCAACTCGGTCCCGAATACAGGGACTTTCGCTTCCGCCAAAAGATAAGGCAAGGCCCCAATGGCATCCGCATGACCGTGGGTCAAGAAAACACCCGCAATGCGGTCCTTGTTTTCAAATAGATAATCCATGTTGGGGATAACGACATCCACCCCAAGTTGCTCATTTTCTGGATACTTCAAACCTGCATCCAAGACAAAAATCGAATCGTTCACTTCGGCAACGTAGAGATTTTTCCCATTTTCTCGAACACCGCCAAGAGTGACTAATTTAATACTACTCACTGTTGTCTCCTTTAGTGTGATTATTTTAATACTTACGGTCCTTGGTCGCCCAAGTCGAATTACAGCTTTGCAAATACTTGCATATCCACTCTATTATACAATTTTTTTCTCTTTTTTTCAAAAAGCTTTCCACAGCAAAAAAGTCCTCTCATCTGAAGTAGATGAGAGGGCTTCTAGGCGCCTATTTTTAGGGGGAAAAGACCCTAAAGATGGTAATCTCCCCGTTTATTTTCAATGATCCGCATAGCTGCCTTGATCACATGAAACTTGCCTAACAATTCCTCTAGGCGCTTACTATTTCGCTCGCTCAATTGGCCGTTCTTGACCGCTTGGGACAGGCGATAAAAATCATCCAAGTCCTCCCCAATGTTTTCAAACAGCTCTTTGGCTTCCTTGAGTCGGTAGCGATTGACTAGGTGGTTCACATCTTTTTTGAAGGAAGCGACATTGTTTTCGTGAATGTCCGTATAGGCTTCCTCTTCTTCCTTAGATTCTTGGTAATTAACCGCCTTAAAGCAAGTGATAAATTCCCGACTTTTGATATTGCAGACAAAGATGACACCATCACTGGCTACATAGGCTTCTGTATTAGCTGGTTGAACCGCATTACTATCATAAGGAGAGAGGGAGGGGAGGTGTTGGTTGATCCACTTGTTCAGGTGCTGATCATCTACGCCAAAGCGCTCAAAAGCTCTTTGCCGAAAATGATCACGACAACTATATTCTTGCGCATACGACAATCCCATACTCTCACCTCCTCCTGGGTATTTTATAAAAAATGGCCTCCAGTCTTACGGGACTAGAGGCCTGGTCTGCTTCGCTGACTTGGTGCAATTAACCTATTGGCTAACAAAACAATGTTTATGATGTTGATTTCATTTAATAGTATTTGTGTAAAATACCAGAGGTTTTCTTTGCTATCCCAAATCTAAATTTATGAGCTTTCGACTGGACGCATTGAAGTTTGAAAACCTTTATTAAAAGCTTCTACCTACTATTTCCACGTTTTCTTATGTCTCCGGACAAACTAAGCAGGCTTGCCCGACCGTCCAACCGATCCAACACACACGACATAACTGCTCTTTTACGATAAGAGCATGAACAGCTATCAGCAAAACAGGCCTAAAACGAAGTAACCTAAATTTTAACTCGATAAGGCATTGGTATCAATCCCTTCTTCATCTTTCTAACTATATTATACCCACCTACCTGAGTAATTGCAAGCGATTTCAGCTGAAACTAGTTCCTATTTTTATGTGGTTTTATAGATGATTTAAGAAAAAAAAAGCTAGAGAGCAAGGTCTCTAACTTAGCATGCAGACAAGACACAGTAGCTGATTGAACTCTTCTCTCGCTTGATCAGCTCGGAAGAATTCTAATCAGCCTTGTGGGGGTAGGACGACGAAGCGCCATGAACGATATCGCTTCTGTCCTACTCCCATTTTACGGGCTTTGTATCTTATTAAATGAACACGGGCTGCGGATTGTGTCAAAAAGATGAATCCTCCTAGAATCTGAAGATTCTGCGTCGTATTCCCTATTTTGACTGTATCCGCTACGCCCTTTGTATCTTATTCTTTCTCAAATAATTCATAGTAGTCTGCGATGGTCATTTGGGCTTTTTCTTCTTGATTGAGGTCTTGGACGATGTGTCCGTCTTTCATGACAATCAAGCGATTTCCATATTTCAAAGCATCTTCCATATGGTGAGTGATCATAAGAGCTGTGAGGGCATCTTGTTTCACAAACTCATCGGTCAAGGTCATCAGAGCCTGACTGGTTTTGGGATCCAAGGCAGCAGTGTGTTCGTCTAGAAGCAAGAGTTCTGGACGTTTCAGTGTCGCCATCAACAGACTCAAGGCTTGTCGTTGCCCCCCTGATAGAAACTCAACGGCTGTATCGATATGATTTTCCAAGCCATTGCCGATCTTAGCAAGGACTGTTTGAAACTCTTCTTTATAGCTGGCCAAGTGACGCGGAATCAAGCCACGTTTTTCTCCGCGAAACTTCGCTACCAAGAGGTTTTCTGCTACTGTCATGCGAGGTGCCGTTCCCATTTTAGGATCTTGAAAGACCCGCGATAGGTACTTGGCTCTCTTTTCAGGAGAATAGTTGGTTACATCTTCCCCCAAAATATAAATCTTCCCACTGCTCACCGGAAGCGTCCCAGCAATGGTATTAAAGAGGGTTGATTTTCCAGCTCCATTGCCCCCCAAAATCGTGATAAAATCATGCTCTCGAATTTCCAAGGAAACATCATCCAGAATGACTTTTTCTTCGTTCATCCCATTGCTCACGGCTTTGGTTACATTTTTTAATTCTACAATTGCTGTCATTTACTGAGTTTCGCTCCTTTCATGATTTTTCCCTTAAAGGTTGGAATCATCAGGCAGATAGCCAAGATCAAGGCACTGAAGATTCGAATATAGCTGGTATTGATGCCAAGCGCAATCACGGCCCAAATCAAAAATTGGTAGGCGATCGATCCGATCGCAATACTGAGCAAGCGCTCTGTCAAGGTGACATTTGAAAAGAGAACCTCTCCAATAATGAGGCTGGCAAGCCCAATAACGATGACACCAATCCCGCGTGAAGCATCCGCATAGCCTTCTTGCTGGGCCATCAGTGCACCAGAAAGAGCAATAATCCCATTTGAAATGACCAAGCCCATCAATTCCATCCGGTCGGTGTTGATTCCAAAACTTCTAGCCATATCTGGATTGTCCCCTGTCGCAATATAAGCTTGACCCAAGCGCGTATCCAAGAAGAAAATCAAACCAAGGATCACAAGCGTTACGAAAATCAAACCAATCAGGATCTCATTGAACCCACTGGCAAAAGGAAGAAATTCCTGAATTTTTTTATAGCCTAAAAGTCCCAGATTAGCCCGTTGCATGACAAAGAGAATAACCGAGTTACAGGACGTCATCACAAGGATCCCTGACAAAAGCGTGGGGATTTTCCCTTTTGTGTAGAGAAGACCCGTCGCAAGGCCCGCCAAGCATCCTGCTCCAATAGCAGCCAGCGTCGCAAAGAGTGGGTTGACCCCTTTTGTGATCAAGGTCACCGCCACCGCTCCTCCAAGCGGGAAGGACCCTTCTGTCGTCATATCTGGAAAATCTAGAATTCGGAAGGTCATAAAGATTCCTAACCCTAAAATGGCCCAAATTAAACCTTGTGAAACAATTGAATTAATCATAGTTTCTCCCTTCGATAATAGTAGTTTAATTGTAACATAAATATGAAAGAGAACCTATAGGAAATTGATGCTTCTTCTTGCATTTATTTTTTATCTTTGTGTTTTGTTTAATTTTATGTCAAAAAAACGAACTAAACTATTTTTGCGGTTCATTTTTTTGTAAATATTTTTTTGGATATAAATATCAATATTTAAAAACTCACATTTAAAGCTATTTTCTGGCACTTTCATGAAAACATCAAATTCACTTTCTTTCCAAAATTGACACTATCTAGTGAAAAATCGTATACTTATTTGGTATAAAATGAACAAATAACACAGAAACGTTGATTTACTTATTTAGACTGTATGTGGGAGAAAAAAATGAAACAAGAAAAAAATAGTGTCTCTGAAAAAGGGCACGGCTATTTCCGCAAACGCAACAAGACATTGGTCTCTATGATTACCCTTTTTGGAGCCTTGATGGTAAGCTCTGTTGCCATGGCTGACGAGGTCAACACCAGTCCGACTTCTGAAATCACAGCAACCGCTCAACCAGTAGCAACCAATACCAGTACTCCTACCACTACTAGTGAGGAAGGTGCTACGACGGAAGCGACTTCTTCGCCATCGGAAACAACACCAACTGTAACTTCCACTCAACCGGTCAGTGCAACTCCAGCAACTACTTATAATACTCCAAAAATCACCAACGACGTCACCTTTGATAAAGCGACTTATAAAAGTGGGGAAGACGTTCGGATCTCCATCAACAACCCTGAAGTGGTTTCTTCTGATATCACTGTCTCTCATTTAGATCAGGTCATTTATGAAAAGAAAAACGTTGAAGGTGGCGAACTGACAATTCCAAGTACTGTCTTTTCACCTAATGCTGGATTTATCGTTGATGTCCTTGGTAAGAAAGCAGATGGCTCCCAAGCCTTTCATAAAGCAGCGGGTCTTGCTGTTGAAGATGACTGGACGATCTACCCACGTTATGGGGTGGTTGCCGGCTCTAAAGACAATCACAACTCCATCACCAATGATCAGGTAGAAGGCTACAAGAACAGTATTGACCAATTGGCCAATATGCACATCAATAACTATTTCTTCTACGATGTCTACAATACACCTGCCAACCCATTCCCAGCAAATGTTGAACGTTTCACTCAAGACTGGGCGACTTTCTTAATTCCAAATAGCGAAACAGATCCTGACAAGCGCAAGTCTTACTTACCTGTCATCGATACAGAAGCAGTCAAAGAGCTGGTGGCTCATGTCCATACAACTGGTGCCAAAGCCATGCTCTATAACATGATTTACGCAGTTTCCCTCGAAGAAGGGGTTCCAAATGAAGTGAAAAGCGCCGTTGTTCGCAATCTAGAAGACCATTTTAACTTTGGTAAAAAGGGGGATGTCACAGCGACCGATATCCAACAATTTCTCGATCCAGGCGATCCAAATTGGCAAAAATTCATCATTGAAGTCATGACCAAAGCCATGAAAGAAGGGAATTTTGATGGATGGCAAGGGGATACCATGGGATCTAACTGGGTGGAAAAAGTCAGTGAACCTGGAAAAGGCTTCTCTTTGAGCGAACACTATCCAGAACTAGCCGCAGCTGCAACAGAGGCCCTCAAAAAAGAAGGCTATGACTTTATGATCAACGATATCTCTACTGGAGATGCTGATCGACTAGGTAAGACCACTGTCTCTGCACCTTATGCGGAAGTTTGGGGAGATAGCATTGCCTATGACTCTACCTACCAAGCCTTGACGCGCCTTACCGAACGGATGCGAGATTTATACAAGGGGAAATCTCCTATCATCGCAGCCTATACCCATCGTGGTAAAAATGCATCAGCCCTCAGCAAAGACAACGAATTGCTGACAGATGCTATTATCGCAGCGAGCGGTGGTTACCATATGACAACTGCTGCCCTCAATACTTCTGAAGATGCTAAAGGTTTTGGGGTGATCCAAGCAGAATGGTATCTCAATCAAAACCTACCAGTCAATGCTGACTTTGCCAATGCAGAATTCAACTACCAAGAATTCATCGTTGCTTACCAAGAACTTCTCCGCGGTCGCGACACCTTGGCACATGATACTCGTCGGATTGTAGACAATACCAATGTACTGGTGAACGGCAACTTCATTGGATCCAACCTGGATAATGCTGACGGGGTTCAACCTGGAACCGTTTATACCATTACAAAAGAAACCAAGACAGGTGATCGAATTGCTCACTTGATCAATTTGGTCGGCATCACTGAAAACAAATGGAACAGCGCTGTGAATACAACCGAAAAATTGACCAATATTCAAGCTTTTGTTCCACTCGGAAAAATTACAAAAGACCAGGCTGAACACGCCAGCATTTACTGGGCAACACCTGATGCTGTTGAAGGAAAATACAACATCAACCTCCGAGAAACAAGCGCAAATGTTTATTATGACGGAGGAGCTGGCCAATGGATGGCTGCTATCGATGTTCCGAGTCTAGATGTATGGGACATGCTCTATGTCAAACTCAATGAAGCCGCTCATGTTCTTTATCAAGACAAAAACGGAGTTGAGCTCGAACGTTCCAGTGACTTGGTTGGTCATACAGGTGAAAAGATCAACTACTCTACAAAAGAAACCATTGCCAACTATTTGAAGAAAGGCTACGAACTAGTAGAGAATGGCTTCGATGCAGACGGACAACCGAACTTTGACCGCGACGCTAACAACACCAATGATGATGGCGTTCAAGAGTTTATTGTCCGCTTGGCACCAAAAATTGTGGAATTTTCTGCAACACAGCCCATCCAAGCCGGTCAAGTTGTTCCAGGAGATAGCGAAGGTCGTGTCTATCCAACTCCTCTAGCACCAGCTGGTCAAACAACGGCTGATCTGAATCATTTATCTGAAACAGTTACCCGTACGGTAACCTATGTAACAGAGGACCAGGATGGATCTAACCGCCAGCCTGCAGGAATAGCTGATCAAACTAACACCCTTCATTTCAGTCGCAAAGGTACCATCAATTTGGTGACAGGCGAGACAAGTCTTGAAGACTGGACAGCTCAAGACGGCACAAGCTTTGCAGCTCTTGAAAATCCCGTCAAAAAAGGCTATGTTGTCGTAGCAGAAGAATCGACTGATACCACCTCTTCTGACCTGACAAAAGTAGGAGAACATACTGGCATTCATGCTGATGCAGCAGACATCACAGATACGGTCATCTATCGCCCAGTCGGTGCCTATAGGATCAGCTATGCTACTGGTAATGAACCAGCCCATGCTCAAAAAGAGATCGCTTATCTAAACGATCCCACAAATCCAACTGCCATCGCGTCTCCTACTGCTATCCTTCCTTACGTGGAGGGATTAGAGCCAAAAGATGCTCGTGGACAAGTCTTAAACCTTGTGGATCCACTTGACGAAACCAAAGGCTATCTTCTTCCAAGCCCTGATTCTCCAACAGCTGATACTGCTATTACCTATGCCATCAGCAAAGGATCGGTCAGAGTACGATTCCTCATTGAGGGAAGTGACACTGATCTGCAAGAGGCGCAAGACCTTGCTACAGAGGTAGATTTCGGCACCAAGTACACCAGTGAGGCCCCAACAGAAATCACAAAAGATGGTCGTATCTACCATCTAGTTGGACACCGTGCTGATTCTGCTGATCCAAGTGGCACAGTCACTAAGGGAATGAAAACGGTCATCTATGATTACAAGTTAGCTACGGGAACGGTCATCGCGCGATTTGTCATCCAAGATACTAGCACTGAATTGCAACCAGATCTTGCTGTTGCAACCAATGTGGACAATGGAACCCCTTACGTCGCTATCGCACCAGATGAAATCTCCTACGACGGCCACATCTATGAACGGATCGGTGCAGCTGAACAAACTGGGAACGTAGAAGTGGGAACAACCATCTTGATCTTTGCCTACAAGGTCAAAGAAATCCCTACTCCACAACCATCCCAAGAAACAGAAAATGAAGAAACAGTCAGCCCTCTTCCTTCCGTGACAAAAGCAAACACGACTGATGCTCATGAAGAAAAGGGATCACCACTTCTCTCTAACAAAGAAGAGGAGAAACCTCTTGAAACAACAAGCCAAAAAGAGGAACTACCTGAAGTTGTTCCTAACACCCCTCAAGAAGGAACTCACCTACCTGCAACAGGTGAAGAAACCTCTCAGCTAGCCCTACTTGGACTTGGCATCTTAGCAGGTTTGTCCAGTCTGATCCCTTACAAAAAGAAACAAGATTAGATCCCAAACACAAAGAAACTTCCTATGGAATTCTGTTCCAAGGAAGTTTTTTTATATTTATACAACTCATTCAGAGTCTAGATCCCTTTTATGAGGGTGACTGACGACAATAAGGGTGTGAAGTACTACCACTCCAAACCCTACTGTATTCCAATTCAAAGTGGATTCATTCCCCTTGTTGCCGGCAGTTTGAAAGATCAAATTGCTTTACTAGTATACTGTTTTCTCTACTTCAAGTCAATGGAATTTTACTGAAACTAGTAACCGAATGAAATGAATATATAGAATTTTACTGAAACTTTTTCATCACATTTATGCATGTTTTTCTAAGTTTCCAATACCAAACAAAGAGGCCTTGCTCTTTCGAGCAAAGCCTCTTCCTGTTGGATCTAAAATTGTCACCTCATCAACAAGTTTGCTGATGTCACCTCAATTTTAGTCTTCGCGTTTTTTGCGTTTTGCAAGTCCCGCAAGGCCAACCATACCAAGTGCAGCACCTAACAATGCAGCAGATGCTGATTGTTCTTCACCAGTTTCAGGAAGTGCTGGAGCTGGAGGAGTTGTAGGTGTTGGCGGTGTTGGTGGTGTTGGCGGTGTTGGTGGTGTTGGTGGTGTTGGCGGTGTTGGTGGTGTTGGTGGTGTTGGTGGTGTTGGTGGTGTTGGTGGTGTTGGTGGTGTTGGTGGTGTTGGCGGTGTTGGCGGAATAACAGTGTTGTTAAACTCTGTATCTTCTGGCAACTTAGTAGTAGCCACTAATACCTTACCTGCTTTATTCACCACGATACCAACGGTCGCAACCATCTTATCGTAAACAACGCTAGAATCTGTACCACGAATTTCTTCTACATGGTAGAGGTGAGTTCCTTCTTCACCACGTTTGAACTCAAGATTTGAGAAGGTAATCTTACCAGCCGCATCATTCTTCACAGTTTCGATCACATTGCCTTTTTCGTCTTTCAGAACGAAGCTGAATTCACCAGCTTTCAATGTGCGTCCTTCCAATTTCTTAGTGAATTGGAATTGAACCTTAACTGGAATGTTGACTACACGTTTTTCAGTTGGTTTTTCTGGTTTTTCTACAGTCTTCTTAGTTGGATCGTATTGGTGTACGATTTGTGAAGCTGTATTTTCAATGTCCACACCATCTTGAGCAGATTGTTTAATTTCTGCAGGAATTTCAAACTTGTAGTAACGTCCAAAGGCCAACTTAGTTGTGTCGATGACTTGTGTATTTTCTGCGTCTCCAAGTGACTTAGTCAAGTCTGCTTTAGAAGTTGCAGTAATCACACCGTTTTCAACCTTGATATCAAACTTAGCTGTTACATCTTCTCCTGTTACAGAGTCGTATGCCTTAATATCAGCTCCGTTGACAGTCAAGTTCGCACTGTCATATTTATCTGTAACACCAACAGATTGAATATTGTGTGCTTCAGTGAATTTAGTTGTATCCAACCATACTTGGTAGTATACTTTATCACCTTTCTTGAGTGTCTTCGTATTGATGTTTTGAGCTTCGTTGTTGGCAGTACCATCCGCATATGGGTTGGCATTTGTGTCCGCAACTTTATGTTCTAACTCGTTATCATCATCGAGAAGTTTCACACCTGTAAGATCGAATTTAGATTCGTTCAAGATGTATTTCTCTGGATTGAAATCAGGAGTTTCTGGAGGACGAACAGTATTATTGAATTCTTTATCTGCTGGATCCGTTACGTTAGTGATGAGAGCTTTCGCTGTTCCGTCATGTTTAACTTCTACAGTTACTACTGCTTTCATCGCATCGTAAGTGACAGTTCCGTCAGTACCTTTAACTTCTTCTACTGTGTAGTTGTGAACACCTTCTTGACCTTTCTTGAACTCAAGTTTAGAGAACTTAACGTTACCAGCCGCATCGTTCTTAACTGTTTCAACAACTTTACCTGTTGAATCTTTAAGTACGAAGCTGAACTCGTTAGCTTTAAGCTCACGGCCTTCCAATTTCTTAGTGAAGTTGAATTCTACTGATACTGGTACGCTGTTTACACGTTTTTCAGTTGGTTTTTCAGGCTTTTCAACTTTCTTAGTCGTTGGGTTGTAGTAGTTCACTACTTGAGCCGCAGTATTTTCGATGTCTACTCCGCCTTTAACGTCAGCTTTCACTGTAGCTGGGATATCAAACTTGTAGTAACGTCCGAATTCGAATTTAGTTGTGTCGATCACTTGTGTGTTTTCCGCATCGCCAAGTGACTTAGTGAAGCCATCTTTAAGAGTTGCAGTAATCACACCGTTGTTCACAGTAATATCGAATTTAGCTGTTACATCCGCACCAGTCTTACCATCGTATGCTTTAATAGCTGAAGCTTCAACGTCGACTTTTGCCTCATCGTAGTCATCTGTGATTCCTACTGATTGGATGTTGTCTTTGTTGTTTGCATCAAATTTAGTTGTGTCAAGCCATACTTGGTAAACCAATTTATCTTTTGGTTTAACAGTCTTAGTATTGATATTCGCAGCTTCGTTGTTAGATGCATCGTCCACATATGGGTTCGCATTGGTATCTGCGTACTTGTCTGCCAACTCTTTATCATCATCTAATAATGAAGTTCCAGTCAAATCAAATTCTTTTTCGTTTAGAACATATTTTTCTGGATTGAATTCTGGAGTTTCTGGAGGAGTTACACGGTTGTTAAATTCTTTGTCCGCAATGTCGCCTACAGTTGCCACAAGAACTTTAGCAGTACCATCGTGTTTCACTGTGACTGTTACATTCGCTTTCATGGTGTCGTATGTAACGGTTGCGTCGCTTCCTTTAACTTCTTCTACTGTGTAGTTGTGTACGCCTTCTTGACCCTTCTTGAATTCAAGAGCTTTGAACTTAACGTTACCAGATGCATCATTGCTTACAGTTTCAAGAGTCTTACCTTCTGAATCTTTAAGCACGAAGCTGAATTCGTTAGCTTTCAGTTCACGGCCTTCCAAGCGTTTCGTGAAGTTGAATTCTACTTCAACTGGAACGTTGTTTACACGTTTTTCAGTTGGTTTGCTTGGTTTTTCAACTTTCTTAGTTGTTGGGTTGTAGTAGTTCACTACTTGAGCCGCAGTATTTTCAATATCTACACCGCCAGGAACGTCTGCGTTCACAGTTGCTGGAATGTCAAATTTATAGTAGCGTCCAAACTCGAGCTTAGTAGTATCGATGATTTGAGTGTTTTCAGCATCACCAAGTGACTTAGTGAAGCCATCTTTGAGGTTAGCTGTGATTACACCGTTAGAGATTGAGATATCAAACTTAGATGTAACATCCGCACCTGATACTGAATCGTATGCCTTGATGTCTGAAGCATTCACAGTCAACTTAGTTTCATCGAAGTCATCTGTGATACCAACTGTTTGGATGTTATCTTTGTTATTTGCGTCAAACTTAGTTGTATCCAACCATACTTGGTAATAAAGTTTTTGGCCACGTTTCACAGTCTTGGTGTTCAAGTTTTCTTCTTCGTTGTTTGATGCATCGTCCGCATATGGGTTAGCGTTTGTATCCGCAACCTTGTTAGCCAATTCTTTGTCATCATCAACGAGTTTTGTACCTGTTACATCAAATTTCGCTTCAGAAACAACATATTTCTCTGGTTGGAACTTAGGTTCTTCTGGAGGTGTTACACGGTTGTTAAATTCTTTATCCGCAATGTCGCCTACAGTCGCGATCAGAACTTTAGCTGTTCCATCGTGTTTCACTGTGACTGTCACATTCGCTTTCATTGTATCGTATGTAACGGTTGCGTCGCTTCCTTTAACTTCTTCTACTGTGTAGTTGTGAACGCCTTCTTGACCTTTCTTGAATTCAAGAGCTTTGAACTTAACGTTACCAGCCGCATCATTGCTTACAGTTTCAAGAGTCTTACCTTCTGAATCTTTAAGCACGAAGTTGAATTCGTTAGCCTTAAGTTCACGACCTTCCAAACGTTTCGTGAAGTTGAATTCCACTGGTACTGGAACGTTGTTTACACGTTTTTGAGTAGGTTTCTCTGGTGTTTCAACCTTCTTAGTTGTTGGGTTGTAGTAGTTTACAACTTGCGCTGCAGTATTTTCAATATCTACACCAGCAGCAACATCAGCTTTCACTGTTGTTGGAATGTCGAACTTGTAGTAACGTCCAAATGCGAATTTAGTTGTGTCGATAACTTGAGTATTTTCTGCATCTCCTAGAGATTTAGTGAAGCCAGCTTTAAGAGTTGCTGTGATTACTCCGTTATTAACTGTAATATCAAATTTATCTGTTACTTCTGCGCCTGTTATTGAATCGTAAGCTTTGATCTTAGTTGAATCAAGTTCCAACTTCGCTTCATCGTAGTCATCTGAGATTCCTACAGATTGGATGTTTTCTTTGTTAGTTGCTGAGAATTTAGTTGTATCCAACCATACTTGGTAAACCAACTTATCTCCACGGTTAACAGTCTTGGTATTGATGTTTTCTGCTTCGTTGTTGGTATCTTTGTCAGCATATGGATTTGCATTTGTATCTGCATACTCATCTGTCAACTCATCATCATCGTCAGCAAGTTTTGATCCAGTGATATCAAATTTTTCTTTATTAAGAACGAACTTCTCTGGTTGGAACTTAGGTTCTTCTGGAGGAGTTACACGGTTGTTAAATTCTTTATCCGCAATGTCGCCTACAGTCGCGATCAGAACTTTAGCTGTTCCGTCGTGTGATACAGTGACTGTTACATTCGCTTTCATGGTGTCGTATGTAACGGTTGCGTCGCTTCCTTTAACTTCTTCTACTGTGTAGTTGTGTACGCCTTCTTGACCCTTCTTGAATTCAAGAGCTTTGAACTTAACGTTACCAGATGCATCATTGCTTACAGTTTCAAC
>NZ_JADNLT010000002.1:232255-245982 GCF_015556095.1 Streptococcus parasanguinis
GTACGCCTTCTTGACCCTTCTTGAATTCAAGAGCTTTGAACTTAACGTTACCAGATGCATCATTGCTTACAGTTTCAACTTCTTTACCAGTTGAATCTTTAAGCACGAAGCTGAATTCGTTAGCTTTAAGCTCCCGACCTTCCAAGCGTTTAGTGAAGTTGAATTCTACTTCAACTGGAACGTTATTTACACGTTTTTCAGTTGGTTTGCTTGGTTTTTCAACCTTCTTAGTGGTTGGGTTGTAGTAGTTTACAACTTGAGCCGCAGTATTTTCGATATCTACACCAGCTTTAACTGTTTGTTTAACTGTTGTTGGAATATCAAATTTGTAGTAACGTCCGAAGGCGAACTTAGTTGTATCGATCACTTGAGTGTTTTCTGCGTCGCCAAGTGACTTCGTGAAGCCATCTTTAAGGGTTGCAGTAATCACACCATTGTTCACAGCGATATCGAATTTATCTGTTACTTCTGCGCCTGTTACTGAATCGTAAGCTTTGATCTTAGTAGAATCAAGATCCAACTTAGCTTCATCGTAGTCATCTGAGATTCCTACTGATTGGATGTTGTCCTTGTTAGCTGCGTCGAATTTAGTTGTATCCAACCATACTTGGTAAACCAACTTGTCGCCACGTTTAACAGTCTTGGTATTGATGTTTTCTGCTTCGTTGTTTGCAGTACCATCCACATATGGGTTAGCATTTGTATCTGCGTACTTGTCAGCTAATTCAGAATCATCATCAAGAAGTTTGTTATCAGTGATTGAGAATTTCTCTGCATTTAATACATACTTCTCTGGTTGGAACTTAGGTTCTTCTGGAGGAGTGACACGGTTGTTAAACTCTTTATCAGCAGCATCTGTTACATTCGCTACGATTGCTTTAGCTGTACCGTCGTGAGAAACCACAACTTTCACAGTCGCAACCATTGGGTCGTAAGAAACGGTGCTATCTGTACCACGAACTTCTTCTACAGTGTAGTTGTAAGTCTTACCAAGATCATCTTTACCAAACTTAAGTTGAGTGAAGTTAACCTTACCAGTCGCATCATTCTTCACTGTTTCGACAACATTGCCATCTTTCTTAAGAACGAATGTGAATTCTTGATCTTTCAATTGACGACCTTCAAGAGATTTCGTGAATTTAAGATCAAGTGGAACTGGAACACTGTTGACACGTTTTTCAGTTGGTTTGTTTGGTTTTTCAACTTTCTTGCTTACTGGGTTGTAGTAGTTCACAACTTGAGCTGCCTTGTTTTCAATATCGGCACCAGCTACGACATCGTCTTTCACTGTTGCTGGGATATCAAATTTATAGTAGCGTCCAAATTCGAACTTAGTAGTATCAATGATTTGAGTGTTTTCAGTGTCGCCAAGTGACTTAGTGAAGCCTGCTTTCAGGTTAGCTGTCAGAACACCATTGTTATCAGAGATATCAAATTTAGTTGTTACATCTGCACCAGTAACTGAATCGTAAACCTTGATATCTGAAGCATTAACCGTCAATTTATCCTTGTCGTAGTTATCTGTGATTCCTACTGTTTGGATATTGTCTTTGTTAGCTGCGTCAAACTTCGTTGTATCCAACCATACTTGGTAGTAAAGTTTAGATCCACGTTCAACTGTCTTAGTATTCAAGTTTTCAGCTTCGTTGTTGTTTGTATTATCGACATATGGATTGGTGTTTGTTTCACCATATTTATCCGTCAATTCAGAATCGTCATCAACGAGCTTCGTACCTGTGATATCAAATTTCGCTTTAGAAACAACGTATTTCTCTGGTTGGAACTTAGGTTCTTCCGGAGGAGTTACCTTGTTGTTGAATTCTTTATCAGCAGGTTCTGTCACGTTTGTGATCAATGCTTTCGCAGTACCATCATGACTTACTTTAACAGTTACAACTGCAGCCATTGGGTCGTAAGCAACAGTTGAGTCTGTACCTTTCACCTCTGTTACAGTGTAAGTGTACGTACCTTCTTGACCCTTCTGGTATTTAAGGGCAGTGACAGTTTTACCAGCTTTGTTTGTGTAGTCAACTGGAGTGAACTTGAAGTTACCGTCTGCGTCGTTGGTTGCCGTTGCGATCACAACATTGTCGCTATCTTTCAACTCGAATGTGAATTCGTTAGCTTTCAGTTCACGACCTTCCAATTTCTTAGTGAAGTTAAATTCAACTGAGATTGGAACGTTGTTTACACGTTTTTCAGTTGGTCTTTCAGGTTTTTCAACTTTCTTAGTCGTTGGGTTGTAGTAGTTTACAACTTGAGCCGCAGTATTTTCGATATCTGCACCAGCTACCACATCGTCTTTCACTGTTGTTGGGATGTCGAACTTGTAGTAACGTCCAAATGCGAATTTAGTTGTATCGATCACTTGTGTGTTTTCTGCATCGCCAAGTGACTTCGTGAAGCCAGCTTTCAAGTTAGCAGTGATCACACCGTTGTTGACAGCGATATCGAATTTATCTGTTACTTCTGCGCCTGTTACAGAGTCATAGGCTTTGATGTCAGCTTTATTAAGATTTAATTTAGCTTCATCATAGTTATCTGAGATACCAACTGTTTGGATGTTGTCCTTGTTAGCTGCATCAAATTTAGTTGTATCCAACCATACTTGGTAAACCAATTTAGAACCACGTTCAACAGTCTTGGTATTCAAGTTTTCTGCTTCGTTGTTTGATGCATCGTCCGCATATGGGTTCGCATTGGTATCTGCGTACTTGTCTGCCAACTCTCTATCATCGTCAACGAGCTTGTCACCAGTGATATCGTATTTTTCTTTAGAAACAACGTATTTCTCTGGTTGGAACTTAGGTTCTTCTGGAGGTGTTACACGGTTGTTGAATTCTTTATCAGCAGCATCTGTTACGTTGGCAACGATCGCTTTAGCAGTACCATCATGTGATACCACAACTTTAACAGTCGCAACCATTGTGTCGTATTTGACAGTTGCATCTGTACCAGGAGTTTCTTCAACTGTGTAGTTGTATGTCTTACCAAGATCATCACGACCGAATTCAAGAGTCTTGAAGACGATCTTACCAGCAGCGTCATTCTTCACGCGTTCAACTTCAACGCCGTCTTTCTTCAATACGAATTCGAATTCGTTCTTTTGAAGTTCACGACCTTCCAAACGTTTCGTGAAGTTCATTTCCACTGGAACTGGAACACTGTTGACACGTTTTTGTGTTGGCTTTTCAGGTTTTTCAACTGTCTTGCTTACTGGGTTGTAAACGTGAACTGTTTGGTTGGCTGTATTTTCAATATCAGCACCAGCTTTAACAGATTCTTTCACAGTTGCTGGAATATCAAATTTATAGTAACGTCCAAATTCGAACTTAGTTGTATCGATAACAGGAGCGTTTACTTTATCTTTGATAAATTCATCTTTAGAAGTTGCAGTGATGGTGCCGTTTTCAACTTTGATGTCGAATTTATTGGTTACTTCTGCACCAGTTACTGAATCGTATGCTTTGATGTCAGCTGCATTGACGTCCAATTTATCAGCGTCGTATGTATCAGATACACCAACGTATTGGATGTTGTTCGCTTCAGTAAATTTCGTAGTATCAAGCCATACTTGGTAAACCAATTTAGAACCACGTTTAACTGTCTTAGTATTCAAGTTTTCTGGTTCGTTGTTGGTTGTCTTGTCTACATATGGATCTGCATTTGTTTCAGTGTATTCATTTGTCAACTCATCGTCGTCATCCATCAACTTGTTACCAGTGATGTCATATTTCTCTTTAGAAACGACAAATTTTTCTGGTTGGAATTTTGGAGTTTCTGGAGGAGTAACTTTGTTGTTGAATTCTTTATCTGGAGTACCATCAGTAGCGTTACCATTGGCATCTTTACCACCTGTTGATGTCACGTTTGTAACAGTTGTCAATGAATGACCGTTCTTGGCAACTTCAACAGTCACTGTAGCCTTCATTTGGTCGTAAGTCATTCCAAATTCTTTGTTTGCCGGAATCACTTCTTCTACAGTATATGTGTGGGTACCAACTTTCGTATTGTCGAATGACAATTCTGAGAAGGTTACGTTACCGTCAGCATCATTTTTCACTGTTTCAACTTTGTTACCAGCAGCATCTTTCAATACGAAGCTGAATTCGCCTGCAGCCAATTTACGGCCAGCTAACTTCTTAGTGAAGTCAAATTTCGTTACAACTGGAGAAACCACATAGTTGTTAAACTCAGTGTCTTCTGGCATTGTAACAGCTGCGCTCAAGATACCTGTAGCTGCATTTTTGGTTACATTAACAGTTACGACTGCATTCATTGAATCGTAGTCGATGTTTGTATCTGCGCCAGCTACTTCACGTACAGTGTAAGTGTGTTCACCTACAGCGTTGTATTCAATCGCATCAAATGTGATAGATCCATCTGCTGCATTTTTCTTGGTTTGGATCACATTGCCATTTTCAAGCAATTCGAATGTGAAGGCATCCTTTGTAAGCTCTTTCCCTTCAAGACGTTTAGTGAACTTGAATTGAGCTTGAGTTGCAGCAGGTGTGAAGGTATTGTTGAACTCTGTATCTGCAGGAAGAGCATTTGTTGCTTTAAGAACGTGACCTTCTTTCGTAACAGTAATTGTTACTTCAGCTTTCATTGGGTCGTAAGTCATTCCTGCTTCAGAACCTTGGACTTCTTCTACAGTATACTTGTGAACACCTACTTGTGTATTGTCAAAGGTCAAATTATCAAAGGCTACAACACCTTGTTTAGTATTGGTCTTGGTTTGAAGAGTCTTACCATTTGCATCTTTCAATACAAATGTAAATTCGCCTTCTTTCAACTCACGGCCTGCAAGGGCTTTGCTGAAGTCGAAACGAGTCTTAACTGGAGCTACTGCAAAGTTGTTAAACTCTGTATCTGCCGGCATAGTAACTGCAGCGTTCAAAAGACCAGTTTGAGCGTCTTTTGTGACGTTAACAGTCACAACAGCGTTCATTGGATCATAATCGATATTCGTATCTGTTCCAGCTTTTTCACGTACAGTGTAAGTATGTGTACCTGCAGCAGCGTACGAGATTGCATCGAATTGGATGGTTCCATCCGCTGCATTTTGTTTAGTTTGGATGACGTTACCATTTTCAAGCAATTCAAATGTGAAGGCATCCTTAGTAAGCTCTTTCCCTTCCAATTTCTTAGTGAACTTGAATTGAGCTTGTGTAGCAACAGGTGTGAAGGTATTGTTGAACTCTCTATCTGCAGGAAGTGTATTTGTCGCTTTAAGAACGTGCCCTTCCTTAGTAACAGTAATTGTTACTTCAGCTTTCATTGGGTCATAAGTCATTCCTGCTTCAGAACCTTGAACTTCTTCTACAGTATACTTGTGCGTACCAACTTGTGTATTGTCAAAAGTTAAATCATCAAAGGCTACAACACCTTGTTTAGTATTGGTCTTGGTTTGAAGAGTCTTACCAGTTGAATCTTTCAATACAAAGCTAAATTCGCCTTCTTTCAACTCACGACCTGCAAGAGCCTTGCTGAAGTCAAAACGAGTCTTAACTGGAGCTACAACGTAGTTGTTGAAGATTTTATCATCTGCACTTGATTTGAATCCACCTTCACCAGTGTACTTAACTGAAGCTTGCAAATCACCATTAGCGTCTTTCGTAACCTTTACAGTCATGGTTACTTCCATAGCATCATAGTCGACATCCTTATCTGCACCTTTTACTTCAGTGATGGTATATGTATAAGTACCTTCTTTTTTAAATGACAATTCTGAGAAGCTTGCCTTACCATTTTTATTTGTGACAGTTTCTTCCACACCAGGCGAAGATGAGTTTTCCTTAATCTTGAAGCTGAACTCACCATCAACAAGCACACGTCCCTCAAGTTGTTTTTCAACTTCTGGTTTTACCTTGATGGTTTCTGTCTTGTCATAGTAGTAGATTGGTTGTTTGTATGGTGTCAAGGAGTTGAGCAAGTCAACGTTGGTACCAATACCTCCTACTCCACGTTCCAATTGTGAATTTGGTGAAAGGTGACCGATATTGTCTCCCAAGAAAGGAACAAAGACTGTCTTATACGGAGTGTAGCCAGCAGCCCATTGGAAATCGAACGGAACTGTCTTACCGTTTGGATAGTTCGTTTTTGCACCAGTTTTTGGATCAGTTACCGTATGCGCAATCGTTGTAAGCGGTGTCTTTTTGACTACTAGTTCTTCAGTATTAGCTTCTCCCGGCTTGATTGGTTTGGTCTCCGCTAAAAGCATATAACCGTCAGTGTTCAAAGTACCATCCGAACGTTTGCTTTGTTGTTTGGGATCTAGTAGGTAAACACGAACCACTACAGATCCATCTTCACCCACAATTTCTTTGATACGCTTAATTCCTGCACGCTCAGCATCCATGAATTTGGTACCAACGGTGTAAGGACGGCTTACATAACCAGAAGTTGTATCTGGATCTACCGTTTGATAAAGTTTATAAACTGTCTCTTTAGTAATACCATTTCCAAGATCTTCAGTTTGCTTGGTAAATTGGCGTTCTCCAGAAGCTGTGAATTTTTGCCCTTCCATAGCTTTTAGAGTATATTTAGCTAACTCAGTTTCATTGCCATTTTCTTTATAGTCCTGAGTTGTAACAGACTTACCAGTTTCCTTGTAGGTAGGGTTTTTCTTGTCAACAAGTTTATAGTAAGTGGTCTTTTCAACATTGGCAGGGATCTTAAAGTTTGTATCTGTAACTTGACGACCATTATATGTAGGTTCAACTGCATTTAAGATATCATTTGAATTACGTGCGTCATAAACAGCATCAAAGCGGGCTTGTTCAGCTGGAGTCAGGTTATGACCAGCAGCTACCAAAGCTTGAATCGCTGGACCAACTTCAAATCCCATTTGAATGAATGGTTGGTCTGTTTTACCAGGACCTTGACCAGCCCCTGCTTGGTAATCCACTTGCAGTGTCAACTCATTATTAGATTTTGGAGTGGTTGTAGTGAATTTTTGAACACCACTAGTTGCAGTGACTGTATGTGTTTCAACAACAGCACCTGTATTCTTATCGATCAGTTCAACTGTAGTATCTGTCGAACTATCAAAGTTTTTATAAGCACGTGCATAGTAGTTTGTGTTGTAACGGGCATTAAATTTTGTCAAATTCCAGATACCAAAAGTATAGAAATCTCCTTCTTTAGCTTGGTAACCAGCTGGAATTGTTTGAGAGTGCACAGATGCTCCGTTAGGATCTGTCATGTCAGGGTTAGCAGAAACATTCGAAGCAATGGTCGTTACAACATCAATCGGTGTCACATTATGGTCTGTCAAAGCACGTTTACCACGACGACGGCTACTTACAGCTAAAGCTCCTGCATTTGTACGTTCTTCATTAGCATTTGCCACAGCCACAGCAGCATTTGTACTTGCTACTCTATCTGATTGCGCAGCTGCTTCTGTACCAGTGATCGGAGCTGCTGAACTTACAGTAGCTGAAAAAGTAGTCGTTCCTGCTGGTGTAGCTGCTTCTTCTCTTGCAGCTGCTCTTTCTGAGCTTTCACCTGCTGCAGCAGAAGTTGCAGTAGGTTGAGCTGTGGTAGCCGCTGTTGTAGAAGCTGGTTTAGAGCTTGACTCTTTTTTCTTCTCTACAGGTTTGCTGGTTTCTGATGACGCTGTCGTTTTTGGAGCTTCTTCAGATTTTTTAGTTTCAGCTTTAGCTGGTTTTGCAGCTTCTTCAGCTTTCGCTTCCTTGTTTTCTGTAGCAGCTGGTGTTTCAGCTACTTCAGCTTTTTCAGTTGCTGGAGCTGGTGTTTCTGAATTTGCAGCAGCAGTCCCAGAACGGTCAATTTTTGGAACTGATGCTCCTTCCCCGTATGCCTTAGAAGCACCAGGTGCTTCTGTTTGACTTGATTCTGTTGCAGCAGGTTGCGTTTCTGAAGTTGCTGTTTCTGCAGGTCCAGAGGCTGCTTTTGCTTCATCCGCTGACGCAGATTGAGCACCTGCAGCAAAGAGCGCTGTTCCTAAGAGAACAGAACAAACCCCAATGCTATATTTTCGTAAAGAAAAGCGTTGGCGTCTATTGAAAATATCCTTCATTTATAGGATCTCCTTTTTCATATTTCATGATTCCATGATACAAATAAAATTGTAACATTATTGACATCAAGAGTCAATCTGTTGAAATTTAATTGTAATATTCTTGTTAAAATGTTATATTATACCACATATTTTTTAATATTTTGTGCCAAATTGTCACATTTTTTCCTATTTGGTTCAATTTTTTTACGCCAATAAAAAAGAGTTCAAGAAAACAAAGTCGTTTTGTTTTCTTGAACTCTTCTATTTTATTTCACTTCGGAGATCAATCCGGTATCCACATCATACACAGCTCCTGAAATCACTACATCCTTTGGAATCAAAGGGGAAGCTTTTAAAAGCTCCATATCTTCACGGACACTCTCTTCAATGTCTTGAAAGGGGAGGAAGTCGCGCTCTCCCACATCTACTCCCAGTTCTTTCTTAAGATGCTGCCGGAAAGCTTCGTTTTCAAAGGTTTGTGCGCCACAATCTGTATGATGCAAGACGACGATTTCGCGGGTTCCCATCTGTTGCTGGGAAATAACCAAGGAGCGGATCATGTCATCTGTCACGCGCCCTCCAGCATTCCGCAAAATATGGGCATCTCCAAGAGCCAGGCCCAGTGCTGGTGCCACGTGAAGGCGGGAATCCATACAGGTTACGATGGCGACTTGTGTTTTGGGCTTAATCGGAAGACGGAGGTCTCCATGCAACGCCACATAAGCTTGGTTGGCTGTTAAAAAATTATCAAAATAAGACATGGTCTCTCCTTTGTTCCTTTGAAATTCAAATCATCTATTATTTTACCACATCTCCCTATTTCTGTCAGAGAGGATCTCCCGTCATCTGTCACATCTGAAAAAAAGAGAGTGAGACAGAAATCGGTAATTCGTTAGAATTCGATTTCGTCGTCTAACCTCCGCACAGTTGAGTAGGGCTGTAAAAGCTGATGAAATCAGCGTAGTAGAGCCCACTCAACCACTGCGTTTTGCTCGAAAATCCAAAAACAATTAAGAGGCTAGGACTTTTGTCCCAGCCTCCTTTTCTACTATTAAAATACTTTCTTCAAGACTTCAGACAGTGTACTCACACCGACAACTTCGATCCCTGATGGTGTCGAAATCCCCGTCAGAGAATTTTTAGGTACATAAATCTTGGTAAAACCGAGCTTAGCAGCTTCATTGATCCGTTGTTCGATCCGATTGACTCGGCGGACTTCTCCGGTCAAGCCCAACTCTCCAACGAAACACTCTTGCGGGTTGGTTGGCTTGTCCTTGTAGCTGGAAGCAATGGCTACGGCTACGGCTAGGTCGATAGCTGGCTCATCCAACTTGACACCACCTGCAGACTTGAGGTAGGCATCCTGATTTTGAAGGAGCAAACCCGCTCGTTTTTCTAGCACTGCCATGATGAGACTAGCTCGGTTAAAATCAAGCCCTGTTGTCGTCCGCTTGGCATTCCCAAACATAGTCGGAGTCACCAAGGCCTGCACTTCGGCCAGAATTGGACGTGTCCCTTCCATGGTCACTACGATGGACGAACCAGTCGCACCGTCTAAACGCTCTTCTAGGAAAACTTGACTCGGATTGAGAACCTCAACCAAGCCACCTGACTGCATCTCAAAAATCCCAATCTCATTGGTCGAACCAAAGCGGTTTTTGACTGCTCTCAGGATTCGGAAGGTATGGTGGCGTTCGCCCTCAAAGTAGAGTACCGTATCCACCATATGTTCCAGCATCCGAGGACCTGCCAAGGTTCCTTCCTTTGTTACGTGTCCAACGATAAAGATGGCAATGTTATTGGTCTTAGCCAGCTGCATGAGTTCAGCCGTTACTTCCCTCACCTGAGAAACCGATCCTTGTACCCCTGAAATCTCAGGAGACATAATGGTCTGGATCGAGTCGATGATAAGAAAGTCAGGTTGGATCCGCTCAACCTCTGCTCGCACGCTCTGCATATTGGTCTCAGCATAGAGATAAAACTCACTGTCGATATCCCCCAAGCGCTCTGCCCGTAACTTAATCTGCTGAGCCGACTCCTCACCACTGACATAGAGGACCGTTCCCACTTGAGACAGTTGGGTCGATACTTGAAGGAGCAGGGTTGATTTCCCAATCCCTGGATCACCACCGATGAGGACCAGACTTCCTGGGACGACACCGCCTCCAAGGACGCGGTTGAATTCCTCCATCTCGGTCTTAGTACGATGGACATTAATAGAAGTTACTTCAGCCAATTTCATAGGCTTAGTTTTCTCACCTGTCAAGGACACCCGGGCATTCTTAACTTCTGCAACTTCGACTTCCTCCACAAAAGAAGACCAAGAACCACAGTTAGGACAGCGCCCTAGGTATTTGGGTGAATTGTAGGCACAATTTTGACAAATAAATGTCGTTTTTTTCTTAGCGATGATAAACCTCTTTCTAAATCTCTATCTCACACTCAATCACTTGGCAAAAATCAATGGTTTCATTCGGTACAAATTGACGAATGAGCATGCGATGGGCTACAACTACCACAGTTTGATGTTCCCGATACTTAGCCATGCATTCTAGAAAACGAGACTTCATCTCTACAGCTGTCTCATATTGAACAGGAGAATTTGGGAGCAACTCCCCCTTGTTTTCTAAAAACAGACATCTAGCTGTCTCAAAGTTCTCTATACCTGTTTCATAAACCTGCCATTCGTGCAATAAAGGCTCTACCCTCAAAGGAAGGCCCGTAGCACAAGCCAGATAAGAAGCTGTTTCTAAAGCTCGCGTCACTGCTGAAGCTACTAGCAGATCAGCTGATTGGAACAAGGGGTTTTGGCAAAGGTCCTGAGCCTGTTTCCTCCCCTTCTCAGATAAGGGAGCCAAATCTATCCCGAATCCAGTATAGGAACGTTCCTCTAACTCACGGTAATCCGGCTCCCCATGACGGACAAAGATAATCTTCATCTTAGTGCCCAGTTGATCCAAATCCACCAGTTCGAACACCGTCAGCTTCATCTCCATCTGCGATTAAAAATGGTGCAAAGACAGCCTGAACCATGCGTTCGCCAACTTCAAGAACCACTTCTTGGTCTGTGATATTCTTCATCTGAGCAAAGATATGGCCTTCGTTCCCTGGATTGCCATAGTAGTCTCCATCAATAACCCCCACAGAGTTGATTAAGACCAGACCTTTTTTGCGAGGGTTGGACGAACGGTCGTAGAGATAAAGCACCTCACCCGCTTGCATATAAGCCTTGACCCCAGTTGGGACGAGGACGATTTCTCCTGGTGCAATCACTGTGCGCTCGGCTACCTTCAAATCATAGCCAGCCGCATGGGCCGTCTCCCGTTTTGGCAACAAGTCCTGATTGGTATAGCTTGATACAAGTTCAAATCCACGAATTTTTGTCATCATAATTCCTCTTTCATTCTAAAATGTTTCTATCTCTTCTATTATACCATCACTTTGCCCTAGCGTCTCCTCAATTCTACTATTCGTATTCTTTCAATAAAAACTTACTTTTCCGTCCTTCTTTTTTGTAAATCGGTTGGCATTTTCATGGTTATTTTCGAAAAGAGAACAAAAATTGATGAAATCTCTTAAAAGTTCGTAATTCCTGCCTCATTTCATCAATTTTAGCTTGAAGCTACTCATTATTTTTGCTATAATTCCCTGTGTAGGGAATAATTTTAAAAGTAAAATATTTTACCCTATAAAATAATTTTATGGAGGTCGTGTCTCAGCACTCAATTCTTATTACCAACAGATAGGATTTGGACGTTCCTATCTTTAAGAGTAATCAGGCATTGATAACTAGGCACTAATTTTTTATGAAAAGGGAAGATAAGATGAAGAATAGGAATATCAAAATTTTCTCATTTGTCCTTTGTTTAGTGGCCATGCTTTTCGCTTTAGGTCTGAATCGCACTTCAGCAGAAACTCCTGGAGTGACAGTAAGCGGAAAATTGGTCGATACAATCAAAAATATCAAAGTTACCAATAATGAAGGTGGCAACCTTGATTGGGAATTACAACAATGGGCAACATTTCGTATCAATGCTGATTTCGACTTAGCTGGTAAGGATGTCAAAAAAGGTGATACGACTGATCTCACCGTTCCAGATGCTTTGATCATTACGTCGCAAAGTTTTGAAATTCGCGATGTTAATACGAATGAAATTATAGCTCACGCAAAAGTTGACGATGTCAAAAAGAAAATATCCTTAACCTACACGGATTATGTTAGTACACATTCAGATACCCAAGGATCCTTCTTCTTCTATGCACGTATCGATTTCAAAAAACACCCTCAACAAGGGGAAGTCCCTGTTGAAATTACCGTCAATGGGGTAACCAAGATCGGCGGGAAGGTTACCTTTAAAGGAGTCGGAGACGGTAACCCAACTCCATTATCAAAAACTAGTTGGGTGAATGACAACGACCATAAAACAGTCTCCTATACTATTTCTGTTAATAAAAGTAAACAAAATATCAAAGAAGTCACTATTGAAGATCATTTGAGATTTACAAATGCTTCCTATGTAAAAGACAGCATCAAAGTCATCAAAGGGAAGTTCTCATTTGAAGCAGGTGAATGGGTCTTTTCAAATCGTGTTGATGTAACGGATCAACACCCTGTTACCATCAGTGAAGATGGTCAATCTTTTGTTGTCAATCTGGGGGACATTAGCGAAAACGATCAATATCGGATTGATTATGATGTTCGCTTAAATTACGAGCCTGTAGACGGGGAACTTCTTAAAAACGATGCTACCCTTAAAGGAAAGCAGTTTGAAACAGAAGATGTGACAAACACAGCCGCTGTCCAAGTCGCAGGAGGATCTGGTGTCGGTTATGTCTTTACCATTTATGTCCATAAGGTAAACGATGAAAGCCAGCCGCTTGCTGGAGCTAAGTTTAAGATCGTTCGTCAAGCCAACAACCAAGTGATTGGAGAATACGAGACTGATAAAAATGGGAATATCACAGTCAATGGTCTGTTAAAAGATAAATACATCTTAACAGAAACCGAGGCCCCTGCGGGTTATACGATCAAGGAGGCTGACACCGTCGTAAATGCTGAAGATTTTGGTAAGGACCATAAGGTTACGAAGACAATCGTCAATCCAAAAGAACAGACAACGACGACTACGACGACTACGACGACAACTACAACGACTCAAGAGCCAACAACCACTACAACGACAACTCAAGAGCCGACTACGACGACAACAACTACTGAGGAACCTACTCCTACTACCACTACAACAACTCCAGAGTCAACAACGACTTCAACGACAACTGAAGAACCTACAACAACTACGACGACTCAAGAGCCAACAACTACAACAACGACGACGGAAGGTCCAAAACCTACGCCAACTACGACAACAACGCCAGAGGGGCCAACAACGAATACGACCAAACCTAGTAACCCAAGTGATTCTGGCACCACAACTACAAACGGAGGTCGTAAGACATTCCTTCCGAAAACAGGTGAAGTAGTCGCTACCGGTGTCATCTTGATCGGCGTTGCCATCCTATCAGGAGCCGTCATCTTGAAACGCAAGATTTCTAATAACTAATCGTTCACATGTGCGGATCATATAAAAAAAGAGGCTGGGACAAAAGTCCTAGCCTCTCAATTATTTTTGGATTGTCGAGCAAGACGCAGTGGTTGAGTGGGCTCTACTACGCTGATTTCATCAGCTTTTACAGCCCTACT
>NZ_JADNLT010000030.1:0-2614 GCF_015556095.1 Streptococcus parasanguinis
GAGGGAGTTAAATTTGCGATAACAAACAATAAAGATGGTACAGCTAATCTTTATATTCAATCGCAAAATGCAAAAATTTTAGAAACAGCTCTGAAAAATAGATTAGAGGAGATAGCTACTAATCCTCAAAAATACAGCAATAAAAAAACACTTGCTGAAAGACTTAAAAAGCATAAACAAGCAGTGAAATCAGAAATTTCTAAAATGGAGAAAACACAAGCTAAAATCAAATCAAAAGGTAGGGGGATATGATGGAATATAAGAAAAAGAAATGTTTACCTTATCTCCTGATAGGTATTGTATTAGCCTTAATTTTGAATAGAGGGTATGCTCTCTATTCGGTTGCTCCAATTGTTAAAGGGCAACTATTCTCACAGTATTCATATGTTGCAGATAAGTTTATTGATCCTCCTTATTTTTTGTTTAGTTTAAAACCTATAGGTATACTAATGATTTTAGTTGGTTTATTTGCATCACTCCTTGCTTATCTGAATCCTAAAAAAATAGAGAATTATAGATCAGGAGAAGAAGCTGGATCTGCTAAATTTGCTAATATAAAAGATCTTATGAATTTTAGAGATAAAGACCCCAAAAATGATATGATCTTCTCAAAAAATGGCAGAATGGGGCTATTCAATAAGAATCTTCCGTACCAATGGCAATTAAATAAAAATGTTGTTGCTATCGGGTTACCTGGGGATGGTAAAACATTTAATTTTGTAAAACCTAACATTATGCAGATGAATAGTTCTTACATTATTACAGATCCGAAAGGTCTATTAGTCCATGAAGTAGGTAAAATGCTTGCAGATAATGGATATAATGTAAAAGTATTCGACCTAGTTCATTTATCAAATTCAGATCAATTCAATCCATTTCATTACATGAAATCAGAATTGGATATTGACCGTGTTACAGAAGCTATTATTGATGGTACAAAAAAATCAGATAATCAAGGTGAAAACTTTTGGGTACAAGCCAATTTGCTTTTAACACGGGCTTTAATTGGGTATCTGTATTTTGATAGCAAGGTAAATGATTATACCCCAAATCTATCTATGGTATCTGATTTACTTCGTAATATTAAGCGAGATAATGAAAAGATTCCCTCTCCTGTTGAACTATTATTTGAAGACTTAGAAGAAGCTATTCCTGGCAACTATGCTTGTAAGCAGTGGGATTTGTTTAATCAAAACTTTCAAGCTGAAACAAGAACTTCTGTACTAGCAGTAATGTCTGCTCAATACTCAGTATTTGATCATGCTCAGGTAACTCAAATGATCGAAAGAGATACCATGGAGATGGAAACATGGAATATTAAAAAGACGGCAGTATTTATTGCTATTCCTGAAACAAATAAAGCCTTTAACTTTCTTGCATCAACTATGTTTGCTGTCATGTTTGAGGTTTTAACACATGGAGCAGATGAAATACTACAAGGTAAAGTTAAAGGTATTAGTCCAAAGGATTTATTGCACGTTCAGATGATTATTGATGAATTTGCAAATATTGGTAAGATTCCTAACTTTAATGAAGTATTAGCTTCTGTCCGTAGTCGTGAAATTTCAATTAAGATTATCATTCAAGCAATTTCACAATTGGAATCAATGTATAAAAACGATTGGAAAACAATTTTTAATAACTGTGCAACGATTCTTTTCCTTGGAACGAATGATGAAAATACAATGAAGTATTTTTCAATGAGAGCAGGGAAACAGACAATAAAACAGATGGATCATTCAGTCAATCAAGGGCGCTTTAAGAGTGGTTCAGTAAGCTATAGGAGTCAATCACGGGATCTTATGACACCTGATGAAATAGCTCGAATTGGGGTAGATGAAGCACTAGTATTTATCTCGAAACAAAACGTTTTAAGAGATAAGAAAATGACAGTATTTGATCACCCTATGAAAGATCAGATAGCAAATTCACCAGATGATGATAATTGGTTTATCTATCAAAAATATATGACTGATGATGAAGAATTTGAAAGTAATGTTGTTTTTTCAGATGATGAAGAATTTGAAAGTAATGTTGATTGTTCAGATATAACTGAATCAGTCAAATCAGGTGCGAAAGAGTACGATCAAATAGTTAAGAATCTAATTGCATCAGAAGCGCAATTTAGTGAAGAACTACCCACAAAACCACTTGAAAATGCGTCAGAATCGCCCTCTCAGACACAAGATGATGAAGAACTTCCTTTCTTTTTTGAAGAACCTATTGAAGTACCTGAAATTAAAAGGGGAGGGGGGATTTAATGAAAAAAATTGATAGAAAACAGGCAACTATTTACCTAACTAAAGAGGAACTATCAAGATTTGATGAAATAGCTGAATCATTTGGATATTCAAGAGCAAGTTTGATTAGAGAAGTGATAAAGGTATTCAACGAAAATAGTATGGAGTTTATGAAGAAAATTCATAAACTCTAAATTTTTAAGGTGAAATCTATGAAAATTTTTGTTTTAGCAGAAAAGCCTGACCAAGCTGAAAAGTATGCTCATACTTTTGGAAAACCTAAAAATGATAAGGGAGTTTGGAAAGTCTATTCTGATATTTTAAATGCAGATGTTTTAATTGCATCTGCTGTAGGTCATCTAGTGGAAAAAGAT
>NZ_JADNLT010000031.1:0-2477 GCF_015556095.1 Streptococcus parasanguinis
ATTGCAACAGATCCAGACCGTGAGGGAGAATCTATAGCATATAAAATACTAAATGAGATACCTGGTTCAATTAATAAGGTTAAGTATCGGCTATGGGCTAATTCATTGACTAAAAAAGGGATTGAATCGGCATTTAAAAAGTTAAGAGATCCATCTGAAACAATTAATTATTATCACGAAGCTGATGCCAGAGATGATGCTGATTGGCTTGTAGGTTTTAATTTAAGTCCTTTTGTAACTATCAAAATGAAAGAGGTAGGGGAGTTAGAAAAGACTGATAAGGTGATGTCTGTTGGGAGAGTTCAAACCCCTATTGTGAGCTTGATTGTTAGGAATCACGAAGAAATAGAAAACTTTGTATCAGTTCCATTTTGGACTATAGACGCCCTAAATGAAGAGGGGTTAAAGTTTACTAATGATGTTAAACACAAGAGCTTACAGGAGGCGACAGAAGCCTTAGAATTGATGTCAGACAGCTATACGGTCATTGATGTCAAAGTAGAAAATAAGTCGCAAACTGCTCCTAAACTTTATAATTTAACAAACTTACAATCAGAAATGAGTAAGTTGTATAAAGTTGATGCTACTAGAACAAAGGAAATTGTTCAAAGTCTTTATCAAAAGGGGTTCATGAGTTATCCTCGTACAGATTCAACTCTTATTACAACAAACGAATTTGAGTATCTAGTGGCGAATATTGAGCGTTATAAACAAACAATAGGGAAAGATATTGAAACGGTCAATTTAACCCCTAGAAAAGAGTTTGTGAACGATAAAAAGGTAGTGGAACACTATGCAATTATTCCAACTGAGAACATTCCAAATATTGAGGAGCTGGATTCTTATGAAAAGATCATCTATCAGATGGTAACGTTTCAAACGTTACTCATGTTTGCAGAAGATTATAATTACCAATCAACTACAATTACTATTAAAAATGATGCTTCATCTGTTGAGTTTAAAGTAAGTGGAAATGTAACGATTAATAAAGGTTGGAGAAAATATAAGCAAACAAAATCAGAAGATAAAGAATTACCATCTTTAAAGGTTATGGATAGTCTAATTTTAAAAGCAAATGTAAAACAAGACCAAACAAAACCACCTGCACGAATAACAGAGGAGTATCTACTTAAAAAGCTATTGCCAAAATATAATTTAGGTACATCTGCTACTAGAGATGGTATCTTGGATCTAATTCAGGAAAGGGAGTATGTAAAAAAAGAGAAAAAAACAGGTCAATTTACCCCAACAATAAGAGGAATTAAATTAATTCACTTTCTCGATAAGTTAGATATTATCTATACGAACCCTGAGACCACTCAAAAATGGGAGCTGCTTTTAGCTCAAATAGGACAAGGAAAGATAAGAAAATCAGACTTTGTAGAAAAAGTGAAGTGGGCAATTTCAAAACAAATAGAAAAAGGGAAACAACTATTATAAAATAGAAAGGATCATGTATGGCAAATTTAGATAAAATACTGGAACAACGTTATCAAGAAAAAATTGAGCAGTTAAAAGGTATGGATATTATCGCTGTTGCTGAAAGTCTAGGAATGGATCTAAAGCAAGAATCAGGAGGTATATATCATTGGTTAGAGCATGATTCGTTTAAGCTTTATCCAAAAACTAATAGCTTTAGATGGTGGTCTAGGGAGCTATCTGGTGACACTATAGACCTTGTTAGAATCTATAAAGAAGAAACTACTGGAGAAAAAATTAGTTTTCAAGATGCAACAAGATACCTAGAAACTGGCGATTTTAAAAGTGTTGAAGCTCGTCCGATTCCAAAAGAAGAACCATTTAGGAATTATCTTGAATCTTCTGAAACTAAGGACTTAACTCAGGCTAGAAATTACCTGGTAAAAGAAAGGGGATTGTCAGAATCAACAGTATTAGAGTTTGAAAAAGCTGGACTACTTGGACAAGCAACCTATAAAAAAAATAACCATACTGAACAGGTGATAATATTTAGGTCTTTAGATTCAAATAAAAACATGATCGGTGGAACATTACAAGGTATTGAAAAATACCCTGAAATACATGATAGAGGTTATTTAAAGCAAATAATGGCTCACTCTGACGGTCAATCAGGAATGAGCTTTGACATTGGTAAGCCAAAAAGGTTAGTATTTACAGAAGCTCCTATTGATCTTATGAGTTATTATGAACTTAATAAAGATAAGTTATCTGATGTTCGTCTTGTATCAATGGACGGATTAAAACAAGCTACCGTAAGTCGTTATGTTGCTGATTTGTTATCACAAGGAAAAGCATCAGAAGAAATGTCAAAAGAAGATTTAAAGAATTTTCTCCCAAATTTAGCAAAAGTAACGACACACTTTGATAATGAAGAAAATCAAAATCTAATTACATTGGCAGTTGATAATGACGAAGCAGGAAATAAGTTCATTGAACGCTTTAAAGAAATAAATGTACCTGTTGTTGCTGATATACCACCACTTAACCCAGGGCAAGAA
>NZ_JADNLT010000032.1:0-2467 GCF_015556095.1 Streptococcus parasanguinis
ATTTGAAGAAGATGAATTAGTTCCGTATGAGGAATTTGTAGAAGTTTTATATTCCGAAAATGAACGTTTATCAAAAGAAGAAAATGGATATGATAAAACAGCCTTTGATCTTGCAAATGAAAAAGGAGAAAGTATCACATACGGTATTAGGTATGATGTTGGTTCTGAACCATATTTACTTTCTGAGATGATGGACGAAAGATTTTCAGAAGAAGATATAAAATTTGCTAATGAAATAGACAAAAGAATTTTAAAAAAGGTTCTTTTAGATCTAGAAATTGAGCAAAAGAAAGCTACTGAAATTAAAGATTCAGATGGAGATGGGCTAACAGATGATTTTGAAGAATCAATTGGAACTAACCCAAATTCTCCTGATTCAGATGGAGATGGTGTTTCAGATGGTGTAGAAGTTGGATCTGGTACAGATCCATTAAACAGCTTGCCAGAAGATCAAAAACAAAATTTAGAAGTATCAGAATTAATAAAAAATAATGATACAAAAGCTCTTTCCGATCTATTAGAAAATGGAATTAAGGAATATTATGATAGTGAACACTATCAAAACTTTTTGGATTCTATGGCAACATTCCACAAATATTCTGCAAGAAATGTTATGCTGATAATGAAACAATATCCTACAGCTAGGCTAGTTGCTTCATTCAATGACTGGAAAAAAAGAAATGGAATGGTTAAAAAAGGATCAAAAGCAATCTATGTATTAGCTCCTTGTGAGTTTATTAAAAAGGATAAAAATGGTGATCCTATTATAAATCCATTAACGAATAAACCAGAAAAAGGAATGTTCTTTAAACGTGTTCCAGTTTTTGATATAAGTCAGGTTGTGCCACAAAAAGGAAAAGAATTAGATATTGTAGAACCTACAAAAAAAATACATAATCAATTAACTAAAGAAGAAGCGATTAGAATTTTTAAAATTCTAAAAGAAATTTCTTTAGAAAATAATGTGCCTATAACTTTTGAAGAAATAACAGATGGATCTAATGGATTCTATAGACCATTTGACCATACAATACATATTGCAAAAGGAAGATCTGCAGAACATACTCTATCTACAATCATTCATGAAATGGCTCATTCTGATTTACATAATGTTGATTCATTGTTAAAACTGGGAGAAAATCTATCAGTTTCAACAAAAGAATTACAAGCAGAATCAGTTGCTTATGTAGTCGCAAAATATTTAGGACTTGATACAGGAAATAAAACTTTTGGATATCTTGCAGGCTGGTCAGAAGATAAAAGTTCTTTATCTGATTTAAAGGCTCAATTAAATATTGTACAAAAGGAAGCATCTTCTTTGATTAGTAGAATTGATGAAAAAATGCAAAAGTATCAAGTGATAGAAAAAGAAATGATCGAAAAGAAACCTGATCAAAAACCTAAAAATGCTTTCTATGAAAGATTAGATAAAGCAAGAACGAATGAAAAGATTTCTACTAATTCATTTTTTGACCAACACAAAATAGAGAAAAACACAAAAAAAGAATTAAGAACAATGTGATGCCCGAACAAAGTTCAAAAAAAGTTAAAGGGCTAGAAAGCGAAGATTAAAAATGGAAAATCTAGAAAGTGTTTTGATGACTTATTTTTATGATATGTCTGAATGGCTATCAGGAAAAAAAGTAAAAATTGAAGAAAATATTGCTAAGCCAAAACAATCAATTGTAGAATTAATGCGAGAAGATTTAAAAGAAATTGATTCAGGAATTGATGATATTTTTGTAAATGAATTAAAAGATTCAATTACAGAATTAGAAAATATGAATGAAGCAGATTTCATAAAACTAAAGAAAACTATTTTAGATTTTAACCCTGTGACAGAATAAAAAAGCTCTACAAAGTAGAGAAAAAGGGGATTGGGGATTTCCCCAAAAATATTTAAAAGATAGGAAAAAGCACTTTGAGTTAAGACCTCAAAAAAGTGCTTTCCTATCCTTTAAATTGAGCGAGTGGGGCCCCGCTCGCTATGCTTGCAACAGATAAAAGTATAACTCAGGGGGTGGGCTGATGTCTATAGAAAAAGACAAAAATAGATATAGAAATAAAGAACGAAAAGTACGCTTTACCGAAGAAGAAAACCAATATCTTCTTAAAAAGATCAGACAATCTGGATTAAATAATTTTCAAAACTACGCTTTAAAAATGTTGTTAAATGGACAGATAGTAACTATAGATTATTCTGAGCTTTTAAATTTAAGAAAAGAAATAAATAAGATCGGACAGAATATAAATCAGTTAACAAAATACGCAAATACATTTAATGAATTAGATAAAGAATTGCTGTTAGGTCTTGCAGATGAAATTGATAAAATGAAAAAGTTGGTTAAAGAAGAATTTGAAAATAAGGAGGTTAGAAAGATTAAAAATGGTCGTAACTAAAGTATTTCAAATTAAGCAACCAGGCAACCTAAAAAATGCAATCAACTATATTGTCAATGATGCAAAA
>NZ_JADNLT010000033.1:0-2458 GCF_015556095.1 Streptococcus parasanguinis
AAGAGTTATTTAACAAGACGACTTTAGAAATGTTACCTATTAGCGAAATGGAAAAAGATAGCCAATACAACAGTCATTTAAAATTCTTTAAAGAAACAAATCTAGCATTTAACAATATGAAAAAATGTTTAGATGAAGATGCTAAATAGATTTATATTTATATTTACAAATAAAAATATAAATGATAAGATAGGTATAGAGAGAGGAGAATAAATATATGGCATTTGAAAGCAAAAACACTAAGATCGCTCAGGCGGTAAAAGAAACTATTGAAGAAAAAAAAGAAACAGCAGTTGCTGAATCAGATTTTTTAAGTAACATTAGTGCTATTGAAAAAGAGAAAAAGAAACAATTTCAATTTACGCTTAAACCTAGCAATCGATCTAAATTGACAGAAATCGCTCGACAAAAAGGATTTACTTCTGATTCTGCATTTTTAGATACAATGATTGAGCAATTGTAACATTTTTGTAATGATCTTTTACTTGCGCTATACATTAAATGAATGTATAATAACTTTAATTTCAAACTATTAAATTAGAATAAATCTAAAGAAGCTGTTAAAACAAAATAAAAGGCAGACACGGGAATGTCTGCCCAACCGAATATCAAAAAAACCACTTTTGATTATTCAGCATTTGTATTTTAACTTTAATAAGTTTTTATGTCAAGGCTGTTTATCAATAAATCAGCCTTTTTTGCTAAAATTTTATAATTCAAGCACAAAAAAAGTAAATATAATTATAAATATATTTACAAATATATTGACAAATGTATTTAGTGGTGGTACAATATAATTATGAAGAAAGGAATTATTGCCTTATCAATCAACAGAAAAATTCTATTGATTGATAAGGTGGTAAACCTTAAATAATTAGACCTTTGAAAACTGAATACAAACCTAAATTCCGATCAGTTAGCCTACGGATAAGGAGAAAGGGAATTTAGCGTATATCTATCCATTGATAGACCGGGCTAGTACATTAAAGCACACTCAAAAGAGCGTATAAAGTTTTTTTAAAAAACAGCTAGAGGAGTTCGCTGTTACCAAGCTATAAACAGCACGAAAAAAAAGAAAAAAGAAAAGAGAGGAAAGATATGAAAAAATATCTAGTTTTACTAAGTGTCTCAACATTAGCAAGTTTTCAATCTGCGCAGGCACAAGAAAATACAACTATTGAAACACCTAAAACGGTAGAAACAGCACCTACTGTAGTGTTAAAACCAACAACACCAACACCAACGGTATTGACACCAACAACAGTAGAAACAGCACCTACTGAAACACCAAAAATCACAAATGCAACACCAACAGCAGATCCAGTAGCACCTACTGAAACACCAAAACCTACAGAACCAACACCAACTGTAGATCCAGTAGCACCTACTGAAACACCAAAGCCTGCAGATGCAACACCAACACCAACACCAAATCCAGTAACCCCTACTGAAACACCAAAACCTACAGAACAAACACCAACTGTAGATCCAGTAGTACCTACTGAAACACCAACACCTGCAGATGCAACACCCAAAAAAACCGGCACTTACAAAGCACCGGCAACACAACCCAAAAACACTAAAACAGAATCAACAGAAACACCAAAATCTGCTGAATATACAAGTGATGAATTACCATCAACAGGCGTACAAAGTACGCTACCCTTGTCTATTTTAGGCGCTCTTGGTCTATTATCTAGTTTACCTGTTTTAAAGAAAAAAAACAACTAATTAGGACAATTTTAACTAACAAATAATTTAGGAGATAAAACAATGCAAATTGCAACAAAAGTTATTACAGGATTAGGAGCTATTTTAACAGTAGTAGCTCTAGGTTGGCTTCTTACTGGTGCTTTTGATTACTTCTCAGGAAGAAAAAATCAGAACCCACAACAGATGGATCAAGGTATGACTTCTATGATTTCAGGTGGTGCTTTGACTGTGCTAATTCCAGGAATTACAGCAGCCATTGTATCAGCTTTAGGAGCTATCTCGTTCTAAAATACATTATTTTAAGGTATTTTAAGGAGGATAATAGATGAATTACAACAATGATGATAGACTGGAAATAGTTGAAGAAACAACTTATACAAAATCAAAACCTTCTATTTTGAGAGGTCTTTTAAAGTTGTTCACATTAATTATTTCAGCACCATTTATTCTATTCCTTTTTCTAAAGGATTTAATACTAATGGTCATTACATTATTTGTTGTTTGGATTGTTTCAAAAATTGGTATTGCTTTAATAGTTTCAGCAATTATTTCAATTTTTAAAATCAATGATATATCATCAGTTCCGATATTAAAGAATATAGTTGAATTTATTTTAGGATCAGATTTTTTGAAAACAAACTCAATAAACTTCTTTATTCATCTTGAATTTGATGTAACTCTTATTGTGATAGTCGCTGTTGTATTATCATCTATTAATCTTCGTTACAAGCTATCAAATGATAAC
>NZ_JADNLT010000003.1:0-202341 GCF_015556095.1 Streptococcus parasanguinis
ATTAAAATAATTGTTTGTCTTAAACTCATTCTGTCACTGACAGATTTATTGTTTTTTTATTGTTCAGTTACTATAACTTTCGTTATAGCGCCCTGCACATTGGTTCGTCTTGTTCAGTTTTCAAAGGTCTTTGCCGCTCTCGCGCGACAACTATATTAGTATATCATGACCTTTCCTTACTGTCAACACTTTTTCTCAAAAAATTTTATTTTTTTGAAAGTTCATTTATACACTGTCAACTTTTAGTTCTTAAATCGAATTTTTAAAGTCCTTTAAATAGTTCTCTAATTTCTTTTTCATTTTTGTTTTTCCTAGACATCTTCTGTTTGCTAGTAATGCTTCATATTGTTCTTTTTCTTTTACGGTTAATTTTTCTTTAAAACGTTTTAATGCATCTCTCAGAACAACCAGCTCATCTAAATATATTTTTCTTGATGAAATTCTGTGACTAATTTCTCCAATTTCAATATATGGAAGTCTATTTATTTTTCTTTTATCACTTTCCTGTTGTCTTATTTTATCTTTAATATGATTTCTAAATTTTGTTTTGAAATATGTATAAAGTAATTCTTCATTTGTTTCAATTTCAGGATTTTTTTGATAAAGTTCAAAGAGTGTTAGCTGTCCTTCTTGTTCCCAATCATCTTTTTCCCATAATTGAATATAATATTCTTTTTCACATTTTCTTACGATATATTTTACTTTTTGATACATTTTATTAAATTCCATAAGCTCTCCTTTACTTTTATCTGTATTTTATAAAAATAAAGAAGCCCATTGGACTTTTTTTCTATTCTGCACGTTTTTTTAACTATTTGGTTATTATTTTTAACTATTTTTTCCAAATACACAAAAAAACTGCCACTTGGTGACAGTTTATCGATAGTCCGTACGGGATTCGAACCCGTGTTACCGCCGTGAAAAGGCGGTGTCTTAACCCCTTGACCAACGGACCATTTTTACAACATATTCTATTATACAGAATATTTTAACTCTGTCAACACTTTTTTAATAAAAAAAGAAGGAAATATTTTCCTTCTTTTGAATTAGTTGTTTTCTTCTAATTTTGACTTAATCTCATCATATGATAGAGGTTTTGCTTCTTCTTCTAATTCATGCTCTGAATTTTCAGGCATTTTTCCTGTTTCATATAATGATTTAATTTGAACACTATCCAAGGTTTCATATTTTAATAGAGCTTCCGCAATTAATTTATGCGTTTCTCTATTTCCTTGAATAATTTCTGCCGCTTTATTACGGGCTTCATTCAACAGACTACGAACTTCTTCATCAATTTCGTAAGCTGTTCGTTCTGAAATCATTTTTTGTGGACTTTGAGCACCAAACATTGCATGATTTCCTTCATATTGGACCGGTCCAAGTTTTTCACTCATACCATATTCTGTCACCATTGCACGCGCCATTTGGGTAGCTTGTTCAAAGTCATTTGAAGCACCCGTTGTTTGCGAATTGAAAATAATTTCTTCGGCAACACGTCCTCCCATGAGCCCAGCTAATTGTTCTTTCATATCTTCTTTAGAAAGTAACATTTGATCTTCTTTAGGAAGGGCAATCATGTAACCGCCTGCACGACCACGTGGAACAATCGTAACTTTATGAACTACACGAGCATTTGATAAGACCAGACCAACGATTGTATGACCAGCTTCGTGATAAGCAACCATTTCACGTTCTTTTTGTGAAATCGTCCGATCTTTCTTAGATGGACCTGCAATAACACGATCTTCTGCTTCATCGATATCAGCAGCATCAATTACTTTTTTATTTCGACGAGCTGCAACCAAGGCTGCTTCGTTCAAAACATTTTCGAGATCAGCACCGACAAATCCTGGTGTTTGTTGAGCAACCAATTTCAAGTCCACATCTTGAGCAAGTGGCTTATTCTTAGCATGAACACGAAGAATTGCCTCACGACCTTTCACATCTGGACGTCCAACCAATACTTTACGGTCAAAACGGCCAGGACGAAGAAGGGCAGGGTCAAGGACATCAGAACGGTTAGTTGCTGCGATAACAATGATTCCTTCGTTACCTTCAAAACCATCCATCTCAATCAAGAGCTGGTTGAGGGTTTGTTCACGTTCATCATTTCCACCACCAAGACCTACACCACGTTGGCGCCCAACAGCATCAATTTCATCGATAAAGATAATGGCTGGAGCTGCTTTTTTAGCATCTTCAAAAAGTGAACGAACCCGGCTAGCACCGACTCCGACAAACATTTCAACGAAGTCAGAACCAGAGATACTGAAGAATGGCACTCCAGCTTCACCAGCTACTGCTTTTGCTAAAAGGGTTTTACCAGTTCCGGGAGGGCCTTCAAGAAGCACACCTGCTGGGATTCTTGCACCCAATTTAGTAAAGCGTTTTGGATCTTTTAAAAATTCAACAACTTCAACAAGTTCTTGTTTTTCTTCTTCAGCTCCTGCTACATCTGAAAAACGAACTTTAATATCTTCTTTATTAGCAGCGCGGGCTTTATTACGACCAAAGTTCATTGCACCTCTGGCACCTCCGCCACCGCCTTGGTTCATCATTGAGAAGAAGAAGAACATGACGATAACAAATGGAACAATTGAAGTGAGAATTGTTATCCACATGCCACTTGAGCTCTCACGCTTGATGATGATTTCTGCTTTGTGGTCAGCTGCTAATTTTTGTAATTCATTGACGGTGATATCAGATGGAAGGATGACACTAGTAAAGCGAGATACTTTTTGAACACTTGGGGTAAAAAATTGAATTCCTGTATCATCTTTTGATTCTTTAGCTTTATTATAGGTCCCTGCAATTTCAATCACACTACCATTTGGTTGGTAACTGATCGTTTTTACATTGTCATTTTTAATTTCTTTGACCAATTCTGTGTAGTTGATTTGCTGACTTTGACCAACTCCATTACCCGCAAAAAAGTACTGGAACCCTGTCACAGCCGCTACAATAATCAACAAATACAGAAATGGATTTCGGACAAAACCGTTATTTTTTCTGTTATTCATCTATTCTCCTCTATTTTGAGTACACTTCCTCTTTTAATACACCAACATAGGGTAGGTTACGATAATTTTCATCATAGTCTAAACCATATCCTACAACAAACTCATTTGGAATCGTAAAGCAGGTGTAATCTGCTTCAATCTCAACCAAACGTCCTTCAGGTTTATCCAGTAAGGTAGCAATCTTCACAGATGCTGCATTTCGTTCTTCAAAGAGTTCTTTTAGACTCTTGAGGGTTTTACCTGTATCGATAATATCTTCTACAAATAAAATATCTCTACCAGTAATATCTTGGTCGATATCCTTGATAATATTAATAATACCTGAGCTTGCCGTACCACCATGATAACTTGAAACCAGCATAAAATCCAATTCAATATGTGTATCCACGTGGTTGATCAACTCTGCCATAAATGGAACAGAGCCTTTCAAAATTCCAACAAAAATTGGATTTTTCCCTTGGTACTCTTTTGTTAGGGTTTCACCCAATTTCTTTGCTGCTTCTACAATTTCATCATGTGAAACCAATACTTTTTTTATATCTTTTTCTAACATGTTTTTACCTATCTATTTTTTGAATATAAAGACTATCTTTCATTATACCACTTTTTGAGAGCTTACTCAAATCACTCGTTACCAATCCCACTACAGAAAGAATATTATGATTCTGTTCTATAATGAGAGCTTTTTGTCGAAGCGAAATTGGAATTTTATGGTTGATAAACCACCGTCTTAATTTTTGATGGTGGCCATTAACAAGCAGGTGATCTCCTTCCTTTCTCCCTCTAATTAAGATGGGAGTTTCGCGTGAAACAGAAAGAATTTCTACATTTTCCCCTACTAATGGTTGTCCAAAAGATAGTTTATAATTTGCAATATCAAAGATATTCCCAAATTCTAACAAAAAAGGAAGGGGTTGGTCATCCGACTTTTGACTGATTTTTCGTATTTCAAAGAAATCATATTCTTGATGTAGTTCATAATTCGACTTTAAATAATGAATGCAATTTCTTTTTTTTCGCAGTAAATCTAATAATTCTTGAAACTGGGCCCTACCAAGTTGCAAATCTGGAAATTGTGCCAAATACTCTTCTAATAAGAATGATTGTACAGAATGAGAATACGTTCTAAAAGAAGCTAAATCTTGAATGCTTAACTTGCTAGTCAATTCTTTTAGTGCTTGGTGCCAATGATTCACTTCCTCTGCTAAATAGCGAAGACTTGCTTGCATTTGGGGATTTTCTTTTTCAAATTCTGGAAGGTATTGATGGCGTACACGATTTCGAAAATAGTCCTGTGAGTCATTGCTACTGTCTTCAAAGTGAGGGATTTTCATCAACTCATCTTTGGTAAAAGTTAACAAAGGACGAATTAACTCACCCTTGCCAAATGGTTGGCGTACAGGAATGCCACTTAAATAGCGTAATTTTGTTCCTCGTACCAAGCGCATGAAAGTTGTTTCAGCCTGATCGTTTGCATGATGACCTGTTACTAAAGCGGTGCAATCCTCTTTTTCCATAATCTGTTTAAAAAAATCATAACGAAAGGTACGAGCTTTTGCTTCTGTAAAATCACCCAAATAGTGAGCCACATAGATACGTGTATCTCGCCTATCAGCTAGCGTTCGAAGTTCACTTTCTTCTAAATCTGATTCTGGTCTTTGTCCATGATTGACATGAGCGAGTACCAGATGGATTTTCAATCGTTCTTTATTCTTATATAAAAGTTCATACAGATTCATTGAATCCAATCCACCAGATAAGGCAACCAAAACACGGCGATGGGGAGTAAATAGATCTTGTTTTTCACAAAACTCTAAAAATCGCTTTTCCATTATTTCAATACCTCATAGATATCTTTTGAAATGTTGGAAATCGTATCATAATTCGAATGATCTGTAAAAATGGCTATTACATAGGGTGAATTTGTATATACAATCGCAACATCATGTCTAAAATCATAGGCATCTCCAATTTTATGAGCAACTTTTACTGGAAGGTCACGCGCAATCCGTTGATCGTCATATTTTGTAGAGGAGAGTGCATCAATAATAGGGCCATTTTGTTGATAGACAGCCTCCATGACATTGCCAGCCATTTCAGCGGATGCTTCTCTTTTTTCAACATCCCAATGTTTCTTTGCAATTTTATCCAAAGTTTTTTGGAAGTCTTGATCTGATTGATGAGTGACATAATAATTCAAGATATTATGTCCAACATTATCTGATTCTTTTGCAATCTTATCTACCAACTCTTGAACACTATATTCTTTTCCATCTGGTGTTTTTGAAAGGCTACCACTTCCTTCTGGTTCATAGCCACCTTTGAAATCATTGACTTCTGGAATATATTTGTAGGTTGTAGTTGGAGAAATGGCTTTTTTATTGAGCTGTTCTTGGACGTAGTACAAGTATGGTAATTTCGTTACACTGGCAGAATACATTTCTTTTTGCGGATTGATTCCAGCAGTATTTCCAGTCTCTAATTGTTTTACATAGATTCCATATGAAGGAGAATTGTATTTACTATTTAACAAGTCCTGAACTTTTTCCATTCGATTATCTTTTTCAGTAACGAATGATTTGTTCACCCAGCCCTGACCTTCAATCTCCACAAACTCATCTCGTAAAGTCTTAGCTGTACGTAAGACTGTCACTTTTGTATAAGGAGAAAGAGATGTATTTTTTTCCTTTGCACCATTTATTAAGGGTCGGTCGTACACTTTAAAACCAGGTTTTAGCCACATGTCTTGTTTTTTTTCTTGTGTTTCTTGTACAACATCAGAAAAAATGACAGAAGAATCTGCTAATACATATCCTTTATCTGCTATTTTAAATACAGCTTTCCCTTCATTATTTACAAAGAGTTGTTCGATTGTAAACGGTGTGTTGGGAAGAATTTCTCCTTTTGCTTTTTTCAACTGAGGATCAGAAAAAACAGAAATTTTGTGATAGACATTCGGGTTCGCTGGAATTGAAGAAAAATAAAGTTCTGATGGATGAGCCATTGTCTGAGAAGACTCAGACTGCTCGATACTCGCTGCTTGAGACCCAATAAATAAAATTGGAACTAACAATAGGAGCAGAAATCGTTTAGACACCTGTATTCCTTTCCTTTTCATCCTTTTGAAGTTTGATCATTTGGTTTTTCTTTTTTAATTCCTCTAATTTTTCATCCGAAAATTCAAGAAATTGTTTAACTGTTTGTAAGATATTTTCCATCGGTTATTGGGGAAGTAAATCTGGGATGGTATAAACATATTCACCATCTTTTGAAAAAGAATACTTAGCGCGTGCATATTTTGTTGCATAATCATCGTCTTTTAATTTTTTAGCGATGTCTTGTTGGTATTCTTTTTGTTCACTTGTTTCTTTATACTCTTTTTCCAACTGTTTGTATTGTTCTTTTTTATCTTGTAGCGATTGATAGCTCTGGGCTAAATTATAAGTTGGAAGAATAAACAGTAACATGACCAATATCAAAACGAGCCCCAGAAAACGATTGCGTTTTTTTCTTTCTTCTTCTAAAAAACGTTTTCGCTGACTTTCGTCTTTGATATATTTATTGTTCATTTGAACGATATTTTTAGGCATCTTCTTCTATCCTTGTTTCACTAATTATTTCGTACATTTTGGATGCATCTTCTTTTTTTGTACTATCCAACATTTCCAAGACTTTAACCGTCAATACTTTATTTCCAAAACGAACTTCAATTTGATCATTCACTTTCAAATCCGTTGAACTTTTGGCTAATACTCCATTGACTTTGATTCGCCCTTTATCTGCAACTTCCTTTGCAACAGGGCGACGCTTAATAATGCGAGAAACTTTTAAATATTTATCTAATCTCATACTGTCACCTCTAACATAGTATTGTATCATTTTTTATACATAAAATGCGAAAAATGAGCTAAGAACTGCTAGTTCTCTTCTTTTTCTTGTTTAATTTCCAATAAGGTTTTACCAAATTGCTTCAGAGCTTCTAAAATTTCAAAATCTTTCTTATTTCGAATATCGAAGATCACTTCAATCAATCCCTTTTCTTCTGCAATCTGTGCCTTTAACTGTGTCATTGACAGAGCTTTGAAATAATCCTGTGTTAAAAACAGTTGTTTGGCAATAGATTCAAATTTCACTGTCACTTTTTGTTGTTTTCTTTCAACAAGACGGACAAAGACTTGATCCAAGTAAGCTTTCACTAAACCAATTTCAAGTAGGTAGGCGACAACATCTGGGTATTCTCCAAAACGATCGATCAATTCATCTTGCAAGTATTCATAGTCCGTTGCAGAATTCATTTCACGAATTTGTTTGTAAATTTCAATTTTTTGACGTTGATCTGAAATATATTCATTAGGTAAATATGCATCTATTTGAAGGTTCAACTCTGCATTGCTCTTTTGCCTGCGATGCTCTTGGCCTTGTTTCTTAGCAATAGCTTCTTCTAACAATTGAGAATACATTTCAAAACCAACTGAATCGATGAAACCAGATTGAGAAGCTCCAAGGATATTCCCTGCTCCACGGATTGATAAATCTCGCATAGCAATTTTAAATCCAGAACCCAACTCAGTAAAACCTTTAATAGCTTCTAAACGTTTTTCAGACACTTCTGTAAGAGATTTGTCTGGACGATACATCAAATAAGCATAAGCAATTCGATTGCTTCGTCCCACACGACCTCTTAGTTGATAAAGCGTTGAAAGCCCCATATGATCCGCATTTTCAATAAAGAGTGTATTGGCATTTGGAATATCCACACCTGTCTCAATAATGGTTGTCGTCACTAAGACATCGTATTCGCCATTAATGAAATCCAACAGGGTATTTTCCAGGCGAACTTCACTCATCTGGCCATGAACAAAGCCAATCGAAGCCTCTGGAATCAACTCTTTTAATTCAGACACCTTTTGTTCAATTGTATCTACCTTATTGTAAAGATAATAGGCCTGTCCTCCACGATCCATCTCCCGCAACACAGCATCTCGAATAATGGTTGGATTGGTCTCTAATACAAAAGTTTGCACAGGATACCGATTGGTCGGAGGTGTTTCGATGACAGACAAATCTCGAATTCCTAGCATAGACATATGAAGAGTTCGAGGTATAGGGGTAGCTGTCAAGGTAAGCACATCCACCTTTTTTTTCAATTCTTTCAAGGTTTCTTTGTGCTTCACTCCAAAACGTTGTTCTTCATCAATCACGATTAAGCCTAAGTCTGAAAAAACAACATCTTTGGACAAGAGCCGGTGAGTTCCAATAATAATATCCACTCGTCCTTTTTTCAACTTTTCAAGCGTTTCTTTCTGCTCTGCCTTACTCTGGAAACGACTTAAAACAGCAACCTCTACTGCAAAAGATTCAAAACGCTCCTTAAAATTGGCATAATGTTGTTGGGCAAGAACAGTGGTAGGAACCAACACTGCTACTTGTTTATGATCATTTACTGCCTTAAAGGCTGCTCGCATAGCGACCTCTGTTTTCCCAAAACCGACGTCTCCAACCAGCAATCGGTCCATCGGACGATTCGATTCCATATCTTTTTTAATTTCTTCAATGGAACGTAATTGGTCATCTGTTTCAATATATGGAAAATCTTGTTCAAAAGCCTCTTGGTTTTCATCATCTTGGGAATAGGCAAAGCCTTCTAATTGACTACGCTCCGCATAAAGTTTTATCAAATCATCCGCAATGTCCTCCACCTGGGTCTGAACCTTTTGCTTCGTTTTTTGGAAACGCCCATCATTTAACTTATTAATTTTTGGCGTTTTTCCATCACTTGCAACGTATTTGGACAACATCTGAATCTGATCGACAGGAATCGAGATGCGATCTCCATTTTGATATTGAATTGAAACATAATCACGATGGACACCCGAAATTTCAATCGTTTCAATTCCCAAATATTGACCAATACCATGAACTTGGTGAACAACATAGTCCCCTTTTTCCAGTTCATTATAATTTTTTAGGCGTTCTGCATTGGAAATATTTTGCCTGCGAATCTTTCGTTTGATCTTTTTCTGATAAATCTCTGATTCTGTAATATAGACAATTTTTTCATCAACAAATTGAAAACCGTGAGCTAATCCTCCAACGACTAATTGACTAGCTTGAGGAATGATCGTATCCCCATCAATATAATCTAATCGAATCCCATACTCTTCTAAATTTTTATGGAGCTGTTGAAGATTGTGATGAGAAGTTGCTTGGACAATAACAGTATAGTTTGATTTTCGATACCGTTCAATTTCCTCTTTTAGTAAATCAAATTGTCCAAAAAACTCCTGCATGGGATATTGATTGAATTGATACAAATGATCAAACTTCAGATTTCCCAATCCTTTTTGAAAGTTTGAAAAATAAGTTGCAGGCGTATATTTTCGTAATGTTGTACTGGTGTCTGCAAAATACACTTGGCGAGAAGAAGCTCTATTTTTATGTAAATCTTCCGTCAAGAGATTAGCTGTATCTAATTCAAATCTCGCTATTTGATCTGCTATTTTTTGATAATCATCCAGAAAGACTGGAGTGTGTTTAGGGAGATAATCGAATAGGGTATATTGCTTCTCGTAAAAGAAACTGATAAATTTTCTAAGATCCGGATGGAGTTTCCTTTGAGAAATATCTCCCAGAATTTCTGCTAGATAAGATTTAAATTCTTCATTTGCACTCTGTTCTTGCAATTGTTCTATTTGCTGCTGAGCACGTATAAAATCTTCCTCTTGCAACAATAGATCACTCACTGCCTTCAGTTGAACTTCTTCAACATTTTCAACAGAACGCTGACTTTCTGGGTCAAAGATTCGGATTCCATCAATCTCATCTCCGAAAAATTCAATCCGATAGGGTTGGAGTTGGTCGATCTCAAAGATATCTAAAATATCTCCTCGTAGACTAAACTCTCCCTGTTGCAAAACTTGGCTCACCTTTTGGTAGCCAATTTTCTGTAATGTTTCACTCAGAGTAGTTAAGTCTATTTCTTGACCAACCTTCAATTGAAAAATGCTAGATGCAAAAACTTTAGGAGAAGGTAATAGTAGTTTTATACCACTCACATTGGTCACAAGGATGCCTTGACGATCTTCTTGGCATAAAAAGTTCAAAGCCTCTAATCGTGCAAATTGCCTTTCTTGTGAAGCAAAAACAAATTCTGCTAAAGGGTTATCATCTCCCAAAAATGTATGGACTTTCTCTTCTCCAAGTAAGGCAATAAAATCACTGGCCAATCGTTCTGCTTCGTTATAACTGGAAGTGATGAGGACTGCTTTTTCAATAGAATCAAAGGCTGAAGCCATTACAATAGCCTTTGTGGTCGCAGATAATCCTAAGATCAATTCCCTATTATTTTTTTGCAAACCTTGTTGCCAGGATAGAAGGTTGGAGTTTTGACTCACTAAATCAATTACATTCATCTACTTACCCGTTGTATTTCTGCATGCTTCTTTCAAAATTTTCTTCTACCAAGTAATCGTTAACCGCTTCTTCTACTCGATCGATTGTTTGTAGAATAGTGATGTAATCGCCTTTATCAAATTTTCCTAATACATGATGAACAACTGACATGCCCTGCTTAGGTCTTCCAATTCCAATCTTAATTCGATAAAAAGTCTGAGTTCCAATATGATTGATAATCGATTTGATTCCGTTATGACCTCCAGCTGATCCTTTCGCTCGAAGACGAATCTTACCAACTTCCATATCTAAATCATCGTAAATAACCAAAAGATCTTCAATATCCAGACCATAATAAGTCAGAAGGGCATGGACTGCTTTTCCACTCTCATTCATGAAAGTGGTCGGCTTTACAAAATAGACCTTTTCTCCATTCAAAAATGTTGAGGCGATATCAGCTTGAAAAATCTTATCATGGGAGAAAGTAAGATTTAAAGACTTTGCCATTTGATCAACTAACATAAAGCCTACATTGTGTTTCGTTTCAAAATACTTATCACCTGGATTTCCCAATCCAACAATTAATTTCGTCATCTCTTTCCTTTCAAAACACTAAAAGGGTTGGAAATATTTTTTCCAACCTTTACATTTTTTTAACTATCTTATACATTAAAACGGAATTCCATGATGTCCCCGTCTTGGACAACATATTCTTTTCCTTCTTCGCGCAAGCGTCCTGCTTCTTTTACAGCCTTTTCAGAACCGTATTTAACTAAATCATCATAGGACATGGTCACGGCACGAATAAATCCTTTTTCAAAATCAGAGTGGATGATTCCAGCAGCTTGAGGAGCTTTCATACCACGTTTGAAGGTCCAAGCACGCACTTCTTTTTCACCAGCTGTGAAATAAGTGCCAAGTCCCAACAAGTGGTAAGCTGCACGCGTGAGTTTATCAACTCCAGACTCTGTTAGGCCAATTGCCTCTAAAAATTCTTGTTTATCTGCATCATCTAGCTCAGAAATTTCTTCCTCAGCACGCGCAGAAATCACCACGACTTCCGCATTCTCTGTTGCCGCAAAGTCACGAATTTGCTTCACATACTCGATAGAATCTGGATCTGCAACAACATCTTCATCCACATTGGCTACATAAAGAACTGGTTTGGTAGTCAAAAGGAAAAGTCCTTTCACCACTTTTTGTTCTTCCTCCGTGAATTCAATGGTCCGAGCTGATTTACCATCTTCAAGAACTGGTTTGATTTTTTGTAGAACATTAAATTCTGCAACAGAATCCTTATCTTTTTGTGTACGAGCGATTTTTTCTACACGCGCATAGCGTTTATTGACAGACTCTAAGTCGGCTAAAATTAATTCTAAATTGATGGTATCAATATCTGCTAGTGGATCAACAAAGGCATCTTCACGACCTTGCTCCCGCATGACATTTTCATCATCAAAAGCACGCACTACATGGACAATGGCATCTACTTCACGGATGTTGGCTAAGAATTTATTACCAAGTCCTTCCCCTTTAGAAGCTCCTTTCACAATCCCAGCAATATCTGTAAATTCAAAAGTAGTCGGAACTGTCTTCTTAGGAGTAATCATTTCCGTCAATTTTTGGAGGCGTTCATCTGGAACTTCTACCATCCCGACGTTTGGATCAATGGTCGCAAAGGGATAGTTTGCGGCCTCTGCTCCTGCTTTTGTAATTGCGTTAAATAGGGTTGATTTACCAACGTTTGGTAAGCCAACGATACCTGCTGTTAATGCCATTTTTCTTTTTCTCCGTTCAAATTTCAATCTCTTTTATTATAACATAATTCAAAAGACAAGTGATGAAAAATGAAATATTTCATCACCTTTGAAACTAGATTTTTTCATCAAACTGTAACGTTCTAAGAAGATAAATATGGTATACTCTATTTAACAATGAACAAAGGAGTTTTTCAGATGAAAAAACAAACATGGAAATCTATTTTTCTTTCTTTAATCGCTATCTTTACTCTCTTTCTTCTTGGAGCTTGTGGACAACAATCTGTTCAAAAATCCTATCTTCAGGCAATCAACCAAGAAAAGAAAACAGATGTTCGTATTACACTAGAACATAAAGGTGATAAAGCGATCAGTAACCAAACCACCACTACTATTTATTACAAAGAGGCGGGAGTTACGAAAGATCAATTAAAGGAAATGATCGATAAATATGATGAAGAATACAAAGATGTCAAAGGATTCACACATTCTGCTGAATACAAAGATGATTATATGGTTGAAAAAACAACTCTAAATTATGAAAAGGCAGACTTAGATCAACTAATTGAAAAGAAATTAGTAACAACACAAAAAGATAAAAAAGTCGACTATATCAGCTTCAAATCAACTTTTGATATGATGAAACAAAGTGGTTTCAAAGAAGTTAAAAATGGAAAATTTGAAGAATTAAAATAATCGAAAAGGTTCGGTCACATAAGTGACTGAACCTTTTATAGTACTTTCTTCATTTTCTGTTCAAAATCATGGCGACTCATCATGACCACATGATCACAATTGCTACACTTGATTTTTATGTCTGCACCAAGTCGCGTAATTTCCCAACGATTTGCCTTCTTGCCTGTTTCTTTAATCACACAAGCGTGAGGCTTTTTCATTTCTACAAAATCACCTAACGTATACATGATTCACCTTTGTTAATTTGTGCGAACTGGCGTAATCAATTGAATGAACCCTTGTTCATTTCCTTCTGGAACCAATGTAAACGGTCTAACAGAAGAAATAAAACGAATAACAACTTGTTCACTGTCAATAGCTTTGAGCGCTTCAATCAAATAAGTTGGATTAAAGCTAATAGACAAATCCTCTCCTGAAACGGCGCTCGTATCGATCTCTTCATTTACTCGCCCAACTTCTGGTGAATGAACGTGGGAAGAAACCACTCCATTTTTGAACTCTAATTTAACCGTTCCGTTTTGAGTCGCATTTGAAAGAAGACGAGCACGCTCCATTGCAAATCGAAGGTTGGCCACATTGAAGGTTGCCTCTGTATTGAATTCTGTTGGAATGAGACGGTCTGTATCAGGATAATTTCCTTCTAGCAAACGGGTATAGAAACTAATGTGTTCACTTCTAAAGAGAATTTGATTGTTTGCAAAGAAAACTTCAACTGTTTCAATATCATCAGAAAAGACAGAGGTGAATTCACGAAGAGAGCGACTTGGGATGACAACATCAAAGTTGTCTCCATTTTTCTCCAGTGTAATCACTTTTTGACTCATACGGTGAGAGTCTGTTGCTACTGTTTTTAGCTCTTTATTATCTGATAAAACAAAGTGAACACCAGTCAAAATTGGACGACTTTCTTGTACACTTGCTGCAAATGCTGTTTCATTAATTAATTGTTTTAATAATTTTGTTTCCAAAACTAATGGATTACTTGCAGCAATTTCTTGAATACGTGGATATTGATCTGCATCTTTTCCTTTAAGTGTAATTTCTGATTTTCCACTTGTTAAAAGAACCTGTTTTTGTTCAATCTCTTTAAAATCTAAAGTAACATCTGGTAAACTTGAAACCACATTAATAAAGAAAGTTGCTTCTAATAAGATAGAACCTGGAGAGGTCACTAGTAAACCAGCATTTTCATCTTTGATAGAAATAAAGTTTTCAATTGAAATTTGGCCATTCGATCCAGATAAGGCAACTCCTTCTGGAGTGACATCAATTTTAATCGTGGAAAGGATTGGAATAGCATTTTTTGAACTGATCGCTCTTTTGGTAGTATTTAGTGCTTGTAAAAATAAAGTTTTGTTAATAGAAAAATTTATCATGGTCATTCCTTTTATTTATTTTATGATTAGTAAGTTAATAGTAATAGTAGGTTGTGTGGAAGTTGTGGAAAACTCTCAGAATCCTATCTATGACTTAAAAAGTTACTTGTTTAAAAATTGTGCATAACCCCTAGAAGTTTAGAGGAAGTTATCCACAGATTAATTTAACTTTTTCTTGATACTTTGAATTTCGAGTCGTAGATTATCATCTGTGTCGACCATACTTTTAATTTTTTCATAAGCATGAATGACAGTCGTGTGGTCTTTTCCACCGAATTCTTTTCCGATTCGAGGAAGTGAGTTGTCCGTCATCTCTCTTGAAAGATACATGGCCACTTGTCGTGCTAGGACAATATTCTGAACTCTTCGAGAACCTTTGATTTCTTTTACACTGACTCCATAAAAGGCTCCAACTGCTTCCTGAATTTTTTCTATGGGGATGACAAGCGTCTTGCTATTATCGTTTTTACGAGCTCGAATAGCTTCAGCTGCAACATCGATCGTAATTTCTTTTAGTTTTTTCACCTTCGCCATTAAAGAAATATCATTTAAGGCACCTTCTAAGTCTCGGACATTTGAATCAAACTGACCAGCTAGATATTCTAGTGTGTCATTAGGAAAAATATAATCTAGATCTTCAATTTTATTTCGTAAGATGGCAATCCGAGTTTCAAAATCAGGTGGTGTTATATTTTGCGTTAGTCCCCATTTGAAACGAGTAACCAGCCGCTCTTCAAGACTATCTAAATGATCCGGACTTCGATCGCTTGTTAGAACAATCTGCTTGTTGTCGCTATGGAGAGCATTAAAGGTATTAAAGAATTCCTCTTGAGTCGTGACTTTTTTCCCACCGAGTGACTGGATATCATCAATCAGTAAGAGATCAAGACTTCGATAGGTATTCTTGAACGTCTTCATTTCTCCTAATCGAAGATGTTCTAAAAATTCATTAATAAAGGTTTCTGCTGGAACATACTTAACCCGTGCATTTGGAATATTTTCTAGGATTTGATTTCCAATTGCGTTCAATAGGTGAGTCTTTCCAAGCCCTGGTCCACCATAGATAAAGAGAGGGTTGTAAGTTGTTGCAAGATTTTCAGAAACTGCAAGCGCTGCTGCTTTCGCCCAAATATTTCCATCCCCTTGCACAAAATTATCAAAGGTGTACTTTGATTTCAGACCTGTATCAATTTTAGGTAACGGTTCGGTTGTTAAGCTACCTGAAGATAATCTCCTATTCTCACCGCTATGATTGCTAGGAATTTCTTCGGTATCTTCAAAAACGAAATGGAACTTCAAATCTGTATTGTAGACTTCAAAGCTGGCTGTGATCAAAGCATTTTTTAGATTTGTTTCCCAAAATAATTCTTTATAATTTCCATCAAGATAAATGGTAGCCGTTTCTCCATCTATTTTGACTAATTTTGAATCGGCGACAAAAAAATCATAGGCACTATCTTTTAGTTGTAATTGGGCTAATTCTAAAAAACGAGACCAAAATTGCTCTTCTTGTGACACTATTAGACTTCCCTCCTTTTCTTGAATTGTATCAAATCATACGTACTCCTATTCTACCACAAACAAAAATAGTTTTCCACAGGCTAAATTTCATGAAATTAAATTATAGTTTTAAACTTTTCCACAAGTTGTGGATTTAAATTCACATTGTTTTTAAAAGTTATCCACAAAATGGGGATAACTAGAGAATATCCTTATTTTTCTGCTATTTACAAAAGATTTTTATGGTGGAAAAGCTTGTCAATATAAAAAATAAAAATAACAGCCTTATTTAAGGCTGTTGATAATTCGTTGGTATTCATCAAGACTGGAAAAAGAAATTTGGATAGTTCCTTTATTTTGAGAAGAGGAGTGTATCGTCACATCTGTTCCTAATATTTTTTTCAATCGTTGTTCCTCTTCTAGTAGGAAGCTTTCTTTTGCTTTTTTATTTTTCTGTTTTCTTTTTGAACTGATCTTACTTTCTAATGTTCGAACATTTAAATGATCCTGTTTGATTCGCTCCAACCAAAAGCGCTGCTCTTCCTCATCAAGAGGAACAAGAACACGCGCGTGAGCCGAAGAAATATCATTTTGAATGACTGCTTCTTGAACAGAGGGAGCTAGATGTAACAAGCGAAGCATATTGCTGATATAGGGTCTAGATTTCCCCATAAATTGAGCGATTTGGTCGTGCTTATAGCCATGATCAACGAGCTTCTGGTAGGAGATAGCTTCTTCAATTGGATTGAGATCTTCTCGTTGAAGATTTTCAATAATGGCTTGTCGCATCATTTCTTGATCCGTTAACTCTTTAATAATCGCAGGAACAAGCTCTAATCCAGCAATTTTTGAAGCTCTAAAACGTCTTTCACCTGCAAGCAATTCAAAACCAATTATTGGAGATTTTCTGACAATAATGGGTTGAATTAAGCCATTTTCTTTGATTGACTGAGCCAGTTCTTCTAATTTTTCTTGATCAAATACTTTTCTTGGTTGGAAAGGATTGGTTCGAATGTCCTTTACCGCTATTTTTTCTAATTTTTCCATCTTATGAATAGAATAACACACCTTTACAAATTCGTAAAGGTGTGTTTACAAGTATGTCAAGAAAGTGAAAGTTAATCGCTCAGATCCTCAGTTGATTTTGTCAACTTGATAGAAGTTGTTTGTTGTTTTCCGTCACGATAGAATGTTACCTTGATCGTATCGTTGATTTGGTGAGAATAGAGGGCGGATTGTAAATCTGCCGTTGACTCGATATCTGTATCATCGATCTTTGTGATCACATCATAGCGTTGCAATTTATCTGAAGCAGGCATATTTTCAAGTGTTGAACGAACCAGTACTCCTCCAGAGATTTTTTCAGGAAGTTTTAATTGGCTTAAATCAGATGTTGAAAGGTTGGATAAATCCATCATTTGGATTCCAAGAGCTGGTCGAACTACTTTTCCTTTTTCTTCTAGCTGTTTGATAATATTGACAACATCATTTGCAGGAATAGCAAATCCCATTCCTTCTACTGAAGTTTGTCCATTATTTGAAATTTTACTTGAGGTAATCCCAATGACTTGTCCTTGAATATTGATTAATGGCCCTCCAGAGTTCCCTGGGTTGATGGCTGCGTCTGTTTGTAAGGCGCGTGTAGAGATATTTTGTCCATTATCAGCTTTCAAATTCACATTGCGACCTTGGCTAGAAATGATCCCTTGAGTAACAGAATTCGCATAATCAGTTCCAAGAGGGCTACCGATTGCAATTGCAGTCTCACCGACTGTTAATTGGTTTGAATCTCCGAATTCAGCTACTGCCTTTGCTTTATCCGCACTAATACGAACGACTGCAATATCAGAATAGACATCTGATCCAACTACTTCTCCGGGGACTTTATTCCCATCTGCTAAAAGAATATCTACTTTTTTAGCACCATTGATTACATGGGTGTTGGTAACAAGGTAGGCATATTTTCCTTCTTTTTTATAAATGACCCCAGAACCTTCACTAGAAATTTGTGAGTCAGAGTTTTCTTCTTTTTCAAATAACCCTTGATTCGAAGAATCAGAATAAGTAATCACAGAAACTACAGCATTTTTCACCTTGTCTACGGCCTCACTAGTTGAGGTTGTATTTTTATAAGCTGTTTTAACAGTGGTTGAGTGGACTTGCTTACTTTCAGTATTTGAAGTAGAAGAATGAGATGTTTGTAAGGTTAAAAAGGTTCCAAGAATACCACCTAGAAAACCTACAACAAAAATGAGGGCTATGTTTCCAAGTTTTTTTAGTAAATTAGATGAAGATTTCATATTTTCCTCCTAAGGATATCAAATTGTCTAGAGTATAGAAAAACTTTCTTAATTATATCTTAAATAACTAAAGTTATCCACAAATTGTGGATAAGTTGTAGAATTTAGTTGAGAAATGGCTTTTAAAAGGACTTTATAGAATAGATTTCCTTTCTATAGCTGTGGATTATTTGTGGAATTGAAGAATTATGCTACAATAGGGGAATGAAAATTAAATTGATAACCGTTGGAAAATTAAAAGAAAAATACTTAAAAGATGGGATCGCGGAGTATATTAAAAGGCTTGGTCGATTTGCAAAAGTAGAACAGGTTGAGTTAGTTGATGAAAAAACTCCAGATCGTGCCAGTCAACTCGAAAATCAACAAATCCTTGAAAAAGAGGGGGAACGAATTCTCTCTAAGATTTCAGATAAGGAATATGTGATTGTATTAGCCATCGAAGGAAAACAATTTCCTTCAGAGAAATTTAGTCAAACGATTGACCAGATTATGACATCTGGTTATTCAAACCTTACTTTTGTTATTGGAGGCAGTCTTGGTCTGTCTCCTGAAGTGAAAAAAAGAGGAAATCTATTAATGAGCTTTGGTCAATTAACTCTTCCTCATCAGTTGATGAAATTAGTGTTGGTGGAACAAATCTATCGTGCTTTCATGATTCAACAGGGGAGTCCTTACCATAAATAACCTTGACGCTCCTTCCTTTTTCTGCTAAAATGAAGTAAGTTCGGTCTCATAGCTCAGCTGGATAGAGCATTCGCCTTCTAAGCGAACGGTCGCAGGTTCGAATCCTGCTGGGATCAAATGAAAGATGCAGCTTTTGCTGCATCTTTTCTTTTATGTTAAAATGTATAAATTTTCGTTATCTATTAATTTTTGTATACTTTGCTATAGATTAATAGTAATGAAATGATTTATTAGGAATATTTTAAAAAAGAACTAACAATCCCTATATAGTGCAAAGTGTAGATTATATAAATTGTGTAAAATAGTTTTCATTCATGTAACAAAAACATTAAAAAGATTACAATTTTACCGATTCCCTTTAATTTTAGGCTATTTTATATTATAATTTTTTGTATATAATATTTTATTTTTTTATAATAATACTAAAGTATAATAAAATAGAAAAAACAAAGTGGGAGAATTTGTGTGATTCAGTCATTAATCTTGTCTTTTCTCTTGGGAGGGATCATTGTTCTGACGTTTGCATTAGTGGACGAAAAAATCTATCAGGAACATCAATTTGCGTTTATCTTTCTGCTGAGCACCTTTGTTCTTCTTTTTGAAAGTCTCTTAGTATTTTTAGATGTGACTTTATTTTCAAATATTCGACTCTCTGATTTAAATATGCTCTTATGGCCGGTTTATTTATATCCTTATTATCATTATGCCAATCGGACGAATCGCTTGTGTGCCATTTTTTATTCTTTTTTTACTTATTTAGCGGTTGAAGGAACAGCAACTTTTCTGACGATAATTGTCTCTTCAGTGTTGGGAGATGCTTTAGTAGCAGCTTACTCGATTGTCTACAATATGTGTATTCGTTTGGTCTCTTTAGGAATCATTTTGAAGTTAATTGACTTATTTGAATTTGATTTCACTCCTTTTTATGAGAAAGAATTTGAAAAATATTTAAAGAGACTCATCTGCGTCTATTTTGCTATATTTGTAGTGATTAATTTTGCTTTATGGATTAGTGAACAAGCGCAATTTAAAAATTTTGGGAGTATGTTGGCAACGATTTGTTTTTTCTCTTTTGTAGTCAGCTTATTCCATATGAAAATCGAGCGAGATCAGTATCGTAAAAATTTAGAACTGGAGTATAAAGAATTTTCTGAGCAACAAATGAGTCGGTATATGGCTGAAATTCAAAGTCTCTATTCTATTGTTAGGGGATTTCGTCATGATTTGGGAAATTTAGTTATTTCTATGTCATTAGCTATTGAGGAAGAAAATATTCCAGAAATACAGAGAATCCATAGAGAAGTATTGGAAAAAGGTTATAAAGAGATCAATACAGAAGCATTATCAGGATTCAACTTGGTCAATATCAAAGATTCTGCTTTACGAAGTATTTTGATTCGAGGCTGGTTGGATGCAAGAGATGCTGGGGTGGAAATGACCTTTGAAACGAGTGAACCAATCGAGCAACTACCAGTTGATTTATTAGATATCGTGAGAATCGTTGGGATTCTAGTGACAAACGCTTTGGAAGCTTCAAAAGAAGCAGAAGAAAAGAAAGTTCATATTGCTATTTTCTCTATTTCAAAAATTGTTTACTTAGTGATTCATAATACAACAAATGAAATCACTTTTGATATTAGAAAAATATATGAAGAAGGTTATTCGACAAAAGGAGAAAATAGAGGACTAGGATTAAATAATGTGAGAAAAATCTTAGCAAATTATGGAACGATGTTTTTAGAAACGGAATTGCAAGGAAATCGTTTTTTACAAGTTTTGAAGATTGGAGGATACGAACAAGAATGAAGGTTTTTTTATTAGAAGATGAGCTCTCTCAACAGATACGGGTAGAAAAACACATTGCAGAAATTGCTAAGGAATTAGACATTAAACTTGAAGTGATTTCTACCGGTAAAATTTCGGAATTTGAAAATTATATCCAACATTCGGATATCCATCAATTATATTTTCTAGATATTCATATCCAAGACAATGAGTATTGTGGGCTGGAAATTGCTCAAAAAATACGAGAAGCAAATCCTTATGCCATTATTGTTTTTATTACTACAAAATCAGAATTCGCTTCGATTACCTATCGTTATAAAGTATCTGCCTTAGATTTTATTGATAAAAATTTGAATGAAGATTTATTTAGATTAAAAATAAAGGAGTGTATTGAGTACCTAACAACTATTCAAATTGGAAATGATGATTTGACAGATTATTTTGAGTATGACTTTAAGGATAAAAAGATAAAAATTCCATTTAAGGATATTCTTTATATTGAAACTGTTGGTTCGGCTTATAAATTAAACTTAGTTGGGAAAAATTTTCAAAAAGAAATTGCGGGAAGTTTATCAGATGTCTTGGAGAAAGATGTGGAGGAGAGATATTTCAGTCCCCATCAATCTTTTATCGTGAATAGAAGTATGATCATTGGAATGGATAAGAAAAAGAAACAGCTGCTGTTGAAAGAAGGGTATTCTTGTCCAATCTCAAGAAGTAATATCAAACGTGCCAAAAAATTAATTGAAGAGCAAAATTTAGAATTTAGTGCTTGACAATTAGTTAAATTTTGATATAATGGGATATGTTCTGTTAATGAATATATGGTCCGTTGGTCAAGGGGTTAAGACACCGCCTTTTCACGGCGGTAACACGGGTTCGAATCCCGTACGGACTATATCTCATTCCGCCATAGCTCAGTTGGTAGTAGCGCATGACTGTTAATCATGATGTCGTAGGTTCGAGTCCTACTGGCGGAGCTAGTATAGCACCCATTTGGGTGTTTTTTTGTTTTGAAAAAGGCTAGGATAATTACTATCCTAGCCTTTTATTTATAAGTGAACGATGGTTAGATTCCTTAGCTTTTTCGTCTTTTTATTTGTCTCCATTCGTAGAGGAAAAAGAGAATGATTCCAACGAAAAAGGCAATGAGTCCTTCAATGAAGCCTTGGGGAACAAATGTTAAGGTGACTGTTCCGGATCCTTTTGAAACACGAACTCCCATCAATCCTTTCTGGATGCGATGAATTTGGATAGGCTTTCCATTTTGTTTAGCTGACCAGCCTTTATCATAAGGGAGTGTAAAAATAAGGGTAGTGTCTCTATTTGCGTTATAGGCTGCTACCAATTTGTTTTTCTTTTTGTGAATAGCAACTTCTTGCTGACGAATGCTAGCGATAGCTTGTGTGTATTGGTCAAGATCCAGAGCAAAAAATTCTGGTGTATCAAAGGAGACTGTCGAATTTTCGGGAAAACTCATACGAATAGTAACTGTTTCCTCTGTGTCAAAATGGCCAATCGAAAAGAATGGAAAGGCATTATCAATGGTATAGCGTTGGGTCTGTCCATTGTAGCTGATTTCAATATCTTTTCGATCATCGTTTGAAAATTGTAAATTTGGAACATTGACATATAGTTGGCTATGGGCAGGAACCGTTACTTCATATTGAATACTTGCGTAGGAAAGATGACTATCTTCTTCAATTTTTGCAGTTTGCAACGAAGATGTAGTATTTTGTGAAGTAGGCGAGAGAATATTTAATTTCTTATAAAATTTATATTTTTCATCCGTGATTTGATGGATGAATCGTGTCTGATTATCCAGTGTCAAATTCGTAAAGGAAGTATTTTTATAAGGTTTTGCTGACAGAAAGGCGATTGGTAAGGCATATTCGTTTTCTGAAAGTGAGACTCCATTTTTTGTTGCAATCTCTTTAAATCCAAATTTTTGAACAGGTTGTTGGCTTAAATTATAGCGAACACCAAATAGACTATCCATTAAAATAGAATTGTTTTGGTATCGAAGATTGAGGTTGGTTCCTTCAGATTTAAATCCTAGTTTGTCCAATGTCGAGCTAGCATCCGTATTTCGTACAGATGAAAATTGAGAAATTCCATTATAACCATACTTCATGCTATCATTGCCCGTTTGTGGCTGTAAAATCTCAGTCCGATAATTAGAGTCTGTCTTCTCTTTTACTAAGGATTGGATGGCTTTTAAGTCTCGTTCGTAGGATGACCGAGAAGCAAATACCCATTCATTCGCAATTCCTTCCATTTGATAATAACTATTCACCGATAATTCAAAGATGGAGAAAAACAGGATCGAAAGATAGAAAAGTCTAGGCGGTATCTTTTTTAGGATAAATCCTAAACAGACCAAATAGAAGGCAATTAAAAATTCAAAAGTAACAATAAAATTGACAGCATCTAAAAATTTATAGTGACTGCTGTAAAGGACAGTTGCTCCAAATCCTAGAATAAGGAGGAAATTAGCAAGACTAAAACGAATCCAAGTGATCTCCTCTATTCGATTTAGTACTTCTCCTGCCATCAGAATAATCGTCAAAGAAAAGATCCAAGAGTATCGATGAAGAAACATATTCGGCGCGTGCATACCTTGCCAAAGGAGATCTAATAATTGAAAACGAAAACTCAAAATAAGAATGGTCAAGAGTATAAAGTAAGAAAGTTTCACGTGAAACTTGATCGACTTTACAAAGAAAAAGGTGATCGCTAATAGAAGTGGAAATAATCCCACGTAGATCATTGGAATTGATCCATATTTAGTAGTGTCAAAACTTCCAATGAAATTTTTTGCAAATACGTCAAGATACCAACTTTTTTCTGTAAAGATACTGTCAACCTTTGAAAAACTTTCTCCATGAGTGCGTAAATCTAAGAAGGTTGGATATAACATCACAAGGCTTGTTATAACTGATAAAAGAGATACAATCACAAAATGAAAGAAGCGTTTTCCAATTCCTTTGATGTCCCATGACAGTTGTGTCAAGTACCATAAAATAAGAAAAATAGACATCATAAACCCAAAATAATAATTTTGGATAAACAAGCTGGTTAAGCTGATAAAGTAGAGAATCTCTCCCTCATTGTAAATGAGTTTTTTGAATCCATAAAGAATTAATGGTGCTAGGATAAAAACATCAAGCCAAGTTTTGATTTCAATTTGGCTGATAGCAAAGCTCATAAGAGCAAATGAGGTTGAAAGGGTAAGAACCAGGGATCTAGGAATTTTAGAAAACATTCCATGTAAACTAATATAAGTGCTTAACCCAATAGCTCCAAATTTAAGAAGAGTGATGAGGTAAACAGCATTCGGCATGGATTGTGCATTAAAGAAGAAGACAAGAGGAGAAAAGAAACTTCCTAGATAATAGCTACTGAGTGCATAGAAATTAATGCCTAGTCCACTTTGAAAACTGTAAAATAGGCTATCTGTCCCGTGTAAAATATTTCGAAGTGTGGTATCAAAAATGACATACTGATGATAACCATCTCCTAATAAGGGGGATGTATCACTGTTCCAGTAGATTCCTTGCGAGAGGTAAATAAAGAACATCATGATAGCTGGAATCAGGAAAGAAGATACTATAAAAAGGGATGTTTTTAGCTTTGTTTTATTCATATATTTCTACTGAAAGAGCCTGAAATCATTATTTCAGGGCTCTTTATTTTTATGATTGACTCCAAAGTTCTTTCACTTTTGCTTGAACTTCTTCATTTTCAAGAAACTCATCATAGGTTTCATCAATACGATCGATTACGCCGTTTTTTGAAAGAACGATAATATGGTTGGCGAGTGTTTGAATGAATTCGTGGTCATGGCTGGCAAAGATAATCGATTCTTTAAAATTCTTCAATCCATCATTCAAACTTGAAATAGACTCCAAATCCAAGTGATTGGTTGGATCATCCAGTACAAGAACATTTGACTTGAGGAGCATCAATTTAGACAACATGACACGAACTTTTTCTCCCCCTGACAAGACGTTGACAGACTTGTTAACTTCGTCACCCGAAAAGAGCATACGTCCTAAGAAACCACGAAGGAAAGTATTGTCATCTTCTTCTTTACTTGCAAATTGACGAAGCCAATCAAGAATACTTTCACCACCTGCAAAATCACGACTGTTGTCTTTTGGTAGATAAGACCGACTAGTTGTAACTCCCCACTTGACAGTTCCTTCATATTCAATATCATCCATCAATGCACGGATTAAAGCGGTTGTTTGAATATCGTTCTGTCCGATAAGCGCGGTTTTGTCACCAGGACGTAAGATAAAGCTGATATTGTCAAGGATGGTTTCTCCATCAATCTTGACAGAAAGATTTTCAACTGTCAAGAGATCGTTACCAATTTCTCGTTCTGCCTTAAAGTTGATAAATGGGTACTTCCGACTAGATGGAACAATTTCTTCAAGTTCAATCTTGTCAAGCATTTTTTTACGCGAAGTTGCTTGTTTTGATTTTGAAGCGTTGGCTGAGAAACGTGCGACAAACTCTTGTAATTGTTTAATTTTTTCTTCAGCTTTTGCGTTTCTATCTGCTTGTAATTTTGCTGCAAGTTCAGAAGATTCTTTCCAGAAATCATAGTTTCCGACGTAAAGTTTAATTTTTCCAAAGTCGAGATCCGCCATATGGGTGCAGACTTTGTTCAAAAAGTGGCGGTCATGGGATACAACGATAACCGTATTTTCAAAATCAATCAGAAAATCTTCTAACCAGGTAATGGATTGAATATCCAATCCATTGGTCGGCTCGTCCAAAAGAAGGACATCTGGTTTACCAAAAAGGGCTTTAGCTAAGAGAACTTTTACTTTATCCCCATTGGCTAACTCGCTCATAGTTTGATAATGAAGGTCTTCTGAAATATTTAGATTTTGAAGCAATTGAGATGCTTCACTTTCTGCTTCCCATCCACCAAGTTCGGCAAATTCACCTTCCAGTTCAGCTGCACGGACGCCGTCTTCATCAGAAAAATCTTCTTTCATGTAGATAGCATCTTTTTCTTTCATAATGTTGTAGAGCTTTTCATTTCCCATAATGACAACATCGATGACCCGCTCGTCTTCGTAGTCAAAGTGATTTTGACGCAAAACAGACAAACGTTCATCAGGGCCAAGAGAAATATGACCAGTTGTTGGTTCAATATCTCCAGCTAAAATTTTTAAAAAGGTTGACTTTCCAGCACCGTTGGCACCGATGAGACCGTATGTATTTCCTTCTGTAAAGTTGATATTGACATCGTCAAACAATTTTCGATCACTAAAACGTAGTGAGACGTCTGATACTGTAAGCAATGATTTTCTCCTCTTTCTATAATGTCTTCATTTTACTAGAAAATAGGGGAAAATTCAACTTTTTTACTGTCAATTTGTTTTTACAATGATGTAAACGAAATTGACAGTTTAGTAAAGTGTTAATTCCTTACAAACATAGAGGATAGACTAACATTTTCAACTAGAAAGTGCTATAATGATAGGGATAACGATTAAGGAGAAGAGTATGACAAAACCCATCATTCTGACAGGAGATAGACCGACAGGAAAACTCCATATCGGCCACTATGTTGGTTCTTTAAAAAATCGCGTCTTGTTGCAAAATAAAGACGAGTATAATATGTTTGTTTTCCTAGCAGACCAGCAAGCTTTGACAGACCATGCAAAAGATCCAAAAACGATTGTAGAATCTATTGGTAATGTTGCTTTGGATTATCTGGCAGCTGGACTAGATCCTGAAAAAGTTACGATTTTCATTCAAAGTCAGATTCCTGAATTAGCGGAATTGACCATGTATTACATGAATCTAGTATCTTTGGCGCGACTTGAAAGAAACCCAACTGTAAAAACCGAGATTTCTCAAAAAGGTTTTGGTGAGAGTATTCCAACAGGATTTTTGGTATACCCTATTTCACAAGCAGCCGATATCACAGCTTTTAAAGCAAATTTTGTTCCAGTAGGAAATGATCAAAAGCCAATGATTGAGCAAACTCGTGAGATTGTTCGTTCCTTTAATCATGCTTACAACACAGATACTTTGGTGGAACCGGAAGGGATTTATCCTGAAAACGAAGCAGCAGGGCGCTTACCTGGTTTAGACGGAAATGCTAAAATGTCTAAATCGTTGAATAATGGCATTTACCTAGCTGATGATGCAGATACTTTAAAGAAAAAAGTGATGAGTATGTATACCGATCCTGATCATATTAAAGTAGAGGATCCAGGAAAAATCGAAGGCAATATGGTATTTCATTACCTGGATGTATTTGGCCGTCCAGAAGATGTAGCTGAAATTGCAGAAATGAAAGAACATTATCAACGTGGTGGACTTGGTGATGTAAAGACCAAACGATATCTTTTAGAAATTTTAGATCGTGAATTAAGACCAATTCGTGAAAGACGACTTGAGTTTGCAAAGGATATGGGTGAGGTCTACTCTATTCTTGAAAAAGGAAGTGAGCGCGCTCGAAATGTAGCAGCTCAAACACTGGATGAAGTAAAATCTGCGATGGGAATTACCTATTTTAAAAAATAAAACGACTTCATTAAAAGCGAACATTTCTTACTGTTCATTGATAATTTACCAATAAATGATTGACAAATTGCCATAGAATGGTATGATATTAACAATAAAAATTCGAGCCTTGCTCAAATAAAAAGAAAAGAGGATCCAGCTAATGTCTAATTGGGACACAAAGTTTTTAAAAAAAGGGTTTACATTCGATGACGTGCTTTTGATTCCAGCAGAAAGTCACGTATTGCCTAATGATGCAGATTTAAGTACACAATTAGCAAGTAATTTACGCTTGAATATCCCAATCATTACTGCTGCCATGGACACAGTGACTGAAAGTCAAATGGCAATTGCTATGGCACGTGCTGGTGGACTTGGTGTGATCCATAAAAACATGTCAATTGAGCAACAGGCAGATGAAGTACGCAAAGTAAAACGCTCTGAAAATGGAGTTATCATTGATCCGTTCTATTTGACTCCGTCTCATACAATTGCAGAAGCAGATGAGTTGATGGGACGATACCGAATCAGTGGTGTTCCTGTTGTTGAAACACTTGAAAATCGTAAATTAGTTGGTATCCTTACAAACCGGGATTTGCGTTTTATTTCTGATTACAATCAACCCATTTCAAATCATATGACGAGTGAAAATTTGGTGACCGCACCAGTTGGAACTGATTTGGAAACAGCTGAACGCATTCTACAAGAGCACCGTATTGAAAAATTACCATTGGTAGATGAAAATGGTCGTCTTTCTGGCTTGATTACAATCAAAGATATTGAAAAAGTTATTGAGTTTCCAAATGCGGCTAAGGATGAATTTGGTCGTTTGCTTGTGGCTGGTGCCGTAGGGGTTACTTCAGATACTTTTGAACGTGCAGAAGCTCTTTTTGAAGCTGGTGCAGACGCAATTGTCATTGATACTGCTCATGGACATTCTGCGGGTGTTCTTCGTAAGATTGCAGAAATTCGTGCTCACTTCCCAGATCGTACCTTGATTGCAGGAAATATTGCAACTGCTGAAGGTGCTCGTGCATTATTTGATGCAGGGGTAGACGTAGTTAAGGTCGGAATTGGTCCAGGATCAATCTGTACAACTCGTGTTGTTGCAGGGGTTGGTGTTCCTCAAGTGACTGCTATTTATGACGCAGCCGCTGTAGCTCGTGAATATGGAAAAACGATCATTGCTGATGGTGGTATCAAGTATTCAGGAGATATTGTCAAAGCACTCGCAGCTGGTGGAAATGCAGTAATGCTTGGTTCAATGCTTGCAGGTACAGATGAAGCACCAGGTGAAACAGAAATCTTCCAAGGTCGTAAGTTTAAAACATACCGTGGTATGGGATCTATTGCAGCAATGAAGAAAGGTTCTAGCGACCGTTACTTCCAAGGATCTGTCAATGAAGCCAATAAATTGGTTCCTGAAGGAATTGAGGGACGTGTTGCTTATAAAGGTTCTGTAGCAGATATGGTATTCCAAATGATCGGTGGTATTCGTTCAGGTATGGGGTATGTTGGTGCAGCAACCATTCAAGATTTACATGATCATGCACAATTTGTTGAAATGAGTGGTGCAGGATTGAAAGAAAGCCATCCTCATGATGTGCAAATTACAAACGAGGCTCCTAACTACTCGGCACAATAAATTTACACATTTGTAAACAAAAATAACAGCATCTTGACAGTATTGTCAAGATGCTGTTTTGATATGACCGGCTTGAACAGTGAAAATTTTCAACTCTTCAGGTAGTTCTTTTAAATGATCGAGAGTGGTCGTTGTAATAAATGTTTGAATATTATTAGAGATGGTTTCAAGTAGTTGAAGTTGACGATAATTGTCAAGTTCGCTCATGACATCGTCAAGTAGTAAAATCGGCTTTTCTCTTGTGATTTCTTCCATTAATTCAATTTCTGCTAATTTTAGAGAGAGAACAACACTTCGATGCTGGCCTTGACTACCAAAGGTAGCATTCATATTATTGATGAAAAATGCCAAATCATCCCTGTGAGGCCCAATACTTGTTGTTTTCCTAAAAATATCCTTCTGACGGTTTTTTTCCAACATAGAGAGAAACTGCTCTTCTATATCATTTCCTTCTTCAGAAAAAACAGTTGACTGATATTGAATTGATAGGTTTTCTTTGTTGTCAGAAAGTCGAGTATGTTTTTCTTTTGCTTTAGCTTCTAATTTTTTAATAAACTCAAGCCGATGATGGATGACGCGACTTCCAAAACTAGCTAGTTGTGAATCTAAGACCTCCAAAAATGTAGCATCAATTTTTTCCGAATTTTTTAGATAACTATTTCTTTGTTTCAGTACATGGTTGTATTGAGATAAGTCAGATAAGTAGAGAGGTTTCATCTGACCTAATTCAATGTCAATAAACTTTCGACGCCCTGCAGGTGATCCTTTGATCAGTTGCAAATCTTCGGGTGCGAAAAGGACAACATTCATATGGCCAATATAGTTCGATAATTTGGCTTGTTTCAAATGATTTACCTTAGTTATCCGACCTTTTGGTGTCAAGGAAATTTCTAATGGAAGGGGACCAGTTTCTCTTTGTAATTGACCAGACACTTTAAAATCGGTGGATTCAAAATAGATGAGATCTCTATCATTTCGTGTTCGATGACTTCTGGTTAAAGCTAGAAAATAAATTGATTCGAGAATATTGGTCTTTCCTTGAGCATTTTGACCTAGGAAAATATTTAATCCAGGATGAAACTCGACTTCTAGTTCTTGATAATTACGAAAATGTTGAATGGATAAGTGTTTTAACCACATTAGGAGATACCAGGAAAGCGAATCGCTTTTTCTTTTTTGTTAGTCTTTGTCGGTTGTTTCTTTTGTTGTTGATTGAGTTGCTTGACAAGTTTAGCAACACGTTCCTTTTCTTCCTTGTCTTTAAGATGCTCTTCTATTTCTTCTTGAGAAGGTTCAAGAATGGTGATAGTAACGCTCAGTTCAGGAATGTCAATTTGATCATTGACACGAAGTTTACGGCCTCTCCGTTGTTCTAATTCACCATTAACAAAGAGTTCTTTTTCTTGAAGAAAGGCTTTGATTGCACCACCACTCTGTATAATACCGAGTTCTTTTAAGATTGCTTGTAATGTAATAAAGTCATCAAATAATTTGTAATTCATAGTTCACCTCTTTGCGTGTTATTATACCATATTTTTAGTTTTTCTAGGGTAGAGAATGTTGAGTGATTTGAGGAGCTTTTTCACAGTTTGAATTAGGATTTTAGTGTGATTTCGTGTTATAATGAAAGTTACTATTGAGTAGAACGAGGATGAAAATGGAATTAGTAAAGGGCGTGAATCTTCACTTTCTTCAATCAAAAAAATTTAAAACCAATAAAATTAAGGTCCGTTTTTCATCGCCATTAGATGAAAATACCGTGGCTGCGCGTGTTTTAGTAGCCTGTATGATGGAAACTGCAAATCAAAAATATCCAACTTCACAATTATTCCGTGAAAAATTAGCGAGTCTATACGGGGTAGAATTGTCAACCTCAGTCTCTAAGAGGGGGCGTGTTCATTATGTTGATTTGAATATTTCCTTTGTGCGCGATGACTTTTTGAGCAAGAAAAATGTTCTTACTGATGAGGTTTTGGACATTATAGAAACGATCTTCTTTTCACCTTTGGTAGTAGAAGATCACTTCGACAGTGATACATTTGACGTTGAAAAGAAAAATACGATTTCTGATTTGGAGTCAGAAATTGAAGAGCCTTATTATTATGCTCATGGGCAATTGAATCAACTATTTTTTGAAGACGAAACAATCGGGATGTCAAGATTGGGGAAAGTTGATTTAGTGAGACAAGAGACAGCTCAAAGTTCTCTTGAACAGTTTCATCAGATGCTCCAATTAGATAACATTGACTTCTTTTTCATAGGTGATTTTAATGAGGTCGCTATTGTGGATCGAGTGAACCAGTTTGAATTCAAGCCACGTGATAATTATTTATCTATCAATTATCAACAACCTTTTACAAATGTTGTAAGAGAAAAGTTAGAGCAAAAACAAAACCAACAATCTATTTTAGAATTAGGTTACCATTTTTCTACCCAGTATGGAGAATCTCTCCATATCCCACTAGTTGTATTAAATGGGATGCTAGGAGCATTCTCGCATTCAAGACTTTTTCAAATAATTCGTGAAAAAGAAGGTCTTGCTTATACCATCTCAAGCCATTTTGATATTTTTACAGGCTTTATGAGAGTTTTTGCAGGCATTGATAAGGAATCTCGCACGAAAGTAATGACCTTGATTATGAGACAGTTGAATGATTTAAAACGAGGCAAGTTTACAGAGTCAGAGCTTCAATTGACAAAAGAAATGTTGGTGAATACGACCTTATTAGCACAGGATCGGCAAAATACCTTGATTGAAAGGGAATATCTGAAAACGATCCTAGGAACGAAAGTCCTTTCTTTAGAAGAGTGGTTAGAGTCCATCGATAAGGTTAGTAGAGAAGAAATTATTGAAGTGGCAAAAACAATTAATTTACAGTCTGTTTATTTTATGGAAGGAAAGTAGTGTAAAGATTGAAAATTAAAGAAAAATATTATGAATCAGTTGGCGAGCAAGTTTACTTTACACGCTTGTCAAATGGGTTGACTATTCATTTAATTCCCAAAGAAGATTATTATGAAACCTATGGAATCATCACAACTAAGTTTGGCTCAGTGGATACACGAATTCTAGTGAATGGGGATGAACGACAATATCCTGCAGGAATTGCTCATTTTCTAGAACATAAAGTATTTGAAGATGAAAATGGTCAAGATTATTTAAAAAAATTCGTTCATTTAGGATCGGAAAGCAATGCCTTTACAAGCTTTACAAAGACAAGTTATCTTTTCTCAACAACTTCAAAAGTCACTGAAAATATTCAATTGTTATTGGAGATGGTTTCAAAGGCTTCCTTTACAGAAAAATCTGTATCTAAGGAAAGAGAAATCATTCAACAAGAAATTGGAATGTACCAAGATAGCCCAGACTATCGATTATTTTTTGGTGCGTTAGAAAATTTATATCCTGGAACACCTTTAGCAGACGATATTGCTGGGACGAGGAATTCTATTTCTAACATTACAATAGACAATCTCCGTGAAAACTTTGACCTATTCTATCATCCCTCTCAAATGCACTTATTAGTGATCGGAAACTTTGATGTTGATGAAGTATTGCAAGTAGTAAAGAAATATGATCGAGTTCCTCTTCATCCATCTGTGGAGTTAGAACGTTTTCCTGTAGAAAAAAATGAAGTAAGATTGAATCAATCTTGTAGAATGGAAGTTGCTACTCCTAAGTTGGCAATTGGAATTCGAGGAAATGATATCATTAGGGAAGAGGAAAAATTTCGATATAAATTGATGTTGAAATTACTATTTTCGATGATGTTTGGTTGGACCTCGCAACGGTTTCAAAGTTTATATGAAGCCGGGAAGATTGACAACTCATTGACACTTGAAGTCGAGGTTGAGGAATTATTTCATTTCGTTATTTTGACAATGGATACTCAAGAACCGGTCTCCTTATCTCATCAATTTAGGTCAGCGATCAAACAATTTGAAAAGGATCCAGATGTCAATCAGGAACATTTGGATACGATTAAAAGCGAAATGTTTGGTGATTTCTTACAAGGTTTAAATTCGCTTGAGTATAGTGCCACTCAGTTTGAATATTTTTCAGACGGTAGCACTTCTTATGATCTTCCAAAGATTTTACAAGGTATTAGTTTACAAGATATCATCAAATTAGGTCGTCAATTCGTCGACCAAGCTGAGATGGTTGACTATATGATTTTTCAAAAGTAGTACACAATGTATTAAGAAGGGAAAACATGAAGAAGAGAACGATTGGTCAAGTGTTAAGATTGTCAAGAGTAAATTTACACTTGAGTTTACAAGATGTGTCAAGTAAGACAGCCATCGAAATTCCATATATAGAAGCGTTGGAAAACGATGAGTTTGATCTATTACCGAGTCCCTTTTATGCCCAGATCTATCTTAAAAAGTTATCATGGGCTTTGGGATTAGATGAGTCCATCCTATTGACAGCTTTTCGCGAAGGAAAAGAATTGTTATTTGATGAAGAAATACTTGTAGATGACGAAGAGCTTCATTCAAGAAAATTAAGACAGAAAACAAGCTGGTTACCAATTCTGTATTATCTGCTAGTTAGTTTTGCTATTCTTGGTTTTGTGATTTATATCGTATATTTTTATGAGTTTACAGCATCTGTAAAATAGATGTAAAGATAGTTTATTTTTTGGAGGAAGTATGAAAAAAGAAAATATTCCTAATGCATTGACATTAATTCGGGTTGTGATGATTCCTATTTTTATTGCTATTTTAAGTTTAAGTCACTCTTATCTAGGACATATTGTAGCGGCAGTTATTTTTGCAATTGCTAGTATTACAGATTATTTAGATGGCTTTCTTGCACGAAAATGGAATGTAGTGAGTAATTTTGGTAAATTTGCCGATCCAATGGCAGATAAATTATTGGTCATGTCAGCCTTTATTATGATGATTGAATTAAAAATGGTTCCTGCTTGGATTGCAGCCGTTATCATTTGTCGTGAGTTAGCTGTTACTGGTTTGCGTCTTCTCCTTGTTGAGACAGGTGGTACAGTTCTTGCTGCAGCCATGCCAGGAAAAATTAAAACCTTTAGCCAAATGTTTGCCATTATCTTTTTGCTTTGCCATTGGACACTTCCAGGGCAAGTGTTGCTTTATATTGCATTGATTTTCACAATTTATTCTGGTTACGACTACTTTAAGGGAAGTAGCTATCTCTTTAAAGACACATTTAAATAAATGAAACAGATGATTGAGCTAAAAAATGTATCCTTTCGATACGATAAAACAGTAGAAGAGTATCAAATTGACACGGTTTCGTTTCACGTGAAACAAGGAGAGTGGCTTTCGATTGTTGGACACAATGGTAGTGGGAAATCTACAGTTGTACGCCTGATTGATGGTCTTTTGGAAGCTGAGTCTGGTGAGATTTACGTTGATGGAAAACAACTGACTCGTGAAACCATATGGGAAATCCGTAGTAAAATTGGGATTGTATTTCAGAACCCTGACAACCAATTTGTTGGTGCGACAGTAGAAGATGATGTTGCCTTTGGTTTAGAAAATCAAGGAATTCCACGGGAAGAAATGCTTCAACGTGTGGAGAAGGCTATTGAGCAAGTCGGTATGCTGGAGTTTAAAGATCGCGAACCATCTCGTTTGTCAGGTGGTCAAAAGCAACGAGTGGCCATAGCAGGTATTATCGCCTTGAGACCAACTATTATTATCCTTGATGAAGCAACTAGTATGTTGGATCCAGAAGGTAGAGAGGACCTAATGGCAGTAATGAGAAAACTTCAGAAAAAGTTTCAATTAACAATTATCTCCATTACCCATGATTTAACCGAAATTGCCTTAAGTGATCGAACACTCGTGTTTCAAAAAGGAAAACTAGAGTCTTCTATGACGCCGCGGGAATTGTTTTCAAGAAATGATCTGAATGAGATTGGATTAGATAAGCCTTTTAGTAAGCAGGTCCAAGAATCTCTCAGCTCGCATTTTCCGCTAAAGCAGGACTATCTAACAGAAAGTGAGTTATTAGACCAACTATGGGAATCTCTTTAAAGAATGTCTATTATACTTATCAAGAGGGAAGTCCTTTTGAAGGGCGGGCGCTTTCTGATATTAGTTTGGAAATAAAAGATGGATCTTATACAGCCATCATCGGGCATACTGGTAGTGGCAAGTCTACTTTGTTGCAATTACTAAATGGTTTACTGCGTCCGACTAAAGGAACGATTCAATTTGAAGATTTTGTTTTAGATAATCATTCTGAGCCAAAAGAAATGAAGTACCTGAGAAAAAAAGTCGGTTTGGTTTTTCAATTTCCAGAAAGTCAGCTATTTGCGGAAACTGTTCTAGCTGATGTAGCCTTTGGACCACAAAATTTTGGGGTACCTAAGGACAAAGCGGAGGAAATAGCCAAAGAAAAATTAGCGATCGTTGGTTTAGAAGAGTCTATCTATGATAAAAGTCCATTTGAACTATCTGGTGGACAAATGAGACGGGTTGCGATCGCGGGTATTTTAGCTATTGAACCAGAGATTTTAGTATTGGACGAGCCAACAGCAGGGCTAGATCCTGCTGGAAGAAAGGAATTGATGGCGCTGTTTGAAACATTACATAAAAATGGGATGACTCTAGTTCTGGTAACTCATACGATGGATGATGTAGCAAATTTTGCTGATACCGTATTTGCTTTAGAAGCGGGAAAACTTGTCCTAAACGGATCCCCAAGGGAAGTGTTTCAACAGGTTGAGTATTTACAAAAACTTCAATTAGGAGTCCCACAAATTACGAATTTTGCTCTTCAATTGAAACGAAGAGGACTTCCTCTGGACAGACTACCAATCAAAATTGAGGAACTAAAGGAGCTGTTACTTCATGAATAATATGATTTTAGGAAGGTATATTCCTGGAAACTCCATTATCCACCAACTAGATCCTCGTGGGAAGTTGCTCTCAATGTTTTTATTCATATTTCTTCTGTTTTGGGCAAATAATATCCAGACAAATGTTCTTCTCTTTGCTTTTATTTTTGTTTTAATGTATCTAACGAGGATTTCGGTTAGTTTTTATATTAAAGGCTTAAAATCAATGATTTTTATCATTGCTTTTACAACTATTTTTCAATTATTTGCGACCTCTCAAGGAACTATTTTGTATCAATGGTGGTTTTTTAAATTAACCGACCAAGGATTGATGCAAGCCACCATCATATTTTGTAGATTTATTTTAATTATTTTTTATTCGACGATTTTAACCGTGACGACGACACCATTGAGTTTAGCAGATGCTGTTGAAAAGATCCTTACCCCACTAAAAATTATTAAGGTTCCAGCTCATGAGATTGGCTTAATGCTATCTATGAGTTTGCGCTTTGTTCCAACCTTAGTAGATGATACGAATCGAATTATGAATGCGCAAAGGGCGCGTGGTGTTGATTTTGGTGAAGGAAATCTATTAAAAAGGATCCGTTCCTTTATTCCGATCCTCATTCCTTTGTTTGCCTCAAGTTTTAAACGCGCAGATGCATTAGCAATTGCGATGGAAGCGAGAGGGTACAAAGGCGGTGAGGGACGAACACGCTATCGGACTCTGCAGTGGGGAGTAAAAGATACCCTGGCATTGCTCGTTATTCTGTGCCTCATGTTGATAGTTTTTTATCTAAAAAATGGATAGAGCTAGTTGTATTGGTTCAAAAATAAGGAAAAAGCGCTATACAAAGCGCTTTTTACATTAAATTCACATATTCTTGTAACATTTGTAATATATTCTACAATAAACTGTAACATTTTGTGTGTATGATAGAATTATGTTCGAAAGGAGAATAGAATTCATGAACAGTAAAAAGTTCCAATGGACAGTCACTTCCCTACTTTCAGCAGCATCACTTTTCATTTCTGGTATTGCTACAGTGAATGCTGAAACTTACGAAGTGAAGTCTGGAGATACTCTATCAAAAATTGCACTAGAAAATAACACTTCAGTAGAAAATATTATTGCATCTAACAATCTGACCAATGAAGATTTGATCTATGCAGGACAAATTATTGAGTTAGGTGAGCGTTCAAAATCTATGATTGATAAAGTTGCTCCACAAGAGCAAGCAAAACCTGCTGAAAGTGCATCTACAGCAACTGCAACAGCACAAACTGCTCAAAAACAAACAACTTATGCAGCAAATGTTGCAGTGACTTCTGCACAATCAACAAATGGTGGAATTGTTCTATCAAATGGGAATACTGCTGGAGAACAAGGATCTTATGCGGCTGCTCGTATGGCTGAAATGACTGGTGTACCTGCTTCTACTTGGGAAGCAATCATTGCCCGTGAATCAAATGGTCAAGTAAATGCAGCAAATGCTTCTGGTGCCAGTGGTTTGTTCCAAACAATGCCAGGTTGGGGTTCAACTGCAACAGTTGATGATCAAATCCAGGCTGCATACAATGCATATAGCTCACAAGGTTTATCAGCTTGGGGTTATTAAAAAATAGGTTTACAATTTGTAAACCTATTTTTTTAATGTCTCAAGAATGTCAAGTGGAGAGTGACAAATAAAATCTGGTGAGTAAAGAAGTAGCTCTTCAAGATCTCCAAATCCCCAAGTGACGGCCATGGTTTTTATGCCAACTGTTTGACCTCCGATGAGGTCAAATTTTGTATCTCCAATAATCACTGTCTCCTCTTTTGGAAGGTCATTGATTGACAAGGCGTATCGAATGACATCAGCTTTGTGGATACGATCTGAATTTGATCCATAAATTCCTTTAAAGTATTTAGCGATACCTAAATCTTGACACATCTGTAAAGCAACTGGTTCATGTTTTGAAGTAGTTACATAAAGAGGAATGTTTTCGTCTTGTAATGCTTTCAAAGCTTCTACTATCTGAGGAAACAGAGTTGATTTGTATTGACCTTTTTCATGATAATACTGGCGGTAGATAGTTACGGCTTGATCTACTAAAGTTTCAGGAAGGGTAGCTTCAAAACTAGAAATCAAAGGTGGTCCCATAAAACTACGGATAGTTTTGAGATCGGGTTGAGGAACCTTCAAAGTATCGAATGTATGTTGAAAGCTCTCTGTAATTCCCTTGGAACTGTCAACTAATGTTCCATCTAAATCAAAAAATAAGGCTTGCATGCTATTCTCCAAATATCTCTTTTTGTAATCTACGTCCGGTTGGTGTTGCTGCCAATCCTCCTTCAGCTGTTTCTCTAAAGGCAGTCGGAAGACTAGATCCAACTTGGTACATGGCGTCAATCACTTCATCAACAGGTATTTTTGATTCAATACCTGCTAAGGCCATATCAGCAGCAATGAAGGCATAGCTGGCTCCCATTGCGTTTCGTTTGACACATGGAACTTCCACGAGTCCTGCTACTGGATCACAAATGAGACCAAGCATGTTTTTGATGACAAAACAGACTGCCTGACTCGCTTGATAAGGAGTTCCCCCAGCAGCTAGTGTCAATGCTGCCGCACTCATAGCTGAAGCAGAACCAACTTCTGCTTGACAACCACCTTCTGCACCTGAAATAGAAGCATTATTTGCGATCACTAAACCAAAAGCTCCAGCTGTCAGTAGAAAATCTAATTGTTGCTGACGGTTTAACCCTAATTTTTGAGTTGCTGCAGTGAGAACTGCGGGAAGGCAGCCAGCAGATCCTGCAGTGGGTGTTGCGCAGACCAGTCCCATCTTAGCATTGTGTTCGTTGACAGCAATAGCATTCTTCGCTGCGGTTAGGACGGTCAAGTCAGATAACGTTTTTCCTGATTTGATATAGCGATCTAATTTTGCGGCATCCCCACCGGTTAACCCACTACGAGAGTGGTTTTCATTTAATCCTAACTTTACAGAATCAATCATCACTTCTAAATTACGGGTCATTAATCGTAGGACTTCTTCTCGTTCACGACCAGTTAGTTCAAATTCAGTTGCAATCATTAACTCTGCGACGTTTCCTTGGTATTGCGTGCTTGCTTGTTCTACGAGGTCTACAATTGAATAAAACATATGAACTCCTTATTTGAAAAAGTTGACATTATGAAGATGAGGAATTTTACGGATATCTTCGATCGCTACTTCACAACTCCTTGAGTCAACTTCTATAATCATAATCGCTTTTTCTCCAGCTTTTTCCCGCGTCACATTCATTTGTGCGATGTTAATATCATAGCGAGAAAGAGCTTCTGTCACATGAGCGATCATTCCAGGGACGTCCTGGTGAACAATGATAATGGTTGGAGTATTCATATTTAGCGAGATAGCAAAGCCATTTAACTCAGTAACCTGTATGTTCCCACCACCAATTGAGATTCCAGTGACAGAAATCGTTTTATGATCATTTTTAACAGTAATAGTCGTTGTGTTTGGGTGAGGAGCATTACTTTCTTTTTGAATAGACCAAACAATCCGAATGCCTCGTTCATGTGCAATTTTTAGACTATCTGGGATTCTAGGATCATCTGTGTCCATTCCTAAGATGCCCGCTACTAAGGCTAAATCTGTTCCATGACCACGATAGGTTTTGGCGAAGGAATTAAATAATTGGAACTCAACTTCTTTTGGTTCCTCTCCAAAGATAGAAGAAACAATTTTACCAATTCGAACAGCACCTGCAGTGTGACTACTGGATGGGCCGATCATCACAGGTCCAATAATATCAAAAACTGATTGGAATTTTAAAGAGTTCATGCTCTGCTCCTTTGTGATCACTTTACTTCATTATATCAGATATGGCTGATGATTTCTTCTATTTTTCCCGAAATATCTGAGAAATCTTAAAGGGGGCTTAAAGCATTTATATTATCCTGGATTTTTAGTATTTCTAACATCTGACTGAAATATTTGACACATTATTTCAATAAATATGAAATATTTCTTGTGTAGTATAGAGGTATACCAATAAAGGAGTATATAATAATGAATAAAAAACAAATGATGAAACGAATGATTGGACTTAGTTTACTTGCAGGACTTTTCCTTCCAATTGTAGCGAATGCAGATTCTTATACTGTAAAATCAGGTGATACTTTATCAGCTATTGCTAAAGAGAAGAACACAACGGTTGATGCAATTGCTAAGAAAAATAAGATTAGTAACGTGAATCTCATCTCAGTTGGTCAAGTTCTTGAGATTGAAGATGCAAATACAACGCAGAAAACCACGGAGCAAGCTCCTGCTAGTAAAACTGATACTACACAAGCAACAACTACTGTCTCTGCTTCAGATGGCTTGAGTGCGGAGGATGCAGCTGCTAAGGAATGGATTGCCCAGAAAGAATCAAGTGGCAGTTATACAGCACAAAATGGCAAATATTATGGTCGTTACCAGTTATCCCTTTCTTATTTAAACGGTGATTTATCCGAAGCAAATCAGGAAAAAGTGGCCAATCAATATGTTGTCAACCGCTATGGTTCATGGTCGGCAGCTAAAAACTTCTGGCTGGCCAATGGTTGGTATTAAAATAATTTAGAAGAGTTCTTTACTAGGACTCTATTTACTTTACGGACTTGTAAACCCATCGATCCTGATCAACAAAAAGAATAGTAAGATGCTTGTTTTCTAATATAAAGCGTGTTAAAATGGTAACTGCTCAAAACGACCTTCAATCGTTGAAGCAAACCACGACCTTCAATCGTGAGAAACGAAAAGATGGGAGAAATCTATGAGTGATAACTCGAAAACACGTGTTGTTGTTGGTATGAGTGGTGGTGTGGATTCATCTGTAACAGCTTTATTATTAAAGCAACAGGGTTACGATGTCATCGGCATCTTCATGAAAAACTGGGACGACACAGACGAAAATGGCGTCTGTACAGCTACAGAAGATTACAAAGATGTAGCAGCGGTCGCAGACCAAATTGGCATTCCTTACTATTCTGTCAACTTTGAGAAAGAATACTGGGATCGTGTCTTTGAATATTTCCTTGCTGAATACCGAGCTGGTCGAACACCAAATCCGGATGTCATGTGTAATAAGGAAATCAAATTTAAGGCCTTTTTAGATTATGCTATGACACTCGGTGCAGATTATGTGGCCACAGGGCACTATGCGCGCGTGTCGCATGATGAGGATGGTATTGTCCATATGTTACGTGGCGTTGACAACGGGAAGGATCAAACTTATTTCTTAAGCCAACTGTCACAAGAACAACTTCAAAAAACCATGTTCCCATTGGGACATTTGGAAAAGCCTGAGGTTCGCCGTCTAGCTGAAGAAGCTGGATTGGCAACAGCTAAAAAGAAAGACTCAACTGGAATTTGCTTTATCGGAGAAAAGAATTTCAAAGAATTTCTAGGGAACTACCTTCCTGCCCAACCAGGTCGAATGATGACCATCGATGGACGAGATATGGGTGAACATGCTGGTTTGATGTATTACACAATCGGTCAACGGGGTGGACTTGGAATTGGTGGCCAACAAGGTGGAGATAATGCTCCTTGGTTTGTAGTTGGTAAAGACCTCAGTCAAAATATTCTTTATGTCGGTCAAGGGTTCTACCATGAAGCATTGATGTCAACAAGTTTACAGGCTAGTCAAGTTCACTTTACACGAGATATGCCAGAAGAGTTTACATTAGAGTGTACAGCTAAGTTCCGCTATCGTCAGCCTGACTCCAAGGTGACTGTACACGTTAAAGGTGACAAGGCAGAAGTGATTTTCGCAGAACCTCAACGAGCCATTACACCAGGACAAGCTGTTGTCTTTTACGACGGTGAAGAGTGTCTAGGCGGAGGCTTGATTGACAATGCTTATCGGGATGGAAAAGTTTGTCAGTATATTTAATTGACAAAATTTCTCAATTTGCTACAATAATAAAAGCAATAGAAATGATGGTCAAAGCTCATGGATGTTGCAGGCTTTTTTGTCCTGCACTTCTCAGAGTTTTGACTATTTTTGTGTGATTTCGAAAGGAAGTAAAATGAAGCAACAGGATTTTCGGACGAAAATAGGTTCTACTGTTTTTGGTGTGAGAGCGACTGCTTTGATTGTACAAGATAACCGCTTGTTCGTCATAGAAGATGAGGGCGGCTGTTACACAATCGGAGGTGCTATTCAGGTCAATGAAACTACAGAAGATGCTGTAGTTCGGGAAGTCAAAGAGGAACTTGGTGTTACATCTAAAGCAGGTCCGCTAGCTTTCGTGGTTGAAAATCGCTTCGAACAAACTGGTGTTCACTATCACAACATCGAGTTCCACTACTTAGTAGACTTACTTGAGGAGGCACCTTTGGTCATGCAGGAAGATACAAAGCAATTACCTTGTCGTTGGATTGCTTTAGATGATTTACATACTGTTGACCTGAAACCGGCTTTTTTAAAATCAGCCCTACCAGACTGGGACGGAAAATTACGACACATCCATCTTGAGAAATAGGAGAAATAGAATGAATTATAACTTTATAGAAGAATACGATATCATTGTAATTGGTGCGGGGCATGCGGGAGTAGAAGCCTCTCTAGCTGCTAGCCGTATGGGTTGTAAGGTTTTACTTGCGACTATTAACATTGAAATGCTGGCTTTTATGCCTTGTAATCCCTCTATTGGTGGTTCTGCTAAGGGAATTGTCGTGCGTGAAGTCGATGCCCTCGGTGGAGAAATGGCGAAGAACATCGACAAGACCTACATCCAAATGAAAATGCTCAATACTGGTAAAGGTCCTGCGGTTCGTGCACTTCGGGCTCAAGCAGACAAAGAACTTTACTCAAAAGAAATGCGGAAAACGGTTGAAAACCAAGAAAATTTAACCCTTCGCCAAACCATGATTGATGAGATTTTGGTGGAGAATGGTAAGGTTGTTGGTGTAAGGACTGCGACTCACCAAGAGTATGGGGCAAAGGCTGTTATTGTCACTACTGGGACAGCTTTACGCGGAGAAATTATCATTGGAGATCTCAAGTATTCGTCAGGACCTAATCATAGTCTAGCTTCTATCAATTTGGCCGATAATCTCAAACAACTAGGATTAGAAATTGGACGTTTCAAAACAGGGACCCCACCTCGTGTAAAGGCATCGTCAATTAATTATGACGAAACGGAAATTCAACCTGGAGATGAAGCTCCAAATCATTTTTCTTATACATCGCGTGATGAAGATTATGTAAAGGATCAGGTTCCTTGTTGGTTGACTTATACGAATGGGCATAGCCATGAAATTATCCAGAATAATTTACACCGGGCACCTATGTTTACAGGGGTTGTAAAGGGAGTGGGTCCTCGCTATTGTCCGTCCATTGAGGATAAAATTGTCCGTTTTGCTGACAAAGAGCGTCATCAACTATTTTTAGAACCTGAGGGACGAAATACAGAAGAAGTCTATGTTCAAGGGCTGTCAACGAGTTTACCAGAGGATGTTCAACGGGATCTCGTCCATTCTATTAAGGGACTTGAGAAGGCAGAAATGATGCGAACGGGTTATGCAATTGAGTATGATATGGTTTTGCCTCATCAATTGCGCGCAACTTTGGAAACCAAGAAAATTTCAGGTCTCTTTACAGCTGGCCAAACCAATGGAACGTCTGGCTATGAGGAGGCCGCTGGTCAAGGGATTATTGCAGGGATCAATGCGGCTCTAAAAATCCAAGGAAAACCAGAACTCATTTTGAAACGTAGTGATGGTTATATTGGGGTCATGATCGATGATTTGGTAACAAAGGGAACGATCGAACCGTATCGTTTGTTAACAAGCCGTGCAGAATACCGTCTGATTTTGCGTCATGATAATGCCGATATGCGCTTGACAGAAATGGGACGAGCAATTGGATTGGTAGATGATGAACGTTGGCAACGTTTCGAAACCAAGAAGTATCAGTTTGAAAACGAGATGAAGCGTTTAGATAGCATTAAGTTAAAGCCTGTAAAGGAAACCAATGAAAAGGTTGCTGCAATGGGCTTTAAACCATTGACAGATGCTGTCACTGCTAAAGAATTCTTGCGAAGACCAGAAGTCTCTTACCAATATGTGGTAGAATTTATCGGTCCTGCAGCTGAAGAACTGGATGATAAAATCATTGAATTGATTGAAACTGAAATTAAATATGAAGGCTATATTTCAAAAGCAATGGACCAAGTTGAAAAAATGAAGCGTATGGAAGAAAAACGAATCCCTGCGAATATTGACTGGGATGATATTGACTCTATTGCAACCGAAGCGCGTCAAAAATTTAAATTAATTAATCCAGAAACGATTGGTCAAGCAAGTCGTATCTCAGGTGTCAATCCAGCGGATATCTCTATTTTAATGGTTTACTTGGAAGGTAAATCTCGGAGCATCTCCAAAAACAAAGCAAACCACTAATAAAATGGGGCTGAGATGATGTTTCAGCCTCAATTTTATGGATTGAAATTTGTTGTTACTGTTTACATAGTTGTAAACGTTGTTTACAAAGTAGTGAAGCGGAGGAAGAGCTTTTTACTGGTCGATCTTCTCTGTAATATAGAGAGAAACCTCGCTTTTTACCTCTATTTATGGTATAATTCCGAGAAGAGGTTTATGATGAAAAAATTTCGTTTATCGTTCATCCATTATGTGTTAATTGGTTTTATTTCATTTGCAATTTTAGCAATTTTTTTAAGAATCTTTGGCAAAGGCTATGTAACTCTCATTGCAATTTTTTTAGTCTTAGCTGGATTGATTGCTTTATTTGAATACCAGTTACAAATTTCAGAGTTAGATGAATTAGAACAAATACAATATGTTAACCATCAGGCAGAAAGCGGATTAGCATCCCTCCTTGATAAAATGCCTGTTGGAGTTATCAAAATTAATGAAGAGTCAAATGAAGTAGAGTGGTTCAACCCTTATGCTGAATTGATTTTTTCAACAGATGATGGGGACTTTGATGTTGAATCATTGAAAAAGTTACTCAATACTTTGTTTGAGGATAAAGGACATTATGTCACTGTAGCCGATAAGAAATATTCTGTTTACTTTGATCAGACGTCTAGTGTTGTTTACTTTTTTGATGTTTCAAGTGAGTATGAAGCAACTGTGGGATTGGTGACAACTCGTCCCGTTATCGGTATTATTTCTGTTGATAACTATGATGATCTAGAAGATGTCATTTCAGACTCTGATATTAGCAATATCAATAGTTTTATTGCCAACTTTGTAGAAGAGTTTACAGCTCATTACCATATGTTTTACAGACGTGTGGGGATGGATCGTTTCTATTTGTTTACAGACTACACGGTCTTAGAACAATTGATGGAATCAAAATTTTCAGTCATCGATCAATTCCGTGAAGAAGCTAAAAATCGTGAGCTACCTATTACCTTAAGTATGGGATTCTCGTACGGTGACGGGAAGCATGATGAGATTGGTAAAGGGGCTCTCTTGAACCTAAACCTTGCAGAAGTTCGTGGTGGGGATCAAGCGGTTGTCAAGGAAAATGATGAACAGAAAAACCCTATTTTCTTTGGTGGGGGAACAGCTTCGGCTGTGAAGCGGACTCGGACTCGCACACGCGCTATGATGACAGCTATTTCAGATAAGATTAAATCCGTTGATCAAGTCTTCATTGTTGGACATAGAAACTTGGATATGGATGCTTTAGGAGCGTCTGTGGGAATGCAGTTTTTCTCTAGCAATATTTTGGCCTCCTCTTATGTGGTCTATGACCCGCATGCAATGGCTAGTGATATTTCAAGAGCGATTGCGAAACTAGAAGAAGAGCAGGTAACGAAAATCCTTACCCTAGAGGAAGCCATGCAAATGGTGACGGATCGCTCTTTGTTAATTATGGTTGACCATTCTAAGACAGCTTTGACCCTTTCTAAAGAATTTTATCAGGAATTTCAACAGATTATTGTCATTGACCATCACCGTCGGGACGATGATTTCCCTGAAAATGTTCTGATCACCTATATTGAAAGTGGAGCAAGTAGTGCGAGCGAATTGGTTAGTGAGCTTATTCAGTTCCAGAAGTCGAAGAAAAATCGGTTAACGAAGATTCAAGCTAGTGTCTTGATGGCTGGGATCATGCTGGATACTAAGAACTTCTCCACACGTGTTACAAGTCGGACCTTTGATGTGGCGAGTTACCTTCGTTCAAGAGGTAGTGATAGTGTAGCCATCCAGGAGATCTCTGCAATTCAGTTTGACGAGTACCGCGAAGTGAACGAACTGATCTTGACTGGTGAAAAGATTTTGCCGCATATCATCGTAGCTTGTGCCAATACGACTAAAGCCTATGATTCAGTAACCATTAGTAAGGCTGCTGATAGTATGCTGGCCATGTCTGAGGTGGAAGCAACCTTTGTCATTGCTTGTAATCAAAGTGGAACTGTCTCGATTTCTGCACGAAGTCGAAGCAAAGTCAATGTACAGCGTATCATGGAACAGCTTGGCGGGGGAGGTCATTTCAATTCGGCAGCCTCTCAAATTGAGGGTCAAGATTTGATGAGTATTCGTCAACAACTGATTGAGACTATTGAAAACGAAGTAACTATTGAAAAGGAGAATGTAGAATGAAAGTTATTTTCTTAGCGGATGTAAAAGGTAAAGGTAAAAAAGGCGAAATTAAAGAAGTGTCTACTGGTTATGCACAAAACTTTTTGATCAAGAAAAATCTTGCGAAAGAAGCCAATGCCCAAGCAATCGGTGAACTTCGTGGAAAGCAAAAGTCAGAAGAAAAAGCGCATGCTGAATTATTAGCGGAAGCGCAAAAGATTAAAGCAAAATTAGAAGAAGAAGCAACTGTTGTTCAATTCACGGAAAAAATTGGGCCAGATGGCCGTACTTTCGGCTCTATTACCAATAAAAAGATTGCAGAAGAGCTTGAGAAACAATTTGGCATTAAAATTGATAAACGTCATATCCAAGTTTCCTCTCCAATTCGTTCAACAGGTTTGATTGACGTCCCTGTAAAAATTTATCAAGATGTTACAGGTGTGATTAATATTCGTGTAAACGAAGGGTAAACACGATCGATAGAAAGGTTTTTTTATGGCTGAGATAGAGGAATTACGAACACAACCTCAAGATATCCAAGCGGAGCAATCAGTGTTGGGAGCCATCTTTATTGATGAGGGGAAATTGGTCTTTGTTCGTGAATATATCGAGCCTGGCGATTTCTTTAAGTACTCGCACCGTTTGATTTTTAAAGCCATGATCGATCTAGCTGACCGCGGGGATGCGATTGATGCGACGACTGTTCGAAATATTTTAGATAGTCAGGGGGATCTCCAAAATATTGGCGGTCTCTCCTATTTGGTAGAAGTCATTAATTCGGTACCAACTTCAGCTAACGCGGAGTATTACGCGAAGATTGTTGCCGAAAAAGCTGTCTTACGTCGATTGATCTCTCGATTAACGGAAAGTATTAATCAAGCTTATGATGGTGCAAGTCCTTCAGATGAAATCATTGCGGGTGCTGAAAAAGCTCTGATTGATGTTAGTGAAAACGCAAATCGTAGTGGATTTAAAAATATTCGAGACATCTTGAATATAAATTTTGGTAGCTTAGAAGCCCGCTCGCTTCAAACCTCTGATATTACGGGTATTGCGACAGGCTATCGCGATTTGGACCATATGACGACAGGGCTACATGAGGAAGAGTTGATTATTTTAGCGGCTCGTCCTGCAGTAGGGAAAACAGCCTTTGCTCTAAATATTGCTCAAAATATCGGGACAAAGTTGGATAAGACAGTAGCTATTTTCTCATTAGAAATGGGTGCTGAAAGCTTGGTTGACCGGATGTTAGCAGCTGAAGGCTTGATTGAATCCCATTCGATTCGTACAGGTCAATTGACGGATGAAGAGTGGCGAAAATATGCCATTGCTCAAGGGAATTTGACCAATGCGAGTATTTACATCGATGATACTCCAGGGATTCGGATCACTGAGATTCGTTCGAGAGCAAGAAAATTAGCGCAGGAAACAGGCAATCTCGGTCTTATTCTGATTGACTACCTGCAGCTGATTACAGGGACTGGAAGAGAAAACCGTCAACAGGAAGTTTCAGAAATTTCTCGTCAGTTAAAGATTTTGGCTAAGGAACTAAAAGTTCCCGTTATTGCTTTGAGTCAGCTATCACGTGGTGTGGAACAGCGCCAAGACAAACGTCCTGTTCTTTCTGATATTCGTGAATCTGGATCGATTGAGCAGGATGCGGATATTGTTGCTTTCTTGTACCGTGATGATTATTATGATCGAGCTGGTGAAGAGGAAGAAGATGGAATGCCTAATAATACGGTTGAAGTGATTATCGAGAAAAACCGTTCAGGTGCGCGTGGGACAGTCGAATTAATATTCCAAAAGGAATACAATAAATTCTCAAGTATTTCAAAGAGAGAGGATCAATAAGATGAGTGATGCATTTACAGATGTTGCAAAAATGAAAAAAATTAAAGAAGAGATCAAGGCTCATGAAGGACAAGTGGTTGAAATGACGCTTGAAAATGGACGGAAACGTCAAAAAAATAAATTTGGACGCTTGATTGAGGTCTATCCTTCTTTATTTATTATCGAGTATACGAACGACAACAGCTTACCAGGTGAACCAGCCAATACATACGTGGAGTCTTACACCTATTCAGATATTTTAACAGAGAAGAATTTAATTCGTTATTTGGATTAATTTCTTGCTTTTATCGTCTAAATCAGTTATTATAATAAATACATATGGGAGTCTGTGTACAGTCTGAGAGGAAGTGTAAGCTTCGACCGCACCTGATCTGGGTAATGCCAGCGTAGGAAACAAATGAAATGTATTTTTCGTTATGAGTGACCTTGTGCAATCCGTCTCCTATTTTGGAGGCGTTTTTTATTTGTGAGAAAGGAGGTTACGATGTCTCTTGTAAAAAGATATTCAAAACAATTGATAGGATTTGCAGGTTTTAGCAGTCTTCTTGTCTTATGGCAGTTAGCAGGATTTTTAAATATCCTCCCCAAATTTGTATTACCAACGCCACTTGAAATTGGGAATGCCTTTGTACGAGATCGAGCTCTCCTGATTCATCACAGTTTGTCTACCCTTCAAGTGGCCTTGATTGGACTTGTTATAGGGGTTCTTCTTGCTGCTGGATTTGCGATTCTCATGGATAGTTTTCAATGGGTGAATGATCTGGTCTATCCTTTTATGGTTGTTATTCAAACCATTCCGACGATTGCCTTGGCCCCTATCCTGGTTCTTTGGTTTGGTTATGGTATGCTTCCAAAACTGGTTTTGATCATTATTACGGTGGTATTTCCCATCGTAGTCAGTCTGTTAGATGGTTTTCGGCATTGCGATCAAGATATTCTGAGATTGTTTCAGATTATGCAAGCCAATCGCTTTCAGACCTTAGCTCATTATAAAATTCCTGCAGCGCTTCCTTATTTTTTTGCAGGTTTACGTGTGAGCGTTTCCTATGCTTTTATCAGTACGGTAGTTTCAGAATGGTTAGGAGGTTTTGATGGATTGGGGGTCTATATGATCCAATCGAAGAAGTTATTTCAGTATGATACGATGTTTGCGATCATTGTATTGATTTCTGCTATTAGTTTACTCGGTATGTTTCTCGTTGACCAATTAGAACGAACCATTCTAAAATGGAAAAAGGATTGACAAACTTGTAAATGGTGTAAAAATTAAATTGACAAAAATGTAAAAGAGGTATAGCTAATGAAAAAGTCAATAGGTTTATTTTTCTCAATAATATTGGGATTTGTTTTCTTGAGTGCTTGTCAAAATTCTGTCAAGCAATCGTCAAGTGGTTTGAAAAAGATTGATTTTATTCTAGATTGGACCCCGAATACCAATCATACGGGTCTCTATGTAGCAAAGGAAAAAGGGTATTTTAAAGATGCAGGACTGGATGTAGATATAAAACTTCCGCCGGAAGACAGTAGTTCTGATTTGATTATTAATGGGAAAGCTCCATTTGGTATTTATTTCCAAGATTCTATGGCCAAGAAATTGGATAAAGGTGCGGGGATTACCGCTGTTGCAGCTATCGTCGAACACAATACGTCAGGGATTATTTCAAGAAAAGATGCAGCGATCACAAGTCCAAAAGATTTGGTTGGTAAGAAGTATGGTACCTGGAATGATCCGATTGAGTTGGAAATGATCAAATCGATGATGAAAAAAGATGGGGCTGATTTTAATCAAGTAAAATTGGTTCCAAATAGTGATTCAAATTCCATTACTCCGATTGAAAATAAGGTCTTTGATGCTGCTTGGATTTATCACGGTTGGGATGGAATTTTGGCTGAGCAAAAGGGAATGAAGACCAATTTCTTCTATATGAAAGATTTTGTTCCTGCATTTGACTACTATTCGCCTGTTATTATTGCTAACAATGACTATTTGAAGTCTCATAAAGAGGAAGCAAAGAAATTCATTCAAGCGGTGAAAAAAGGCTACCAATATGCTATAGAGCATCCAGAAGAAGCAGCAGATATCTTGATTAAACAGGCCCCTGCTTTGGCTAACCAGCGTGATTTTGTACTAGCTTCTCAAAAATATCTTTCCAGTCAATATGCTTCAGACAAGGATAAATGGGGGCAGTTTGACTCCAAGCGTTGGAATGCTTTTTATGCTTGGGCAAAAGAGCAAGGATTGGTTTCAAATGACTTAGAAGACAAAGGTTTTACAAATGAATTGGTAGGTGACTGATATTTTAACCGTAAAAGATGTAAGTTTCTCTTTTGGAGATAAAGCAGTTTTAAACAATGTATCACTAGAAGTGCAAAAAGGAGAAATCGTCTCTATTCTAGGTCCAAGTGGGGTAGGGAAATCAACCTTGTTTAATTTAATTGCTGGGATCTTTCCCTTACAAAAGGGCGCTATAGAAGTAGATGATGCCCCGATCTCCTTTGGAAAAGTCAGCTATATGCTACAAAAGGATCTTTTGTTAGAACATAAGACAGTATTGGGAAATATTATTCTTCCCCTTCAATTAAAAAAGATTCCTAAGGAAGAGGCAACATCTACAGCTCTAAAATTGTTAGATGAATTTAAATTGGGAAGTATTGCCAACCTTTATCCCAATGCCCTGAGTGGGGGGATGCGGCAACGGGTGGCGCTATTGAGAACCTATCTTCTGGGTCATTCTGTCTTCCTATTAGATGAAGCTTTTAGTGCCTTAGATGAATTGACAAGGCAGGATCTTTATCACTGGTATCTAGACAGTAAGGAACGTCTTGGTCTCACCACTCTAGTGATCACTCATAGTATCGAAGAAGCTTTGACATTGAGTGACCGGATCTATATCTTAAATCATAATCCCGGTGAAATTATTGCAGATCTTCCTTTAAAATGGGATCCAGCAACGGATAGAGACTGGCAACAATTGCAATATAAAAAACGAATCATAGAATTATTGTCTGAATTTCATTGAAATTGTTTTGAAGGACTTTACAAAGTTTCTATTCCGTGATAGAATAGAATTTGTGCGAAATGACAGCAGGACAAAATGAAGCTCGTCAACAGGAAGTCAGCTAGAAAAGTAACCTTTGCTGTTTGGGCGAAGGCTTTCTGAACGAATCAGGTTTGTCTAAAACGTTATTTCCTACAAAAATTATTTTTATAGGAGGACATTTCAAATGTCACGTTATACAGGACCATCTTGGAAACAATCTCGCCGTCTTGGCTTGTCACTTACAGGTACAGGTAAAGAATTGGCACGTCGTAACTACGTACCAGGTCAACACGGACCAAACAACCGTTCAAAATTGTCAGAATACGGTTTGCAATTAGCTGAAAAACAAAAACTTCGTTTCTCTTACGGACTTGGTGAAAAACAATTCCGTAACTTGTTCGTACAAGCTACTAAAGTTAAAGAAGGAACTGTCGGTTTCAACTTCATGCTTCTTTTAGAACGTCGTTTGGATAACGTTGTTTACCGTCTTGGACTTGCGACTACTCGTCGTCAAGCTCGTCAATTCGTTAACCACGGTCACATCCTTGTTGACGGAAAACGCGTTGATATCCCTTCATACCGCGTAACTCCAGGTCAAGTGATCTCAGTTCGCGAAAAATCAGCTAAGGTTCCAGCTATCCTTGAAGCTGTTGAAGCTACAGTTGGACGTCCAGCATTCGTATCATTCGATGCTGACAAACTTGAAGGTTCATTGACTCGCCTTCCAGAACGTGATGAAATCAACCCAGAAATCAACGAAGCACTTGTCGTTGAATTCTATAACAAGATGCTTTAATTTTAAGATATACCTTACAGAAAGCCTACAACAGTGGGCTTTTTGTTTTGTCTTAAAGGGTTGATTTTTGGGTTTGCTCCCCTTTTTGCTCACTTACAAGTTTTCTAAACCTGTTTCATTAAATGAGACAGGTTTTTGTCTTCTTAAAACCTAAACCTGCTAATAAAAAAACTCCTGATCTAGATCGATCAGAAGGGACTGTTACCGTAGCATTTTCATTAAAAACTCAGCCATTTGTTGAGGGCTTTCTTTTTTTCCGCGCGAAACCCACATTTGACAGACTCCGAAGAAGGCATTGGTCAGATAGACAGAACTGTAGACTCTTTCAATATCTGTTAATGATTTATGACTATAGCGCTCTTGCAAACTATCAACCAGAAGAATCTGCAATTTATGTCGTAAGAAGGTTTGGATCTCCTTGGTTCCATTCTCTGTCAGAAGAACCGCAAAGAGTGGTTCCTTGGTTAGAAATTCGAACACTTCTGTAATCGCTTGGCGCTTGTCATCTTGGTGTTTATCAAAGATATATTCAAGCTTGTGAAAGAGTGCTTGTTGGTAGCGCTCGATCATGTCATACTTGTCTCGATAGTGGGTATAAAAGCTAGAGCGACTAATGCCGGATTCTTGTGCTAACTCAACCGTTGTGATTTGATCAAATGATTCCTTTTCGAGTAGTCGAACCATCGCCTCCTCAATATTTCTTTTTGTTTTTAATCGTTTATTGCTCTCAGTCATCTGTTAATCCTTTTTGCACAAAATTATACACAGTGTCTAAAAAACAAGATTTCCTACTTGTGAAAATTTCTAGAAACTGTATAATCTATTATATCAGAAATTTAGACAATGTGTATAAAAAGGAGACAAAAAATATGATGAAAGAATGGAAGGCTATTCTTAAAAAGCCAACATTTATCATTGTCATGATTGGAGTTGCTTTGATTCCAGCTCTTTATAATATTATTTTTCTATCTTCCATGTGGGATCCATACGGCCAAGTTTCGGATCTTCCTGTAGCGGTTGTCAATAAGGATCAATCTGCTACATATAATGGACAAAAGATGGAAATTGGAAAAGACATGGTGTCCAATTTGAAGGACAATGACTCACTTGATTTTCATTTTGTAGATGAGAAAGCTGCGAAAGATGGTCTAAAAAATGGCGATTATTATATGATTGTAACCCTGCCTGAGGATCTTTCAAAAAAAGCTAGCTCCATTTTAACCAATCATCCGGAACAGATGACCATTGATTACCAAACGTCCAGTGGTCATAGTTTTATCGCAGGGAAAATGAGCGACACTGCGATGACAAAAATGAAGCAGTCAGTGGCTGAAAAAGTGACCAATACTTATACAACAGCTTTATTTTCCAAAATGGGATCGCTTAAAACTGGTATGGGGACAGCGGCAGATGGAAGTGCTAAATTAGCAGATGGTGCAAGTAAATTGGAAGATGGTGGTCAAACACTATCTACTAATTTGAATACATTGGCTCGTTCAAGCTTAGCATTTTCAGATGGTGCAACTACTCTTCGTACAGGTCTAGCGGCTTATACAGATGGTGTTGGTCAATTAGGAAATGGTCTCAATCAAATGGCTGGTCAACTTCCAAACTTGGTATCTGGCGTCAATCAATTAAATAATGGGTTTGGTACTTTTAATACAGGCTTGATGGCCTACGCTACCGGAGTGGATCGATTAGGAAATGGTCTCAATCAAATGGCGAGTCAAACCCCTCAGTTGGCTTCAGGAGTTGGTCAATTAACCAGTGGTATGGGGACCCTCAATGATGGTCTTGGGAATTATACCAATGGCGTGCGTCAATTGAATTCAGGCCTATCTAACTTTTCAAATGGTTTAGCAACCTATACCAATGGGGTTGCATCATTATCAGAAGGAGCGGGTCAATTAAGTAGTCAATCCGCTACTCTTCGAAATGGGGTTTCTCAATTAGAATCAGGTATTCAAACATTATCAAGCCAGCTACAAGCTTCTACAAGTCAATCCGCTCAGATTGATCAATTGGCAGCTGGTTTAAACCAATTAAATGCAGCGATTCAAAATGCTACAGTAGATACCAGTCAACTTTCGTCTGGATTGACGAGTATTGCGAATTCAGCTCAATCAATCCTTGCTTCAGCCCAAGCGGATCGTGCAAATGCCCTTGCAAGTGTGCAAGGGACAGCAGCCTATCAAGCAATGACAGCTGACCAACAAGCGGAAATCAATGCGGCGATCTCATCGAGCCCAAGCTCGAGTGAAACGGCGGCTCAAGGAATCTTGACTACGATTCAAACGATCCAAGGTAGTTTGAATACAGGGAATAGCTTGACACAACTGCAAACGGCAGCCAATCAAGTTTTACCGACAGCTTCTTCTACCTTGACAGACTTGTCAAGTGGCTTGTCTAAGATCCAATCCGCAGTTAGTGGACAATTGTTGCCAGCTAGTCAAACCATCAGTCAAGGGATCGGCGCTTATACAGCAGGTGTCGATAAAATCGCTAATGGAGCAACCCAACTTCAGACCAATAGCAGTACTTTAACAAATGGGGCTAGTCAGTTAGCAGCAGGTGTTGGCCAACTAGATAGTAAATCATCAGAATTACTTGCAGGAAGCAATCAATTAGCTTCTGGTCTAGGTGAGTTAAATGGGAAGATGCCTGCCTTGACATCAGGCATGAATCAACTGGCTTCAGGAGCAACCCAATTAACAGGTAAGTCGGGTGAATTGGTTGCCGGCGCTGGAAAATTAGCTGAAGGTGTAGGGCAATTAAACAGCAAGACTCCAGAGTTGGCAGGTGGTGTCAACAAACTTGTCACTGGTGTCAATCAGTTGACAGAAAAATCAGGTCAATTGGTGACTGGTGCTGATAAACTAGCCGACGGTGCAAATCAAATCTCGGATGGGTCCAGCAAATTAGCAGCAGGTGGCCAAACATTGACAAATGGTTTAGGTGAATTAGCAACAGGAAGCCAAACCTTGAGTCAAGGATTAAACGATGCTAAGGGACAATTGAATGTGGCTACAACTGAAAAAGAAAACGCTAAAACCTTAGCAGATCCTGTCACTTTGTCTAAAACAGACCGTGACAATGTCCCGGTGAATGGTGTCGGAATGGCTCCTTATATGATCTCTGTAGCACTCTTTGTTTGTGCCTTGTCAACCAATATGATCTTTGCAAAATTGCCATCCGGTCGTCATCCTGAAAGTCGCTGGGCATGGTTTAAATCTCGCTTTGAGGTCAACGGAACGATTGCGGTGATTGCAGGAGTCTTGGTCTATGGTGCCGTTCACTTGATTGGTTTATCAGCTAATCATGAGATGGCTACGCTCTTCCTTTGTGTGATTGGTAGTGTGGCCTTCATGTCTATCGTGACTGCTTTGACAACATGGCAAAGAAAGATCGGTGCTTTCCTTTCCTTGATCCTCTTGCTCTTGCAATTGGCTTCTAGTGCAGGAACCTATCCTCTTGCTTTGACAAATGGCTTTTTCCAAGCCATTCATCCATTCTTGCCAATGAGCTATACCGTTTCTGGTCTTCGTCAAACGATTTCGATGACAGGAGAAATTGGAAATCAAGTGGCCTTCCTTCTGATGACTATTGCTCTTTTTGCAGGGCTAGGAATGTGGTTCTATAATCCAAAACAATATGAAGAGGACTAATCTTCGGGAACTCCCAACAGAATGTGTTGGGAGTTTTTTGTTTCATGTGAAACAAAAATTCTCGCTTGTCTAAGCGAGAATGTAAATTATTTAAAGAAGACGACATCAGGATTTGGAGTAATATAGAGAAGTTGGTCGTTGTCAAAGACCAGTTGGATAGTGTTGTTTTTATAGGTGTAAATGGTGTAGTTTACTCCGAATTTAGAAGCTTGTTTGAGATCAACAGCTCCCATCAAAAAGGCGTGAGCTTGTTCCCCTGTGATTTTTCCCTCGTGGTAGAGCCCCTTAATATTTTCTAATTCGGTATTTTCAAAAGATTCGGCAATATAAGCAGGGTCTGTTATTTGTTTTTCAGGACTTCCAAGAATTGTTTGGACAAGAGCGGTGGTATATCCTTCATAATCCGGCGTCTGTGCAAAAATTTTATCGTCATTTCTAGAGTAGGCTACTTTTAAGTTCCCTGTCGCATAAATTTTATCTTTGGGTGCTTCTTGAGCATTTTTAGGGAGTCCTTCGGTCGTGACGATGTCAGAAGAGGGCTGTGTAGTGGTTGAAGGAGAGCTAGAGGAGTTGCTTGAGCTATTTGAACTAGTTGAACGAATCGGGTGGCTAGAACGACTCGAGCTACTTTTTTTAAAGGTTTTCTTTTTTGAGCTGGTAGTAGTGGGTACTTTTTTAAAGTTGATCTTAAGGTCCGGCACACAGGCTGATAGAAAAAGAAGAGACAGCAACAGTGTGAAGAAAAGAGGGAGTGTTTGTTTTTTCATCATGTTCCTTTCGATAAGCTGATTGATTTTCTATTCTATCATAAAAAAGGCAACAAAAAAAGGTCAGGAAGAAATCCTGCCTTTGTTTGTTATTATTGATGCCCGCCTCCAGGTCCACCGCCTTGAGGTCCGCCAACTCCGGGAGCCCCACCGCCTCCAGGCATGGAGTTGACAATTTCCGTTTGTTTTTCACCGTTGATATAGATGTCTCCACCAGTGTAGGTAGCAGTACCATCAAAGTCGAATCCAGATTGACCCGTTAATTTAATGGTTCCTCCGGTAACGGTGATGTTTCCATTCGAATCGATTGGATCGGTATCCCCTTGGCCAACTTCAACGTTGAGGGTTCCACCGTTCATGGTGAAGAAAATTTCATCTTGGTTGGCATTGGCATTAGCCGCATTGACCCCGTCATCGGTTGCATAGATGGTGATATCTCCACCGTTAATGGTGATCGATTTTCCTTCGAGACCTTCGACAGACTCGGTTACCTTATAGGTTCCGCTATCGATGATCAGATCTCCAGAAGAATGGATGCCATCGTCTCCGGCTGATATGGTCATGGTATTGTCAGACAGATACATGGTTCCAACAGATGTATCTTCATCATTATCCACCTTGACTGCATCTTCATCTGCATCGATGGTCATGGTCGTACCAGTGATATTGAGTTCATCATTGACGTTGAAGGCATCTCCAACAGCCGTGATCTTATAGGTTCCACCTGTGATGTGGAGGGTATCATTGGCCTTGATCCCGTTGTTCTTCTTGGCATCAATGTTGAGCGTACCTGAACCATTGATGGTGAGATCTCCTTTAGAGAAGATGACCGCATCGGCATCTTCATCATTGTTTGAACTTGAATCAGATAGGGTATTGGTCGTGCCCTCTGCTAAAGTCAGGTAAACATGCCCCGCTTTCGTAGCAGAAATTGGCGCGTTGGTGTTGGTCATGGTAACCCCTTTTAAGATGATATGAACATCATCTGACTCACCTGCTTCGACCTTGATTTGAACCCCGTCGGATTCACCAGAGATGACATAGGTTCCAGCCTTTGAGATGGTCACAGTGGATCCAGATACAGCTACGCCGTCACCTGATACACTTGCAGAAGATCCAGATAGTTTTACAGTAGAGGCTTTGCTTTCATCATAAGAGCTGTCCTTGTCCTTATCTGTAAAATAGTTGGAATTGTTTGTTTTATTTTTTGAAGTAGAAGTAGCAGTTGTTTGTGCAGTATTGCTTTTTGTAGCTGATTGAGATGACGCTTGGGTACAAGCTGTCAGTAAGGTGAGGGTAGCGGCCCCCGTTAATAAGAATTTCCATTTGTTTGATTTCATGAGCTTTTCCTCTCGTTCCATTGATATGCTCCTAGTCTAAAGTTGCTAGCTGAAAGTTTCCTAAAGTTTTTCTGAAAGGAACCTTAACTTTGGTTTTCTTTAAGTTTGGCTTAATGAAAGCTTAAGAAAAGGCCACTAAACTAAGGAACAAGTAAAGCGACTTGTGGCTTTGCAACAAAAACGATAAAGAAAATGACAGCTTATTATAGAACAAAAGGAGAAAAACATGAAAAAAACGGTAGAGACAAGCTTCAAGCGGATTGAAACCAAATATGTGGTGAATAAAGAAGACTTGGATGACTTATTGAAAGATTTGAAGAAATATGTGGTTGAAGATGATTATCCCATCTCCACGATTTCGAATGTCTATTTTGATACCGAAGACTTCGATGTGATCCAAGATGCCCTTGCTAAACAGAACCGTCGTGAAAAGATCCGGATGCGGACCTATATAGAGCATCCAACAGTAGATAGTCCGGCTTTTCTAGAAGTAAAATCAAAGGATGCAGAAGGAATTGGTCCTGGTCTCGAACCCCTCCTCTATTACCCGCCTCATGACGGATGGACTAGTGGATCAGACCATTCAGGATCTGGACTTGGTGCAAAAAATCCAAGCTCTGCGTCAGCGCTATGATCACCGACTACAGCCTCAGATGTACATCTATTATGATCGTTTGTCCTTAAAAGAAAAGAAGAGCATCCAAGGCTATCCTTACAATAAGATTCGGGTCACCCTGGATCAAAACTTGGTCTATCGTGATCAGCAGGTCAGTCTCCTTCGTGGGAAAGCTGGAGAGCCTTTATTAGAAGAAAATACCATCATTATGGAAATCAAGGCCCCAGGTGAAGAACCTCAGTGGCTGAAGGACATTCTGGATAAGTACGGACTGGTCAAACAGAAATTTTCGAAATACAGTTGTGCCTACCATAAGTCACAAGGCTTAGATTATGCACCAACGCCAATTCAAGAAAGGACGGGTGCTGCCTATGTCTAATCTATTTGATTCTATTTTTAACAATGCTACGGCAACCGTAGATCCGGTGCGCCTGATGCTGGCCTTAGTCGTCAGCCTGGTGCTCGGGATGGCCCTGTCTTGGACCTACAAATACCGTACCCTCTATACGCGTGAATTTATCGTCAGTCTCACCTTGCTTCCCTGCATGATGACCCTGGTGATTTTCCTGGTGAACGGGAGTCTGGGGACCTCGATCGCAGTAGCAGGGACCTTTAGCTTGATTCGTTTCAGGTCTGCTACCAGCGGATCGAGAGAATTGATCGCGATTTTCCTAGCCATGATCATTGGTTTGGCGGCGGGATCGGGTTACCTCTTATTGGCGGTTTTGTTTACGGCCTTTCTGTTAGCTATCTGGCTCTTGCTCGAAACCAAGCAAAGTAAGACTGACCACCAACGGCGCCGTCACCTGACGATTCAAGTAGAAAATCAAGAACGGATTGCCGACAAGATCAGCCGTCTGCTGGATCGCAATTGTACAGAAGTCGACTTGATTTCGGTCAATACAAGCCAAAATGGGGAACAGATTACCTTGGATTATGAAGTAGATCTGAGACCAGAAGTTGACGATTTTGCCATGACGACCCTCCTAACAGAAGAAATTTATCATTGCGATGTCTCCTTGACCAAGAAGGCTAAGAAAAGAAAGAATTTATAGACGCTATCCTCTTTTAGGATAGCTTCAGATTGAAGATAAAGTCTTTGAAAAACTTTCCTTAGGTGAGTACGGACGTCAGCGAACTTCTTCAAAGTTCCATGACTAATTATTGAGCCTAAGGTCTCAATAATTCCGAGTGCCTGAAACATTTGTGTTTCAGGCACTTTTCTCACAGCGGAAGTTTTTTGATCTTCTTAAATAACTAAAAAATAAAAGTCATTTTTTGGTAATCATCTAACTGTTTTATGTAAAACAATAGTTTGTTTCCATTCTAACACTATCCTCCTTTAGGATAGCTTTTTAGGCTTTTAAGAACTTTTTAAGGAAAAGTGGTATACTGTTTCTAAAAAATTGAAGGAGTCCTGCATGAGAAAAAGAGCTATTTTTGAAGATGTCGTCTCTATTATGACTCACGATTCATCTACCATCAAAGACCAAAGAGGGTGCGATCCCGAGCCTTTTCGAGAAAAAATTACAGATGATATGACAGATGATGCCTTTCTTTATCAAGTCAGGTCCTACCTAGCTAGTTTTGGGGTGATCGGGCATGTTTCCTTTGGAAAGAAAAAGGCCCCCAACAAAGGTTTTTTGTTGCGCTCGACAGACGACGGTCTCTTTGTAGAAGGGGCAAATGAAGATACGGGACTTCAAGTAGGAGATCAGATCTTAGCTTTGGATGGAAGTGACTTGGAGCAGGTAGCGTCTCTTCATAAGGACTATTTTATCAGTAAGACCCCTGAAAGACACTACCGAGAATGGGCGGATTTGGTCTCTCAGTCCACAAGGGTCACCCTGCTTCGGGAAGGGGTAGAAAAGACCATTGAAGTAGTGCCCAGTCGAGAACCAATCCAAGATCAGATTTTTTGGAAACGATTAGACGATGAGATTCTTTATCTTCGTCTGGATAATTTTATGGATGAAGGAGCCATTGGTCGGGTATATCAAGAGTGTTTACCGATGATGACGGAGGTCAAGTTTCTTCTCATTGATGTCCGACAGAACGGCGGAGGGACAGATTCTTTATATATCCCTCTATTACATCTAGGTTTAGAAAAGGATCAGGGCTATGATTCGCTTGACGGGGACGATGATGGTATGGAAATTCTCTATACGGAACGCAATGTTGATCTGCGCTTGAAAGATTTTGAGGACTGGATGCAACAGGAAGAAATTAGTCCTGAAACAGTTAAGCTGCTTGAAGATATGAAAAAGGATTTGCTCCGCCATCGAGGCAAAGGTTATGTACTGTATCAGCAAGAAAGCGAGGAATTCTTCCCAGAGGTTAAAGGTGGCCACTATCCTGAACGGATCTTTGTCTTATCAGATATCTATTGCGGTTCTTCTGGCGATAACTTTGTTCAGATGATGAAGCAGTTTAAGAAGGTAACGGTGGTAGGTAGACCGACTCTCGGAATTTTAGACTATTCCAATTGTTGTACCGTTGATTATGGCGATTATCAATTGATGTTTCCTACTTCTCGTTGTCTATGCGTAGATCAAGGTAAAGGAATGACGGATCAAGGTGTTCTACCCGATATAGAGATTCCTTGGACACCTAGCCATTTCGAGAGAGATGTGGATCTGGACAAGTGTCTGGAGTTGATTCATCAGGGGACTGTGAAATAGAATAGGATTTCAACCAGAAAACTGATTAAAGAAAAATGCTTTCGTTAAACGACTTGAATGATCTGAAATGATAACGTTTTCTACGACATTCTCACTATGTTTAAAATTGCTTACTTGGTATAAAAAATGGTAAAATAGTGAGTAACAATCAAAATGAAGAGTGAAACTTATGAAACATAAAACACTTTATAAATTTATCGGGCAGACGGTCTTGTATTTCGCCATTTTCCTAGCCCTACTTTATTTCTTTAGTTACCTTGGTCAAGGTCAGGGTGGCTTTATCTACAACGAATTTTAGAAAAGGAGACTCCTAGCCGTGTCAAACCAACCAATTACTGATATGATCGAGACAATTGAACGTTATGCGCAACTACAACCAGACTATCCGGTTTACAATGTCCTTGGTGAGGAGCATACCTATGGCCAATTGAAGGCAGACTCAGATAGCTTAGCAGCCCACATTGACCAAATGGGACTTCCTGAAAAGTCACCTGTTGTGGTCTTTGGTGGTCAAGAATATGAAATGTTGGCAACCTTTGTGGCCTTGACCAAATCTGGCCATGCTTATATCCCAATTGATAGCCATTCTGCCTTGGAGCGCGTGTCTGCCATTCTTGAAGTGGCTGAGCCAAGCCTGATCATTGCCATCAATGAGTTTCCAATCGAAAACCCAGCTGCTCCAATCATGTCCTTGGAGCAAGTGCGTGAAGCTTATGCGGCTCAGAATGCTTATGATTTGCAACATCCTGTCAAAGGGGATGATAACTACTACATCATCTTTACCTCTGGAACAACTGGAAAACCAAAAGGGGTGCAAATTTCGCATGATAACTTGCTCAGCTTTACTAACTGGATGATCACAGACAAGGAATTTGCGACGCCAGAGCGTCCGCAAATGTTGGCGCAACCGCCCTATTCTTTTGACTTGTCTGTCATGTATTGGGCACCAACCTTGGCTCTTGGTGGAACCCTTTTCGCCCTTCCATCAGCCATCACTCAAGACTTCAAACAACTCTTTGCGACCATTTTTTCTCTTCCGATTGCGATCTGGACTTCGACGCCATCTTTTGCAGATATGGCCATGCTGTCTGAAGATTTCAATGCCGAAAAGATGCCAGGCATCACCCATTTCTACTTTGATGGAGAAGAGTTGACCGTGAAAACGGCTCAGAAATTGCGCGAGCGTTTCCCAAATGCACGCATCATCAATGCTTATGGGCCAACGGAAGCAACCGTTGCTTTGTCGGCAGTGGCTATCACAGATGAGATGCTAGCGACTCTTAAACGCTTGCCAATCGGCTATACCAAAGAAGATTCTCCAACCTTTATCATTGATGAGGAAGGGAACAAATTGCCAAATGGAGAGCAAGGGGAAATCATCGTATCTGGACCAGCTGTTTCAAAAGGTTATATGAATAATCCAGAGAAAACAGCAGAAGCCTTCTTCGAATTTGAAGGTCTTCCAGCCTACCATACAGGAGATGTCGGAACCATGACGGATGAAGGTCTCCTTCTCTATGGTGGACGGATGGACTTCCAAATTAAGTTTAACGGTTATCGTATCGAGCTAGAGGATGTCTCTCAAAACTTGAATAAATCGAAGTATATTGACTCAGCAGTCGCAGTACCGCGTTATAATAAAGATCACAAGGTCCAAAATCTCTTGGCCTATGTCATCTTAAAAGAGGGCGTCAAAGAACAATTTGAGCGCGAAATTGATATCACGAAAGCCATTAAGGAAGATTTAGAAAACATCATGATGTCTTATATGATGCCTTCAAAATTCCTTTACCGTGACAGCCTGCCATTAACACCAAACGGGAAAATCGACATCAAAGGGTTGATTAGCGAGGTTAACAACCGATGATCGAGTTTTTGAAACAGCTCCCTCATTTAGAACACTATGGAACACCGATCTATTTTATCTACCTCATTCTAGCTTTTTTGCCGATCTTTGTGGGCCTCTTTTTCAAAAAGAGATTTCCGGTATATGAAGGACTTGTGAGTCTGATCTTTATCATTTTGATGCTGACAGGTTCGAATCTTAAGCAAATTTATGCCCTGCTCTTTTACGTAGTCTGGCAAATCTTGATTGTGTATTCCTACAAGATTTATCGTCAGAAAGCGGACAATAAGTGGATTTTCTATCTTCATTCCTTCTTGTCTGTCTTGCCCCTGATCTTTGTTAAGGTGGAGCCAGCGATCAAGAATGGGCACCAATCTTTGTTTGGATTTTTAGGGATTTCGTATTTAACTTTCCGGGCTGTCGGAATGATCATCGAAATGCGAGATGGTGTCTTGAAAGAATTCACACTCTGGGAATTCTTACGCTTTATGCTCTTTATGCCGACCTTCTCAAGTGGGCCGATTGATCGTTTCAAGCGTTTTAATGAGGATTATAAAGCCATTCCTGAGCGTGAAGAATTATTGGATATGTTGGAGCAAGCTGTTAAGTATATCATGTATGGCTTCCTTTACAAATTTATCCTAGCTCATATTTTTGGCCACTTATTGTTAGGTCATGTGCAGACCTATGCCTTGTCTCAAGGTGGATTCTTCAATATCGGAACGCTGGGAGTCATGTATGTTTATGGCTTTGACCTTTTCTTTGACTTTGCGGGCTATTCGATGTTTGCTTTAGCAGCTTCCAATCTGATGGGAATTAAAAGTCCCATCAACTTTGATTGTCCCTTTAAATCACGTGACTTAAAGGAATTCTGGAATCGCTGGCATATGAGTTTATCTTTCTGGTTCCGTGATTTTGTCTTTATGCGTCTCGTAATGGTACTGATGCGCAATAAAGTGTTCAAGAGCCGGATTACCACCTCAAATGTTGCCTACATTATCAATATGTTGGTCATGGGCTTCTGGCACGGGGTGACTTGGTACTACATCGCTTATGGGCTCTTCCATGGGCTTGGACTGGTCATCAATGATGCTTGGATTCGTAAGAAAAAGACCATCAATAAAGAAAGAAAAGCAAAAGGATTGGATCCTATACCGGACAATCGTTGGACCAAAGCTTTAGGGATCTTTATCACCTTTAACACAGTGATGCTGTCCTTCCTGATTTTCTCAGGATTCTTGGATCAACAATGGTTTCCAAAATTGAAATAAAAGGAGAATAGAAAAATGGATGTAAAATCACAAGTAATTGAAATTATTGACGAATTGTTTATGGAAGATGTCTCAGACATGATGGATGAGGATCTCTTTGATGCGGGTGTCCTTGATAGTATGGGAACAGTCGAATTGATTGTGGAACTGGAAAATCGCTTTGGAATCCGTGTTCCTGTATCTGAATTTGGACGCGATGATTGGAATACTGCTAACAAGATCGTAGAAGGTGTAACGGAGCTTCAGAATGCTTAAGCGTTTGTGGCTGATTTTAGGGCCCGTATTTTGCGCGCTCCTCATGGTAGCAGCTTTATTATTCTTTTATCCAATCAATCATAAGCACAACTATACTGAAGAGAAAAAAGCTGCGGTTAGTCTGAATGCAGAAGGCTTCAAGAGTCGTACAAAGAAGCAAGAAGCACTTTCGGATCCACAGCATCGCTTTGTTCCTTATTTCGGCTCAAGTGAATGGTTGCGTTTTGATGTGGTGCATCCAGCAGTTTTGGCTGAAAAATATGACCGCAATTACAGACCCTACTTTTTAGGAGAACGTGGTGCGGCTTCTTTGAACCAGTATTTTGGGATGCAACAGATTTTGCCAGAACTCAAGGACAATACAGCTGTTTATGTAGTTTCTCCGCAATGGTTCACTAAGAAGGGCTATGATTCCTCTGCCTTTCAACAATTCTTTAATAGCGATCAGTTGAATAGCTTTATTGCAAATCACCAACAGGATGCTGCATCCCAGTATGCTGCAAAGCGTCTGTTACAACAGTATCCAAATGTCGCCTTTCAAAGTGTTGTAACGAAAATTTCTCAAGGAAAGAAAATTTCCAGATTTGATCAGTCTTTGAACCAGCTTGTTTCCCACCTTGTCCAACGCGAAGATGCTTTGTTTAGTAATCTTGCAACGCGTACAAACGGGAATTACGATAAGAAGGTCAAAAAACGTCTACAAGATTTACCAGATCAATTCTCATATGAGAAATTGGAAGAAATTGCAACGGCTGAAGCAAAAGTCAAAACCAATAACAACGACCTTGGGATCAGCAATCATTTTTACAATACCCGTTTAAAAATGAAGTTGATGAAACTAAAAGGTTTCCAAAAAAACGAATCCTATGTTCAATCTCCAGAGTACAATGACTTGCAATTGGTTCTAGACCAGTTTGCTAAATCTCGGACCAATGTTATCTTTGTCATTCCTCCAGTTAATGCCAAATGGATGAAATACACAGGCTTGAGCCAAGACATGTATGAACAGGCTGTTCAAAAGATTCGTTACCAATTGGAAAGTCAAGGTTTTACTAATATTGCAGACTTTTCTAAAGATGGTGATCAGTCCTATTTTATGGAAGACACGATTCATATGGGATGGAATGGTTGGCTAGCCTTTGATAAAGCGGTCAATCCCTTTGTCACAAAGGCTGAAAAAGCACCAACTTACCATCTAAATGATCGCTTCTTCAGTAAAGACTGGGCCCAATATAAAGGGACACCGGACGAATTTAAATAATGCTTGATCAAAGGGGGCAGGATCGAATCCTGGCTCCTTGATTTGTGAGGAAAGTGACGAGAAAGTCACAAATAAGCAAGAGAGTTATCCACAGGCTGTGGGAAACTTCCTTGTAAATGGATGAAAACAAGTCCTGGTGCTGATGACACTTCCTCTTTTGAGGGAGCAAAAGGTGAAAGTTATCCACATTTTTGTGGATAAGTGATAAAAAACAGTGGATAAGTCAGCTGGTTTGTGAAAAGGAGAATAGTGTGAAAAAAATTTGGTTTTACGCAATCGTTCAGGGAATTGTGATCTTTTTTATTGTGGGTGGCATGACCTATGTACTTAGGGGAGATTTCTTTTTCCGCTACCTATCCCCTATTTTTGGACTAGCAGCAGCTGTCTTACGATTTGGGACGGCGACTTTAATGAAGGTGCTAGCACCCACTCTCTACGATGATCCCAAAAAGAAAGAAGAGAGCCACGATAACTAAAGAAGTTGGTGACTGAAAAAGTTGAGCTAAAGGCCACTTTCTGCTGGTCTTTATGGTAAAATAGAAGGAAGAATATTAGTTTGGAGATTAATTAGAAATGAAACGTTCAATGTATGCTGGACGTGTTCGTGAAGAACACATTGGAACTCGTATTACCTTGAAAGGATGGGTTAGCCGTCGTCGTGACTTGGGTGGTTTGATCTTTATCGATCTACGCGACCGCGAAGGAATCATGCAATTGGTGATCAATCCAGAAACAGTTAGTGCAGAAGTAATGGCTACAGCTGAAAGCATCCGTAGTGAATATGTTGTAGAAGTGACAGGTCTTGTAGAAGCTCGTGAACAAGCTAATCCAAACTTGCCTACAGGAGCAGTAGAACTCAAAGTGGAAGCTATTACGGTTCTCAATACTGCAAAAACTACACCATTTGAAATCAAGGACGGAATTGAAGCCAATGATGATACCCGTCTTCGTTACCGCTACTTAGACCTTCGTCGTCCTGAGATGTTGGAAAACCTCAAACTCCGTGCAAAAGTAACCCATTCAATCCGCAATTACTTAGATGAATTAGAATTTATTGATGTGGAAACACCGTTTCTTTCTAAGTCAACTCCAGAAGGAGCACGTGACTACCTGGTTCCTTCCCGTGTCAATAAGGGTCATTTCTATGCCCTTCCTCAAAGTCCTCAAATTACAAAACAATTGTTGATGAATGCTGGATTTGATCGCTATTATCAAATCGTGAAGTGTTTCCGTGATGAGGATTTACGGGGAGACCGTCAACCTGAGTTTACACAAGTCGACTTGGAAACTTCTTTCTTGAGTGATCAAGAAATCCAGGATATCACAGAAGGCTTGATTGCACGTGTCATGAAAGAAACCAAGGGAATTGAAGTAACACTCCCATTCCAACGGATGAATTATGATGACGCTATGGCCTTGTATGGTTCAGATAAACCAGATACACGTTTTGAAATGTTGCTCCAAGACTTGACAGAGCTTGTCAAGGGTGTAGACTTCAAAGTCTTCTCAGAAGCTCCAGCAGTTAAGGCGATTGTTGTCAAAGGTGCAGCGGATCATTACTCTCGTAAAGACATCGATAAATTGACAGAAGTTGCGAAGCAATACGGTGCAAAAGGTCTTGCTTGGGTGAAATATGCTGAGGGTACTTTGAACGGTCCTGTTGCGAAGTTCTTGACAGACTTGACAAGTGACTTGACAGTTGCTTTACAGTTAGAAGACAAAGATCTAGTTCTCTTTGTAGCAGATACTCTTGAAGTAGCCAATGCAACGCTTGGTGCTTTGCGTGTTCGTCTTGCGAAAGAGCTTGACTTGATTGACAACAATCAATACAACTTCCTTTGGGTAGTGGATTGGCCAATGTTTGAATGGTCTGAAGAAGAAGGCCGTTATATGTCTGCTCACCATCCATTTACACTCCCACAAGCTGAAACAGAGCATGAATTGGAAGGCGATCTTTCAAAAGTTCGAGCAATTGCCTATGATATCGTCTTAAATGGCTATGAATTAGGTGGAGGAAGCCTACGGATTAATCATAAAGATTTACAAGAACGGATGTTTAAGGCACTTGGATTTACAAAAGAAGCTGCTAATGAACAATTTGGGTTCTTGTTGGAAGCAATGGATTACGGTTTCCCACCACATGGAGGATTGGCGATTGGCTTGGACCGCTTCGTGATGCTTCTTGCAGGTGAAGACAATATTCGGGAAGTCATTGCCTTTCCTAAGAATAACAAGGCGACAGATCCAATGACACAAGCTCCTTCTGTCGTTTCTGAAAAACAATTGGATGAGTTAAATCTTCAAGTAGAAGTAGCAGAGCAAGAATAGGACAAGAGAGAAAAGGGAAAGTCTAGGAATCAGTTGCTCTAAGATTTTCCTTTTCTTCTAATCGATGGATTGAAAATGAAAAATACTCGCTTTCATAAGCTATTTCGCTATCATGTGTGGCGACTAGCTTATAACATTAAATTATTGCGCGTGCTGAAGAGCATCTCCCGTGAGAAATACGATGAAAAAGTGTCAGCTTCCTTGCTGTATGGATTTCTATCAGCAATTGCTGTCAACTTCTTCTTTCAACCGGGCCATGTATACTCCAGTGGTGCAACAGGTCTAGCTCAGATTTTATCTGTTCTGAGTCATCGCTTTATAGGTTTTACGATTCCCGTTTCCTTGACCTTTTATGCTATTAATATTCCTCTAATGATTGTGGCTTGGTACCACATTGGACATAAATTTACCATCTTTACCTTTATTACGGTTTCGATGAGTTCCCTCTTTATTCAGTTTGTGCCAGTGGTTACTTTGACCAACGATCCGATTATGAATGCCCTGTTTGGTGGAGTTGTCATGGGGACAGGAATTGGTTTTGCCCTTCGGAATAACATTTCTAGTGGTGGAACGGATATTGTCAGTTTGACGATTCGAAAACGGACAGGAAAGAATGTCGGTAGCATCTCCTTTTTGGTCAATGGGACCATTATGTTGATTGCAGGTTTGACCTTTGGTTGGAAGTATGCTCTTTACTCTATGATTACCATCTTCGTATCGAGTCGAGTAACGGATGCTGTCTTTACCAAGCAAAAACGGATGCAGGCCATGATTGTAACGAGCCAGCCAGATGCTATTATTGAAAAGATTCATAAAAAATTGCATCGTGGAGCAACCATTATCCACAATGCAGAAGGAACCTATAACCATCAAGAAAAAGCGGTTCTGCTGACAGTTATTACGCGTGCAGAGTTTAATGAATTCAAATATATTATGAAAAAAGCTGATCCTCAGGCTTTTATCACCATTTCAGAAAACGTTCATATCATTGGACGCTTTGTGGAAACAGAAGAATAAAAATAAGGTCCCACATTGTGGTGACCTTATTTTGTTTATTCAGCTTCTCGGAGAAGGAGCCAACTATGGGCGGAAATAGAAAGTTCCTTTCCTTTAGGAATAGGCGTTTGGAGATTTGCATGAGGATAGGCAAATAGCAGTTGACTATCGCTCGGATGTTGATAGGTCATGTCCTGATCACCGAGATTAACGAGAATCGTTATTTTTTCACGATTTTTTTCAATCGTGTAGATAAAATGATGATCAGACAACCATTTGACATCACAGTAATCTCGAATCTCTTGTCCTTTTTTCAAACGAAGGAGAGGTTGCGATTTCCGGTAAGCAATCAATTCTTTAAGAAAAGCAAGTTCTTCTTGGCATTTTGAAAGGGATGTCCAGTCCAATTGGTTGAGACTATCTGGCAAGTTATAGGTGTTGTCTTCGAGCCCTTTTGTGCGGTAACATTCTTGACCAGCATGGATAAAAGGTACACCTTGGGATAATAATACCAAATGAAGAGCGAGGCGTGAGAGAGCTTTTCGCTCCTCTAGACGAATCGCTTCTTTTTCAAGTTGGAAATAATCAAAAACAGTTGCATTGTCATGGCATTCGACGTACTGAATGGCTTGTTGAGGTTGGATGAAATGAGCAGGTCCTACTTTCCCGACATTTGCTGTTAGGATATTAGAAAAATCATTGGCTGGATGTTGACTATCACGACGGTGATCGGCTAAGAGTGTTCTCTTGACCGTATCCCGGAAATTATCACTGAAAAAGCCAAAATCTGGTAATCGTTTTGAGTTGTACTGGTGAGCGAGCTGGTCTTCAGAGAGGCCTGTATCCATCTTCCACCCTTCGCCATAGAGATAGACGTTAGGATAGATTTCACGGAGCTCCTCTGCAATCTCTGTCATGGTTTGAATGTCTAAGATTCCCATCAAGTCAAAGCGAAAACCATCAAAGCCGTAGAGGGAAACCCATTGCTTGAGGGATTGCTTGATATAGTGTCTTACCATGGAACGTTCACTTGCGACATCATTCCCACAGAAGGTTCCATTGGTCCGCTCTCCTTCTGCATTATAGCGGTAGAAATAACCGGGTACGATTTGTTCAAATGCATACTCATCGGCCTGGTAGACGTGATTGTAGACCACATCCATGATAACACTAAGATTAGATTGGTGATAGGTTGCAATAGCATCTTGGAGTTCCCAAATCCGTGCATAAGGATCGTTGGGGTCACTGGCATAACTACCTTCTGGAACATTGTATTGGACAGGATCATAACCCCAGTTGTAGGCTTTCCATTGATTCTCTTCATCAACACTACCGAAATCATAGACAGGAAGTAACTGTACATGGGTAATGCCAAGTTTTTGAAGGTAATCAAATCCAAGGATCTGACCATTGAGTTGAGGCGATTCTGTCAACCCTTTAAACTTACCAGGGTGTTTAAAGCCGGCCTCTTTTTGGACAGAGAAGTCCCGAACGCTCATCTCGTAGATGATTGCTTCTGTCGGGTCTAATTGACGAGCAGCACGTGTGATAGGACGTGTAATCTTCTTCCGGTCGATGACCAAGCTGTCTCCAGAGTTGGCCAAAGAGGATAGAGCATAGGGATCGTGAATCCGACGTTCTAGGCCATTGACACGAAATTCATAGTGGTAGGCAGCTCCTTCCCAATCCCCTTTGAGCAAGAGTTTCCAGACACCGTTTTCTGTACGTGTCATCGGATAGATCTGATCTTCGATATGGAGACTCACATCTTGCGAAATCGGTGCCCAGAATTTAAATTGCGTCTGATTTGGTGTGTAAAAACTTCCTAAATCTTCTCCAGTATAGGTGAAGGTTTGATCGAAAATGGGTTTGCGAACGATGTTTCGATAGTGGAGTATAGAAGAATTTCCAGTAGCATCGTAGATGGTGTACTCTTCTCCGAGTTCAAGTGGAATAGGGCTTAAGAAATAGTCTCCTGTGTCAGTCGCTGCACTTGACGTTTTGACAGGGATTAAGGCAAGATGACCTTGGTTCGTTTTCAAATAAAAAGGAAGGATATGCTCCTCTCCCTTTTGGATACGAATGAGGTCTTGGTCATCTAAATAAGCAGTAAATGTAGACATAAAGACTCCTAAAGTTTCGTAATGGTATGGTCAATCAATTGACGGTAGCAAACAGTTTTTCCTTCTTTGTGATCTTTGATGATTTGAAGGATGGTCCGGACAGATTCACGCCCGAGTTCCACCGCATTGATGTCAATATAGGCTTCAATATCGAGTCGTGGCTTGATCGAATCAAAGGAAATAATCGGGATTGTCAGCTGGTGTTCTAATAGGTATTGGCGCACCCCTTCAGCAACGAGAATATCGGTCGTCATAATCGCATCTAGTTCTGTTAACGGTAGACTCTCCATCATTTGATAAGAATTATCTTCTAACATAAACCCAAATGAAAAATGAACGAGTTTTTCATCGAGAGGAATCCCTGCTTTTTGGAGGGCTTCTTTATAACCTTCGTAGCGGTCTTGAGATACGAACAGTTCTTTGTTTCCCCCGATAAAAGCAATTTTTCGGTAGTTTTGTTGAATGAAATAATCCGTCGCATCAAATGCAGCCTTGATATTATCATTATCCACTAGCGATACAAAAGGTGAAGCTGCCTTTCCGAGAATGAGGAAGGGGAACTTGTCTTTGATCGCAAATTCAACGAGGGGATCATTCGGGTTGGAATAAAGGAAAATCAAACCATCTACACGATTTCCGTAGATGAGTTGTTTGAGGTTGTCGAGCCGCCGTTCTTCATTTTGCCCCGTACAGATTTGGATGGCATAATCATTGTCTGACGCGATCTGGGTAATCCCTCTTAAAACAGTTGGGAAGAAAGGATTCTGGTAGAAGACGTCACTGTCGATTGGTAGGACCAAAGCAATGACTTGACTAGATTGGCTGACAAGGCTGCGAGCATTAAGATTGGGATGGTAGTCCAATTCGACCATGGCCTCACGGACACGTTTTTTTGTTTCATCACTAATCGTGGATTTGTTTTGGATGACGCGCGTGACAGTTGAAGGCGCGACGCCAGCGAGTTTCGCCACATCTTTGATGGTAACACGCATGAGAAAACCTCCTAGCGGTGATAGTCTGGATCACGGAAGTGGGTCTTATAAAATACCATAGCAAGATAGAGTACAAATAAGACATTTTGGATCATGATCGTCGTAGTAAATACTTGATGGAATAGTAAACTGATGAGGACACTTAGTAAAATAGGGAGTCCCAAGCAATTCAGAATACAGTTGAAACATTCCTTGAAAGTTTGTAGTGAAAAGAGTCGAGATTTTCGTGTCAAGTAGAGGAAGAAAGAGGCCCCTAGGATGAGAATCAAATAATTGACTGTCGACAAGAAGCCAGAGAAAATCACGAGAAAGAGACTGACAGGGAGTCGATTGTCGCGGAACCAATCGCTAGAGATAGCTTGAGTGAAGCTTTTTTTATCCCGAAGGCTCTCTTGATTAATAGCCTGGTATGAGACTGTAGCGAGTTCTTTATTCTCTTTTGAGATAATCAATTGTTTGCGATCAAAATGGAGTGTTAACTCCTTGCCTTTACTAGCCTTTGCCTCTTGGCCTAAGATAACCTGTCCTTTTGAAGTCTTGTGTACAGGGTTAGTCCCTGTATAGGTGAGCTCTTGGTCTTTGATCACGACGTGTTCTTGGATATCTTTCATAACGTCTGTTGATAAAGGATCAAACACATCGCTGACAAAGGTTGTCAAAGGATAGGTTTTGAGTTGAGCATTTTGCAGAGCCACAGGTAATAGTGTGATAGAGATTAGAAAGAAAGAAGTAAAAATCATTTGGAACCAGCTCAGTTTTTTGCGGTTTGCAAAAGAAGAGCGGAAATTGAAGATACTTGCGAAATAATTAAAAGGATAGGGCATAAGATGACCTTTCTAAACATAAGAGTATCAGAAATGCAAAGAGAAGTCTCTTTGATTGATTTTATTCTTAACGAAGGGTAGTAAAGAATCCACCATACTACCCTCAACTTAAAAATAAAATGTGCTTGAAATAAGATTCTATTTTATCCTTTATCCCCACCAGCTGTCAAGCCTGAAACAAAGTTCTTTTGTAGGAAGAAGAATAAGATACAGATTGGAACCGCGATCAAAATAGCACCGGCTGCAAAGAAGGCGATTTTTTGATTTTTTTGGTCACTGATAAAGGTTTGAAGACCAACGGCTACCGTATAGTTCACTTCGTCACGAAGCAAGAATTTAGACAAGATATAGTCTCCGAAAGGCCCCATGAAAGCCCAAAGCGCTTGAACGGCAATCATTGGACGAACAAGAGGGAGGACGATTTGCCAGAAGCGACGGAAGTGTCCAGCTCCATCCAATTTCGCAGATTCATCGAGAGAAATTGGAACAGTATCGAAGTATCCCTTCATCAACCAGGCATTCATTGGAATACCACCACCAACATAAAGGAAGATCAAGAACCAAGGTTGGTTCAAGGCATTCAGCATCAAAGCCATAACGAAGAAGGCTGTGAGGGCTGCCATGGTTGGGACCATTTGAATAATCAAGAAGAAGACCAAACTTTGTTTACGCGCCAAGAAATTGTAACGGCTGTATGCGTAACCTGCAAAGGTAACGATACTTGTTTGTACAATCATGGTGATAATGGCGATAACCAAGGTGTTCATATACCAAGTGCCATAATGAGTTTCAGAGAAAAGTTTTGAGAAGTTATCAAAACTAAGATTGCCACTAAAATCAAGTGTAAAGGCACTGACATTCCCTGATTTGAAGGCTGATAGAACCGTAATCAACAATGGATAAATGATAACGATTGAAAGAACCACCATGTACAGGTAAGTCAAGAAATGATTGAGGCGGCGTTTAAATTGAATTGAATTTTTCATTTTATACATCCTCCATATCAAATGCATGTAGTTTCTTGAAGGCAATCATAGAGATTGAGATCACAATCACAGAGATAATCAGGGTTACCGCTGCGGCCATTGAATATTGAGGAGAAGAATTGGTTGTCAACTTGTAGATCCATGAGATCAAGATATCTGTAGATCCGGCGTTTCCTCCGACAGAACCAGGTCCCCCATCGTTAAACAAGTAAATGATGGAGAAGTTATTAAAGTTGAAGGTGTACTGACTGATCAAAGTTGGAGCTGCAACAGCCATAATCATTGGGAAAGTGATGCTGCGGAATTTTTGCCAACCGTTGGCACCATCAATATAAGCAGCTTCGTAAAGATCGTTTGGAATAGATTGAAGAATCCCTAAAGTCAAGACGTAAATGTAAGGGAAGCCGAGCCAACCTTGCATCATAATCAAAGCAATTTTTGTCCAAGTAGGATCTGTTTTCCAAGGAATCAAAATGCCATCTAAGAATGGGAAGATCTTCGCAAACAATGGGATAACTTGTGCATTGATAGCACCGACACTATCGTTAAACATATTTGAGAAAGTTAAGATAGTGATGAAGGCTGGAACAGCCCATGGGAGCAAGAAGATAACCCCAAAGATTCGTTTTCCTTTTACGAATGGTTGGTTTGCAACAATAGCGGTCAAGATACCGAGTACGATTTGAAGAGTAGAAGCTGCGAGTGCCCAAATCAAGGTCCAGCCAAGAACAGATGTAAAGGCTGAGCGGAAGGTACTCAAGGTCCACATATTAGTGAAATTTTGGAACCCGATCCAATCGAGCAAGGTTGTTGGAGCGGTATGTTTGAAGTCGTAGTTGGTAAAGGCGATCATCAAAGTTACTAAAACTGGGAAGATAATCGCAAATGTCATAGCAATGTATGAAGGAATGATCAATAAATATGGGAAGCCATTTTCATAGATGGCTTGAACCATTTCTTTTCCAGTTTTTGGAACAGCGATGCCATTGTTGATACGTTTTGCAACGGTTCCAGCATCCTTAATATTTAAGGCATAAAATAGGAAGTAAACAATGGTAATGATCAAGTGGAAGGCGCCACGAATCAAGATAAAGAGAGAATTATCTTGTCCACGGACGGTTCCAAGTGTAACCAATTTCGCTAATTCTCCAACTCCGATTCCTAGGAAATAGGCGAGAAAGAGAACAGTTACGGCAAGAAAAATATAGCCTTTGGTTTTTTGTTTGTTATAAATTTGTCCAAGACCCGGGATCAAAGAGAGCCACATAGCCTTTTTAGGGTTTTGTTCTGTAGTCATTCAAATCTCCTTATAATGTCCTTGCCAGAGAGCAAGAAGACAAGTTTGACAGTGATCTAGTAGAAGGTTGATAATTGAACATAAGAGGTTGGGACTTTGTCTCCAACCTCTTACTCACACCTAAAAACTGTCTTATTTGCTACCGAATTTTTGTTCGATGGTTTCTTTAATCAATTTCACTGCATCGTCAGCAGATGCTTTTGCAGATTTTTTACCACTTACAGCATCGAAAAGCATAGTAGCAGCTGGATCCCAAACAGCACTCATTTCTGAGATATTTGGCATTGGTTGAGCGTTCTTGAATTGATCAACAACGGCAGTTGTCAATTCATCGTTTTTGCTAACCGCATATTTACGAGCTTCTGTGTTGGCAGGAACTTCATTGGTCTTGTCAAACAAAGCTTTTTGTTGATCAGTACTTGTCAAGAAGTCAATGAATTTTTGAGCGCCATCAAGGTTTTTCGCACCTGCAGGGATAACCCAAGCTTTACCACCACCAAAGGCAGAGTATTGTTTTCCGTTTGGAAGAGTTGGAATCGTTGCGACACCGTAGTTTACTTTAGCTTCTTTCAATGAAGCAGCTTTCCAAGGACCATCGATGATAGCAGCTGTTTTACCTTCTTGGAATTGTGTTTGGATGAAGTTAGCAGCACCTTTTGTATCTTGCAAACCTTTTGGCCATTTAGCATACCAAGTTTTTGCATATTCGATACCATCGATAGAACCTTGGTTGTTCAATCCAATATCTTTAGGATCTGTACCGTCTTTACCAAACACATAACCGCCGTTACCTGAAAGTAAACCGTAAGTGTAGTAGAAGTTTGTCCAGTCAGCTAAGAAGGCAGTTGTTTTACCAGGTTCGCTAGCGAAGTCGTACTTGCTATCTTTTGCAAGATTTTCAAGATCACCAAATGTTTTTGGAGCTTCGCTTAAAAGATCTTTGTTATAGTAGAGAACCAATGTTTCGATGACAGCAGGTGCACCGTAAACTTTACCACCGTTTGTTACAAGAGCTTCAGTTGTTTTATCTGTATGGCTATCTTTGTTTAATGTCACTTCAGCCAATTGACCATCGCTACCAAGACCACCTACACGGTCGTATGGAGCCATCATTACGTCTGGAGCTTTTTTAGATTGGTTATCAAGAGAAAGGTTATCCAATCCACCAAGAGCATCACCAGTCTTGATGTTAATTTTTACTCCATTTTCTTTTTCAAAAGCTTTTGCAGCTTCTTCAACATAAGATTTGTAGCCTTTGTCTACATAGACGTTGATTTCTTTACTTGCCTCAGAAGAACCTGATGAGCTATTGCTACAAGCAGCAAGTAAGAAGCCGGCAAAACCAACTGTACCAAGTACAGCAGCACTACGTAAAATTGTACGTTTCATGATTTATTCCTCCTAAAGAATAAAAAAAGATAATAATTAGAAACCGTTTTAGACAAACGTTTTCCTAAAACGTCTTAAGTATATCACAAGGCGAAAACGTTTGCAAGTAGTTTTAAACAATTTTTTTAAAAATATTTTAATTCCGAACTTTCTTCTATAAAATGCATCAAATTTGTTGACATTAGCCAAAGGAAAGAATACACTAAGGGGGTGAGGACATTCTGAAAAAAGTTAAAAAAGTTTTTAAGAAATCCCTTGCAGAAAATAGGGAAAAAGTTTATAATAACATGGTACGCAAACGTTTTCGCAAAAATTGCGTAAACTGAGTTGCGCCTGTTCGATTTTTAACAAAGAGTAGAGCCGCTTGAGAGCTGGATACGACTCTGCAACGATACCCATACCGTGCACCGAATCGCAGGCTTCAAAGAAATAAAAAAAGGTGGTAACCCATGAAAAAACGTCAAAGTGGTGTTTTGATGCACATTTCTTCCCTTCCTGGACAATACGGGATCGGATCATTCGGTCAATCAGCATATGATTTTGTTGATTTCCTCGTTCGGACCAAGCAACGTTACTGGCAAATCTTGCCGCTTGGTACAACTAGTTATGGAGATTCTCCATACCAATCTTTCTCAGCTTTTGCTGGGAACACTCATTTTATTGATTTCGATCTTTTGATTGAACGAGGTTTGTTGACAGAAGCAGATCTTAAAGGAGTGGATTTTGGTCAAGATCCTACTCAAGTGGATTATGCAAAGGTTTTCGAACAACGTCGTCCGCTACTTGAAAAAGCCGTTGCGAACTTCTTGAAATCAGGTGATCAAAAAGAATTCCAAGCCTTTTGCCAAGCCAATGCTTCTTGGTTGGAACTATTTGCAGAATACATGGCTATCAAAGAACACTTTGATTTAAAAGCCTGGACAGAATGGCCAGATGCAGCTATTCGTGCACGTGAACCAAAAGCTTTGGCTCAATACCGTGAAGAATTGGCGGATCAATTGACTTACCATCGTGTGACTCAATTCTTCTTCTTCCAACAATGGTTGGCCTTGAAAGCTTATGCCAATGACCATCACATTGAAATCGTCGGAGATATGCCAATCTATGTAGCGGAAGATTCAAGTGACATGTGGGCGAACCCTCATCTCTTCAAAACAGATAAAAACGGGAAAGCGACTTGCATCGCAGGATGCCCGCCAGATGAATTCTCAGCAACTGGTCAACTTTGGGGGAACCCAATCTATGACTGGGAAGCAATGGACAAAGATGGCTACCAATGGTGGATTGAACGCTTGCGTGAAAGCTTCAAGATCTACGACATCGTGCGGATCGACCACTTCCGTGGTTTTGAGTCTTACTGGGAAATCCCTGCTGGATCAGATACAGCAGCACCAGGTAAATGGGTTAAAGGTCCTGGCTACAAACTCTTTGCAGCTGTGAAGGAAGAGCTCGGTGATTTGAACATCATCGCTGAGGACCTTGGCTTTATGACAGATGAAGTCATCGAACTTCGTGAAAGCACTGGCTTCCCAGGAATGAAGATTCTTCAATTTGCCTTCAATCCGGACGATGAAAGTATCGATAGCCCTCACTTGGCACCAAACAATTCTGTGATGTATACAGGAACACATGATAACAACACAGTTCTTGGATGGTACCGCAATGAAATCGACGATCCAACTCGTGAGTACCTTGCCCGTTATACTAACCGGAAAGAGTACGAATCTGTACCGCATGCGATGCTTCGCACCGTCTTTGCTTCTGTCAGCTTTATGGCGATTGCGACTATGCAAGATTTGCTTGAGTTAGATGGTTCAGCTCGGATGAACTTCCCATCTACTCTCGGTGGTAACTGGTCATGGCGCATGACAGCGGATCAATTGACACCAGCTGTCGAGCAAGAATTGCTTGATTTCACTACGATCTATCGTCGTGAAAATAAAGACTTGAAAAAAGAAGTTAAGAAAGCAGAAAAATAATCGTTCTCGAAAGGTTGCTGATTTCAGCAATCTTTCCCCTATTAAAATTGTTGAAACAAAGGAGACTTTAAAACATGGAATCATTACAAAAATATGTGATTGATCATCATCAAAAAACAATTGCTGAATGTTCAAATGAAGAATTGTACATTGCCTTGCTAAATTACACGAAGCAAGCAAGCGCTCAAAAGAAATTAAATACTGGTAAGAAAAAAGTTTACTACATTTCAGCTGAGTTCTTGATCGGTAAACTCTTGTCTAACAACTTGATCAACTTGGGTCTTTACGACGATGTCAAAAAAGAATTGTCAGATGCTGGTAAAGACTTGATCGAAGTCGAAGAAGTGGAATTGGAACCATCACTTGGTAACGGTGGTTTGGGACGTTTGGCAGCCTGCTTTATCGACTCTATCTCAAGCCTTGGTTTGACAGGGGATGGGGTTGGTTTGAACTACCACTTTGGTTTGTTCCAACAAGTCCTTAAAAACAACCAACAAGAAACGATTCCAAACGCATGGTTGACTGACCAAAGCTGGCTCGTTCGTTCAAGCCGTAGCTACCAAGTGCCATTTGCACACTTCACATTGACTTCTACCCTTTATGATATCGATGTCCCTGGTTACAAGATCGATACCAAGAACCGTTTGCGTTTGTTCGACTTGGATTCAGTTGATTCATCTATTATTGAAGATGGTATTAACTTTGACAAGACAGATATCGCTCGCAACTTGACCCTCTTCTTGTACCCAGATGATAGTAACCGTCAAGGGGAATTGCTCCGTATCTTCCAACAATACTTCATGGTATCAAATGGTGCACAATTGATCATCGACGAAGCCATCGAAAAAGGAAGCAACTTGCATGACCTTGCTGACTATGCTGTTGTCCAAATCAACGATACTCACCCATCAATGGTCATCCCTGAATTGATCCGTCTTTTGACAGAACGTGGTATTGGAATGGATGAAGCCATCTCTATCGTTCGTAGCATGACGGCTTACACTAACCACACAATCCTTGCAGAAGCCCTTGAAAAATGGCCACTTGAATTCTTGCAAGAAGTGGTTCCTCACTTGGTTCCAATCATTGAAGAATTGGACCGCCGTGTTCGCGCTGAATACAAAGATCCAGCTGTTCAAATTATCGATGAAAACGATCGTGTACACATGGCACACATGGATATCCACTATGGATTTAGCGTAAACGGGGTAGCAGCACTTCACACAGAAATCTTGAAGAATTCTGAGTTGAAAGCCTTCTACGACATTTACCCTGAAAAATTCAACAACAAAACAAACGGTATCACATTCCGTCGTTGGCTCATGCATGCTAACCCAACCTTGTCACACTACTTGGATGATATCCTCGGACGTGACTGGCACCATGACGCATCTAAATTGGAAGACCTTCTTTCTTATGAAGATAAAGATGCAGTCAAAGCAAAATTGGAAAACATCAAGTCTCACAACAAACGCAAATTGGCTCGTTTCTTGAAAGACCATCAAGGTGTGGAAATCAATCCAAATTCTATCTTTGATACCCAAATCAAACGTCTTCACGAATACAAACGTCAACAAATGAACGCTTTGTATGTGATCCACAAATACTTGGACATCAAAGCTGGAAATATCCCTGCTCGTCCAATCACTGTTCTCTTTGGTGGTAAAGCAGCTCCTGCCTACACCATTGCACAAGATATCATCCACTTGATCCTATGCTTGTCTGAAGTGATTGCAAACGATCCAGCGGTAGCTCCACACTTGCAAGTTGTTATGGTAGAAAACTACAACGTAACTGCTGCAAGCTACTTGATCCCAGCTAGCGATATTTCTGAGCAAATCTCTCTTGCTTCGAAGGAAGCTTCAGGTACTGGTAACATGAAATTCATGTTGAATGGTGCATTGACACTTGGTACGATGGATGGAGCTAACGTGGAAATCGCTGAATTGGTTGGACGTGACAACATCTATATCTTCGGTGAAGATTCAGAAACGGTTATCGATCTTTACGCTAAATCAGCATACAAATCAGCAGACTTCTATGAACGTGAAGCCATCAAACCATTGGTAGACTTCATCGTCAGCGATGCCGTTCTTGCTGTTGGGGACAAAGAACGCTTGACTCGTCTTCACAATGAATTGATCAACAAAGACTGGTTCATGACTCTTCTTGACTTGGAAGACTACATTGTCACCAAAGAACGCATGTTGGCTGACTACGAAGACCGTGATGCATGGTTGGATCAAGTGATCGTAAACATTGCTAAAGCAGGATTCTTCTCATCTGACCGTACGATCGCTCAGTACAATGAAGATATCTGGCACTTAAACTAATCATTAGTTGTTAGACCAAGGTCCATAAGACCTTGGTCTTTTTCATTACTTCTTATTTTGGAAAAGAAATGGAGCTAGTTTAGGGAATGGACAGTCTGCAAAAAGTGTTGTTTTTTTGAATTTTGTAACCCCCCAAAGGGAAAAAATTACATAATTTTTTCTTTCAGCCTTCAAATCTAATTTATTGGTATAAAAAAATAATTCTCCTAAAAAAGCCTTCCGGTGAAATTTATAAAAAGAGAAAGCGTCTTAAAAACCATTGAAAATAAAGGTTTTTTTCAAAGGTGTTTGCATATATTTTCAACCAAAAGATGGGGAAGGCAAGGAAGGTTTGGGGATTCAAGTTGTTATATATTTAAAGTAAAATAAAAAATTAAATTGACAAATAAATAAAAATGGTTGATTGTGATACAATGGAGTTAACTGAAAGTAGCATATTTTTGCCTCTACAGTGAGATTTTTTTAAACAAAAAAGGAGAGTTTTGAAAATGAAAAGCTATCGTGAACATGTTTCGAAGCAGGAAAAATTTTCAATTCGTAAGTTATCAGTCGGTGTTGTTTCATTGGCCATCGCTGGATTGGCTACTGTTAATACCTATGGAGCAGAAGTGAAAGCAGATGAGGCAACAGCGCCTGCAACTGAAGTGACTACTACGGATATAGCAACAAGCGATGCAGCTGTTGCAACAAGTTCTAAGTTGACATCTACAACTGTGACAGAAGGAAATAAAACAGTTACGACGACTTATGTAGAATCACCAGAACTTGAAAAAGCAAAAGCTGATGCAGCCACAGAAGGTGTGACCGTTACAGAAGAAGCTGAAAAAGTCCAACCATCTATCGCAGCAGCAGAAGCAGATAATAAAGCTCAAACAGCTGAAATCAACACAGTCGTTGAAAACTACAAAAAGGCAAAAGCTGAGTATGAAGCAAAATCTCAAGAAATCACATTGATTGAAAAGAGAAATGCGGATGCGGAAGCAGCTTACAAGAAACAAGTAGAAGACTACAATACCCAACAAGCAGCTTATGATAAAGCTTTAGAAGAGTACAATGCTAAAAAAGCAGCCTACGATGCTAAAGTAGCAGAAAAAGCAGTAGCCGACAAGGCCAATGCAGAAGCAAAAGCTAAGTATGATGCGGAAGTGGCTGTTTACAATACAGCTAAAGCGCAATATGACAAAGATTTACAAGAATATCAAGCTAAGAAAGCTCAATACGATAAAGATAAAGAAGCTTATGGTAAGTTAGTTGCTAAGAAAGCAGAAGAAGATGCTGCCAAGAAAAAATACGACGCTGATCTTAACACATACAATGTTAAAAAAGCACAGTATGAAAATGACTATATTGCTTATCAAAAGAAATTAGCTGAATACGAAATTGCTAAAAAACAATATACGGACGCGAAACAAGCATACGACAAATATATGACAGACAATGCGTATGCTGACCTTAAAAATGTGTCAACTGTCCAAGATTTAACCTTCCAACGTGAAGGTGGAGCAACGCATACCATTGATGGGATCAGCACGTATCTTACTCGTGATGCCCAAGCTCGTTTAAATACAAGCAATGTACACCAATATGATTCCAATAAATTGGAAGCTTCAGATATTGTAGCAACCAGTCCTTGGGCGAATAATGAGACTGAATACATTCAAGTGAAGGAAGGCGACAAATTTGTTGTGACCTATGATAACTTGAATCAGTCTAGCATGCGTGAAGATACGGATATGCATCCAATCAAACGTGTGATTTACCGCTATGAGATTTTGAGTCTTCCATCAAATGATGGCAAAGGAATTGCAGCTGTTAGCTCGGATCCAACTGTAACCCTTACAGTCGGTGCTTCAACAGACCAAAATAAACCTGTTAAAGTGGCTGTCGATGTTGAATTTTATGATGGTGATGGCAAAAAATTTGATTTGACGAAACGCAATGCCATTGTTGCTTTGAACTCCCTCAACCACTGGACAGGTGCTTCCTATGTAGATAGTGGAGATAAGCCTCGTGCCCTTACAGTAGAAGCCAAAGATAAAGATGGTAACACCGTTCGTGGTACATGGGATCCGTATGCAGATGGTTCGTCAATGAGCATTGAAAACAATGAAGTGAAGGTTAAAACAGGAAGAGCAAACTTTGGTGATGCCTCTGTTTCCATTTCAGCGGACAATCCTCTTAAAATTGTGAAACAGACCTATGGTTATGTAGAAGTTGAAGCCGGTAAATGGGCACCAGGTACAACTCCGGAGAAGGAAGAAGTAACAGATGCCTTAACTGTGAATGCTTCAGGTTCAGGAAGTGTTCATTCCATTGGAACGGAAGAATTTACCTTTGAAGGTAAGGATGACGTTCTCGGATCATACAAAGTAGATGCAACGACTGGTCAAATTACGTTCACACCTAAGAAGAAATTCGAAACAGTAGACCACCAAGAGTCTGTAAATGTTGGAAACAATAAATTCATTCCAATTCCAAACTCAAGTGTTTCTTATGATGCGGCTACTAAAGAAGTAACTTCTTTCAAGGATAACCAATATATTGAACATGGTTCCGTCTTTAACGGGGAAACATCTTCAACTCTTGAAGGTTGGGATAATCCATCTTCTAAATATCTATATTACGGTGGAGCAGGCTTGAAGATGTCTGATGGTCACTTGGTATTTACGGCCAATGGGGCCAATGCGGCTGGTCAACCAACGGTTTACTGGTTTGCCATTAACTCAAATGTAGGTCTTCCGAAAGAGCCAGGTAAAGAACCGAAAGAGCCAACGGCTCCTGAAGAACCAAAGGCTCCAACTCCACCAACGATTACAATTGAAAAACTACCAGCAATTCCGACGGAACCAACTCCGCCAACAGCTCCTACAGCACCAGCCAAACCAACCTACACTGTCATTACGGTCGATGTGGAAGAACCAAAAGCTCCAACTCCACCAACCCAACCAACCCCACCGACTCCTGAAGTCGTTCCAAATACGAAACCGGTGAAACCAGAAGCTGAAGTGAAATGGCATAAGAATAAAGTGGTAACGGAAACAGACATTCCAACCCCACCGACACCAGTTCCTCCAACTCCATACAACCCACCAACACCAATTGTTCCACCAACTCCAGAGGTTCCAACAAAACCAACTCCTGAAGTTCCGGAACAACCTGTAGAACCTGCGCAACGCCAAACACCTGCGCTTCCAAATACAGGTACAGAAAGCTCAGCTGCAGCTGTACTTGCAGGTGCGATGGCTGGATTGCTTGGATTGGGTCTTGCTCGCAAGAAAAAAGAGGATTAATTCTTATTTCTTTCGTTTATTCATCTAAATAAAGAAAGTCAGAAGGCAAGTCCTTCTGACTTTTTTGATGGAGTGATGACCAAATAGTTGTGAAAAATGACAGAATAGTTCTTGGACAAGGAAAGAACATGGCTTTTAAAGACCAAATCGTGTCGAAATGAAGCAGAATAGAAATAATCTACTGAAATAGAGAAAAATCAGCTATACTAGTCCTGTTCGAATGAAAGTTTATAGGACTCCGTTATATCTCTAATTATTCCAATTATACAGTTGCGATGTCTTTTTCATCTTTTGCACACATTATTTTCCAAATGAATTTCATTTGAACGTATCAGTGGTCAGGCGAGTGCTTCCATGGTTTGAGGCGCTTGCCTTTCTATCTGTATCGCGATATAATAGTGTGTAAGAAATGAAAAGGAGTGTGTATGAAAAAGAAACCCATCTATCTGTATATCCTGTTATTTTTCTCTACGGTTGGAACCCTGACTTCAGCTGTCTCAACCTTTGGAGCTTCAAAGAGTTTTGAACTGACAGATGATTTTGCTAAACAACTTGGTTTAACAACGGCTCAAGACAAGGCTGACTATGTGACATACTATGAGAAATCAGCCCAACTCAATCAGTCTCCATTAACCTTTTTATTTGTTTCCCTGATTCTGATTGCTTTGCTTGCAACTTTCTATTTCCTCTTTATGAAGCAGGATCTGTTAACAGCACATTATACTTATATGGGGCAGATTTTATTAAGTCAAGCCTTCTCTTGCTATAATTATTTTGTAGGGCGTCCACTATTAGCTAGTTTTTCAAACTCAGCGCTTCGTCAACGATATCTGGCATCTTCGTCCATTGCTTTGTTACTCTTGACTGCTTTATCCCTTCTCTTCCTTGGAATTGTTTTATATAAAACCTTGCGCTTGAGAAAAGCTCAAGCAACGGCATCATAAAGAGTGTGAATGGAGCTCTCTTAGAGGTTAAGAGAGCTTCTTGATTGGAGAAAAAAGATGAAAGTATCCTTTGTTTATATTAGCTTGAGTGGGAATACAGAGAGTTTTGTTCGACGTTTAAGTGACTATTTGATGGAAGCCCATCCAGGGCTTGAAATTGAAAAAATCCATGTCAAAGACCTGGTCAAAGAAGGAAAGCCCTTTTTTGAAGTCGGTACTCCTTTTATCACCTTTTTGCCTACCTATCTAGAAGGAGGAAATGGTGTTGATAATGGGGATGTGGAGATTTTAACGACCGATGTCGCAGATTTTATTGCCTATGGAGACAATGCCACTAAATGCTTGGGTGTTGTAGGATCTGGAAACCGCAACTTCAATAATCAATATTGCCTAACGGCCAAGCAGTACAGTCAACGCTTTGGTTTCCCCATGTTAGCCGATTTTGAAATGCGGGGGATGTTGGGAGATATTAAAAAAGTAGCGGCCATTGTAGAAGATTTGTATCATCTGTAAAATAAAGAGAGGCTGGGACAAAAGTCCTAGCCTCTTAATTGTTTTTGGATTGTCGAGCAAGACGCAGTGGTTGAGTGGGCTCTACTACGCTGATTTCATCAGCTTTTGCAGCCCTACTCAACTGTGCGGAGGTGGGACGACGAAATCGAATTCTAACGAATGACCGATTTCTGTCCCACTCTCTTTTTTACGGTTTATTTTAATTTTTCTGTGATTTCTTTAGCAAGTAGGAGCCCTAATCGATAGTCCTTGTTGATGGCATGAATGACATCGTTGATGTTATCGGTCTGTTGGATTTTTTCCTTGATACTCTTTTTGAAGTCTTGGTCTTTCAAGAGTTGCTCTTGTAAGAGCCGTTGTAGTTTTTCTCTTTCGTACTTGTTAAATAAAAAGAGGATCACTAAACTGATGAGGATTAAGATGTAAACGGTTTGATTCATAGATTTCTCCTGTATATAAAGGATCTGAAAATGTAGAGAATGAAGGGCATTGGGCATGACAAAAGGAGTGAGAAAGAACTAAATTGAATCGCATTTAGTTTCTCCTCTCACTCCCATAAGAGATGTTCTACTTATCAATCATTAGATAAGAAATTACATTTTCTCAGGTGCTTCGACACCAAGTAAGCGAAGGGCTTCTTTTAAGACTACTGCTGTTGAGTAGCTAAGAGCAAGACGGCTATCGCGTTCTGGGCTTTCATCCAAGATACGAGTGTGAGCATAGTACTTGTTGAAGGCTTGAGCCAAGTTAATCGCATATTTAGCGATCAAGGATGGGTCATAGTTCTCAGCGGCACGTTTGACAACACGAGAGAAGTCTTGGAGAAGCTTGATGATTTCCCAGCTTTCTGGGTCGCTTAAGCTGTAAGTTGCATCTGTTGATGGAGTGAAGTTGGCTTTGCGAAGGATGGATTGGATACGAGCATAAGCGTATTGAACGTAAGGTCCAGTTTCTCCTTCGAAGGATACCATGGCTTCAAGGTCAAAGTCATACCCGTTGCGACGGTCTGTCTTCAAATCGTAGAATTTAACCGCACCAACACCGACTGCATGTGCCACTTCTTCCTTGTTTTCAAGTTCAGGATTCTTCTCTTCGATCTGAGCTTTGGCACGAGAGATCGCTTCTTGAAGAGTTGGTTCGAGCAGGATGATATTTCCTTTACGAGTTGACAATTTTTGGCGGTTTTTTGTGACCAAACCAAAGTCAACGTGAACCATATCATCGCTCCAGTCAAATCCCATTTTCTTCAAAACAGCTTTCAACTGACGGAAGTGGTTGGATTGTTCTTGACCTACAGCATAGATGTTTTTCACAAAGTTGTAAGTCCGTGCACGGTAGATAGCGGTTGCGATATCACGAGTGATATAAAGAGTAGCGCCGTCTGATTTCTTAATCATAGCTGGTGGAAGGTTCACATCATCCAACTCAACGATGCTAGCTCCTTTAGATTCTTTCAACAAGCCTTTTTCTTCAAGGATTTGAACCCCTTCATCCATCTTGTCGTTGTAGAAAGCTTCCCCGTTTAAGCTATCAAACTCAACACCAAGGAGTTTGTAGATACGGTTGAATTCCACCAAGCTTTCGTCACGGAACCATTGCCACAATTCAGTCGCTTCTGGATCCCCATCTTCCAATTTCTTGAACCAGAGACGTCCTTCTTCATCAAGCTCAGGATCGTTTTCAATTTCAGCATTGATACGAACGTAAAGTTTTAGCAATTCATCGATTGGGTTGGCTTCGACAGCTTCCTTGCTACCCCATTTTTTATAAGCGACCATCAAGAGACCGAACTGTTTGCCCCAGTCTCCCAAGTGGTTGATTTTAATCGTGTTGTAGCCCATTTTGCGGAAGATGTTTGAAAGAGCATCCCCGATAACAGTTGAACGCAAGTGACCAACTGAGAATGGTTTTGCGATGTTTGGGCTTGAAAGGTCGATGGTAATGTTTTGACCATGTCCTTCGTCTTGTTGGCCGTAGTCTGCACCTGCTTCGATGACGGATTTGATCACCTGATCAGAGATCTTAGATTTATCTAAGAAGAAGTTAACGTAAGGTCCAGTTGCAACGACTTTTTCAAAGGCGCTTTGGTCGATCTTTTCAGCAATGTCTGCAGCGATTGCTTGAGGAGCCTTGCGTTCCACTTTTGCAAGTGAGAAGGCTGGAAAAGCAATGTCACCAAGATCAGATGATTTTGGTTGTTCAAGCAAGTTTAAAATAGCATCTTGGTCAAGAGAGTCAATCACTTTGGCCAATTCACTAGCAATGAGTTCTTTATTGTTCATATTAGCTCCTTAGTCCTTTTAACTATTATTTTAACACAATTCTGAGCGAATTTTCAATTTTTTTGGTATAATTTAAAGTATATTTATTCAAAAGTGGAGGTCCAATGAAAAAGACAGAACGACACCTTTTGATTCAACAGATGATTCGAAATGAAAAACTGTCCACGCAAAAAGAGATTCAGGATCGTTTAGAAGCAAAAGGAATTGCAGTAACGCAAACGACCCTCTCACGTGATTTGCGGGATCTAGGTCTGGTCAAGGTGAAGCGAAAAGATCAATTGTATTATATTTTGCCAAATGAGCCTGAGGTGGCAGAGATTTATATTATGCTGTCCAGCCATGCCAAGTCTGTCTCACGGGCAGAATTTACCTTGGTCTTGCGGACAGAGCTAGGAGAAGCAGCTCTCTTGGCCAATGGTGTAGATGAGATGTCAGATGAGCGTATTTTGGGAACAGTAGCAGGGGCCAATACCCTCTTGATTGTCTGTCGAGACCAAGATGCAGCCATTGAAATTCAAAATGAAATTTTAGGGATGATGCAGTAATCAAGCCCTTAAAGAAAAAGAGAATACCCCATTAAGATGTCAAAAGGAGGAAGATAGTGAGCTATCTACTCCTGTTTTCATCTATGGAGCTTGTGTCAGAAAAGGATGCAACAGTAAGGAATAAAGAAGTATGACAGTAGAAAAAATATCCCCTGGAATGCAGCAGTATCTAGATATCAAAAAAGACTATCCGGATGCCTTTTTGCTGTTTCGAATGGGAGATTTTTACGAATTATTTTATGAAGATGCAGTGAATGCAGCTCAAATTTTAGAGATTTCCTTAACCTCACGGAATAAAAATGCAGAGAATCCGATTCCCATGGCGGGTGTTCCCTACCACTCGGCCCAGCAGTATATTGATGTTCTCATCGAACAGGGGTATAAGGTAGCGATCGCGGAACAAATGGAAGATCCCAAAGAAGCCAAGGGGGTCGTTAAGCGTGAAGTCGTACAGGTGATCACGCCGGGTACAGTGGTGGATTCGACCAAGCCAGATAGTGAGAATAACTTTCTGGTTGCTTTGGACCGAGCAGGGGATAACTATGGGCTAGCCTATATGGATTTGGTGACAGGGGAATTTCAGGTGACCACTCTCAATGACTTCAGCATGGTTTGCGGAGAAATCCGCAATTTACGTGCGCGTGAGGTGGTCCTGGGTTATGAGTTGCCAGAACAGGAAGAACGTGTTTTTGTAAGCCAGATGAATCTCTTGCTGTCACATGTAGAGACAGCGCTGGACGATGTCCAACTTTTAGGAGATCATCTGAGTGAGCTCGAAAAGAAAACGGCTGGAACACTTCTCCAGTATGTCCACCAGACCCAAATGCGGGAATTGAGTCACCTCAAAAAAGCCCATCATTATGAGATTTGTGATTTCTTGCAGATGGACTTTGCGACCAAGGCTAGTCTGGATTTGACAGAGAATGCTCGGACTGGGAAGAAACATGGTAGCTTGTATTGGTATTTGGATGAAACCAAGACGGCCATGGGAGGTCGTTTGTTGCGGTCCTGGATTCAGAAACCCTTGGTCGATTTGAAACGGATTCGAGAGCGTCAGGCCATCATTCAGGTCTTTATGGATCATTTCTTTGAACGGAGCGACCTGACTGACAGCCTCAAAGGGGTTTATGATATTGAACGCTTAGCGAGCCGGGTTTCCTTTGGTAAAATCAATCCTAAGGATCTCTTGCAACTAGGAGATACTCTGGGGCATGTGCCAACGATCAAGTCGATATTACTAGGAATTGGTGATCCGGTCTTGGATGTCTTGATTGCACGCTTGGATGAACTTCCCGAATTACACCGCTTGATTACATCTGCTATTGCTCCGGAAGCGTCTGCTGTTATTACAGAGGGAAATATCATCCGTACCGGTTTTGACGAGCAATTGGACCAGTACCGTCTTGTTCTTCGGGATGGTACTGGTTGGATTGCAGAGATTGAAGCCAAGGAGCGCGAAGCCAGTGGCATTACCGGTTTAAAAATCGATTATAACAAGAAGGATGGCTACTATTTCCATGTCACCAATTCTCAATTGAACCACGTTCCTGCTCATTTTTTCCGCAAGGCGACCTTGAAAAATTCAGAACGTTTTGGTACGGAGGAATTGGCACGTATCGAAGGAGATATGCTAGAGGCGCGTGAGAAGTCTGCTAATCTTGAATATACGATTTTTATGCGGATTCGTGAAGAAGTTGGCAAATATATCCAGCGTCTGCAACAGTTGGCTCAGGCGATTGCGACGGTTGATGTTTTACAAGGTTTGGCCAGTGTTGCTGAGTCGCAACAGTTGAATCGCCCCCTTTTTCATGAAGAGCGACGAATTGAAATCGACAAAGGTCGCCATCCAGTTGTCGAGAAAGTCATGGGAGCCCAGTCCTATATTCCTAATAACATCTTTATGGATGAAGAACGGGATATTCAGTTGATTACAGGGCCAAACATGAGCGGGAAGTCTACCTATATGCGCCAATTGGCGATCATTGTGATTCTTGCGCAAATTGGCTCCTATGTTCCAGCGCAAAAGGCTGAGTTGCCAATCTTTGATGCGATTTATACCCGGATCGGAGCTGCTGATGACCTGGTATCGGGTCAGTCTACCTTTATGGTAGAAATGATGGAGGCCAATCACGCTATTCGCAAGGCAACGCCCCAGTCTTTGATTTTATTTGATGAGTTGGGACGGGGAACTGCGACCTATGATGGAATGGCTCTTGCTCAGTCCATCATCGAATACATCCACGATCGTACCGGTGCTAAGACCTTGTTTGCGACCCATTACCATGAGTTGACAGCTCTCTCAGAGACCCTGTCCCGTTTGGAAAATGTCCATGTCGCGACCTTGGAGCGAGATGGACAGGTTACCTTCTTGCACAAGATTGAACCCGGCCCAGCGGATAAGTCCTATGGGATTCACGTAGCAAAGATCGCTGGTTTGCCAGAAGAGTTGTTGAAGCGGGCGGATGCGATTTTGACCAAGCTCGAAGGACAAGCTCAGCAAGTACCGTTTGTGGATGAAACTCCTAAAAAGGAAGCACCTTCACAGGTTGCTGAACAAATGTCCCTCTTTGAGGAGGAGGCAGAAAATACAGTGATCACAGAATTGAAGAATCTGGATCTCTACAATATGACTCCGATGGAAGTCATGATGGCAGTCGCCGAATTGAAAAAGAAATTGTAAAAAAAGATCCTCGTAGCATTGAGGATCTCAGATTGAAGACAAAGACATCTTAGAAATTTTCCTTAGGTGAGTCCGGACGTCAGCGAACTTCTATGAAGTTCCATGACTTAGTTTTGAGCCTAAGGTCTCAAAACTCCCGAGTGCCTGAAACGTTTGTGTTTCAGGCACTTTTCTCACAGCGGAAAGTTTCAGTAGATGATTGAATAACTATAACGAGTATAATTTTTATAGAATTTATTAGATTTGTATAAAAGAACAGCTTATCTCCACTTTCAGATCCTCGTGACGGCGAGGATCTTTTCTTTTAGTGGTTAGTAATGCTTTGATTGATTTCTTGGACTTGTTTTTTGTAAAAATGATAAGAGACCAACCAGATGATCACATAAACGAGGGTGAATTCGACAATGAGCGAGAGGTAAAATCCTAGTCGTGCTGGGAACCAGCCGGCCAAGGTAGCTAGGGGAATAAAGCCAAGTAACATGAGTAGGTAATGGCTCAAAGTAGCCCGCAAGAGGCTCCAGTCTTTTTGAAAGAGGAGACTTCCCAAGCTAAAGAGGACCCCAATCGCACCCCAAACGAGGACGCAATAGAGCATGACCAGTGAGCCGTGAACATGATGCAAGAACATCCAGCGGCCGACTGCAGAGTTGGGACTTAAGGGAAGGTACAACTCTGCTGAGAAGTGGTAGGAAAAGAAGATGGATAGGATGAGCCCGATGAGAATCCCTTTTAGGGCGTCAGAAAATGATTGTTTTAGCATGATAATTTCTCCTTAATGGCTTTTAAATAACGACGGGAGGAGTAGGTCAGGCTCCCATTTTTAAGATGGATTTGAACCGATCCTCCACTAGTGAAGTGCAGGTGATCGATTTCTTTTGTGTTGATAATTTCAGATTGGGAAATTTTGAGAAAGAAGGTCGGTAAGTCTTCAGATAGTTGATAGAGTGGTCCAGTCAGGATAAATTGATCTGTCATGGTCTCACCAATCACTTGCCGATTTTCAATGTAAAAACGTTGGAATAGCTGGCTTTCGATCAGGTAAGCCTCCCCATCCTTTTTGGCACGTAAGCGCCCTTTTTGATCCAATTCTTCCACAAAGTCACGGATTCTCTCTACACGCGTAGATAGTGTAGGTGCTGTAATCGTCACCGCTTCTTCTTGGAAGTGGGAATCAATGTGTACTTCTACTTTCATAAGATATTTTCTCCCTCCTTAGGTAAAGTCGGTTAGCCTGCTAGCCCGGCTCCTTCTTTACACTACTATTAAACACTTTTTCCAAAGGGAAGACAAGGGGATTTGTTTATGTGGTCATTTTCTTTGCCTATGCGGTTTTTAGGGAAGAAGATGGGGCTAGCCTCCATTTTTTAAGAAAGGGAGTCCTGTGGATCTGTGGTATAATAGAGCTACATGTATCGGTGAAAAAAGGTAAAGGAGCAGCTATGTCACAGATTATTGAATTGCCAGAAGTCCTAGCCAACCAGATTGCGGCAGGTGAAGTAATTGAACGACCTGCTAGTGTGGTAAAGGAATTGGTTGAAAACTCGATCGATGCTGGAGCTAGCCAGATCGTCGTTGAAATCGAAGAAGCAGGATTGAAGTCGATTCGGATCACAGACAATGGGGAAGGAATTGCGCATGATGAGGTCGCTCTGGCCCTTCGTCGACATGCGACCAGTAAGATCAAGAATCAAGCGGATCTTTTTCGCATTCGAACCCTTGGTTTTCGTGGCGAGGCCATGCCTTCCATTGCTTCTGTTAGTATTCTAACCCTTCTAACGGCTCAAGAAGGAGCTGCCCACGGGACCAAATTGGTCGCAAAGGGTGGTGAAATTGAGGAATTGGAGCCAGCGACAAGCCCTGTCGGGACCAAGATTACAGTAGAAGATCTCTTTTTTAATACCCCTGCTCGTCTCAAGTATTTAAAGAGCCAGCAGGCAGAGCTGTCCCATATCGTGGATATTCTCAACCGATTGAGTTTGGCCCATCCAGAGATTGCTTTCACTTTGATCAATGATGGAAAAGAAATGACCAAAACGGCAGGTACTGGCAATCTCCGGCAAGCGATTGCGGGCGTCTATGGCTTGGCGTCTGCCAAGAAGATGGTGGCCATTGAAAATCGCGATCTGGATTTTGAAGTGACGGGCTTTGTGTCTTTGCCTGAATTGACTCGTGCCAATCGCAACTACATCAGTCTCTTTATCAACGGCCGTTATATCAAGAATTTCTTGCTCAATCGAGCTATTTTAGACGGCTACGGCAGTAAACTCATGGTGGGGCGCTTTCCACTCGCGATCATTAATATCAAGATCGATCCTTACTTAGCGGATGTCAATGTTCACCCCACTAAGCAAGAGGTTCGCATCTCCAAAGAACGAGAACTAATGGCCTTGATCTCCCAGGCTATTGCGAACGCTTTGAAAGAGCAGGACCTGATTCCGGATGCTCTAGAAAATCTAGCCAAGTCGACTATTCGTCGAACAGAAAAGCCAGTACAGACGACCCTGCCTTTAAAAGAAAACCGCCTCTATTATGACCGAGAGAGTCAAGATTTCAAGCTTCGACCAGAAGTGGCAGATCCTCAACGGCCTCTGACAGATGAGGTAACTGCTGATTCTACAAGCCAAGAAAACCCAGTAGAAAAACCGACAAGCGCGATCAAGTTTGCGGAAAGAAAGACTGCGGTTTATGATGAACTGGATCACCCAGAGTTGGATCTGGCTAGTCTAGACAAGGCCTATGATAAGTTGGATGGGGAAGAACATTCGACCTTCCCAGAGTTGGAATATTTCGGTCAGATGCATGGAACCTATCTCTTTGCCCAAGGAAATGGGGGCCTATATATCATTGACCAGCACGCGGCCCAAGAGCGGGTCAAATACGAAGAATACCGGGAGAGCATCGGGGACGTAGACGGCAGTCAGCAACAACTGCTGGTGCCTTATATCTTTGAGTTCCCTACAGACGATCTGATCCGCCTGCGACAGCGCAAGCACCTCCTAGAAGAAGTGGGCGTCTACTTAGAAGAATACGGAGCCAACCAGTTGATCTTGCGGGAGCATCCGATCTGGATGAAGGAAGAAGAGATCGAGTCGGGTATCTACGAAATGTGTGACATGCTCCTCTTGACCAAGGAAGTGTCCATCAAGAAATACCGAGCTGAGTTGGCCATCATGATGTCCTGCAAACGCTCTATCAAGGCCAACCATACACTGGACGATTACTCTGCACGAGATCTCATCTACCAATTGTCCCAATGTGACAACCCTTATAACTGCCCTCATGGCCGTCCGGTTTTGGTTAACTTTACCAAGTCAGATATGGAAAAGATGTTCCGACGCATTCAGGAAAATCACACCAGTTTACGGGAATTGGGCAAGTATTAAACAAAGAATAAAGGAAGATTATGTACGAATACATTAAAGGAATCTTAACGAAAATCACCGCCAAATACATCGTGGTAGAAACAGCTGGAATCGGCTATCTCTTGCATGTGGCCAATCCCTATGCCTACTCTGGTAAAATGAACCAAGAGGTGCACGTCTATCTGCACCAAGTGGTCCGTGAAGATGCCCACCTTCTCTATGGTTTTGCAACCGAAGAAGAGAAGCAGCTCTTTTTAAACTTGATCTCAGTCTCTGGGATTGGACCTGTCTCAGCTCTGGCTATCATTGCTGCAGACGATAATGCAGGCCTTGTCCAAGCCATCGAAAGCAAGAACATTACCTACTTGACCAAGTTTCCAAAGATCGGCAAGAAAACAGCCCAACAGATGGTGCTGGACTTGGAAGGTAAGATCAATCTTGATCTAGAAGATGCACCGGCTCAGACCAAAGCCAAAGCAACAGAAGAAAACCAAGCTCTTGAAGAAGCTATGGAAGCCATGTTGGCATTGGGCTACAAGGCAACGGAACTCAAGAAAATCAAGAAATTCTTTGAAGGAACTTCTGATACTGCTGAAAACTACATCAAGTCAGCTCTTAAGATGTTGGTGAAATAATGAGCATTGCTCGAATTAAACTAGTTGAAGCAAGAAGCAGTAACAACCATATCAAGATAATGTTTAAGAATGGGAAGATTAAGACGATACGGATACACTGTAAAGTTTTTCCTTTATTTTGTAAAAATTGTCAACAGAGTCAGACAGAATTATTTTTGCATAATGGATCTCGCTATGGTCAAGTTGGCTCAATTCCTTGTGAATTTTGTGGTGTGAGTATTGCCGTAGTGGATAATGACAATATAGTAGATAGTATAAAGGTGAATGATGAATCTTGTTCTTTCGAAAAACTCTATCTGTTAAGTGCAGACTACATTGAATGGTTTCAAGAATGGTATGGAATAACATTGGCTCCCGAAAGCTTTTTTGAAGGGTGGACTGATTGGATAACTGTAGACCAACTTCGAGAACAGATTGAAACATTAACTGGTATAGAAACAGATGGTCAAGCAAGGTATCAAACAGATGAAAAATTTAACCCTCTACCACCAGATATTAATCGTTGGATTAATCTATTGGAGAAGTCTACTGTTCCCTTGCCTGATTATGTTTCAAAGATAGGAGAATAAGATGCCAAAACGTTGTAGCTGGGTCAAAATGAACAACCCGCTATATGTAGCCTACCATGATGAGGAGTGGGGACAGCCCCTCCACGATGACCAGGCGCTCTTTGAGTTGCTTTGCTTAGAGACTTATCAGGCTGGACTATCTTGGGAAACGGTGCTCAATAAACGGCAGGCTTTCCGTGAGGTTTTTCATGGCTATCACCTTCAAGGTGTTGCAGACATGACGGATGAGGAGCTGGAAGCTTTGTTAGACAATCCAGCCATCATTCGCAATCGTGCAAAGATCTTTGCGACACAGGCCAATGCCCAGGCCTTTTTACAAGTCCAGGCAGAATTCGGCTCTTTTGATACCTATCTCTGGTCTTTTGTTGAGGGGAAAGCCATCAACAATGATGTCCCGGATTACCGGCAGGCCCCTGTGAAGACAGCTCTTTCCGAGAAGCTTGCTAAAGATCTCAAAAAGCGTGGTTTCAAGTTTACGGGTCCCGTTGCGGTCCTATCCTACCTACAAGCAGCAGGCCTGGTCAATGATCATGAGAATGATTGTGAATGGAAAAGTGGAAATAAGTGACGTTAGATGACTAGAACACCAGAGAATATAGAAAAAGCTGAGAAATTCATCTCAGCTTTCTTTGTTATAGTCAAAGCGAATGACTTGCTCCGTTGCATCTACATGGGCGTGGACTCCGAAGGGAACAATTGCTCTTGGTGTGGCATGGCCAACGTTTAGATTATAGACAATTGGGATATTGCTATCAATGGTGTCCATTAAAGCCTCCTTATAGTCGTCATAGAAGGTTTCATCCATAGGTTTTCCGACCAAGAGTCCACTGATGACTTCAAATATCCCAGTTTCTTTTAAAGCCTGCAACATTTTTTTGAAATCATCAGGTTCAGGCTGTTCTTGACTTGTTTCTAGCAATAGAATCTTTCCTTCCCAGTCGGATAAGTCAGGGAAAAGTTTGTATTTTTGGCAGAGGTCTGTGCTATCTGCGTGTAGAGAGTTGTCAAAAATATCATAGAGAGACTCAAGACAACCACCGAGGATTTCTCCCTCAAACTGAGCATTGCCTTGTAACAAGTCAAAACCTGTATTTGCATGGCTGACACGAGGTGTTCCCAAGGCTTTGGGACTAAAATCAGTCCGTTCCTCATACCAAATGTCACTAGGTCGAATTTCTGAGATTCTTCCCGTCTCAATCAATTCTTTGAAGTAGTGGAGGCTATATGGCAACATTTCTTTGTTTAACTCACAAATGTCTGCTAGAAAGGATTGGCCGTAAAAAGTCTTGATTCCTAGTTTATGCAACATGAGATGGTTCATGGTCGTATCCGAGAAACCGAGAAAAATCTTTGGTTTGATAACCTTTTGTAGTTGGTCGTTTTCAAAAAGATAAGGTAGCAAGCGATAGGTATCGTTTCCACCAATGGCGCATAGGATCATGTCGATGCTATCATCAGAAAAGGCCTGAATCAAATCCTCTGCACGAGCTTCAGGATGTTCTTTGATAAAATCTAAGCCTTTTAGCGAATGAGGTAAAAAGATAGGATTGAGTCCGAAGTCCTTGAGACGTTGAATACCCAAGTCCACTTCGTGCTTGACAAAGTCTTCACCCATAGTCCCACTAGATAAACTTATAATACCAATAGTAGAAGCCATATATTATCCTCCTAGAAAAAATTGATGCTATTGTATCACAAAAGATGAGGGGAAACAACAAGAATTTGAGTCAGAAGAAAACATTTAGATCAAGAAAGTAGTAAAAAAGCAACCACTCGATATGGTTGCTTCAGAATATAGATAAGCTCTATTAACAATAGAAAATAGCCCTTTAGAAGTTGATTGCCACATAGTTAAAACTCTTAGGAATGCTGATGTAATGTTATTTCTAAGAGTTTTTACTTTATACTCTAAAGTAAAAAGATTGAAGAAAGTTGTCCAAAATGGACTTTATCTTCAATCTGTTTTTTTAATAATTTAGGAAATTGTGTTAAAATGAAATGAAAATTACGAATAGTATAAGTGGGAGGCACCATGAAGGCGGAAATTATTGCAGTGGGAACCGAAATTCTCACAGGACAGATTGTGAACACCAATGCTCAATTCTTGTCTGAAAAATTAGCTAGTTTAGGGATTGATGTCTATTATCATGTGGCGGTAGGAGACAATGAAGGTCGTCTCTTCTCGACCATTGAGACAGCTTCAAAGCGCAGCGATTTGGTGATTTTGTGCGGTGGACTTGGGCCGACAGAGGATGATTTGACCAAGCAAACCCTTGCTAAGTTTTTAGAGAAAGAACTGGTTTTTGATCTGACAGCGCTTGCCAAACTTGACACCTTCTTTGCGAGTCGCCCTGATTATGTCCGGACGCCCAATAATGAGCGACAAGCACAAATGATCGCCGGATCAATCCCTCTTCAAAACCGTACAGGTCTCGCGGTTGGAGGTTTGATCACGGTTGATGGTGTGACCTATGTCGTTCTACCTGGTCCTCCAAGTGAGTTAAAGCCCATGGTTAATGAACAATTGGTGCCTCATTTGACAACAGGGGAGCAGCTCTTTTCAAGAGTTTTGCGCTTCTTTGGGATTGGGGAAAGCCAGCTGGTTACGATTTTAGCAGATATCATTGAAGAGCAGAGTGATCCGACAGTGGCTCCTTATGCCAAGACAGGAGAGGTGACCTTGCGTCTGTCTACAAAGGCGAAAGATCAGGCAGAAGCGGATGCTAAGCTCGATGTTTTAGAAAAGGAAATCTTATCACGCCACACCCTGGATCATCAACCCTTGCAAGAGTTGTTTTACGGTTATGGAGATGACAATTCGATGGCCAAGGTTGCCTTTGATCTTTTGAAACAGACTGCTAAGACCATTACAGCTGCAGAAAGCCTGACAGCTGGCCTCTTCCAAGCGACTCTGGCAGATTTTTCGGGTGCTTCCAGCATCTTCGCAGGCGGTTTTGTCACCTATAGCCTAGAAGAAAAAAGCAAGATGTTGTCTATTCCAGCTCAAGAGTTGGAGCAACATGGAGTAGTGTCTCATTTTACAGCCCAAGCTATGGCTTCGCAGGCCCGTAAATTAACAGGATCCGATTATGGTGTTAGCCTGACCGGAGTTGCGGGGCCAGATAGTCTGGAAGGGCATCCAGCAGGGACTGTCTTTATCGGACTTGCGACTCCAAATGGAGTGGATAGCGTCCAAGTCAATATCGCCGGACGTAGCCGCTCTGATGTCCGTGAAATTGCAGTCCTTCATGCCTTTAATTTGGTGCGCCTGGCTGTATTAAATGGTGAAAATTTGGTATAATGAAGCTTGTGCCAAATGAAGACTGATTCAAAAAATGAATGGGATATGCACCTGTTAAATGACGGAAACCGTTGGTGAATAGAGTGCATTCCTGTATAGAAAAATAGGAGAAAAGAATGGCGAAAAAACAGAAAAAATTAGATGATATCTCTAAGAAATTTGGAGACGAGCGTGAAAAAGCGCTCAATGATGCCCTGAAGTTGATCGAAAAGGATTTTGGTAAGGGATCCATCATGCGTCTGGGCGAACGCGCAGAGCAAAAAGTTCAAGTCATGAGCTCAGGTTCCTTGGCTCTTGACATTGCCTTGGGTGCTGGTGGGTATCCAAAAGGTCGGATCATCGAAATCTATGGTCCAGAATCTTCTGGTAAAACAACCGTTGCCCTCCATGCAGTAGCCCAAGCACAGAAAGAAGGGGGCATTGCTGCTTTCATCGATGCCGAGCACGCCTTGGATCCATCTTATGCGGCAGCTCTCGGGGTCAATATCGATGAACTCCTCTTGTCTCAACCAGACTCAGGGGAACAAGGACTTGAAATTGCTGGTAAATTGATCGACTCTGGTGCGGTTGATTTGGTGGTTGTCGACTCTGTTGCGGCCTTGGTCCCTCGTGCAGAAATCGATGGAGATATCGGTGACAGCCACGTTGGTTTGCAGGCGCGGATGATGAGCCAAGCGATGCGCAAACTCGGAGCTTCTATCAATAAGACCAAGACCATTGCCATCTTTATCAACCAATTGCGTGAAAAAGTTGGGGTCATGTTTGGGAATCCTGAAACGACACCTGGTGGTCGTGCCCTGAAATTCTACGCCTCTGTCCGTTTAGATGTCCGTGGAAATACTCAAATCAAGGGTACTGGGGACCAAAAAGATACCAACGTTGGTAAGGAAACCAAGATCAAGGTTGTAAAGAACAAGGTAGCTCCACCGTTTAAAGAAGCCATGGTTGAAATCATGTACGGGGAAGGAATTTCACGTACGGGTGAATTGGTGAAGATTGCAACAGATTTGGATATCATCCAAAAAGCTGGTGCATGGTACTCATATAATGGCGAAAAAATCGGTCAAGGATCTGAAAATGCTAAGAAATTCTTGGCTGACCACCCAGAAATTTTTGACGAAATCGACCATAAGGTTCGGGTACATTTTGGTTTGATCGAAGAAGACGAAGCGGTGAAAAGCCTTGATAAAACTGAAGAAACAGCTCCTGTCGTAGAAGAAGTAACTCTAGATTTAGATGACGCGATTGAAATTGAAGATTAATTTTTTTCAAAATAGGTCGCTAGACTGATGGTTTTTGTGTTATAATTTAATACGATAGTATTATCGTGTAGCGAAAGGAGTGCATGCATGATTAAAATTTATACAGTGTCAAGTTGCACCAGCTGTAAAAAAGCAAAGACTTGGCTCAACGCTCACCAGCTAACTTATAAAGAACAAAACCTCGGTAAGGAAGGGATCACCAAAGAAGAATTGTTGGATATTCTTACAAAGACTGAAAATGGAGTGGCAAGTATTGTCTCTTCAAAAAATCGATACGCTAAAAATCTAGGAGTGGACATCGAAGACTTGAGTGTTAACGAAGTCATTGATATCATCATGGAAACACCTCGTATTCTTAAAAGTCCGATCTTGGTAGATGACAAACGTCTCCAAGTGGGTTACAAAGAAGACGATATTCGTGCTTTCTTGCCACGATCTGTTCGAAATGTAGAAAATGCGGAAGCACGGATGCGTGCAGCCCTTTAAAGTGATTGAAAATCAGAAACAATTTGTTTCTGATTTTTTCTTTTTTAAAAATCGGAATGAAAAGCAGTTTACTGCGCCATTTTACAAAATCTATGATACAATATTTTAGAAAACAATAACTAGTAAGGAATGGAAAATGAAAAGAAAAATCTTCTTATTGGGTGCGCTTGTCTTGTGTTTGACGGGATGCGGTCAAAAAAAGCAAGTGAAAACGCCAACCTCAAGTGAGCAAAAAGCAATTAAAGCGAAAGCAGAACAGCTGCAAAAGGATAATAAGAGCATCTTGCAAAAGGCTGAAGAAAATCAAGTGGTTACAAGAACCTTTGTTTTTCCAAAAGATGACAAGGGGACACAACAGACGCAAATCGTAACCTACGTGGGGAACACCTTTAAAAAATTGGAGACTATCAATGTGACGGCGACCGATGAGGAGTTAAAAAAAGGGATCCAACAGGTTGGAGTCGAAGAAGCGCAAAAGCAATTGAGAGAATCTTTTAACAAGGATGATGCCTTAAAGGAAGCTTTGACAGTACCAGGTTTCACAGCTGATTTGACCTTGGAAAATGAGAATGAATACAAGGTGACGATCACGTATGATTTTGAAGCGATGGATGTGAAGAAGGCTGAAGGGATGACCTACTTCAAAAACAATCACTTGCCGGAGTTGTTGAAGCTGACACCGAGCCAATTTGCAGACAATCTCATCAATGCTGGAGCGAGTGAGCAAAAATAAAAAACAGTTTAACTAAAAAAGCTCAATAATGCTTGAAAAAGCTGTAAAATCAAGGGTTGACCATTGTGGAAAACCCTTGATTATGGTATAATAGTAGTATTCTAAGGAAAGAGGGTGTTCTTGTGGGATTTACAGATGAGACAGTACGTTTTAATCTTGATGATTCAAATCGTAAGGAAATTAGCGAGACCTTGAAAGATGTTTACTTGTCACTGGATGAAAAAGGCTACAATCCAATTAATCAAATCGTAGGATACGTACTCAGTGGTGATCCTGCCTATGTACCTCGTTATAATAATGCACGGAACCAAATTCGTAAATATGAACGTGACGAGATCGTGGAAGAATTGGTACGTTATTATTTGAAAGGGCAAGGAATAGACCTCTAATGAGAATTATGGGATTGGATGTCGGTTCAAAGACCGTCGGGGTTGCTGTGAGTGATCCTCTTGGTTTTACAGCTCAGGGTCTTGAAATTATTCAAATTGATGAGGACAAAAAAGAATTTGGCTTAGAACGATTAGCTGAATTAGTAGCTCAATACAAGGTAGACCGTTTTGTTGTAGGCTTGCCGAAGAACATGAACAACACAAGCGGACCGCGTGTGGAAGCCAGTCAGGCCTATGGCACGATGATTGCTGAAAAGTTTGGCTTGCCAGTCGACTACCAAGACGAACGGTTGACAACAGTTGCCGCAGAGCGGATGTTGATTGAGCAAGCAGACGTTAGCCGTAGCAAACGCAAAAAAGTTATTGATAAGCTAGCGGCGCAGCTCATTTTACAAAATTATTTAGATCGTAATTTTTAGAAAGAAAACGAGGAAGAATAGTATGGCACATGATCATAACCACGACCATGAAGAACGTGAATTAATCACATTGGTGGATGAACAAGGAAATGAAACCTTGTTTGAAATTCTTTTGACCATCGATGGCAAAGAAGAGTTTGGAAAGAACTATGTCCTTTTGATCCCTGCAAATGCAGAAGAAGATGAAAATGGCGAAGTTGAAATTCAAGCTTATTCATTTACAGAAAACGAAGACGGAACAGAAGGCGACCTTCAACCAATCCCAGAAGACTCAGATGCAGAATGGGATATGATCGAAGAAGTCTTCAACAGCTTTATGGAGGAGTAAAAACGTCCGGGGGACGTTTTTAGCCCTGCTTCAAGAAATAAGAAAAAGCAGGAAGTCTGGGAGACTGTATCACCTCAACTCCGAGAAATTGGAAAGAGTTAGTATGTCCGGGGGACTTGTTGTAAAGATGAGCGGAAAGAATAACTACAAAAGAAAGGAGCGCAAACGTCAGAAGAGGTTTTGTCGCTTTTTTCTTTTAGGAGGAAGATGTGAATAAGATTGAGCAATGGATGAATAGTCGGATCGGTCTGAATTTCCGATCAGGACTGGATCGTATGGAGCAGGCGGTGAGCCTTTTAGGGAGACCGGATAAGGCTTATCCGATCCTTCATGTGACAGGAACCAATGGGAAGGGATCGACGATCGCCTTTATGCGCCAATTGTTGATGGCTCATGGGAAGAAAGTTGGAACCTTTACTTCTCCTCATATGATCAGTATCCATGATCGGATTTGTATTGGGGATCAGCCAATTTCAGATGAAGATTTCACTCGGATTGGTCAAGAGGTGCAGCAGATGGAGCAGACCCTACTCCAAACCCAGGACCAACTCTCTTATTTTGAAATTATCTGCCTCATGGCCCTCTTGTATTTTAAGGAACAAGCTGTAGATGTGGTCTTATTGGAAGTAGGTATTGGTGGGCTTCTGGACACGACCAACGTAGTGACAGGAGAGATTGCAGTGATCACTTCGGTTGGCCTGGATCACCAAGAAACACTGGGAGGGACGCTTGCGGAAATCTCCCAGCAAAAGGCGGGGATTTTTAAACAAGGTAAGAAAGCAGTGGTGGGCCCCTTGTCTGATGAAGCTGCAGCCGTTTGTCATGAAAAAGCGGAGCAGTTGGATGTGGATCTTCACACCTTCCAGGAAGATTTTGGCATAGAGCAGAATCGTTTTTGGAATGAAAGTGTGGAGCTTGACTTGCCCTCTCTTGGCTTGAAGGGTGATTACCAACGGGAAAATGCTGCAGTAGCTTTAGAGGCCTTTCTCCTTTATATGAAAGGCGCGCATCAAGAAGTAGATAAAGAGCACATCAAGCAAGCTTTACAGGAGACACGTTGGCCGGGACGTCTAGAGTTGTTTGGTGACCAGGTGTATCTGGATGGCGCCCATAACCCTCACGCCATGCTACGTTTGATTGAGTTTGCAAAAAGCTTAGCCGGGAAACGCGTGAAGATTTTATTTGGGGCTCTTAAGCGAAAAGATTATAGTGGGATGCTTGAAACGCTTCAAACTGGTTTGCCAGAAGCTGAATTGATTTTGACGACCTTCCATTACGGAGAAGTAGTGGCGCAGGGTGACCGCCAAGACCTGCCTTATGTGGCTGACTACAAGGCCTATATCAAAGAATTTATGGATCAGAGTCGTCCAGATGAAGTCTTATTTGTGACAGGATCTTTGTATTTTATTGCAGAAGTAAGGGCATTTTTATTAGAGGGTTAAACAATTGACCTAAAGACTTTCTTGGCGTATACTGGTGGTAGATAGATTCGACGAAGGCGAAAGGAGTCGATTTTAATGAAAAAAATCATGTCTATACTGACCTTGGCGGTAGCCCTTTTCCTGACTGCTTGTAGCCAGCACGAACAACAGCAAAAAGTCTCGAGTAGCGCTAGCTCAAATTCATCTGAGACAGTGGTTTCGACCAATGAAAAGCCAGAGCAAGGGGTGTCCATAGATGGAAGCTATCGGGGACAGGATGAGGAGAATACAATTCTACTGGTTGTGACGGGTCAAAAAGGCACTTTTACAGTGCAAGACGCTGATGGAGAAGAAGAGAGAAAAGAGGTCAGTATTGATCCTGTCAATCAATCCATGCGTATAGGGGATGAGCCTTATCGCTATCGGATCGAAGGAGATCAGTTATCGCTAGAAGACTTGGAACAGGCAGAGGATGATCAAGGAATTATCGTTCTGACTAAGCAATAAGAGATAAATTATGAGAGGCTAAAGACGGATCTTTAGTCTCTTTGTTTGTCTAGAAGGGGCTTGGTTGGTCGTTGCAACGGGTAAAAAGAATTGGTATACTAGTAGAAAGAAAAAAGGAGGATGCTGTGACCTTTAGAAAATTACGTCTATTAATGTCCAAATATGGATTTAGTATTTTGTTTATGGGCTTTGAACTATGGGCATCCTTTGCGGCCTTCTTCTGGCTCAATAGATGGTTCCCTCATTGGCTATCTGTTGCAGTCATTGGGCTCTTATATGTGTCGACAATCTTAGCTATTGTTAATCGAAATACCCCGCCTGAAAATAAGGTGACCTGGCTCTTGATTGCCGTCATTCCTGTCTTTGGATCGCTTTTATACCTCATGTTTGGAGAGCGACGTTTGTCCAAAAAGGAAATGATCCAGCTGAAAAATATGGAGTCCATGAAGTTTCGAGAGGACAATAGTCATCAGTTGCGTAAGGAGCTCAAACAAGAAAGCAAGGCGGTTTATGGCTTGGTCAAGTCGATTTTATCCATGGATCACAATGCGGATCTCTACAATGGGACGGCATCAACCTTTTACCCTCTAGGGGAGGAGATGTATGAGCAACTACTAGAGGATCTGAGAGTGGCGAAAAAATTTATCTTCATCGAGTTTTACATCATTGATGAGGGCTTGATGTGGAACAGTATCCTAGAGATTTTAGAGCAGAAAGTGAAAGAGGGGGTCGAAGTCAAACTCCTTTATGACGACATCGGCTGTATGGCAACCTTGGCTGGGAACTATACCAAACGATTGCGAAAGATGGGGATTGATGCCCATAAGTTTAACAAGGTGATCCCCCGTCTAACAGTGGCTTATAACAACCGAGACCACCGTAAGATCTTGGTCATTGATGGCCAGATCGGCTATACGGGTGGTGTCAATTTGGCAGACGAGTACATCAACCACATTGAGCGGTTTGGTCACTGGAAGGACAGTGCCATTCGTTTAGATGGACGAGCTGTTAAGGCCTTAACGCGACTCTTCCTCATGAACTGGTACATCAACCGTGGGGAAATCGAGGATTTTGACCGCTACCATATTGAAAATAAGGCGGTCGAAGGAGAAGGGCTCTACATTCCCTATGGGAGTGGACCAAAACCGATTTACAAGTCGCAGGTTGGAAAGACAGTCTATCAAAATATGATTAACCAGGCGACGGATTACGTCTATATCACGACTCCTTACTTGATCATCGATTATGATTTGACAGAAGATATCCGCAATGCGGCCCTTCGTGGGGTGGATGTTCGCATCGTGACCCCGTATATTCCGGATAAAAAATTGATCCAAATCGTAACCCGTGGGGCATACTTGGATCTGATGGACGCTGGTGTGAAAATCTATGAGTACACACCTGGTTTTGTCCACAGCAAGCAAGTCCTAGCAGATGATGAAATGGCGGTTGTGGGATCGATTAACTTTGACTACCGTAGTTTGGTCCATCACTATGAAAATGCGGTCTGGATGTATCAAACGCCTGCTCTGAAAGAGATTCGAGCGGACTTTGACCACATCTTTGAAGTATCTCAAGAGATCACTGAAGATACCTTCCGCTTTACATGGCACCAAAGTTTGATCAAGGAAATTATGCAATTATTCGCACCGATGTTGTAACAAGTGTGTGAAAACAGAGAAAAGAGTCAGAAGCTGAGAGGCCTGACTCTTTTTACCTATCACTATGTGACAAGAGGCTGACAGGGTCGGCAGAATTTGGTATACTAGAGAAGATAATGAGCTTTTTTCTAAAAGGAAAAGCAGAGGAATAGTGAAGAAAAGGAAAAAGAATGAGCGAAAAAGAGCAAGAAATGACTTCGAAAAAATTAGGGCTTCACGTGGGGGATAGTTTCCAGGATACACGTGAAATTCGCGAAGTGCTAGACAAGTCGGTCTTTCGCGAAGAAGAGCCTACGCATAGCCAGCAGGCAGAAGTCTTGGAGGAGCCGGTTGCAATGGAGGCATCAGAGGAAATTAGTGATGCCAAGCCAGAAGCAATAGCAGAACCTACACAAGAATTGGAACAGGAAGCGGAGCAACCGCTCAGTCGGATGAGTCGTCGTTCGCGTAAGGCGGGAGTTGAAGCGGCAAAAGCGGAAGCATCGAAGGTAGAAGAGAATACGGAAGAGCTAGAAGCAGATGTGGCAGTTGAGCCGATCCGTCGTCAATCCAAGCGTCCAGTGCCTCTAACGATTCCTTTTGTGTTGAGTCTTTTGATTAGTTTATTGCATGTCGGCGTGCCATTTTTAACCCGTTTTGCAACCAATCAACAATCGCAAAACTTGTATGCTGGCTGGGCAATGACCAAGGGGCAAGTACCGTTTGGTGATTTTTACGGAACCAATGGTCTGCTCTATTATGCAATCAACTGGTTGGGAAGTTTAGCTGGTGGACATTGGATCTTGATGATCCTCCAAGCGATTGCCCTCTTCTTTGCGGGTACCTATCTCTATCGGGTTGTGCGCTTGCTGGTGTCTGATAAAGATACAGCGAAGAATGTCCAGTTACTCTTTTATTTCTTGGTGCTAGGCCTTGGTTTTGGAGGAACTTATGTGACTCTCTTTAGTCTTCCAATCCTATTTGCCAGCATGAATTTCATTTTGGCTTATTTGATTGGGCATCGTAAGGATGAAGGCTTTATCCTTTATGGTGCGATTGCAGCTGTGGCTTTCTTGATTGATCCGATGACCAGTGCCTTGTTTTATTTGTTGGCCTTCCTTGGATTAACAGCCTTTAACATCAAGCAGAAGAGATGGGCGCGTGGCTTTTATCAACTGCTAGCAGCTCTCCTTGGTTTTTCACTCGTCTTTTATCCAATTGGCTATATCACCGTTTTGAATCAGACTTTTGGCTATGCCATTAACCAAGTAACCTATGTCTTTAATGCCTTGAATTTTAGCAATGGACAGACCTTCAGTAATGCCATTTATTATGGACTGTTGGCGCTGGCCTTTGGCCTAGTCTCTGCCTTTTTGATGTCTTTTACGAAGCAAAATAGCAGTGCTCGCCGGATCTTCCGCTTTATGGGATGGGCAGGTAGCTTGGTGGTCCTCATTGTGTCGATTGGTCTTCCTGAACAAGGCGCTTACCAATTGTTACCGATGTTGCCATTTGTTCTTCCTTTGTTTGCGATCTGGTTCTCACGAGATGGGGAAGAAAACGATGGGATCGAACGTCGTGGTCGGAAGAAGAAAAACAAGGAAGTTTGGGCCGCTTACTTTACGAGCCAAGTTTTCTTACCGCTAGTAGCCCTTGTCTATCTGTTGGCGAATCCAGTGGTTCAAGATGTCGTGCTTCAGTCTGGTCAATCGAGTGAACGGAGCGCTATTGCCAGCTACATTAAACATCACACCAAGTCGCAAGATACCATCTATGCTTGGGATACGACAGCTACTCTCTATCAAGAAAGCGATCGTTTGGCAGCTTCTGCCTTATTGACCCCAACGTCTTATCTGGGAATTAATGAAAATCGGACCAATGTGATCCAACAAATCGATCGGTCTGAACCCAAGTATATTGTGGTCAACAATCAGGTAGAATTGACCTCCAATATGAAGGACTTGCTCAAAGAAAATTATCATCTCGTTGAGAAGAAATACCGTCATTTCAAACTCTATCAACGCTCTTAAGAAAATCAATATCTTGTGCTTTAGAAAGTTTTTTATAAAATTTTCCACAAGATATTGATTTTTATTTTTGGAGTGGTATAATACAACTTGTATGTAAATAAATGAAGAGAGGCATGTTTGGTATGATCACCTTGAGAGAAGAAAAACTGAGAATGGCCCCGGATATTTTTGTTGAAAAACGAGATGGCCGTCGTGTTCCATTCGATGTTGAAAAAATTTATAAAGCCTTGTTGAAGGCAACAGAAGAAGTGACTTCTCTCACTCCCGTGATGGAAGCCAAACTAGAAGCCATTGTCGATCGTGTGATCGCAGAGATTTTGGAACGTTTTCCAAATGGCGTGAAGATCTATGAGATTCAAAATGTCGTCGAGCATGAATTGCTTCAAGCTAATGAATATGCGATTGCAGAGAGCTACATTACTTATCGCACCCAGCGTGATTTTGAGCGCTCAAAAGCGACGGATATCAACTTTACGATTGGCAAACTCCTCAATAAGGACCAAGCCGTCGTGAATGAAAACGCCAACAAGGACAGTGATGTCTTTAACACGCAACGGGACTTGACAGCAGGGATTGTTGGTAAGTCTATTGGTCTCAAAATGTTGCCCAAACACGTAGCCAATGCCCACCAAAAAGGGGACATTCACTACCATGATTTGGACTATAGCCCTTATACACCGATGACCAACTGCTGTTTGATCGATTTTGAAGGCATGCTCAGAAATGGCTTTAAGATTGGGAATGCAGAAGTAGAAAGTCCTAAGTCCATCCAAACTGCGACGGCTCAAATCTCGCAGATTATTGCCAATGTAGCCTCTAGTCAGTACGGGGGCTGTTCAGCTGACCGGATCGATGAGGTCCTGGCCCCTTATGCAGAAAAGAACTACCAAAAACACTTGGCAGATGCCAAAGAGTGGGTGCTTCCTGAAAAGCAAGAGGACTATGCTTGGAGCAAGACTCAAAAAGATATCTATGATGCCATGCAATCGCTGGAATATGAGATCAATACCCTCTTTACCTCGAACGGACAAACTCCCTTTACTTCGCTTGGTTTTGGTCTTGGAACCAATCGCTTCGAGCGGGAAATCCAAAAGGCGATTTTGGAAATCAGAATCAAGGGACTTGGATCGGAACATCGGACCGCTATCTTTCCAAAACTGATCTTTACCCTTAAGCGGGGGCTCAACCTAGAACTTGGAACTCCTAACTATGATATCAAGCAATTGGCCTTGGAATGTGCAACGAAGCGTATGTATCCAGACGTTTTGTCTTATGACAAGATTGTCGAGTTGACAGGCTCCTTCAAGGTGCCGATGGGATGTCGCTCTTTCCTTCAAGGTTGGAAGGACGAGAATGGTGTGGAAGTTAATTCTGGCCGGATGAACCTAGGGGTTGTGACAGTCAATTTACCTCGGATTGCCTTGGAATCAGGCGGAGACAAGGAGAAGTTCTGGCAAATCTTTAATGAACGGATGAACATCGCTGAAGATGCCTTGGTTTACCGGGTGGAACGCACCAAAGAAGCGACACCAGCTAATGCGCCGATTCTCTACCAATATGGGGCTTTCGGAAAACGCTTGGGCAAGTATGACCAGGTAGATCAGCTCTTCCGTCATCGCAGAGCAACTGTTTCTCTGGGCTATATCGGACTCTATGAAGTCGCAACCGTCTTTTATGGTCCAAATTGGGAACACAATTCAGAAGCCAAACAATTCACGATCGATATCATCAAGGATATGAAAGCGCGCGTGGAAGAATGGTCTGACCAGTATGATTACCACTTCTCTATCTATTCGACTCCGTCAGAAAGCTTGACAGACCGCTTCTGTCGCCTAGATACGGAGAAATTTGGTAAGGTTCCGGATATCACAGACAAGGAATACTACACCAATAGTTTCCACTACGATGTTCGTAAGAACCCAACGCCATTTGAGAAGTTGGATTTTGAGAAAGTTTATCCTGAAGCAGGTGCGTCTGGTGGCTTTATCCACTATTGTGAATACCCTGTGCTCCAACAAAATCCAAAAGCCCTTGAAGCGGTTTGGGATTATGCCTATGACCGGGTCGGTTATCTCGGAACCAATACGCCGATTGACCGTTGTTACAAGTGTGATTTTGAAGGAGATTTCACGCCGACTGAGCGAGGATTTGCTTGTCCAAACTGTGGTAATAGCGATCCGAAAACGGTTGATGTGGTCAAACGGACCTGTGGTTATCTAGGAAACCCGCAAGCTCGTCCGATGGTCAATGGCCGTCATAAGGAAATCGCTGCACGGGTCAAACACATGAATGGATCCACTATCAAATCAGCTGGACACCAAGTGACAGATTAGAAAAGGACATTATGGGAAAATACCAATTAGATGATAAAGGCAAGGCTCAGGTTCAACGATTCCACGAGAAGCATTCAAAGGGTAGAATCAATAAAAAAGACCGAGTAGCCAGCCTGAGAGAACAATTTCTAAAAAAGGCTAAGAAAAAATAAAAGTGAGAGTTCTCGCTTCATATTGAAGATGAAATTCTCTTTTGAGACTTTCCTTGGGTGGGTACGGACGTCAGCGAACTTCGAAGAAGTTCCATGACTAATTATTGAGCCTAGGGTCTCAATAATTCCGGATGCCTGAAACTTGTTAGTTTCAGGCATTTTTCCCACGGGATTCTAAAAAAAGTTTAATAAATAAGCGTCACCTTATTGATTCAGTATTTATTAACTCATTTTATTAAAAATGATTGTTTATGTTGTGAAGTGAGAGTCCGCTCTCGCTTTTCTCGTATGGGGGGAGGTAAAGATGGAACTACGTAGACCAACTTTAGCAGATAAAGAAACCATTCTAAGCATGGTGGCAGAGTTCGAAGAGACCCAATCGGCTCATGACGGCGGCTTTTGGGATGCTGAAGCTTTTGTTTACGAAGCCTGGTTGGAAAGTAATCGTGACATGGAAATGGGGCTAGGAATTCCGGAAGGTTGGGTTCCTGCTGTTCAGTTAGTCGCTTTTGCAAGAGACGGTCAAGCGGTTGGCTTTCTCAATCTCCGCTTGCGCCTGAGTGCATATCTCCTGGAGGAGGGTGGCCACATTGGCTACTCCATCCGTCCCTCTGAAAGGGGCAAGGGCTATGCAAAAGAAGCTCTTCATCAAGGTCTGCAAGTGGCTAAAGAAAAGAACATTCATCGTGCTCTGGTGACTTGTAGCACGGAAAATCCTGCCAGCCGAGCTGTTATTTTAGCTAATGGCGGTCAATTTGAAGATGTTCGTAATGGAACGGAGCGGTATTGGATAGAGGTGGACTAGAAGGATGACATGGAATACACCAAAACCAGGAGAGTGGAAGAGTGAGGAACTGAGTCAAGGGCGCATCATCGACTACAAGGCCTTTAACTTTGTGGATGGAGAAGGAGTGCGCAACTCCCTCTACGTAGCAGGTTGCATGTTTCACTGTGAGGGCTGTTACAATGTAGCGACCTGGTCTTTCAATGCAGGCATTCCCTATACCAAAGAGTTAGAAGAGCAGATCATGGAAGATCTGGCCCAACCCTATGTCCAAGGCTTAACCTTGCTAGGAGGAGAGCCATTTCTTAATACAGGTATTCTTTTACCCCTTGTAAAACGTATTCGGAAAGAATTGCCGGAAAAAGATATTTGGTCTTGGACGGGCTACACTTGGGAAGAAATGATGTTAGAAACGCCTGATAAACTGGAGCTCTTGTCGCTGATTGATATCCTGGTGGATGGGCGCTATGATAAAAGCAAGCGGAACCTCATGTTGCAGTTCCGTGGGTCTTCCAACCAGCGGATTATTGATGTTCAAAAATCATTGAAAGAAGGAAAGGTTGTCATCTGGGACAAGCTCAATGATGGCAAGGAAAGTTTTGAGCAAGTCAAGCGGGATGATCTTTTGTAGGATCTTCAAAAACCGGGTTTTTCACCCGGTTTTTTTGGATTCTCTGCATAAGTATACAAGGGATTTTGCTTATTTCAGAAAACGCTTACTTTACAAATGTCCATAATGGACAAAAAAGTGATAATGAATGCATTTTTTGCTAAAAATATGTTACAATAAATATGATTAGGACTAATTGGAGGTATTTATGTCACAAAGGAGACGGAGTCGTCGTTCAGAGCATAAGTGGGGGCAATTGCGAATCATTAATTCCGTATTGCTTATTTTTTTGCTTATGACTGCAAGTTGGGCGACCTATACCATGTTGGCCAATAACATCTTGGCTTTTCGCTATGTCAATATTCTCGTGATGGCACTACTAGCTCTTCTCTTGCTCTTATCAGCTTGGTTTGTGATCAAAAATCAGGCCAAAAAGACAACTTTGGTCCTCCTTCTTGTCGGCTTATTGGCTAGTTCAGGAGTTTTGTTTGCTAGTCAACAGCTGCTGAATCTGACCAGTAATGTCAATGGCCACTCTAACTATACAGAGTTTGAGATGGCTGTCTATGTCAAGAAAGACAGTGACATCAAAGATATCAAAGAAATCAAGGAAGTGGTAGCACCAAAGGGCAACAATAACGAAGCCAATCTCACTGCCCTCTTGGACAACATCAAAAAGACCAAGGGTCAGGAAATTTCTGTAGTGGATGCACCGACTTATTTAGATGCTTATAAGAGCCTGCAAGAGGGTAACGCTACTGCCATGGTATTGAACAGTACCTTTGAGGATACCATTGCCGCAGAAGATGCGGACTATGCGAAGAAGTTGAAGAAAATCTATTCCTACAAGATCCGAAAAGAAGTGGCAGCGACGAGCAAGGTGTCTGCCAATGCGGATGTTTTTAACATCTATGTCAGCGGGATCGATACCTATGGTCCGGTAACCTCGGTTTCTCGTTCAGATGTCAATATCATCATGACGGTCAATCGGAAGACCAAGCAAGTCCTATTGACAACGACACCACGGGATGCCTATGTACCGATTGCAGATGGCGGTAACAACCAAAATGATAAGTTGACCCACGCGGGGATCTACGGAGTGGATGCTTCGATCCATACCCTTGAGAATCTCTACGATATCAAGCTCAACTACTACGTTCGTCTCAATTTCACCTCCTTCCTCAAGTTGATTGACCTTCTAGGGGGGATCGATGTGGAAAATGACCAAGAATTCACGAGCCTTCATGGCAAGTTCCATTTCCCGGTTGGAAAGGTTCATTTGAATTCAGAGCAAGCCCTCGGTTTTGTCCGAGAACGTTACTCTCTCCAAGGTGGCGACAATGATCGTGGGAAAAACCAAGAAAAAGTCATTGCGGCCATTATCAAAAAGTTGACTTCTACCAAGGTCTTGAGCAACTACAATGAGATTATCGGAAACCTCCAAGATTCTGTCCAAACCAATATGCAGTTGCCAACCATGATGAACTTGATCAATACCCAGTTAGAAACGGGTGGTTCTTATGAGGTGACTTCTCAAGCGATTACCGGTCAAGGACGAAATGACTTGCCGTCTTATGCTATGCCTGGTTACAACCTCTATGTCATGGAGTTGGATCAAGCCAGCTTGACCAAGGCTAAGGAAACCATTCAAAAAGTAATGGAAGGAAAAGAAAAATGATTGATATCCACTCGCACATCGTCTTTGATGTGGATGATGGACCAAAGACAAGAGAAGATACACGTGCCTTATTGGAAGAAAGCTATCGCCAAGGGGTACGGACCATTATCTCCACTTCTCATCGTCGCAAGGGGATGTTTGAAACTCCAGAAGAAAAAATTGCAGAAAATTTTCAAGAAGTGAAAAAAATTGCGGCAGAGGTCGCGCCAGATTTAACGATTCATTACGGGGCAGAGATCTACTTTACGAATGATGTCTTGAAAAAACTGGAAGAAAAGATCATCCCACGTTTGGCAGATACGCGCTTTGCGCTGATTGAATTCAGCATGGGAACACCTTATAAGGAGATCCATACGGCCTTGGACCGTTTGCTCCATCTAGGTGTGACACCGGTGGTGGCCCATATCGAGCGCTACAAGTGCTTGGAGAAAAATGAGGAGCGCGTGCAAGAGATGATTGACATGGGCTGCTACATGCAGATCAATAGTTCCAGCGTTCTCAAGCCTCGCCTATTTGGGGATGAGCAAAAACAACTGAAAAAACGAGCTCGCTACTTCTTAGAAAAAGACTTGGTGCACTTTGTGGCCAGTGATATGCACAATGTGGATAAACGACCGCCTTATATGGCAGAAGCCTATCGTTTGATCAAGGAAGAATACGGAGAACAACGAGCACAAGCTCTCTTTGTCAGCAATCAAGAACTCTTGTTAGCGGATGAATTAATCTAACCAGGAAACAGGTGGAGAGATCCACATGAAGGAGTAATTAGGAAATGAACAATCAAGAAAATCAAGCAGTGGAAATTGATGTTTTCGCTATGCTGAAGACCCTATGGAAACGCAAGTTTTCGATCGTTTTGGTCGCTCTTGTCTTTGCCATTGCAGCGTTTGGCTACAGTGCCTTTTTAGCCAAGAAAGAATACCAAAGTACTAGCCGGATCTACGTGGTCAGTCGTCAAAACCAAGACAACAATGCCTTGACAAACTCTGATTTGCAGGCGGGTTCTTACTTGGTTAAGGACTACCGTGAGATCATTCTTTCTCAAAATGTTTTGACGCAAGCCATCGAAGAATTGAAACTTGATATGACACCAGCTGAGTTGTCCAAAAAGATCAGTGTGTCTGTTCCGACAGATACTCGTATCCTTTCGATCACAGCTAAGGACGGAGATCCAAAAGAAGCGGCTCGTATTGCCAATGGCCTTCGGAATGTAGCAGCTGAAAAGATTATTTCTGTGACCAAGGTGTCAGATGTTACGACCTTGGATGAAGCAGAAGTGCCTCAAACACCTTCTTCACCAAATATCCGACGCAATGTCCTTCTTGGTTTTATTGCTGGAGCTGGTTTGATGGTGGTTCTCATGGTCGTAGTAGAAGTCTTGGACGATCGTGTCAAGAGACCAGAAGATATCGAAGAGTTGATGGGCTTAACCTTACTTGGTATTGTGCCAGATATTAAGAAACTGTAGACTGGGGATCGCATGAATACGTTAGAAATTTCAAAAAACAAATTGCAAGAAGTTCGGAAGGCAGAAGAGTACTTTAATGCCCTGGCGACGAATATCCAATTGAGTGGGGTGGACTTAAAAGTCATCGCTATCTCATCTGTTCAAGAAAATGAAGGGAAATCAACCACTTCAACCAACTTGGCCGTTGCCTTTGCGCGTGCGGGTTACAAGACCCTTTTGGTAGACTGTGACATCCGGAACTCTGTCATGACAGGGATTTTCCGTAGCCGTACTAAGATCCAAGGCTTGACCGACTTCTTATCTGGCCGTAGCCAATTGGACCAAATCTTGTATGCGACTGATTTTCCAAACTTGGATATCATCGAGTCTGGACAGGTAGCACCAAACCCAACAGGTCTCTTGCAAAGCAAGAACTTCACTGTGATGATGGATGCCCTGCGTGAGCATTTTGACTACATCATTGTCGACACGCCTCCAATCGGGGTCGTGATCGATGCGGCTATTATCGCCCAACGCTGTGATGGAACTGTCTTGATCACAGAATCTGGTGCCAATGGACGCAAGGCTGTCCAAAAAGCCAAGGACCAATTAGAACAAACAGGCACACCTTTCTTGGGAGTAGTGCTCAATAAATTTAACATTAAAGCTGCTGAGTATGGTTCATATGGTGGATATGGATCTTACGGAGAGTATGGGAAAAAGTAAAGAATAGGATTGAGGGAAAATGGGAGAAGAAAGAATTGAACTGGAAAAACTAAATATTGTTCTCTTTCAAAGTTTAGCTGTCCTATTTTCAGCTTACATTGTGAGTCTTTTTAAGGATGCAGAATACACGTCGCAGACAATTGCCATTCTCTATCTCTTGCATTTTGTATCCTTTTACATTAGCAATATTGCTTATCGCTTTTATAGCAGGGGTTACCTGGATGAGCTCTTTCAGGTCTTGAAATACAATGTATTTTTCGCTGTTGGGATCACCTTTACCTCTTTTATGCTCGATGGGGTCTTTTCCATCTCTCGTCGGGGGATGATTTACTTCTTTCTTTTCAATACGTTTTCCGTCTATATCATGGATCTCTTGCTCAAGAGATACCGGAAGTCTGTTTCGCCACGGCGGAAAAGTTCGCGAAAGATTTTCTTGATCACAGCGACCAGTCGGATGGAAAAGGTATTTGATATTCTGCATTCGCCCAGCCTCTATCATGGGGAATTGATCGGTGTCACTGTCATGGATGATACGGATTTTACCCATTCGGGTGTACGGGTGGTGCAGCCGGATCAAATGATGAACTTTGTGACCAAGGAAGTGGTGGATGAAGTGTTTATCAATCTGCCAAGTGAGGACCACAATATTAGTGACTTCGTCTCGGAGTTTGAGAGTATGGGGATCGATGTATCGGTCAATCTCAATGCCTTTAACTTCGCTTCTTTGGGCAATAAACGGGTTCGAGAAGTCGGGGGACTAAGTGTCGTCACTTTCTCAACCAATTTCTATAAACCAAGTCACGTATTTGCCAAACGTCTCCTGGACATTGCAGGAGCCCTCTTTGGACTCTTGATTTGTGGACTGGTAAGTATTGTTTTGGTCCCTCTAATCCGTAAAGATGGCGGCCCTGCCTTCTTTGTACAGAAGCGGGTTGGAAAGAACGGACGGTATTTTAACTTCTATAAATTCCGCTCCATGCGCGTGGATGCCGAAGAGATTAAAAAAGATCTGATGGCGCAAAACACCATGACGGGTGGCATGTTCAAGATGGAAAATGATCCGCGGGTAACACCAATCGGACGCTTTATCCGTAAGACCAGTCTGGATGAATTGCCACAATTTTACAATGTGTTGATCGGTGATATGAGTCTAGTCGGAACTCGTCCTCCAACGGTAGACGAATACCAAGACTATACGCCAGCCCAAAAACGCCGACTCAGTTTCAAGCCAGGGATTACAGGCCTTTGGCAAGTGAGCGGACGCAGTGAGATTACAGATTTTGACGAAGTGGTCAAACTCGACGTTGCGTATATGGATGGTTGGACGATCTGGAGAGATATTCAGATCCTGCTCAAGACCGTGAAGGTTGTACTTAGAAAAGAAGGAGCGAAGTAGGAAAATACCTACTTCGTCCTTTCCATGTTAGGAGAAAAATGACACAATCAATTTATATCGTTGGTTCTAAAGGGATTCCAGCAAAATATGGTGGTTTTGAGACCTTTGTTGAGAAGTTAACCGAATTCCAACAAGACAAAAATATCCAGTATTATGTAGCTTGTATGCGGGAGAATTCAGCCAAATCAGGGATTACTGCAGATACTTTCGAGCATAACGGCGCAATCTGTTACAACATTGATGTCCCTAATATTGGTCCTGCGCGTGCCATTGCTTATGATATCGCAGCCCTCAATAAGGCGATTGAGATCGCAAAAGAAAACAAAGATCAAGCACCAATCTTTTATGTCTTGGCTTGTCGGATTGGTCCCTTTATTTCAAGGATTAAAAAGAAAATCAAGGCTATCGGAGGAACTCTGATGGTTAACCCAGATGGTCATGAGTGGCTTCGGGCCAAGTGGAGTCTTCCGGTTCGTAAATACTGGAAGTTTTCTGAACAACTCATGGTCAAACACGCTGATCTTTTGATCTGTGATAGCAAGAATATCGAAGCCTATATTCAGAAGGATTACGCTAAGTATCAACCACAGACGACCTATATTGCTTATGGAACCGATACAAGCAAGTCTATTCTGAGTAAAGAAGACGAGAAAGTACGGACTTGGTTTGCGAATAAGCAAGTTGCTGAAGGAAACTACTATCTTGTCGTAGGTCGCTTTGTGCCGGAAAACAACTATGAAGCTATGATTCGTGGCTTTATGCAGTCCAATTCACAAAAAGATTTTGTCCTGATTACCAATGTAGAACAAAACAAGTTCTATGAACAGTTGCGTAAGGATACAGGATTTGATCAAGATCCTCGAGTGAAGTTTGTCGGGACGGTCTATGATCAAGAGTTGCTCAAATACATTCGTGAGAATGCCTTTGCATACTTCCATGGTCATGAGGTAGGTGGTACCAATCCGTCACTTCTTGAGGCACTAGAGTCTACTAAGCTTAATCTATTGTTGGATGTTGGTTTTAACCGTGAAGTCGGTGAAGATGGGGCGCTCTATTGGAAGAAAGATCAATTGGCACATGTCATCGATCAAGCTGAGCAATTAGACGTTCAAGCAATCGAAGATCTCAATCAAAAATCAAGTCAACGGATTGCAGAAGCTTTTACTTGGGAAAAGATTGTCACAGACTACGAGAAAGTATTTAAAGGTTAGAAATGCAGAAAATATTATATCTTCATGCTGGTGCCGAAATGTATGGTGCTGACAAGGTTTTGTTAGAGCTTATTAAAGGATTGGATAAAGATGCTTTTGAAGCACACGTTATTTTACCCAACGACGGTGTCTTAGTGGGTGCTTTAGAAGAGATCGGTGCAAAGGTTAAAGTTATTGATTACCCAATCTTGCGCCGTAAATATTTTAATCCAAAAGGGATTCTTGAGTACTTTGGCTCCTATAACCGTTACTCCAAACAAATTGCGCAGTATGATAAGGAGAATGGCATTACCCTCATTCACAACAACACCACAGCGGTTCTTGAAGGAATTTACCTCAAACGGAAGTTGAAATTACCTTTGATTTGGCATGTGCATGAGATTATCGTCAAGCCAAAAGCCATTTCAGATTTTATCAACTTTTTGATGGGGCGCTATGCGGATACGATTGTGACAGTTTCAAATGCTGTTGCTAATCACGTCAAGCAGTCTCGTTTTGTAAAAGATGACCAAGTTCAAGTCATCTATAATGGTGTTGACAATGCTGTTTATCAGGTGATGGATGCTAGTGCGGTTCGTGATCAGTTTGGAATTTCGCAGGATGCTTTGGTTATCGGTATGGTTGGTCGTGTGAATGCCTGGAAAGGGCAAGGCGACTTCCTAGAAGCTGTGACGCCAATCTTACAGGCCAATTCAAAAGCAGTAGCCTTTTTAGCAGGTAGTGCATTTGAGGGGGAAGAGTGGCGCGTGGGTGACTTGGAAAAAGCTATTTCAGAATCACCAGTAGCTGAACAAATCAAGCGTATCGATTATTATAGTAAGACAACAGAGCTCTATAATATGTTTGATATCTTTGTCTTGCCAAGTACCAATCCAGATCCACTACCAACAGTCGTACTAGAAGCTATGGCTTGTGGTAAACCTGTAGTCGGCTACCGTCATGGTGGTGTCTGTGAAATGGTCAAGGAAGGTGATAACGGCCTTCTTGCCACGCCAAATGAGCCAACAGGATTGTCTAAGGCTATCCAAGAATTAGCAGAGAATACTGAGAAGAGAGAACAATTTGGTAAGGCCTCTGTCCAACGTCAAAAAGAACTCTTCTCATTACAAAGTTATATTCGGAATTTTTCGGAGTTGTATAAGAAATATTAAAATGAATACTGAAAAAATTAAGAATAAATTAAAACCAATCATTTATCCAATTATTAACTTTATTCCTAGACGAAGACTCAAGAATAAAAATTTTACGATCATTTGTGATAATTGTTGGTCTGGAAAAGTATATCAGGAGTTGGGCTTGCCTTATCAAACACCATTTGTAGGGATGTTTGTCTTTTCGCCTGATTATATCAAGATGCTCAAGAATTTAAAACACTATTTGAGTGGAAATGTCCCCTTAAAATTTGTAAAGGAATCAAAATATATCAAAGACTTTGATAATTCCTATCCTCTAGCACTTCTTGATGATATTGAACTTCATTTTTTGCATTATGCAGATGAAAAAGAAGCTTCTCAGAAATGGAACCGCCGTTTGAAGAGAATGCATTGGGATAATTTGTATTTCAAGTTCAATGACAATGATGCTTGTACTTATGAATTGATGAAAGAGTTTGAGGAACTCCCATACAAAGGAAAAGTAATTTTCTCTTCAAAGAATTATAGCGACTTGCCTTCATTAGTTCATTTTAAATCAGCTGAAAAGCAAGGACACGTTGGCATTGATCTGAAAACGTACCACCGCTATTTTGATGCTGTCACTTGGCTGAATAAGGGTGGAGAGGATCTAACTAAATGAAAAGAATAAGACTTATTATTCCATATTTCGGAAGACTTCCAAAATTTTTCCCATATTTTTTGTTGACCGCTAAACGTAATCAAAAAATTGATTTCTTAATTTATACGGATCAAAAGATTGACCAATTTGAAATTTTAAATGCAAAAAATATAGAATTTGTAACTCTTTCTTTTGATGAGTTAAGAGAGAGAGTTCAGTCTAAGTTTGATTTTAAAATCTCTCTTAAAACACCTTATAAATTATGTGACTATAAAGTTGCTTATGGGCTTATCTTTGAAGAAGAGTTAAAGGGTTATGATTACTGGGGTTTTTGTGACACAGATGTCTTACTAGGTGATATTTATCAATTTTTTGAAGAGCATAGCTTTTTTGAGAATGACTATGCTAGATATGGTCTTTTAGGTCATCTGCAAATTTTTAAGAATTCAAGTGAAGTTAATCGTGTTTTTATGTCTGGTCAAGGTTTAAACTATCGATTAGATTATCACAATGTCTATACGAGTGAACAAAATTTTATTTTTGATGAGGCAGAAGGTATCCAAAAGCTTTTTGAAAAATGTCAGTTCAAACAACTGCAAGATAAGTTATTTGATGATATTGATATTAGTCATTTCTCATTTCGGGAATATGGCGAAAATGAACCGAAACGCTATTATTTTTGGTCAGAGGAAAATGGTTTGGAATCGATAAATTTAATCGATGGTGATATAGTGGTTAAACGTCCTCTGTATGCACATTTCCAAAAGAGGATGATTAAATGTCCTGAGTTTAAATTAGTCGATTCATTTTATGTTATACCAAATCAATTAGTTATTGGAGAGAAAATTTCTAAGCAAGAGCTAGTAGAGGTGACAAGAAATAAATTCTATTGGGAATATATTAAATCAACAATGTTAAAGAAATTAAAAAAAGAAAAATGGACACTAGAATTTATTCGTCATAAATTAAGGATGAAGAGTAATGAATAATATAGATTTGAGTATTATTGTTCCAGTATTTAATGTTGAAGGTTATTTAAAAAGAGCCCTAGATTCCATACTTAAGCAATCGTCATCAATCAATTATGAAATTGTGTTAATTGATGACGGTTCAAGTGATAATAGTGGTGCGATTTGCGATGAGTACCAAAATAATTTTTCTAATGTTTGTGTTAGGCATATTGAAAATAACGGAGTATCAGAAGCCAGGAACCTAGGTATTTCTTTATCAAGGGGTAATTATTTATTTTTTATGGATCCAGACGACTTTGTATCTGAGGATTTCTTTGAAAAAATTTTTCCTAACCTCAATGATAAATGGGATGTTCTTTGTTTTGGCTACAATGAAATTAAAGAAAATAAGGACACTATTTTGTCTTGTCGCCCTCATGTGTATACGCATTGTGGTCTTCTTGGAAAGAATGAATTTAGAAATGAATTTATAGAGTTATTCAAAACTGATATGATGTATAATGTTTGGTCAAGAATCTATAACAAGTCATTTATTTTAAAACACGATATTAAGTTTCCTAGTAAACCAATAGGAGAGGATACTTCATTCAATTTTCAAGTTTATCGATATTTAGATAACATCCTTTTTATTGAATCGACTCTTTATAATTATATTGCTGGTAGAAGCGGTTCAGCATTGACCAGTTTTCATCCTAGAAGAATCGAAATACAATTAGATGAACTTCAAGCATTGCAAAAATTACTTGAGAAGTTCCAAATAGAAGATGCCACATTAATTCAAGAAATTAAGACAAAAATCATTGTAAGTGCAGCCTTTCAAATTTCTAATTTAAATGCGAGAAGGAGAGAAAAGATAGAATTACTGCAATCTATAATTACTAATAAAGCTTTTGATAATATTTTTTCAGGAAATAGGAATCAAATGATAGGGTCTTATAAGACCTTATTAAGACAGCGAGATATTTCTTCTTTTCTTAGAAGATTGAGTATTGATCTTCTCGCCAAAAAAAAATTTCGGACAGTCATCTTTATTGAAAAAATGAAAATGAATCCAATTTTACGTAAAATTGCTTTTAAATAGGTGTAGCTATTTTATTAAGAGTAAAAAGGTATTATGTTAAAAATTAAGTTTGAGAACCTTTTGGTTATTCTAGTATTGACTCTCATTGTTGGGTACGATACTCTTATGACAACAATGTTAAACAGAATAATCCCAAACCTTCCGGTTATTTTATTAATCAGTTTTTCATTATTATTATGTTTTAGATTTTTGTATATAAAAAAATTCACGTTCTTTTATATCTTAACCGCTATTTTATTACTACTAACAAGTTCTATCGTATTCATGCATACGGGTGGGACTAATTTCCTACTTTATTCATTGTTGATTTTGTTATTATATGATGCAGATATTGATGTTATCTTAAAAACATACGTTATTGTGTCAGGAACGATAGTGTTCGGAGTTTTCTTACTTTCAATTCTGGGAGTTATTCCTAATTTACAATTTGCTCAGGTCCGTTCGTCTGGCTTTGTGATTAGAAATTCCTTTGGTTTCATTTATCCAACTGACTTTGCGTCTCACTGTTTTTATTTATTTATTGCTTGGGGATATGTACTACGGAAACGGTTCATTATACTACGAACCTTGGTAGGCATTAGTTTAGCATTTTTTATCATCAAATTTTGTGATGCTAGGTTAAATGCCCTTTCTGTACTTGTAGCAACTGTCATTTTTATTGTCATGTATGTTACTAAAGAAAGAAAATTTAAAATTTATGGGATCCTACCTTATTTTGCAGCTATATTTTCTTTCTTAATGTTTTACTTATCGTATTTCTTTACCTGGTCTTCTTCATTATTTGTGAATTTGAACAACTTATTCAGTATGAGGTTATTTTTAGGGAAGAATGCAATAGAGACCTATGGCTTACATTTGTTTGGAGCAACCGGGGTTAAGTTTATAGGATATGGTGGCACAACAGAATCGGTATACAGTTATAACTATGTAGATTCCTCTTATATTCAAATGTTATTTTACTACGGAGTTGTTCCTGTTGTTTTACTGGTATTGATTTATGTACTTGCATCAAAGAGAATTTATAAACAGGGTATGTTTCTATTCTTAGCTTTATTATCGCTTATTACAATTAATTGTATGATAGAAGCTTTTTGGATAAGACCAGGATATAATATTTTTATTTTTACACTTTTTGCTAGTCTTGTGCCAGCTCAATACAAAATAAAAGATAGAATTGAATGATCATGAAAGTTCTTAAAAATTACGCCTATAATCTTTCCTACCAGCTACTGGTGATTATCCTACCGATTATCACTACCCCATATGTCACTCGGGTATTTAGTTCTGAAGATTTAGGAACCTACGGCTATTTCAACTCCATTGTCACCTACTTTATTCTTTTAGCGACTTTAGGGGTGGCTAACTATGGGACCAAAGAGATTTCAGGACACCGCAAAGATATCCAAAAGAATTTCTGGGGGATCTATACCCTCCAGTTGGGAGCGACAGCTGTTTCTCTCCTCCTTTATGCTTTGTTTTGCTTGATGCTTCCATCCATGCAAAATCCTGTGGCCTATATTTTGGGGCTCAGTTTAGTTTCGAAGGGACTCGATATCTCCTGGCTCTTTCAGGGATTGGAAGACTTTCGCAAGATTACCGTTCGAAATATCACGGTCAAACTGGTTGGAGTCATCTCCATCTTCTTGTTTGTCAAATCTGCCAATGATATTTATCTCTATGTATTCTTACTCACTATTTTTGAGCTCTTAGGTCAGCTTAGTATGTGGCTACCTGCCCGTGAATTTATTGGGAAAGCCCGTTTTGATATGGCCTATGCACGGGTGCATTTGAAGCCAGTCATTCTGCTCTTTTTACCGCAGATTGCCATTTCCCTCTATGTCACCTTGGATCGGACCATGCTGGGGGCTCTTGCCTCTACAAAGGATGTGGGGATCTATGATCAAGCCTTGAAATTGGTCAATATCCTATTGACCTTGGTGACCTCACTGGGCAGCGTTATGTTACCCCGTGTATCAAGTCTCTTGTCGTCTGGAGACCACAAGGCGGTTAATAAGATGCACCAAATGTCCTTTTTGGTTTATAATTTGGTGATTTTCCCAATTATTGCAGGTATGCTCATTGTCAACGATGACTTTGTTCAATTTTTCTTGGGAAAAGATTTCCAAGATGCTCGCTATGCCATCGCTATCATGATCTTCCGTATGTTCTTTATCGGATGGACCAATATCATGGGGATTCAAATTCTCATCCCGCATGATAAGAACAAAGAATTTATGCTGTCGACCACGATTCCTGCTATCGTCAGTGTCGGGTTGAATGTGCTCTTCTTACCTCATTTTGGTTTTATCGGTGCAGCCATTGTATCCGTCTTAACAGAATCCTTGGTATGGCTAATTCAACTGTACTATACCCGTTATTACCTCAAGGAAGTTCCAATTATCGGATCTATGACAAAAATTATGTTTGCATCTGCTGTGATGTATGGCCTCTTGCTACTTGTAAAACCATTCCTACATTTCACCCCTACTCTGAATGTACTCGTGTATGCGGTGCTTGGTGGGATCATTTATCTGATTGCAATTCTATCGCTGAGAGTGGTAGATGTGAAAGAATTGAAACAAATATTTAAGAAATAATGGAGTCTACTATGTACGATTATCTGATTGTTGGTGCTGGTTTGTCTGGAGCCATTTTCGCACATGAAGCTACAAAACGTGGTAAAAAAGTAAAAGTGATTGACAAGCGTGATCACATCGGTGGAAATATCTACTGCGAGGAGGTTGAAGGCATCAACGTCCATAAGTATGGTGCCCACATTTTCCATACGTCCAACAAAAAAGTGTGGGACTATGTCAACAAGTTCGCTGAATTCAACAACTATATCAACTCACCGGTGGCTAACTACAAGGGGAGCCTCTACAACCTTCCTTTCAATATGAATACCTTCTACGCTATGTGGGGAACTAAGACTCCTCAAGAAGTTAAGGACAAGATTGCGGAGCAAACGGCTGACATGAAGGATGTTGAACCGAAAAACTTGGAAGAACAAGCCATCAAATTGATTGGTCCAGATATCTATGAAAAGTTGATCAAGGGCTATACAGAAAAACAATGGGGCCGTTCTGCCACAGACCTACCTCCATTTATCATCAAACGTCTTCCAGTTCGTTTGACCTTTGATAACAACTACTTTAATGACCGTTACCAAGGGATTCCAATTGGTGGATACAACGTCATCATTGAAAACATGCTTGGTGATGTAGAAGTAGAACTTGGAGTTGATTTCTTTGCCAATCGTGAAGAGCTAGAAGCTTCAGCTGAAAAGGTTGTCTTTACAGGAATGATTGACCAGTACTTTGACTACAAACACGGTGAATTGGAGTATCGTAGTTTGCGTTTTGAACACGAAGTCTTGGACGAGGAAAACCATCAAGGGAATGCGGTCGTCAACTATACAGAGCGTGAGATTCCTTATACTCGGATCATCGAGCATAAGCACTTCGAGTATGGTACACAACCCAAGACAGTCATCACCCGCGAATACCCAGCTGACTGGAAACGTGGGGATGAACCCTACTACCCAATCAATGATGAAAAGAACAACGCCATGTTTGCCAAGTACCAAGAAGAAGCAGCCAAAAATGATAAGGTTATCTTCTGTGGACGTTTGGCAGACTACAAATACTACGACATGCACGTGGTCATTGAGCGTGCTCTAGAAGTCGTTGAGAAAGAATTTACTAAATGAAACAAGAAAAAATTGATATCGTTGTTCTCTGGGTAGATGGAAGTGACCCAGAGTTTATCCGTGAGAAACAGGCTGTTACTGGTAAAGTTGCTTTTACAAATCAGGATATTGATGGCGATCAAAGATACCGTGATTACGGGACCTTGCATTTTTGGTTTCGTATGATTGAGAAGCATGCTCCTTGGGTGAATAATGTTTATCTAATTACCAACGGGCAAAAGCCTGACTGGTTAAATTTGGAGCATCCAAAACTTAAGTTGATTACTCATAGGGAATTTATGCCTGAAGCTTACCTTCCTTCCTATAATTCGTCAGCAATCGAGCTGAATATTCATCGTATTGAGGGCTTATCAGAACATTTTATCTACTTCAATGATGATATGTTCATGATAAAGGATACTCAGCCTTCCGATTTTTATAAGAATGGGCAACCTAAGCTTTTAGCAGTTTATGATGCTTTAGTTCCTTGGTCACCATTTACGAATACTTATCACAATAATGTTGAATTAATCTATCGTCATTTTCCTAATAAGAAGGCTTTGAAATCTTCACCTTGGAAATTCTTTAATTTTCGTTATGGTTCCTTGGTTTTGAAAAACTTGTTACTCTTGCCTTGGGGACCGACGGGCTATGTGAATCAGCATTTGCCTGTACCGATGAAGAAGAGTACTTTGTCCCGTTTGTGGGACATTGAAGGTGAAACTTTGGGTAGAACATCGCGAAATCAAATTAGAGACTATGGGGTGGATGTCAATCAATACATCTGTTCTCACTGGCAAATTGAAAGTAATCAGTTTTATCCTATGTCTAAAAATTTCGGAGAAACAATTGGTTTAAATCAAGTGGATAAGCTCGAATCTATCTTTAAAGATAGGCGTAAAAAACTGCTTTGTGTCAATGATGATGGTGATTTTAGGGAAGAGAACCTCATTCATTTCAAGCAAATCTTAAATGAATATTATCCTAAAAAATCAGCGTATGAAAAATGAGAAGTAAAAGATGAAATACTATTTAAAAGAAGAATTTTTACACGACAATAATGCTAAAAATGCGGGAAATAAAGCGCGTAATGACGTTGAAGCAATTTTAAATAAATTAGGTTATTCTCCTTTGAAAGTTTTGGTGGATGACTGGTATCAAATGAATGTTCTTAGGGCACAGATTCATAAATATAGAGCTCTCTTTAGGGCTTTCAAAGACCTGAAGAAAAATGATGAGATCATAATTCAATTTCCTTTGTTACATCATTCTTTATTTCTTAACCATTTACTAAAAAAACTTAAAAACAGGGGTACGGATGTCTATTTTTTAGTTCATGATTTGGAAACACTTCGTTTTGTGAATGATAAAACCTTACCATTTAGGATGAAGTTACGGATGAAACTAACTGAAAGTGATACGTTCCGTAGTGTTACAGGAATTATTGCTCATAACCCGGTTATGAAATCTGTCTTAGTGGATAAAGGGGTTGCAGAAGATAAGATTGTCAGCCTTGGTATTTTTGACTATTTGATTCCAGATTTTCGAGAAAAGAGTGGCCAAACAAAAAACCAGCCGATCATTGTGGCAGGTAATTTGGCCCAGGAAAAAGCTGGTTATCTCTATGCTCTTCCTGCAGAACCTGCCTATAATCTCTATGGTGTTGGTTTTGATGAGAGTAGAGCTTTAGAGAATGAAACTTACTTTGGCTCCTTCCTACCGGATGAGCTTCCTGCAGCCCTTGAGGGCGGTTTTGGTCTGGTCTGGGATGGAGATAGCGTTGAGACCTGTAGTGGCTTTTTTGGAGAATACCTCCGCTACAACAACTCTCACAAGGCGTCGCTTTATCTAGCATCGGGCTTCCCGCTGGTGGTGTGGAAACAGTCAGCCTTGTCTCACTTTGTGCTTGAGAAGGGCTGTGGGATTGCAGTAGAGTCTCTTCATGACTTGAAGGAGACAATCGACAATCTTTCAGATGCCGATTACCAAGATTTGGTGGACAATGCCAAACGTGTTGGTCAGGAAATCCGAGATGGTCACTACTTGAAGACAGCCTTAAAGCATTTAGCATAAGATCAAAAGAAGTCAGACGGACTTCTTTTTTTAGTTTTTCAAAAAAATATCACTAATTTTAAAAATTTGCCTTATAAAACTTTTCATCGCTGAAACCGTGTGGTAAAATGATTAAAGTATAAAATTTGTATAAAGGGAAGTTTATATGAAAAAGAAAGATCTTATTTTTTATGCCGGAGCGGCAGTCTTGATGGCTGTATCTGCTCAGGGAGTCAGTGCAGATGAGCTGGTTTCAAACGAGGCTGCTACTACTGAAGGCAACCAAGTCCAAGCTGAAAAAGCGCCAGAAGTAGTCGTTGCTGAAAAGTCGGTAGCACCTGTCGCAAGCAACTATGCAGCACCAGCAAATGTTACCGAACAGCCTGTAGCACCTGTGAACAAGGCCGCGGCTTCAGAAAGTGGAACCACATCTGTAGAGAAAGCGGTAGAAGCATCGACTACTGAGAAAGAAGAAACTCCTCTTCCGTCTGACACAGGAAGCACGACCTTCTTTAACACAGGCGCTCACGCTCCAGCTGGTCGCTCAACAGATGTAGCGGTTCAGCCAAAATCATTCGTTGATGTGAGTAGCCATAACGGAGACATTAGTATTGGAGACTACCGTACCCTAGCTAATAAAGGTGTGGGCGGTGTCGTTGTCAAATTGACAGAAGACACTTGGTACAAGAACCCGAATGCGGAGAACCAAATTCGTAATGCACAAGCTGCGGGTCTGCAAGTATCGACCTACCACTTTTCACGCTACACTTCTGAGGAAGCAGCGCGTGCAGAAGCGCGATTCTACATTGCAGAGGCGCAACGCTTGAATCTTCCAAAGAACACCCTCATGGTCAATGACTTTGAGGATGCCAAGATGCAGGCAAACATTAACCGCAACACCCAAGCCTGGGCGGACGAAATGCGTAAAAATGGCTACACCAACTTGATGTTCTACACCAGTGCTAGCTGGTTGGATGAAAACAACCTTCGCAAGAAAGGTCCTGTCAACACCGCTCAATTTGGTCTTCAGAATTTCTGGGTTGCGCAATACCCTTCTCCAAAACTGTCTGTAAACGATGCGAAAAGCTTGCGTTACAATGGGAAAGCTGGCGCCTGGCAGTTCACTTCTCAAGCGGAATTGCTTCCAGGAAAACACCTCTTTGACCACAGTGTGGATTATACCGGTCGCTTCACAGCGAACGCAAAACCTGCAGCGGATCCAACAGAAGGCAGCTTAAGTGGGAAGATTGACATTGTCAATAACGATACTATGGCGGGACGCTTTGATGTTGTCATCTCAAATGTCAAGGCACCAAATGGAGTTCGAAGTGTTTCTGTACCGATCTGGTCAGAAACAGGTGGTCAAGATGACCTTGTTTGGTATACAGCCAACCGTCAAGCAAACGGAACCTATACTGTTAATGTAAAAGCAGCGGACCATAAAAACTCAACCGGTCTTTACAATGTCCATCTTTACTATGTTCAGAACAATGGACAATTGACGGGTGTTGGCGGAACTTCGACTCAAGTATTCATTGGTAAGACACCTGAGCAGTTAAAACCTAAAGCAAGTTTTATTATTGAAAACAATAATGCTAAATCAGGAACTTTCGACGCTGTGATCACTAATATCACAGCACCACTAGGTGTGAAAGAAGTTTTAGTCCCATCATGGAGTCTAGAAAATGGACAAGATGATCTTATCTGGCACAAGGCAACTAAGCAAACTGATGGTAGCTATCGCGTAACGATTAAGGCAAGTGAGCATAAGGGCAATAAAGGAAACTATCGTGCCGATGCTTACATCGTTGACAACTCTAACAATCGTCATTATATTGCTGAAAAAGTAGTTTCGGTTGATTACGTTCGACCGAGTGGAGTTCTGACGATTGAAAACAATAACCCAGTAGCAGGTACCTTTGATGCTGTTGTTAGTAATATTGTTGCACCGACAGGCCTAAAAGAAGTTCTAGTTCCATCATGGAGTTTGGTTGGTGGCCAAGATGACCTCATTTGGCACAAGGCAACGCGTCAAGCGGATGGTTCTTATCGTGTGACTATTAAAGCGAGTGATCATAAGGATTCAACTGGCAATTACCGTGCTGATGCTTACATCGTAGATGATTCCAATAATCGTCATTATATTTCTGAAAAAGTAGTTGACGTTCGTCAATCACGTCCAACTGCTTCATTAACGATCGAAAACAATAATGTTTCTACTGGTAGTTTTGATGCGGTTATTCGTAATGTGGTTGCACCGACTGGTATAAAGGAAATCTTAGTTCCATCATGGAGTCTAGAAAATGGACAGGATGATCTTGTATGGCACAAGGCAAATCGTCAATCTGATGGTAGTTATCGAGTGACGATTAAAGCAAGTGATCATAAAAACTCACTAGGGAACTATCGTGCAGACCTTTATATTGTTGATAATGATAACAACCGTCATTTTGTTACTGAAACAGTTGTAACCGTTAAACATGATAATCCAACGGGAATCATTTCGGTTGTCAATAACAATAAAGACACAGGCAACTTTGACGTCATCATCAAGGATGTCTACAGTCCTAAAGGGGTGCGAACTGTGCAAGTCCCAACTTGGTCTGATAAGGAAGGACAGGATGATCTCCGCTGGTATGAAGCGGCTCGCCAAGCGAACGGGGACTACAAGGTATCCGTCAAAGCGAGCGATCACAAGAACTCTACTGGTAAGTACCATGTTCACCTTTACTACATTCAAAATGATGGTTCTCGGATTGGTATTGGTACCACGACTACAGACGTGGAGTTCCGAAATGCGACGACCAAGACGCAAGCTGCTATCAAGAATGTCAATGCAACGAACGGGACTTATACAGTAGCTGTGGATCAAGCTCCTCAAGGTCGTCAGATTAAGAACATCCGTGTTGCTGCCTGGTCCAAAGCTCATCAAGAAAATCTTTACTGGTATTCCGCAACGCCGACAGGTATGCACACAGAGATCACAGTCTCTGCCAATAATCACGGTAATGAAGTGGGTAACTATACTACACACGTCTATGTGGACTACAAAGATGGTGGTGTTGAAGGCTTTAACCTTGGTCAAACAGCCTTGTCTCCACGAAATCAAAAGGTGAACCCACAAACAACCTATTATTCTCAACGGGATCCTCGTTGGGCTGGGAAATATTACGGTGTGAGCAATGTCGATCAGTCAGGTTGTGTGCCAACCTCTCTTGCCATGACCTTCACAGATATCCTTGGCAGAACTATTTTGCCAACAACAGTAGCTGATTATCTCTACAACAATACTGATTCATTCAACAAAGGTGAAGCAGGAACAGATTCTGATGGGATTGTAGCTGCCACTCGTAATTGGGGCTTGAAGAGCCAATTGATTAATGGAGCTGGAGGCATTGCAGAAGCCCTCATGGCTGGCAAGCATGTACTTGCTGCGGTAGGCAATAGCCAATTTACTAGCGATCCTTATACTCATGAATTGGTCTTGCATGGTTATGACAATGGAAGAACCTATGTACGCGATCCATATAATAGTGGCAACAACGGCTGGTACTCTATCAATTATCTTCATTCCATTAAGAGTAAAGACCCGATGGATAACAAGCTCGGAGCACCTTTCTTCTCAATTTTTGCATAAGCATATAGAAGGCCGATTTGGCCTTCTTTTTTTCTTCTGATTAAGTATGAAATATTCTAATGAAGTTGTTTCTTGATCTGACAGTTTGTGCTATAATACTACTATGTGGGTATAATCCGTATAAAACAATGTAAGGGAAGATATATGAAAAAGAAAGATCTTATTTTTTATGCTGGGACAGCCGTTTTGTTAGCTTTTTCGACACAACAGGTCAAGGCCGATGAACAAGGCGCATCTGATCAAACCTCAGAAAATACTTCAGCTGTCGTTTTGAAAACAACAAGGGAATCAGAAGCTCAGAATATTGCAACCGATGGGGTGAAAACTGATCAAGCAGTTCAGACAGAAAAACCTGTTGTAACAACACCTAATCCTAGATCTGCGTCAAGTAATAATCAATTTGCGGAATATGTTACTGAAGAAAAGATCGAAACAGCTCTTCCGGCATCGTCTGTAGTAGCTAATCACACTTCAAATATAGATAGTGCACGTGAAACAGAGACATTAAACAACAGCTTGCCGGTTGAAGAAGTAAAGAGGCTGAGCGGTACTCTCTCAATTGAAAATAATAATCCAGTATCGGGCACCTTTGATGCTGTTGTTCGTGACATTGTTGCTCCAACCGGTTTAAAAGAAGTTTTAGTTCCATCATGGAGTTTAGAGAATGGTCAAGATGACCTTATCTGGCATAAGGCGACTAAGCAAACTGATGGTAGCTATCGTGTCACTATTAAAGCGAGCGAACATAAAGGAAACAAAGGAAACTACCGAGCAGACGCTTATATTGTTGATAACTCGAATAATCGTCACTACATTGCTGAAAAAGTAGTGGCTGTTGATTATGCTCGACCAAGTGGTGTCCTTACGATTGAAAACAACAATACTGCAGCAGGTACTTTTGATGCAGTTGTTCGTAACATTGTTGCTCCTACAGGTTTAAAAGAAGTTCTTGTTCCTTCATGGAGTTTAGCTGGTGGTCAAGACGACCTTATCTGGCATAAGGCAACTCGTCAAGCCGATGGTTCTTACCGAGTGACGATTAAGGCAACAGATCATAAGAACTCTACAGGGAAATATCGTGCTGATGCTTATCTTATAGATGAATCCAACAATCGATTCTATTTGACTGAAAAAGTAGTAGAAGTTCGTCAACTCAAACCAAGTGGGACGCTATCGATTGAGCACAATCATGATTCCACTACCTTTGATGCAGTTATTCGTAATGTGGTGGCGCCGAATGGTTTGAAGGAGGTCTTAGTCCCTACTTGGTCTAACAAAAATGGTCAGGACGATTTGATTTGGCATAAGGCAGTCCGTCAAAGTGATGGCAGCTACCGAGCTACCATCAAAACTTCAGATCATAAAAATGATGACGGTAAGTACAACGTTCATGTCTACTACGTAGATCAAAATAATCAAAAAGCCTACATCACAAAGACAACGACAGAAGTACGTGAAGTTAAACCAAGTGGCACTGTCACAATTGAGAACAACAATACTGTAACAGGCACATTTGATGCCGTTATTCGTAATGTTGTTGCTCCAACTGGTTTGAAAGAAGTTCTGATCCCAACATGGTCAGATTCAAACGGGCCTGATGATCTAGTCTGGCATAAAGCAGTGCGTCAAAGTGATGGCAGCTACCGTGCGACCATCAAAGCCTCAGATCATAAAAATGAGGATGGTAAGTACAATGTCCATGTTTATTATGTAGATCAAACTAATCAACGGAATTACATCACAGAAACCACGACAGAGGTGCGTCAAGCCCGCCGTTCTGGTACAATCTTAATCCAAAACAACAACAAGGATACAGGTACCTTTGACGTCATCATTAAGGATGTCTACAATCCTAAAGGTGTGCGAACTGTGCAAGTCCCAACTTGGTCGGATAAGGACGGACAGGATGATCTCCGCTGGTACGAAGCAACTCGCCAAGCGAACGGAGACTACAAGGTATCTGTTAAAGCAAGCGATCACAAGAATTCTACTGGTAAGTACCATGTTCACCTTTACTACATTCAAAATGATGGTTCTCGTGTAGGTGTTGGTACCACGACTACAGAAGTGGAGTTCCGAAATGCCAAGACCAAGACGCTAGCTTCTATCAAGAATGTCAATTCTGGTGCTGGAACTTATACAGTAACGGTGGATCAAGCGCCTCAGGGACGTCGGATTAAGAACATCCGTGTCGCAGCCTGGTCTCAAGCTCATCAGGAAAATCTCTTCTGGTATTCAACAGTACCTTCTGGAATGCATACAGAAGTGCAGGTCTCTGCAGCAAATCACCAGTACCAGAAAGGAAATTACACTACTCACGTCTATGTGGACTATGTCGATGGTGGCGTTGAAGGCTTTAACCTTGGTCAAACAGCACTTCATCCTCGTGCGACAGTAGCTCAAACTGCTTTTAATCCTCGTGTAACGAATGGGCAACGGGACCGTGTCTTACGGGCAGCAGCTAGTTTAGTTGGTGTTCGTGGCGGAACTGCAGCTCACCATCAATTGGTCAATGATTACAACAGTGTCAAACCACTTCCTGTAGGTTATGCAGTGAAGACGACCGATGATTGGTGTGATATCTTTGTCACAACAGTCTTCCAGCGTGAGGGCTTGAGTGGTTTGATTGGCCGTGAATGTGGAGTCGAACGTCACATTCAGATCTTCAAACGTTTGGGCATTTGGAATGAAGATGGGACCACTACACCAAAAGCAGGGGACATCATCACCTTTAACTGGGATCAAAATAGCCAGCAAAATAATGGATTTGCGGATCACATCGGAATTGTTGAGAGCGTCTCAAATGGGATTATTCATACCATTGAAGGAAACTCCAACAACCAAGTCCGTCGCAATACGTATCGAATCGGTCATGGTAATATCCGTGGATTTGCAACTCCTCGCTATCAATAATAAAAAAGAAGCCCGGTGGCTTCTTTTTTGAATGCAGATAAATTTTTTAAAATAAAATGAGAGATTCTGTCAATTGTTTTAAATAATTTTTATCTTTTTAATTATTCGATTATGACTGGAGACTTTACGCAGTGAGAAAAGTGCTTGAAATATTAGAATTTCAAGCACTCGGGAGTTTTGAGAGTAAAACAGTTTGGGAAACTGTTTTAGCCTGAGCCTAGAAATTAAAGAGCGAAGGGGCTCAAAACTAAGTCATGGAACTTCTTTGAAGTTCGCTGACGTCCGTACTCACTTAAGGAAAGTCTTTAAGAAGACTATTTCGGTTCTTTTCTCATTTTCTCAACCCTTCTTCAAAACTCTTGGAAGGCGCCTCAACTTGTATGGTTTCAAGCGTTAATGGATTGGTGAAGGTCAAGCGATGGGCATGGAGCATGAGTCGCTCTCCGCGTTCAGGGTTATAGAGAGGATCCCCGACAATCGGGTGCCCATGATGGGAGAGATGAACCCGGATCTGATGGGTACGGCCCGTCTTGAGCTGGCATTTGACCAGGCTGTTTCGCCCGATTTTTTTCAGTTGCGTCACCTGGGTTTCTGCGTACTGCCCCTTGCGTGGATCGACCAGGCGCTTGCGCCGATCGTGGCGATCACGTCCGATTTTATCCTTGTAGATGATGGTCTTTTGCGCTAAATTTCCTTGGATCAAGGCCCAGTACTCGCGTTGGATTTTTTTATCTTCCAAAATTCGGTTGAGTATAGGCAGAATAAAAGGATTCTTGGCAAATAAAATCGCTCCGCTGGTTTCCTTATCTAACCGGTGCACGACGTAACAGGTGGATCCAACATAGCTGGAAACATGGTTGAGAAGAGCAATTTCCATCGGTTCGTTGGCATGGGTTTTCATGCCTTCGGGCTTATTGACGATGATGACGTGCTCATCCTGATAGAGTTCTTCGACGAGACTGGGGTCTCCTTCTGGGAGCTCTTTTTCAGGGTAATCGTCTGCGTCAAAGATCAGCCGGATCTGATCCCCTTTTTGAACGGGGCTCTGCCAGTTGATGGTCTCTCCATTCACCAAGACGTGTTTTTTGACCCGTAAAAAATGCCGGATCTTACGGGGGATGAGGAAGTAGTCTTCAAGGAGCTCTTTCACAGTCATTTGGGGAAAGGATTCTGGAATGGTAAATTGATAGTTCATGACCCTATTGTAGCAAAATCTAAGCTTAAAGAAAACTAAATGAGAAATAGCGAGGAGCTATCTTTTCTTGCTAGGACAAGGATAAGGTGTTACAATAACAGGTATGAATAGAATAAAAGAATTATTTGAAAACCTGATCACTTTTTTTAGAAAGGATCATCCGCCCAAAGCGGTGGCAGAAGAAGTGCCCGACACGGAATTGCCGGAAGAGACAGTGGAGCCAACTTATAGTCGCTCAGGCAAGCACAGAAGCAAGCCTCTCTCTCAGCACCCCTTCCGTCGTTTCTGGCGCCGATTCCATTTGACCAAGATTCTCCTGATCATTGGGCTAGGCTTTAGCCTCTTGACAGGGGGTTATCTCTTCTACCTCGCAAAGACGACCAACGTCAAGGATTTGCAGAATGCACTCAAGGCGACCACCATTATCTATGATAAGAATGGGGACCAGGCGGGAAGTTTGACCGGGCAAAAAGGAACCTATGTCGAACTCGATGCTATTAGTGAGAATCTGCAACATGCTGTGGTCGCAACAGAGGACCGGAGCTTTTACAAGAATAGCGGTATCAACTATGGTCGCTTCTTCTTAGCGATTTTGACCCTGGGTCGCTCAGGTGGTGGGTCGACTATCACCCAGCAGCTAGCCAAGAATGCTTACCTGTCTCAGGACCAGACGGTGGAGCGTAAGGCCAAGGAATTCTTCCTGGCGCTTGAAATCAATAAGAAATATAGTAAGAAAGAAATCCTCACCATGTACCTCAACAATGCCTATTTTGGAAATGGGGTTTGGGGAATTGAGGATGCATCCAAGAAGTATTTTGGGGTTTCAGCCAGTCAATTAAGCCTGGATCAGTCCGCGGTACTCGCCGGTATGCTCAAGGGGCCTGAAATCTATAACCCGCTCTATTCGGTAGAGAATGCGACCAATCGACGCAATACGGTCCTCCAAAATATGGTGGCGGCTGGCTATATTGATCAGAAAACGGCTGATCAGTCTGCTGCTGTCGATATCCATGGCCAGCTGATCGATGCCTATGAAGGTAAGTCGGAGGATTATCGCTACCCATCCTATTTTGATGCGGTTATCAATGAAGCGGTCAATGAATACGGCCTGACCGAAGAAGACATTGTCAAAAATGGCTACCGGATCTATACTGAGCTGGATCAAAATTACCAAGCAAGTATGCAGGTGATCTATGACAATACAGCCCTCTTCCCAGTAGCGGAAGACGGCACGCGCGCGGAATCTGGTAGTGTCGCCCTCGATCCTAAGACCGGAGGGGTTCGGGCCCTCGTAGGGCGTGTCGGAAGCGATCAAAATCCAGGTTTCCGTACCTACAACTACGCTACCCAGGCTGCCCGTAGCCCAGGATCAACCATCAAACCTTTGGTTGTCTATAGCCCAGCTGTTGCGGCAGGTTGGTCGACCAATAAGGAATTGGACAATAGTACCACCCAATATGGAAGCTATGAGGTTAATAACTATGCGGGAATCCAGTCTAGCCCAACGGTACCGATGTACCAGGCCTTGGCAGAGTCCCTTAACCTTCCAGCCGTAGCGACCGCTAATGATTTGGGTCTTGATACGGTCTTTGAGTACGGGAAAAAATTCGGGCTAAACATGGACAAGGTGGACAAATCGCTTGCCGTTGCCTTGGGAGCTGGTGTGACAACCAATCCGATGCAGATGGCTCAGGCCTATGGAACCTTTGCTAACGGCGGGGTCATGAATGATGCTCACCTCATTACCAAGATCGAAAATGCAAGTGGCCAAGTGGTCAAGAGCCACAGCCAGAAATCAACCCGAGTGCTTAGTGGTTCAACGACAGATAAGATGACCAATATGATGCTTGGTACCTTCAGTAATGGTACAGGGGTGAACGCTGCGCCTTATGGCTATACCATGGCAGGGAAAACCGGTACGACAGAGACCAGCTTTAACAAGGACCTCTCTGGAGACCAATGGGTGATCGGCTACACGCCAGATGTAGTCATCAGTCAATGGCTTGGTTTCCCAACGACCGATGAAAATCACTACCTGACGGACAGTAGTGCTGGAACGGCATCCGAGATCTTCCGTAATGTTGCCAACAGTGTCCTGCCTTATACAGACGGTACCCAGTTTGACTCAGTGAAGAACTCTTATGCTGAAAACGGCATTGCACCAGTCGGAGAAGAAACGACAGAAACAGATAGCAAAGAAGACAAAGGTTTCTTTGAGGATGTCAAAGAAAAGGCGTCGAATATGGTCGATGATGCGAAAAAAGCAATCGACGAGGCCGATATCCCAGGAAAAGCGAAAAACGCTTGGGATACCTTTAAAGGCTGGCTTGGTTTCTAATCAAAAAACGATTCAGAAGAATTTCTGAATCGTTTTTTGCAGATTGAAGACAAAGTCTTCTTAGAAACTTTCCTTAGGTGAGTACGGACGTCAGCGAACTTCGAAGAAGTTCCATGACTAAATTAAGATACAAAGGGCGCGGCGGATAAAGTCAAAATAGGAAGTTTGACGCAGAATCTTTAGATTCTAGGAAGACTTATCTTTTTGACACGATCCGCAGCCCGTGTTCAATTCGTTTTAAACCCATTCGCTTTTCAAATTTTAGGCTCATGCTAAAACAGTTCCCCGAACTGTTTTACTTCCAAAACTCCTGAGTGCTAGAAACAATCCTATTTCTAGCACTTTTCTCACAGCGGAAAGTTTCTGTTGAAATGATCCTAATAGTATTAATTATTTTAATTTTTCAACGTTACTTAGATTGTTTTATGTAAAATGCAATTTGTCTATATTCTAAAAAGATCCATTCAGAAGGATTTCTGAATAGACCTTTGTTTAGAGTTCGCTATCTGACAAGCTAAAGGTATCGCCGTGTTGCAAATCTCCGTACTGGTAGCCCCGTTTGAACCAGCGCATGCGCTGTTCCGAAGTTCCGTGGGTAAAGCTATCTGGCACCGAGTAGCCGTAGGCTTGCTCCTGGAGAGTGTCGTCGCCGACGGCATGGGCTGCATTCATAGCTTCTTCGATATCGCCGATATCCAGAAGGTTTCGGTCTTGAATGGAGCGGGCCCAGACACCGGCTAGATAATCGGCTTGTAGCTCAATGCGGACACTGATGGCATTTCGTTCCTTTTCAGAAAGACCTTGTTGCATCCGATGGTATTTGCCAAGGATTCCCAGCTCGTTTTGTACGTGGTGGCCGACTTCGTGAGCGATCACGTAGGCCATGGCGAAGTCCCCGCTAGCCTTGTATTTGGTTGTTAATTCCTTGTAGAAGCTCATATCCAAATAAATCTTTTTGTCGGTTGGACAGTAGAAGGGACCAGCCGATGCTTGCCCAACTCCACAGCCTGTCTTTGTCCGTCCGGTATAGAAGACTAGTTTGGGCTCCTGGTAGGTCCGTCCTTCAGCTTGAAAGACCTTGTGCCAATGATCTTCTGTTGTTCCAAGGACCTTGCTGACGAACTCAGCATCTGCATCATCGACATGGGTCTTGTTGGTGCGCGTGACTTGGGTGGACTGGTAAGGTTGAGAAGAAGTCCCATTTCCAAAGAGACCCCCAAGGCTAGCTCCCCCTCCTAGAAAGACTATGAGGAGGATAATGATGATCTTACTCTTGAAGCTTCCAGGCGATAGTAAGATCTGTAAAATGCCCCCGCCAAGGTTACTGTTTCCTGAAGATTGGGAGTAGCTTTGCCCTCGACGGTCTTCGATATTTCTACTTTCTTTTAGGTTATCACTTTTCATATTCGTCTCCTTTTGTTTTATTTTACCAAAAATGAGGAAAAAACCAGAGTGATAACGCTTTAGATTTGCTTTTTTCTTGACAGGAGATTTTCTGTTCTTGTCAAAACGTGGAAAACTTGCTATAATGGGATGAACGGAGGCGTTATGGCATTAAAAAAAGCAAGTCTAGCGTGTACGGTTTGTGGGTCACGCAATTACTCCATTAAGTTGAGTGGGACGCCAAAACCAACACGTCTAGAAGTCAATAAATTCTGCAAGCATTGCAGCAAGTATACCATCCATAAAGAAACACGATAGGAGAGAGTTGTGAAATTCATTAAAGATATTTTCGTCTTACTAAAAGATACAACTTGGCCAAATCGCAAGGAAAGATGGAAAAACTTTATCTCAGTGATTGAGTACACCGCTTTCTTTGTTGCATTGATTTATTTGTTTGACAAAGTCATTGCACGTGGCCTATTGCACATGATCAATTTCTTTTAAGAAAAGAAGCCAGGTGGGATCCCCAGGGTCCCACTTTTTGCGGTTTTTTCTTAAAAATAAATCAGCAAACCTCTTTGCATTCCGGCAAAATGTGGTATAATGAAGCTAGGAAAAGGAAAGCCAAGAGGCTTTTTTTAGTATGTTCACAAAAGCTCGAGCAGGCTAAACAGAAAGAAAGGATGCCCAAATGGACAGTTTTGATAAAGGCTGGTTTGTACTACAAACCTACTCAGGATATGAAAACAAGGTAAAAGAGAATCTTTTGCAACGTGCGCAAACTTACAATATGTTAGAAAACATCTTGCGCGTAGAGATTCCAACTCAAACCGTACAAGTTGAGAAAAACGGTAAAACAAAAGAAATCGAAGAAAACCGCTTCCCAGGTTATGTTTTGGTCGAAATGGTCATGACAGATGAAGCTTGGTTTGTTGTTCGGAATACACCGAACGTTACTGGTTTCGTCGGATCCCACGGGAACCGTTCAAAACCAACTCCATTGTTGGAAGAAGAAATCCGTAGCATCTTGCTCTCTATGGGTCAAACCGTTCAAGAGTTTGATTTGGATGTCAAGGTGGGCGATACAGTTCGTATCATCGACGGTGCCTTCACAGACTATACTGGTAAGATCACTGAAATTGATAACAACAAGGTCAAAATGGTCATTTCTATGTTCGGTAACGATACGGTTGCAGAAGTGAATTTGAACCAAATTGCTGAATTGTAAGAAAGAGAGAGTGGGACAGCTTTAACAGTCTGGGAGACTGTTGAAGGTTGCAGATAAAGGAAACATAGTTTCCGTCAACATAGGGTATTTTTGAAGCTTAAAAAGCGAACAAAGACTTAGGATACTTGCTTCGCAAGTTCTATCCACCACCTCAAAGCAGTGCTTTGAGCACTCAACCACTGCGTCTTGCTCGACAATCCAAAAACAATTAAGAGGCTAGGACTTTTGTCCCAGCCTCTTTGTATGGATCGTTATTGATTTTTATCTAGACCTGTGATCTTTTTTAACTGCTTGGTTTCTGCAGCAGACGTAACATTGAAGATCTTATTTCCTTGTGTAGAGAAGCTAGATTCATCTCCGTTGCTATCTTTATAGACATAGCTGGTCCCATTTTCTGAACGCATAATGGCATAGGGTTTTCCGAGACGCTCGAGAGCTGTTTTTGGTGTATCGGATTTGGAAATGGCGCCAGTAGACTGGTGGTTGGCATCGCCCCCTCTTAGTCGGAAGGTGATATCTGTTAGGACATTATTGTGGGAAAAAGCCATGATATCGCCATTATCTGTTACCCAAACATTAACCCCATCTCCAGGATTCGCACTATCTGTGCTACTTACTGGCTGACCAAAGGCTGCCACCATATCATCGTAACTAGATGTTGGTTTGTCTCCACCGACTTCTTGCCCATTCACTTTCATTATAATTCCAGTGCTCAGATGGAGATTCTTGAGTTTTTCGATCTCAGGAATGGATGCAGCTCCCGGCACATATTGGAGAGAAGAACCATCATCTGGATCCATGCTGTAGCGATCTGAAAAATCATTTGAGCTAGTGCTGTCTGAAGAAGTGCTCGATGGTTTACTAGATGATTTTTTGGTTGAAGATTGTTTGATCGGTTTTCTAGAACTAGAAGCTGTTTTTGCTTGTTGCGCAGAATTGGCAGGTGAGCAAGCTGCTAGTGTTACTAGTGAAAGAAGGCCGATCGTAAAGAAACGAATGTTTTTCATAATGACCCTTTCTAATGTGCTTCGCCGATCAGGCGAGGTTTTATTATATCAATAATCAAGGAATGGAGCAAATGGCAACAAAAAACCCCCCTATTGCTAGGGGAATTTTTAAAAGATAAAAGATGATAAAAAATTTTATTATCAAGGCGGTAGACGGATTTGAACCGACGATCAAGCTTTTGCAGAGCCGTGCCTTACCACTTGGCTATACCGCCATAACATATAATATTGTAACCTAAAAATAAAGATAGGTCAAGAAAAACTTTTTACGTCAAACAACTTTAGAAAACCATTTCATCGTAGGGATTGAAAAAATCTCTCAAATAGCTTGCGAATTCTAGGGATTTCTGCTATACTTATAGAGTTGTCTAAGACAGCAAATACTCATCTCGGATCCATTGTGGCACCGTTGCCCTTGTGGTCGTGCTGCAAGTTGACGTCTGAGAGAGGAGAAAAAAACAAAAAAGGAGAAACTACTCATGGCAGTAATTTCAATGAAACAACTTCTTGAGGCTGGTGTACACTTCGGTCACCAAACTCGTCGCTGGAACCCTAAGATGGCTAAGTACATCTTTACAGAACGTAACGGAATCCACGTGATCGACTTGCAACAAACTGTAAAATATGCAGACCAAGCATACGACTTCATGCGTGATGCAGCTGCAAACGATGCAGTTATCTTGTTCGTAGGTACTAAGAAACAAGCTGCTGATGCTGTTGCAGAAGAAGCTGTTCGTGCAGGTCAATACTTCATCAACCACCGTTGGTTGGGTGGAACTCTTACTAACTGGGGAACAATCCAAAAACGTATCGCTCGTTTGAAAGAAATCAAACGCATGGAAGAAGATGGAACTTTTGAAGTTCTTCCTAAGAAAGAAGTTGCATTGTTGAACAAACAACGCGCTCGTCTTGAAAAATTCTTGGGCGGTATCGAAGACATGCCTCGTATCCCAGACGTAATGTACGTTGTGGATCCACATAAAGAACAAATCGCTGTTAAAGAAGCTAAGAAATTGGGTATCCCAGTTGTAGCGATGGTCGACACAAACACTGACCCAGATGATATCGATGTTATCATCCCAGCGAACGATGACGCTATCCGCGCTGTTAAATTGATCACTGCGAAAATGGCTGACGCTGTTATCGAAGGACGTCAAGGTGAAGACAGTGTTGCTACAGTAGAAGCTGAATTGGCAGCTACTGAAGGTCAAGCTGATTCAATCGAAGAAATCGTTGAAGTTGTAGAAGGCGACAACGCTTAATTTCATTCAATAAGTAACGAACCTAAGAGGGCAGGGCTCAGCCCGACCCTCTTATTTTATTAAAAAATATAGGAGAACAAAAATGGCAGAAATTACAGCTAAGCTTGTAAAAGAATTGCGTGAAAAATCTGGTGCCGGTGTTATGGACGCTAAAAAGGCATTGGTTGAAGTTGAAGGTGATATCGAAAAAGCGATCGAATTGCTTCGCGAAAAAGGTATGGCTAAAGCAGCTAAGAAAGCTGACCGTGTTGCCGCTGAAGGTTTGACTGGTGTTTATGTCAATGGTAACGTTGCAGCAGTAGTTGAAGTAAACGCTGAAACTGACTTCGTTGCGAAAAACGCTCAATTCGTTGAATTGGTAAACGCAACAGCGAAAGTGATCGCTGAAGGTAAACCAGCTAACAACGAAGAAGCTCTTGCTTTGACAATGCCTTCAGGTGAAACTCTTGAAGCTGCATACGTATCTGCAACAGCTACAATCGGTGAAAAAATTTCATTCCGTCGTTTTGCCTTGCTTGAAAAAACAGATGCACAACACTTCGGTGCTTACCAACATAATGGTGGACGTATCGGTGTTATCTCTGTAATCGAAGGTGGAGACGAAGCACTTGCTAAACAAATCTCAATGCACATCGCTGCAATGAAACCAACTGTTCTTTCATACAAAGAATTGGATGAACAATTCGTGAAAGATGAATTGGCACAATTGAACCACGTCATCGACCAAGATAACGAAAGCCGTGCAATGGTTGGTAAACCAGCTCTTCCACACTTGAAATTTGGTTCTAAAGCTCAATTGACTGACGAAGTAGTTGCTCAAGCTGAAGAAGATATCAAAGCTGAATTGGCAGCTGAAGGTAAACCAGAAAAAATCTGGGATAAAATCATCCCAGGTAAAATGGATCGCTTCTTCTTGGACAACACAAAAGTTGACCAAGCCTACACTCTTCTTGCACAAGTCTACATCATGGATGACAGCAAGACAGTTGAAGCTTACCTTGAATCAGTAAATGCTTCAGTTATCGAATTCGTTCGTTTTGAAGTTGGTGAAGGTATTGAAAAAGCTTCAAATGACTTTGAAGCAGAAGTTGCAGCTACAATGGCAGCAGCTCTTAACAACTAAGAATAAAAAATAAGAGGTTTCGAAGGAAACCTCTTTTTTGTAAGATAAATTCATCTAAATAACTTTCCTTAGGTGAGTACGGACGTCAGCGAACTTCAAAGAAGTTCCATGACTTAGTTTTGGACCTAAGGTTCCAAAACTCCCGAGTGCTAGAAACATGATTGTTTCTAGCACTTTTCTCACAGCGGAAAGTTTTAGTAGATGACTGAGTAATTCTAATAAATAAATTTTTTTGTTTTATAGAATTTATTAGATTTTAAAAAAAATAGTTTGTCTATACTCTTAGAGGAACGGAAGCATCTTTTTTGCATGCAAAAACTGAAGCCGTTGCTTCAGTCTTTTGCTTAATGTGCGAAGGTATCGATTCCTAGAAGCAGGGACAGGGTTCCCATGATGAGGCCGGCTAGGATCACTCCGAGCATGACTGCGAGGCTACTGCGTTTGAAGTCCCAGTCAAGGATAGAAGCTGCAAGAGCTCCGGTCCAGGCACCAGTTCCTGGTAAAGGAATGCCGACGAATAGGAGTAGGGCCCAGAAGATTCCTTTGTCTCCTGCAGCTTTCTCTAATTTTTGTCCGCCTCTATGGCCCTTATTGAGACACCAGCTAAAAAAGCCTCCGATGATCGGTTTTTTTGCGCCCCAAGTGAGGATATGGCGGGCGAAGAAGAAGATCAGAGGGACGGGGAGAAGATTTCCAATCACTCCGATCAGGAGCGCTGTCCATAAGGGAATACCATTTGCAATGGCAAAAGGGATGGCCCCGCGCAATTCAACGAGGGGAACCATGGAGATTAGGAAGGTAAAGATATATTTCATTGGTCAAGCCTTTCGATTAGTCTTCTTCATTCTATCGTATCTTCCTTCAATTGACAACTATTCCAGCTTTGGGATGAACTTTTTAAATCTTTTATCTTGACTTTCTGGTGGAGGAAGCATATAATAAAGACATAGTTAATTAGAATCATTATAAAAAAGGAGAAATGACATGACAACTATGAAACATGAAGCAGCTACTGATGTAGCAACTTTTGCACCTTCTAATAAAGAAACTCTTCCAGAAACAAAAGCTCTCTTGAACCAAGTCGTAGCAGATCTCTACGTGGCTCACATTGCCCTTCACCAAGTACACTGGTATATGCGTGGACGTGGCTTTATGGTTTGGCATCCAAAAATGGACGAATACATGGACAGCTTGGATGCAACCTTAGATGAAGTGAGCGAACGCTTGATCACTCTTGGTGGTGCGCCATATTCTAGCATGACTGAATTTTTGGAACACAGCAATATTGAAGAACGCCGTGGAACATTTACAAAAAATGTAGAAGAAAGCTTGACACGTGTTCTTGAAATCTTCCATTACCTTGATGGCCTTTACCAAAAAGCTTTGGATGTTACTGACGCTGAAGGAGATGATGTAACCAACGATATCTTTGTTGGGGCTAAAGCAGAACTTGAAAAGAACATTTGGATGGTGGCTGCTGAACTTGGTCAAGAACCAGGATTATAAGATCATAAAAAAATAGAAGCCGTTGGCTTCTATTTTTTTGGTGTTTTTTCTAGTGGGAAAAATTAGTAGAAAAATTTATTTAGGAAGGATAAATCCATTCGATGTGAGGTGCGCGTTCTTTAATTTGCTTTTGTATTGTATTAAAATCGGCTCCTTCTGCATTTGAAAAATTCACCTTGTCGAGTAGTTTGTCCTTCTTATCATAAAAATAAAGAAAGCGATCTGTATAAGTAACATCGTTAGCAGAGCTAGTCTTTATTTTGTATTCTATTTTATGGATGTCGCTATATTTCATCTGTAACTGGTTTCGATATGCATTTCCAATAGTATAGATAGCATCATCAGTGATAGTGAGGAGGGGAGGCTCAATTGCTGTCATCCCATTGTAGCAGGCGATAAGTAAGAAGGAAGCGATAGAAAATCCGGTGAATACAAGAAAAAGAAAAAGAAAATCATCATTATTTCTTGAACTTGAAAGCTGAGAGGCTTCGGTATTCCTTGCGGACGTGATTTGATTCTGGGTTGAAGAGTAGTGAAGTTCTTGCCTTGAACTAGAGAAGGTCCCTTGGGGAGTTGATTTTACTTGAGAACCTGATTGGATTGCTTGAAATAGAAAAATTAAAATCATCACGATTATAGGAACGATAGAATAGGAATAAGAAATTTTTTCTTTTTTATATTCTATTTTTTCACTCATAGGTAAACCTCATTTTTTTATATTAGTTGAATCATTTTATCATATTTTTATTACGGGTAGGTAACAAATAAAGCTTGTTTGTACTAATTAAAGGAATTCTTAATCTAACTATAGTTGGAGCGAAATCGAGGCCTATCGCTCCTCTTTTTTTGGTATAGTTAATATGTGATTTTCTGTAAGCGTTCGCAGGTATAAGAAAGCGCTTACAAATTTAATTGTTAATCCTAAGAGGAGGTTTTTATGGGAAAGTCTTTTTTTGAAAAGCGTCCTGTTTTTAGTATTCGTAAGCTCTCAGTTGGAGCTTGTTCTGTTGTGATTGGGATTTCTGCCTTGGGTCTTTCAAGGGTCCATGCGGAAGAAAAGCCAGCCCTCGAAAGTGAACCGACTTCGATTGAGACACCAAGTGTTGTGACGGAAAATTCAGAAGCGGAAGTTCCTGAAGCTGGTGCAAGAGTTTCAGAAGCTCCAGCTGTCATCACCCCTACCAGAGCTGAGGAAAAGCCAGCCCCTCAAGGAGAGGGCCAGCCTGTTTCTACTTCATCTGAGCGTGCTACAGGAACGGAAGAAACTGCTGCTCCAGATCAAAATCGTGTAGCGGAGGATATTGTGCAAGATCGAGAACGTGATTTTAATAAAGATTGGTATTTTAAATTAAATGCGGCTCCTGGTGCAGAAGGGCGTCAAGTGGATGTCAAGGATTGGAAAAAATTAGATCTTCCTCATGACTGGTCTATTTTCTTTGATTTCGATCACAACTCTCCTGCTCAAAATGAGGGGGGTCAATTAAACGGAGGGGATGCTTGGTATCGTAAGACCTTCCGTTTGGACGACAAAGATCTAGATAAGAAGGTCCGCTTGGAATTTGGCGGGGTTTATATGGATTCCAAAGTCTATGTAAACGGACAATTCGTCGGTCATTATCCAAATGGCTACAATGCCTTTTCTTATGATATTACTCCTTATTTGAATGCGGATGGAAGCGAGAATACCATCGCCGTTCATGTGGTCAATCAACAACCAAGTAGCCGTTGGTATTCTGGTAGCGGGATTTACCGGGATGTTAAGCTGAGTGTGACGGACAAGGTTCATTTAGCGCAGTATGGGACTACGATTACGACCCCTCAGTTGGAAAAACAGCAAAATGGGGCAGTAGATACAGTGGTGAAGAGCCGCATTGTCAACCAGGATGATCAAGCCCATAGTATTTATGCGGAATATGAAATTGTCGATCAAAATGGCCAAGTGGTGAGCGAAAAAACGCGCAGTGAAGCACAAGCTGTTCTAGCAGGTCAAGAGATCAACCTATCTCAAACCTTGCATGTTGAAAAACCAACCCTCTGGGATGTGAAAACGGATCATCCAGCTCTCTATACCTTGTATACGCGGGTTTATCGAGATTCGCAGTTAGTGGATGTGCAAAAGGAACGCTTTGGTTATCGCTATCTCAACTGGACGCCAGAAGGTGGCTTCTTCCTCAATGGGGTGGCGACGAAATTCCACGGGGTATCCCTTCACCATGACCACGGGGCTCTTGGAGCTGAGGAAAATTACAAGGCTGAATACCGTCGTCTCAAACAGATGAAAGACATGGGGGTCAATGCCATTCGGACGACCCACAACCCAGCCAGTGAACAAACCTTAAAAATTGCTGCTGAGTTGGGCTTGATGGTCCAAGAAGAAGCCTTTGATACCTGGTATGGTGGCAAGAAACAATACGATTACGGTCGTTTCTTTGAAAAAGATGCCACTCACCCAGAAGCTCGTAAGGGGGATACTTGGTCAGATTACGATCTACGGACCATGGTAGAGCGGGGCAAGAACAATCCAGCCATTGTGATGTGGTCAATCGGTAACGAAGTCGGTGAAGCAGATGGTTCAGACAAATCTGTCGCAACCGTTCGTCGGTTGGTCAAGACCATCAAGGACGTGGATGCAACCCGCTATGTCACTATGGGAGCTGATAAATTCCGCTTTGGCGATGGCTCAGGAGGCCATGAAAAAGTAGCAGCAGAGCTCGATGCGGTTGGATTTAACTATTCAGAGGCCAACTATGAAAGCTTACGGGCGAAACATCCAAACTGGCTCATTTATGGTTCGGAAACCTCTTCTGCAACGCGGACACGGGGCTCTTACTACCATCCTGAAAGAGAATGGGTCGGTAGCAACCAAGAAGACCGCCACTATGAACAATCAGACTACGGCAATGACCGGGTTGGTTGGGGTCGGACAGCAACCGCCTCTTGGACCTTTGACCGTGATCATGCCGGCTATGCAGGACAATTTATCTGGACTGGTACGGACTATATCGGTGAGCCAACCCCATGGCACAACCAAAATGACACACCTGTGAAAAGTTCTTATTTCGGTATTGTCGATACTGCCGGCCTTCCAAAGAATGATTTTTACCTTTACCAAAGTCAATGGGTATCGGCCGAGAAACATCCGATGGTGCATCTCTTGCCACATTGGAACTGGGACAATCCAGAATTAGCCAATCGTGTCATGGATGAAGAAGGACGGATTCCTGTTCGGACCTTCTCCAATGCCCACAGTGTGGAATTGATTGTCAATGGGGAATCACAAGGAGTCAAGACCTTTACCAAGAAGACCACAGCTGATGGCCGGACCTACCAAGAAGGGGCAAATCCGGATGAACTCTATCTAGAGTGGTTGGTCCCTTATGTACCAGGTAAAGTGGAAGCTATTGCGCGCAACGAAGCAGGAGAAGTGATCGCGAAAGATCAAGTCGAAACAGCCGGCAAGCCTGCGGGTGTCCGTTTGTTGAAAGAAGAACACGCGATTGAAGCGGACGGCAAAGATTTGACCTATATTACCTACGAAATCGTCGATGAAGAAGGTCGTGTGGTCCCGACTGCCAACAATTTGGTGCATTTCCATTTGCATGGACAAGGCCAAATTGTCGGTGTCGATAATGGGGAGCAAGCCAGCCGTGAACGCTACAAAGCGCAGGAAGATGGCTCATGGCAACGTCGTGCCTTTAACGGCAAAGGGGTGGTGATTGTCAAATCAACTGAGCAGGCGGGAGCCTTTACTCTGTATGCAGACTCAGATCGCTTGCAATCAGACCAAGTCAGCCTCTTTACTGGTAAGAAGGACCAAGCAGAACGTACTGTATTAGGTGTGGAACCTGTTCGACAAAGTGCTTATCTAGGAGAAGAGCCAACCTTGCCAAGTAAGGTCAATGTGGTCTATAGTGATGGCAAGGCCCAAGAAGAAGCCGTTGAATGGGATGCGGCAGACTATAGCCGTGCTGGCCAAGTCCGTGTGACAGGTCATGTTCAAGGACGCACGGTCGAAGCTCTGGTCGATGTGATCGGCGTGGAACAAGTCCTTCCAGTCATCAAACAAATCCCACAGGGAGCAGATCTAGCAACAGTGGATAAGGCTGTGCAATTAGTCTTCACAGATAGCCGAACAGTTAGCTATGAAGTTGATCAATGGACCTTAGAAGCTGGTCAAGAAGATCAGTTGTCCACACCAGGTGCTCGCTTGAAGGCGACAGGTCTCCTAGGCAATGGGGAAGCCGTCCAAGCGACGCTAGTGGTTGCAGGAGGAGATGTAGCCAAGGCTAAGAAACCAACGGTTCAGCTAGATGGGGTAGCCCTTCCAAAATTTGGCAGTGGCAACCATACTATTTTCCGTTCGCTGGCTTATGGGCAAGAACCAGGTCAAGTTACAGCGAGTGCAGAAAATGCTCAAGTGACAGTCCTACAAGCCAATCTAGAAAATGGTTTGAAGGCTCAAATCTATGTTACTGCTAAGGATACGGGAGCTGTACAGACCTATGTGGTCCAATTCCAAGAAGAAAGTCCACAGATTGAGCGTTTAGAATTGCGTCTGCCAGAAGGACAGGAACTCAAGGAAGACCAAACGGTACCACTTGAAGTCATTGCCCATTACCAAGATGGTAGCCAGGCAAGTCTCAAAGCAGATCAAATCGATGTGAAGACAAGAGCTGGTAGCCAAGGAAAGGCCGTTGCAACCAATAAAGATTTGGAATTGCGGGAAGCAGGATTGGTTCATTTAGTAGCCAACTTCCAAGGACAAACGGGAGAAGTCAGCTTTACCATCACGCCAAATCCTGAAGAAAAGACGGTTGTGAAGGTGCGTCCTGTACGAATCAGTACCGATCAAAACGTGTTGCCAGCTCTTCCAGAGACAGTCTTGGTCGAGTATGATAAGGGATTCCCGAAAGAAAAACGCGTGACCTGGGATGCCGTAACAGCAGATCAAGTCAAGGATTACCATAACTTTACAGTCACAGGTCATATAGAGGGTGTAGAGAAAGAAGCCCAAGCCCAAGTCACCGTTGAAGGCATTATCGCTGTAGAAGAAGTCAGCACCACCACTCCAGTCGGAGAAAAACCAGCACTTCCAGAAAGCGTCCGGACTTATCATTCCAATGGCAAGACCTATGCTGCCAAGGTAGCCTGGGATGCGGTCGATCCGCAACTCTTGGCCCAAGAAGGAGAAGTTGTCCTCTCCGGTCGAGTAGAAGGAACGGATCTTCCAACGCGTCTTCATATTCGTGTTTCCGCAAACACAGTCAAGGGAGCCAACGTAGCAGAACAATGGACAGGATCAGTCTTGCCACTCGCTTTTGCAAGTGACTCTAACGATGCGGATCCAGTTGCTAAGGTCAATGATAAGGTCATCTCCTTTACCGATGCTCCAGCTAACCGTTGGACCAACTGGGGCCGTGACAATGCGGAAGATTCTGTTGGGATCTTGTTTGGGGATTCTGGTATCTTGACCAAGCGAGCAGTGGACAACCTCCATGTTGGTTTCCACGAAGACCACGGCGTTGGCGCTCCAAGTGAATATGTGATTGAGTACTATACAGGGGAACAAATCCCAACTGTTCCAAGCAATCCAAATCGTGTTAAAGACGAAACAGACCATCCATTTAACAATCCAGCCAACTGGAAAGAAGTCAGCAACCTAACCGTTGAAGAACCGGTAGCAGCTGGTAAGATGAATCATTTCAGTTTTGATAAAGTCGACACCTATGCTGTTCGTATCCGTATGAAGACGCCAGAAGGCAAGCGTGGAAGCTCTATTTCAGAGATTCAGATCTTTGCCAATAAGGTTGCGGCAGAAGAGAAGAGCCAGTTGACCATTCGTGTCAATGGCGATGTCTTGCCAGGTGTCAACCCAAGTGTGACCGATTACTACATCGATGCGCGTGATCGGGCTTATCCACAAGTGGAAGCGACAGCCAGCCATCACGGCCTTACAACGGTTGTGCCAAGCGTTCATGAAGGGGAGCCAATCCGTGTCATCCATAAAGCGGAAGATGGTACTATCTTACAAGAATACCGCCTCCATCTCACAAGTGATGCAGAAAAACTGAAACAAGCTGCCCCAGTAGCAGTAGAAGCAGGCAGACGTTTTGTGAAAGTCGGTCAAGATCTAGTTCTACCATCTACAGTAGGTGTCTACTTTAAAGGGGACACAGGTTATGAACGCAAGGAACTGACGGTGGACTGGCAGGCTATCCCAGCTGATGCACTTTCTCATGAAGGCAACTTCACGTTAGAAGGAAAAGTCATTGGCTATGATCTGACAGCTCAGCTGACCGTCCGGGTGTCAGAAAAGACAGGAGAAAACCTCTCTGTGAACCGTGACTACAATGCAGAAGATACCAGGGCATTTGCTAGTGAAACCAATGATCTCGATCCAAATCAAATCGACTATATCGATTACATCAACGATGGAGGCTACAACGAATACTATCGCTGGACTAACTGGAAGAGAGAACCGGATCAAACTGAAGTATTTGCTGGTCTCATCTTCAAGAAAAATGGCCAGGTAACAGAGCGATTGGTCAATAAAGTAGCGGTCGACTTCTTTGCAGATCAGGAAACAGGTCTGCCAACGAAAACTGTTCTTGAACGCTACATTGGTCCAGACTTTGATGTTCCGGATGATTATGGCAATCTGAAGAATCTTCCAGATCATCCATTTAACCAGGCCTCTAACTGGGAAGAAATTCCTTACAGCTTGGATTATACCTTTGAACCTGGCTATATCTCTAACCTCAGCTTCAATGAAACTAGAACGAAAGCCATCCGTTTAAGAATGGTCCGTGATGAAAATCTAAAAGGAATTGGAATCGTTGAATTGAGTGCCTATGCTCCAACAGAAGAGGCCCAGGCAACAACTGATGTCACGATCCAAGTGAATGGCAAAAACCTAGAAGGTTTTAAACCAGATGTGCCAGATTATCATCTAGAGTATGAGGGAGACCGTCCAATCGTTTCAGCACAAGGCAAGAATGGAACAGCCGTTACGGTCGTGGATGCTAAAAGTGCCAATGCCCCTGTGCTTGTCAAGGTTGTCTCAGAAGATGGCAAGCTCGAAAAAGTATATCAACTTTCTCTCTCCGCAAAAGCACCTACAGGCTCAGCCATTCCTGAAGAAGGGGTCAAGAATCTGGTTCATACCAAACCAGAGTTGGTGATTGAGCCAGAGGAGATGGACTTTGAACGCTTAGAACGTCCAAATGCGGAACTTCCAAAAGGTGAGAAACGTGTGGTTCAAGAAGGTCAAAAAGGCCGCAAATTGAGCTTGGTGGAAGTCTCTCAAGAAAATGGTGTGGAAAGCCGGAAGGAACTAGATGCCTTTGTAGAGCTAGATCCAGTGGCAGAAATCACAGAGGTAGGCACGAAAGAGGTACTTCCAGACACTCCACAACCACAGCCACAGCCGCAACCGCAGCCAGAGCCACAGCCAGAACCGCAGCCACAGCCGCAACCGCAGCCAGAACCACAACCGCTTCCGAACCCAGAGCGCCCTCATGTTTCAGAAGGACCAGTAGCTATCGCAACTCCTCAAGCATCTCTTGAGGTCAAAGCGGTGCGCCAGGAAGGGATAGATGCAGTAGTGAAGGAAGTCGAGAAAGAAACTCAAACACCAGCAGTTTCAGCTGCTCCAGTTTCCGAAGGTAGATTACCAAATACAGGAACGGAAGAAAGCGTCGCAAGCCTCGTTGCTGGAATCCTAGCGGCAGGCCTTGCCAGTGCTGTGCTGGACGATCAGAAAAAAAGAGCCAATAAGGCCAAGTAAAACAGCTAGAGAAACTAGCAAAAAACGGTGAAAAGTTCACAGGTAAAAAGAAGGAGGATGGGGAAGCCCCACCCTCTTTACCTGGTGACATAAAGGAATGGAATATGGGAAAAAGATTAGTTGATCAGAGAAATCAATTTGGCATTCGTAAACTCTCAGTAGGCGTCTGCTCGGTAGTCGTAGCGACTTGTTTTTTAGGAGCTACTACCAGTTACGCAGAGGAACAAGCTGAGAATAGTGAACCACGTGAAGAACGGGTTGAAATAAGCAATACAGGAGATCAAGGAAAGGAGGAAAAAACTGTGAACGAGCACCAAGAAGAATCAGAACAGTCCTCACCAGCTATTAGTGAGAAAGAAAATCGCGCAGTTAGCCAAGGGACAGAAGCAAGCCAACCAGCCACTTCTCTAAAAGAGGAGACTGAGATTGCGGATTACGGACCACTTCCAAGCAAGGCTCAGATGCAATACCACCGCGAAGAACTGGCAGCTTTCATACACTTTGGGATGAATACTTACTACGATCGTGAGTGGGGAGATGGACAAGAAGATCCTTATTATTTCTATCCAGAGCATCTGGATACCGATCAGTGGATCAAAACCCTGAAGGATGCTGGTTTTAAACGGACGATCATGGTCGTCAAGCACCACGATGGCTTCCTCTTGTACCCTTCCAAATACACCGACCATACCATTGCTAAAAGTGGTTGGAAGGAAGGGAAAGGCGATGTCCTAGCCGAGGTTTCTGCTTCTGCTAGCAAGTATGACATGGACATGGGGGTCTATCTCTCCCCTTGGGATGCTCACAGCCCGCTCTACCATGTGGATACAGAGGAACAGTACAACGAATACTACCTCAACCAGCTCAAAGAAATCCTTGAAGATCCAAAATATGGGAACAAGGGTAAGTTCGTGGAAGTTTGGATGGATGGAGCGCGTGGCGATGGGGCTCAAAAAGTCACCTATACCTTCGACAAGTGGTTTGAAGCCATTCGCAAGGCCCAAGGGGATATTGCCATCTTCTCAGCTGAGCCGACCAATGTTCGTTGGATTGGAAATGAAAAGGGGATTGCCGGAGATCCGGTTTGGCAAAAGGTCAATCCAGATAAGATCCGCAACAATCCATCCAATAGTTACCTCAATCACGGGGATCCAGAAGGGAAGCAATACTCAGTGGGAGAAGCGGATGTTTCCATTCGCTCCGGCTGGTTCTACCATGACAACCAAGAGCCTAAGTCCTTGCGCGAATTGATGGACATTTACTTCAAATCAGTCGGCCGTGGAACCCCGCTTTTGCTTAATATTCCACCCAATCAAGATGGGAAATTTGCGGATGCTGATGTAGCCCGTTTGAAAGAATTCCGTCAGACCTTGGACCAACTCTACAGTGTGAACTATGTGGCAGGAGCTTTGGTAGAAGCTGACTCAACACGACGCAATCCGCTCTACAAGGCTAGCCATTTGACAGATGGCGATGAAAAGACCAGTTGGGCCCCTGCAGATGATGCCAAGACCGGATCTTTTGTCCTCGATCTTGGAAAAGAACAGCATTTTGATGTGGTAGAGCTCAAAGAAACCATCGAGAAAGGCCAACGGATTTCTGGCTTCACCATTGATGTGGCGGTGAATGGGCAATGGGTTCCTTTTGGAGCTGGTTCAACCGTAGGATACCGCCGTTTGATCAAAGGGCAACCTGTTGATAGTCGCTATATCCGGGTGTCCATCACCGATGCCCAAGCTACTCCAATCTTGAACGGAGTCTCTGTCTATAAGACGCCAGCCAGCATTGAAGAAACCGATGGCTATCCGCTTGGTTTGACTTATCATTCTGACCGGACTGCTGAGCGGGCCAATGGTCAGTGGAATGAAGAGGGAGAAGGTGTTCGAGGTACCTCTATGTGGACCAAGGAAAAGGGAGCTTCGGTGACCTATCAATTTGAAGGCACCAAAGCCTATGTGGTCGCAACTGTCGACCCTGGTCATGGGGAAATGGATATCTATGTCGATGGTCAAAAACTAGCGACCGTCAATACCCAAAGCCCAAGCCGTAAACGCAGCCAAAAGGTCTATGAAACACCGGACTTGGCAGCAGGATCTCATACCTTGACCTTGGTCAATAGCAAGGGAGATGCGATCGCAACGGAAGGGATTTATGCTCTCAATAACCAAGAAAAGGGTCTCTTTGAGTTTGCTCAGCCAACCCTAGCTGTTAAAAAAGGCGACCCAGCGCAAGTCGTCGTCAAGAGAAAAGGTGGCTCTAAAGGAAGTGCCAGTCTGAAATTGATCACAGAGCCGGGAACAGGGGTTCATGGTAAGGTCTACAAAGATACCAACGTCACCCTTGAGTTCGCAGATGGCGAGACAGAAAAAACAGTCCAAGTTCCAACCCTTGATTTTGCAGGAAAAGCGACCGATGTCTATGACTTTAAGGTCAAATTGTTGCATCCGGATCAAGGAAGTCTGGTTGGTTTTATTCCAGAGCTGACAGTCCAAGTGATGGAAGAAGTCGTTCAACAGTCGAAATGGAAAGAAGCTTAAACCGATATTCAAAGAAAGGTTTTGTGAATGTGGTGAGAAATTCGCTCGTCGCAAAGAGTAGTTGATTCTTCTCATAAGAGGTTAGTTCTCACTAGCCTCTTTTATTTTGTCTTCTTAAGAGATTCCTATTTCCATAGAGTCTTTGCTTTATTTACAGCCATAAAAATTGTATAATAGTCAAATAAGGTCAATGATCAAAACAAACACTCCAAGGGCATCTTTATGCGCTAAAGAGTAGAGCATCTATCTAGAAGAAAACAAGTCAGAAAGGAGCATCATGGCAAATAAGAACACATCTGATAGCATTGAAGCTTATATCAAGGCCTTGCTGGCTCAAGCTGGCATGGCAGAGCTCAAAAGAAGTGAGTTGGCAGATGTCTTTCAGGTCGTCCCTAGTCAGATTAACTATGTCATTAAGACCCGCTTTACCGAGAGTCGAGGCTATATTGTAGAAAGTAAACGCGGTGGTGGCGGTTATATCCGTATTGGCAAGGTCCAGTTTTCAGATCACCATCAGATGCTCCAAGACCTGGCAGCCAATATTGGAGAGACCATCAGCCAGCAGGTCTTCCAGGATATCCTCCAGATGCTCCATGAAGAAAAATTATTGACAAAACGTGAGACTCAGCTGTTCTTTGCGACGACCTCCGATGAGGTTCTAGGTCGAGATGCTCTCATCATACGAGCAACTATGCTGAAAAAAATCATTCAACAAGTAGATAGAAAAGGAAATACCGACTAGATGAACTATTCAACAGCACTGTTAGAAAGTATAGAAGCGGCCCAAATACTAGCAGGCCACTACCAAGGGAATACCTTAGACACTTGGCATCTTTTGACGGCCATGGCTAATAATCCCTATAGCGTGGCAGGTTCTGTACTCAACGATTATCCTATGCAGATTGACGAATTTCAGGATGCGGCGGAGCATATTACAGGCCAGGCTTTTCAAAGCGACAATCGGTATGAAATCTTCCCATTTTCTTATCGGATGGAAGCAATTATGAAGCACGCAAAGGAGATTGCCCAGGTCCTTCATGCCAAGACCTTGGGAACAGAGCATGTGCTCCTCTCTCTTCTAGCGGACCGTGGGACCTTGGCTAGCCAAGTCATGGAGTTTGCCGGCTTTGCCTTTACAGAGCAAGACAAGGGTGTTCCCGTTGCTTCCCTTCGAAAGAATCTAGAAGACAAGGCAGGCTGGGACAAAAATGATATTAAAGCCATCCGGAGTCTTTATCGGGCCCAAAACCCTAACCGCCAAACCATGGGGAATATGATGGGCATGCCTCCAAGTACAAGTGGGGGTCTTGAAGACTATACTCGTGATTTGACAGAAATGGCGCGTGCAGGTTTGCTCGAGCCTGTGATCGGCCGGGATGCAGAGATTTCACGCATGATCCAAATCCTCAGCCGCAAGACGAAGAACAATCCTGTATTGGTGGGAGAAGCAGGGGTTGGAAAGACTGCTCTTGCATTAGGTCTGGCCCAGCGTGTCGCTAGTGGCAATGTTCCAGCTGAAATCGCGCAAATGCGTGTTCTTGAATTGGATCTCATGAATGTAGTGGCAGGGACGCGCTTCCGTGGGGACTTTGAAGAGCGGATGAACAATATCATCCAGGACATCGAAGAAGACGGTCACGTGATTCTCTTTATCGATGAACTGCATACCATTATGGGGTCAGGATCGGGCATTGATTCTACCTTAGACGCAGCCAATATTCTAAAACCAGCCCTGGCACGAGGAACCTTGCGCACAGTTGGGGCTACGACTCAAGATGAGTACCAAAAGCATATCGAAAAAGACGCAGCTCTCTCTCGGCGTTTTGCGAAAGTCACCATTGAAGAGCCAAGTGTTGCAGATAGCATTCAGATTCTTCAAGGTTTAAAAGAGACCTACCAAGAGCACCATCATGTGGTCATTACCGATGAAGCGATCGAAACAGCTGTCAAATATGCCCACCGTTATTTGACCAGCCGTCAATTGCCAGATTCAGCCATTGACCTCTTGGATGAAGCGGCGGCTACCGTACAAAACCGCGATTCCAACGGTCACGTTAAAGAAGAGTTGACCGCCTTGGACCGGGCTTTGATGGATGGCAAGTGGAAGAAAGCAGCCCAGCTCTTACAAGTAGAGGCTGCTCCCATTGTCTACAAAAAAGAGGTCAATGACCAAGATGTCTTGGTGACCTTGAGCCAATTATCGGGTATTCCAACTCAAAAACTGACCCAAACCGATGCCAAGAAGTACCTAAACTTAGAAACAGAATTGCACAAGCGCGTGATTGGTCAAGATCAAGCTGTTTCTAGTATCAGTCGGGCTATTCGTCGCAATCAATCGGGTATCCGTAGCAATAAACGTCCGATCGGTTCTTTCATGTTCCTAGGACCTACCGGTGTCGGAAAAACAGAGCTAGCCAAAGCCTTGGCGGAAGTTTTATTTGATGATGAATCAGCTCTGATTCGGTTTGACATGAGTGAGTACATGGAAAAATTCGCCGCTAGCCGCCTCAACGGTGCCCCTCCAGGCTATGTGGGCTACGAAGAAGGGGGCGAGTTGACCGAGAAAGTCCGCAACAAACCGTATTCTGTCCTCTTATTTGATGAGGTGGAAAAAGCCCACCCAGACATTTTCAATGTCCTTTTGCAAGTCTTAGATGACGGAGTCTTAACCGATAGCAAAGGCCGGAAGATCGACTTCTCTAATACCATTATCATCATGACCTCAAACCTGGGAGCAACAGCCCTTCGAGATGATAAGACAGTTGGTTTTGGTGCCAAAGATATCCGCTTTGACCAGGCCAATATGGAAAAACGCATGTTTGAAGAGTTGAAGAAGACCTATCGTCCAGAGTTTATCAACCGGATTGATGAAAAGGTGGTCTTCCATAGTCTCTCAAGCGAGGACATGCAACAGGTGGTGAAAGTCATGGTCAAACCTCTCATTACAACCTTGGCCGAACAAGGCATGATCCTCAAATTCCAGCCTTCAGCGCTCAAGTTGCTAGCAACCAAAGGCTACGATCCAGAAATGGGAGCTCGGCCACTCCGTCGCGTTTTGCAGACCGAAGTGGAAGATCGACTAGCAGAGCTATTGCTGAAAGGTCAAGTCCAAGAAGGGCAAACGATCAAGGTTGGAACAACAGCCGGAACGATCAAGTTCGAGATTGTCTAGGAGGACGTCATGACGCTTCAGCGATTAACCCGTATTTCGCTTTTGGCGGCACTTTGTGTCGCCCTACGTCAGGCTTTTGCACCCTTTCCCAATGTCCAACCTATTTCTGCCATCTTTTTTCTCTTGGTGATATTTGAAGGGTATAGCTTTGCTTTTCTTGTTATGATGATCACCATGTTTGTCTCCGCCTTTTTCCTGGGGATGAGCCTGATTGTGTTCTTTCAGATTGTCGCCTTTGGCTGCTTGATGCTCCTTTGGCATATCAGTTACAAGTGGTTGCCCTTTATCCTTCAGATCCTTTTTGTGGGGCTACTGTCCTTTGCTTATGGGGTCTTGATCGATAGTGTTTATGCCTTGATTTACCATATTCCTTGGTGGACCTATGCTTTGGTCAATGGTTTTAGTTTTAACCTGGCCCATGCTTTATCAACGATCGCTTTTTATCCCATTATCTATCATATCTTTAGGAGATTTTATGTTGAAAAAAATCATTTCTAGCTTGACGACCTTGCTTGCAGCTCTTCTTTTAGTGAGTTGCACTCCGTCTCATAGCACAAACAATCAACCAACAGCTTCTAGCACAGAAGTTGCCAAGAAAAACGAAATTTCGATTACAGTAAGTGTGACGCCAGATGGTCAAGAAGCGCAATCAAAAACCTTGAAAGTAGCAGAAGATAGCAATCTTATGAAAGTGCTCAAAGCCAACTACAAGATTGAAGAAAAAAATGGCATGATCACCTCGATTGATGGCCACAGCCAAGACGAAGCCAAAGGGCTTTACTGGATGTACAAGATCAATGGAGAGATGGCTCCCAAAGGAGCGGCAGAAACCACTGTCAAAAAAGGGGACAAGATCGAATTCTATCAAGAAGTGTACAAATAATGAGTAGCCGGATTATGTGTCCGGCTCTTTTTGTGATAGTATAGGAGCTTACCTAAAACTTCTTTCAAATTAGAAAAATATTTGAGAAACTATTGACAGCCCCATATAACAGTGTTACAATAACGTTACAAAATATTACAAATGTTACAAAAAGAGGTTCGGTTATGAAAAACAAAAAAATCATTTCCCTAGCAGCGCTAGCTCTTACAGCTAGTCTTTTCCTAGGAGCTTGTGGCGGGAATAAAGAAGAAAAGACAACAGAAGCAAGCAGTTCAAAGACCAGTCAAGTCAAACAAACTGGCTCTTCTTCTAAGAAAAAAGTGATCACTAGCAAGGATCCGATTGCATCTTCATCCTCTGATAGCAAATCAGAAGAAAGTCACACCGTTGGAAGTAAAAATACCCAAGCTGCAGCTAGTCAAACACCTGCTCCAGCTAAAGCAGCGACTCCAGCAGCGCCAGTAACAAAAGAAACAAAAGAAGTGGCCGCTCCAACAACACCAGCGAAAGAAAAATTGCCAAGTCTAGAAGAAGGTTATGCTCATGCTAAGAAGCAAGCGTCTGCTACGGAGAATGCCCAATACAAGGGAGTCTATTCCGTGGCAGCAGGGGACTTCTCCGCAGCAGCAGGGAATTGGTCTGACAAACGTGACACTGGAGTCACTATTGGCCAAGGTGGTCAAGTGACCATCCAACTTCCTGGGGGTCAACCCGTAGCTTATGGTGTCAGCGGTTATAACTATACCTTGGATGACGGCCATTACCATGCTAATCTCTCAGCAGGCGATGGATCTGCAGCGACTCTAGATATCGTAGTTGGAAAAGATGGCTCTGTATCCAGTGTGACGATTCTGAAAGACGGTGTCAGCCACTCCCTCACTCGTGAATAAAAGTCGAAAGATTTGAAAAGAAAATCTTATCTTTTCAGATCTTTTTTTGCTCTTTTGAAGAAAAATATATTTTTTTATAAAAAAGTGTTAACATCCAGAAAATATAGTATATAATAAAAACATAAAGAAAACTTATTTATAAAAAATTATAAAAAGGAGTTCATATGAAAGAAGAAAGAATTGCCCTGGTTTTTGGAACCTTTGCGCCTCTTCATCAGGGGCATATTGACCTGATCCAGCGGGCCAAGCGTCAGTGTGATCGCGTTCGTGTCATCGTATCTGGTTATGAAGGGGACCGTGGCGAAGAAGTCGGGTTGACTTTACAAAAACGCTTCCGTTATATCCGTGAAGCCTTCTCAAATGATGAGTTGACCCAAGTCTATAAGTTAGATGAGACAGAACTTCCTCGTTATCCCTTGGGCTGGGAGCCTTGGTTACAGACAGCCCTAAACACCATCCAGTATCAAACAGAGACAGAAGAGTTGATCTTTTATGTAGGGGAGAAAGCCTACAAGGAAGAGTTGGAAGCTAGAGGGTTTGAAGTTCACTTAGAAGAGCGTCGCTTCGGGATCTCTGCTACCATGATCCGGGAAAATCCCAGCAAATACTGGAAATACATTGCCCAGCCCTTCCGTCGCCAGTTCACGAAAAAAGTCTTGATCATGGGGAGCGCCAGCAACGGGAAAACGACCCTTGCAAAGGACTTGGCCCGCTTTTACGATGCACCTGTTAGTCTGGAGTATGCCCGTGAATACCAGATCAAGAACAATGTGCGGGATGATGAGCTCACGCCAAAAGATTACTATTACCTACTCTTAGGACAGTATGATCAAACCTCTAAGCTCATCGATAGTAGTGCCAATCGAGGTCTGGTCATCGCCGATACCAATTCCCTGGTGACCAAGGGTTATTACGACTACTATATGGAAGTTGAAGGCCAGGATACCAGCATGACGGATACCTTCGACAACCTCTTTGTCAGTATTCTCTCCAAAGAAAAATGGGATTTGATCCTCTTTGTCCAGCCGATCGGTTCCTATGTCAATGATGGTTTCCGAGATATGACCATGGCTGACGAAGAGATCCGCACCAGCTTTTCAAATTACCTGGACCAATTGCGCCAGCAATACCTAGGAAACATTCCGACCACTTTCCTCGCATCAGACTACCTCGGCAACTACGAAGAAGCCAAGAAGGAGATCGATGCCATTTACCAAGCCGACTAAGGAGCAGCTTATGAAAAATCTATCTGAAAAATTAGCAACTTTTAGCCAAGACTTTAAAAATTTTCACCAAGAAGCGAAAAAACAAGGCTTTGTCAATATTATGAAACTCCTGTGGAAGGACCTTTTTGTAGGCCGCACAGCCTTTCAATGGATCTATCTCCTGCTTCTTTCCAGCGTTCCCTTCTTCTTAGAATGGACCAAAGCCCTCAAGAAGGAGGTGGCTTAGATGGCAAGTCTATCAATTCCAGCAGGAATGACGGAGAAAGAGTATTTTGAGACGGCCGCTAGTGAAGCAGACTTTCTCAAGTGGTACAAGGAGCAAGACCTGCCGACTTATGAAACTCCAAGTGTCACAGCGGACATGGTAGCTTACTGTTTTGTTGATGGACAGCTCAAGCTCTTAGCCATTCGCCGCAAGGCCCACCCTTATCAACACCGCCTCGCCTTGGTGGGGGGCTTTGTGAACAAGGATGAAGATGCGACTCATGCCTGCATCCGAGAAGTCAAAGAAGAAGTCGGGCTCGATCTTCCAGTGAATAAGGTGGAACAACTCATGACAGTTTCCACCCCTGGGCGGGACCCCAGAGGCTGGGTCATTACCATTGCCCATCTGGTCTATCTGCCAGCAGAAGCAGTAGACTTAGCTCATGCAGGTGACGATGCCAAGGAAGTCGTTTTTCTCGATGTCGACTTCAAAAAGTCCCAGTGCTTGCTAGAGGGAAAGGTTTTAACTGCTTCTGATTTTGCTTTTGACCACTATCAAATCATTCAAGAATCGATCAAGCGGATTCAGGGACGTCTCGACTGGAATCCAACCTTCCTCTATCTGTTAGAGGAGCCTTTCACCGTTTATGAAGCAACCGAGTTGGTCAATCTGATCAATCCTGGACGTCCCATCGTTAGCAATAACTTCCTCGTAAAATTCGGAGAATTCGTAGAAGAAGTGGGCGTCAAGCGGGTACCTAAGAAAAAACCACGCAAGACCTATCGCTTAAAACAGTAGATCGAGCGGGGTTCATTCTACCAGCCCTCCCTTACTTTTAGTAACGGAAGGGCTTTTTCTGATTTTTCCTGCTCCACTTGTGTGCAAAGTGGTATAATAAACATAATTGAGATCAAAAGAGACAAGACTATGGAAGAAAAAATAATTTTACCACAAAATACACGACTGATGGGGGCCCTGCTTGGTTTTATCGGCGGGGGCCTCGATGTCTTTTGCCACATGCACTACCGGAGTTTGGTCGCGACCCAAACAGGGAACCTCCTGCTTCTCATCGCTGATTGGCACGATCCCCGTGTCGAAAATACCATCATGCGTTTTTCATCTATTTTATTTTTCTCGATCGGCTTTTTGGTTGCCCTCCATATCAAAGAATATCGCAAGACAGCCTTTTGGCGGACCAAGATGTTGATTCCTTTGTTTGTGGTGACACTCCTGATTCCCTTGGTGTCTGTCATACCACCTGTAGAAGTTCCCTTTATTGCTTTTGGAACAGGGATGATGATGTTGACCTTTACAGGGAGCCTCATTGAAAACCACCCTTACGTGATCTTTATGACTTCCGGCAATTACCGCAAAATGCTGACGGCCTTGTACCGAATCACTCGAGGAAAGGGAGATTTGGACGAGTATCGGCGTCAGGCCATGAATTACGGGATTGTCGTTGGAAGCTTTATTGCGGGAGCTATTAGCGTAGCCATCCTCATGCATTTCATTCACCAATGGGCCATCTGGCTGATCACAGCCAACCTCTTTTTGATCATGACCTACTACACCGCCAGAGTCAAACAACTCGGCCTGCAAACAGATAATCTATAGAAACAGGACCCCGTGTGAGGTCCTGTTTTAGATTAATGACAAAGTCATCTTAGAAACTTTCCTTAGGTGAGTACGGACGTCAGCGAACTTCGAAGAAGTTCCATGACTTAGTTTTGAGCCTAAGGTCTCAAAACTCCCGAGTGCCTGAAACAATCGTGTTTCAGGCACTTTTCTCACAGCGGAAAGTTTCGGTATTTTTTTGATTCGCTCAAAAAATTAAAACATATTTATATTTCTTTGCCGAATTGCTTAACTTATTTAAAAATAGTACAGGACCTCACATGAGGTCCTGCTTTTTGTATTTCTATGCTTTTAATTGTAAGAGTTCTTCAATCTCTGCTAGGGTGCTAGCTTGCGAGATGGCGCCGCGGAGTTTGGCTGCACCTGAGGTACCACGGAGGTAGTGAGGGGCGAGACCTCGGAATTCACGAACGGCAATGTGCTCACCTTTGAGATCGATCAAGCGTTTCAAATGTTCGTAAGCAATCTTCATCTTGTCTTCAAAAGTCAAATCAGGCAGGATTTCTCCTGTTTCAAAGTAGTGATTGATTTGGTTGAAGAGATAAGGATTGCCCATAGCAGCGCGACCAATCATGACCGCATCAGCACCGACTTCTTCGATCCGTTGTTTGGCATCTTGAACTGTGCGGATATCTCCGTTTGCGATAAATGGAATCTTGGTCAGAGCTTGTGCAACCTTGTGAAGGGTCTCAAGATCCGCATGCCCCGTATACATTTGCTCCCGAGTTCGCCCATGCATGGCAAGGGCAGAGACACCCGCAGCTTCGGCAGCGAGGGCGTTCTCAACTGCTAGGGAAGGATCCGACCAACCCGTCCGCATTTTAACAGTGAGGGGGATATCGAGGACGGATTGAACCTTATTGATGATGGAGTAGATCTTGTCTGGGTCCTTGAGCCACATCGCACCAGCCTCGTTCTTGACGATTTTATTCACCGGGCAACCCATGTTGATATCGACGATATCGGTCTTGGTATTTTCTTGGATAAATTCAGCTGCGCGTGCCAGGCTATCTTCGTCACTTCCAAAGAGTTGGATCGATACAGGGTTTTCTCCTTCATCGATATGGAGCATGTGAAGCGTCTTTTCATTGTTGTACTGGATTCCCTTGTCAGAGACCATTTCCATCACAACGAGCCCTGCCCCCAGTTCTTTGGCAATGGTCCGGAAAGCTGAGTTGGTCACTCCGGCCATTGGGGCTAGGACGGTACGGTTAGGGATTTCGACATCCCCGATCATAAATGGCGTATTAAGATTTGTCACGAATGAGTTCCTCCAAGTCATTTTCGTCAAAGTGGTAGTGTGTTTGGCAGAATTGGCAGGTAATCTCTGCACCGTGATCTTCATCTTTCATCTCTTCTAGATCACTAGCTGGCAGACTTGCTAAAGCGTTCAAAAAGCGCTCACGGCTGCAGTCGCACTGGAAGCGAAGTTCTTCTTCAGAGAGGCGTTTGAAAGGTTCATCCCCATAGATAGCAGAAAGAAGAGCTTCAATATGGTCTTCAGATTCCAAAAGTGTTGAAATAGCAGGCATTTCTTGGATGCGTTTTTCAAAGCGCGCGATTTCTTCTTCCTTGGCATTTGGCAAGACCTGAAGCAAGAAACCACCAGCCACCTTGACCTTGTCTTCGTCATCCAACAGAACATTGAGTCCAACTGCAGAAGGTGTTTGTTGGCTTTCCGTCAGATAAAAGGCCAGGTCTTCTCCGATTTCACCGGTTACAAGAGGGGTCATGGAGTTATAAGGATTTCCCGTACCATAATCTGTGATAACCAAGAATTCTCCGTTTCCGACAAATGGTCCCACCAGAACTTCACCAGTCGCAGTCTTTTTGATATCCACTCCAGGATTTTGCACGTAGCCTTTAACATTTCCCTTGGTATCTGCCACGGTGATGATGGCTCCGAGTGAGCTAGTTCCAAGGACTTTGACCGTAATTTTAGTATCTCCTTTCTCGTTTGCCGCCAAGATTTGACTGGCAATGAGGGTACGGCCAAGTGCGACCGTGGAGCTAGCTTGTGTGTGATGTTTTTCTTGGGCTGTTCGTACAGTTTCTGTACTGTCTAGTACATAGGCACGAAAAGCGCCACTTTCTGAGATAGTTTTAATAATTTTGTCCATAGCTTCTATTTTAGCATAAATCAAGCAAAGTGGGGGCAAGGAGAATTCCGAAAATCAGCCGTTTCAGAAGAAGGGCAAGAAGAAAAGAAAATTCCGAACGTTATTTTTAGAAAGAAGCAATTTCCAAGTAAAAGACGAGTTTCATAGAGAAGTTGGTTTAAAAAGGAAGGAGAAAAATAAACGATAGCTGAGTGGATCTTGAAAAAACATCAAAAATTGCTTATAATAGAGTGTAAGACAAACTTGCAGGTGAGACTCCTGCCCTTAGTTTGAAGAAAGGCATAGATAGCATCCTATCTATGGTATATGAAAAAGAATTATGACATCAGTTGTTGTAGTAGGAACCCAATGGGGTGATGAAGGAAAAGGGAAGATTACAGACTTCCTATCAGCCAATGCAGAAGTCATTGCTCGCTATCAAGGTGGGGACAATGCCGGACACACCATCGTAATCGACGGCAAAAAGTTCAAGTTGCACTTGATTCCTTCTGGTATCTTCTTCCCTGAAAAGATCTCTGTCATCGGAAACGGCGTGGTGGTCAACCCTAAATCATTGGTCAAAGAGTTGGCTTATCTCCATGAAGAAGGAGTATCAACGGACAGCCTTCGCATCTCTGACCGTGCCCATGTCATCCTTCCTTACCATATCGAATTGGACCGTCTCCAAGAAGAGTCTAAAGGCGACAACAAAATCGGAACGACCATCAAAGGGATTGGACCAGCCTACATGGACAAGGCTGCGCGTGTGGGAATCCGGATCGCGGATCTCTTGGATCGCGACGTCTTTGCGGAACGTCTTCGCATCAACTTGGAAGAAAAGAACCGTCAATTTACCAAACTCTATGATGCAGAGGCTCTGTCATTTGACGATATCTTCGAAGAATACTATGAATATGGTCAACAAATCAAACAATATGTAACCGATACTTCTGTCATCTTGAACGATGCTTTGGACAACGGTAAGCGCGTGCTCTTTGAAGGAGCCCAAGGGGTTATGTTGGATATTGACCAAGGAACTTATCCATTTGTAACCTCTTCAAACCCAGTCGCAGGTGGGGTGACTATCGGATCAGGTGTCGGCCCAAGCAAGATCGACAAGGTTGTCGGTGTATGTAAAGCCTACACTAGCCGTGTTGGTGATGGCCCATTCCCTACGGAACTCTTTGATGAAGTGGGTGACCGGATCCGTGAAGTCGGTCATGAATATGGGACAACAACCGGTCGTCCTCGTCGTGTTGGTTGGTTTGACTCAGTTGTCATGCGCCATAGCCGTCGCGTGTCAGGAATTACCAACCTTAGCTTGAACTCGATCGACGTTCTGTCAGGCTTGGATACAGTGAAAATCTGTGTAGCCTACGACTTGGATGGGGAACGCATCGACCACTACCCAGCAAGCTTGGAGCAACTCAAACGTTGCAAACCAATCTATGAAGAATTACCAGGCTGGTCAGAAGACATCACAGGTGTCCGCCACTTGGATGAGCTTCCAGAAAATGCCCGCAACTATGTCCGCCGTGTCGGTGAATTAGTTGGTGTGCGCATTTCAACCTTCTCAGTCGGACCAGATCGTGACCAAACCAATATCCTTGAAAGTGTGTGGTCTAGTTTATAAGCAAATGAAGATAAGAGAGTGGGACAGAAATCGGTCATTCGTTAGAATTCGATTTCATCGTCCCACCTCCGCACAGTTGAGTAGGGCTGTAAAAGCTGATGAAATCAGCGTAGTAGAGCCCACTCAACCACTGCGTCTTGCTCGACAATCCAAAGACAATTGAGAGGCTAGGACTTTTGTCCCAGCCTCTTTTTGAAAGCAGAAAGAGGAAAAAATGTATCAAACGATTTTATTTGACCTAGACGGCACCTTGACCAATTCAGAACTAGGGATTACCAACTCGGTGTCCTATGCCTTAGGAAAATATGGGATTCAAGTGCCAGACAAGAAAGCATTGAGAGTTTTCATCGGTCCGCCCTTGCAGGAGTCTTTTGAGCGCTTTTATGGATTTTCTAAGGAAGAATGTTTAAAGGCCATTGACTACTATCATGAGTATTTTTCCGAAAAAGGCCTTTATGAAAATGAGGTCTATCTAGGCGTTCCTGACTTGCTGGCTTCTCTCAAGCAGGCTGGCAAACAGTTGATTGTAGCTACGTCAAAGCCTGAAGAATTTTCCATTCAAATTCTCAAACACTTTGGTTTGTATGATTATTTTGACTTTGTCGCTGGTGCGACCATGGATAGAAAACGTAGTAAAAAAAGCGATGTTATCCAGTATGCCTTGGAGCAAAATGGGATTACAGATTTGGCGCATACCATCATGATTGGAGACAGGGAGCACGATGTGCTTGGCGCTCAAGCGCAAAAGCTTGATTCTATCGGTGTCCTTTATGGCTTTGGAAGCAGGGAAGAATTGGAAGAAGCCGGCGCCACCTATATTGCTCAAGAAGTTGGCGAAATTGCAGCTTTTATAGGATAACCTTTTCCAAAATATTAAAAGTTGGAACTTTTCTAATCTGCTGAATATTGCTTTATTTAATATTTCTATCGGTGTATACTTACTGTAGGTTAAGTCACACAGATTAAGAGGTGATAATATGAATTTGTCACGATATATATTAAAATATAGTACTGATGATGGTACGTTGTATTTTAATACTAAAACCAATCATTCATTTTTTCTTACGAATGAATTGAATAGAGTAGTCGACAGCAATGATGTGATTAGGAAAGAGTATCATGCTTATCTTGATAAAAATAAATATTTAAGTGAGGGTGAGTATGAGGTCGAAAAGTATCTATCTAAAATAAGCGATACAGATGCTGAATTATTGGAACTAACAATTTTGACACATGGAGATTGTAATTTTCGGTGAAGGTTAAAGTGAATAACAAATTCGATGACAAAATGAATGCTAAACCTAGAGTATTTAACTATAATTGTGATTGTAAATAATCACGATTTTAAATAAATTAGAGAAGAGGGTTGTGCTAGCCCTCTATTTTGATGGATGATAATTATGAGAAATATTTATAAGTACATTGATAAGAAGTATCTTTTTCCTATTTTTTTAGGGCGTATTGTGAATAGTGGTTTGGTGTTGGCGCAACCTCTGATTTTAACGAAGGCCTTGAAGTTAGATCAAGACGGCCTTTCTTATGGAAAAATTCTCAATTTTGTTTTATTTGGTTTGTCTGTCTATCTTGTTATTTATAGTCTGATGCTGTTTTCAAACCATTCGCACAATATATTCCGAAGAGAAATCAACAAAAGTGTCCGTGCCCTTTTATTTAAGAAAGTCATATTGAATCCTAAATTTTCCAATGATGAAAAAGTTAGTCTGCTAACTCAAGATATGGAATATGTGGGCGATAATTATTTGGAAAATATAAATGTTATGGTGAGTTGGGGATTTGTCGCCCTTGTTACAGCCATTTATATTGTTTCACAAAATTTTCTCTTAGGACTTATTTTTGTCATTTTTACGATTATGAGACCTATTCCTCAGTTCATCATGAATCGTCGTTTACAAGATTCGGGAGACAGCTGGTCCAAGCTTAGAACGAAATTACATGGGCTTGTCTCGGATAGTATGCAAGGCAGCCAAACCTTACGGATTAATCAGGCCATGAGGCTGAATGAAGAGCGCGTGAATGATTTAAACGGAGAATATCAAAAAGCCATCCAAAGATTTTGTTTCACACATAATATTATTTTTTTCTTTAATGGATTTATGGTCTTTTTTAGTCAGGTTGTTCCTCTTGCTTTAGGCTTTTATTTGAGTTTACAGGGAAATTCTATTTCTATTACAAGCCTCATCTCTATGTATGTTGCTGCGGGGATGCTGGTAGAACCGATCCAAACTCTGATGTACAGTGCAGCCAATCTCCAAGGTGCCTTGCCGACTGCGAACCGCCTGTTTAAGATTATCGAGGAAGAACCTGATTTCGAAGAGACAAAGGATCAATTTGTTGAAAATCTCGAATCGTTGCGCTTAAATCATATTTCAAAAAGTTTTGCTGAACGTCAGCTTTTTTCTGATTTGACGGCGACGATTTCAGTAGGTCAGAAGGTCTTAATCAAAGGACCGAGCGGGTCTGGAAAGACGACTCTTTTTCGCTTGATTTTAGGAGAAGAAGTATGTGATGAGGGTGACATTTTCGTTCAGTATGATGGAAATCAAATAACGAGTCATTTCCAAGGGAATATCGGTTTAATTAGCCAGCATCCCTTCCTGTTTAACGATACTATCCGCTATAATCTAACTTTTGGTCAGCCTTTTCAGGACCATGAATTATTGGAGGTATTGGACCGAGTTGGCTTAATAGATGAATTTCAGGATATTTTGAATGTAGAAATTCATAATAATGGTGAAAACATTTCAGGAGGTCAGCGTGTCAGATTAGAGTTGGCTCGTTTTCTCTTACGCGAGAAGGATATTTTATTAGCGGACGAAGTGACATCAGCTTTGGACGAAAAAAATAGTCGTCTGGTTAGAGACCTAATCTTTTCTTTGCCGATCACGGTACTAGAAATAGCCCATCATATTGATGAAGAAGAGCGCTATGACCAAATCCTTGAGTTACGTAAAGGATGAGCGATGCCACAATAGTTGGTTCTGCGACAAAGCGGATAGTAGTAAGCCAGCAATTTGTCAGATATTTTTGAGATTCTAAGTGGTGATATTTCCAAAATCATCAATACTCAGAGAACTTAAGCTTTATTTAAGATAGGCCAGCTATACTAGAAGCATAAACAAAGACCTCCTAACTTTGTTTAAACCTCCTAAACTTTTTCATAATAATCTCCCATAAGAGTCGCCCAATCGGCGGCTTTTTTTGTGAGTCGTAAGCTGCCTATGGTATAATGAACAAAGAAACTAAAAGGAAGAAGGAAGAGATGGACTACACGATAGAGGAAAAAGCGATGTTTATGAGGGAAGCCCTGAAGGAGGCGGAGATTGCCCTCGCCAATGATGAAATACCGATTGGCTGTGTCTTGGTCAAGGATGGTCAGATTATCGGGCGTGGACATAATGCGCGTGAGGAGCTGCAGCGGGCGGTCATGCATGCGGAAATCATGGCGATCGAGGAGGCCAATCAGCGTGAAAATAGCTGGCGCCTGCTGGATACGACGCTTTTTGTCACGATTGAGCCCTGTGTCATGTGCAGTGGCGCCATCGGTCTGGCTCGCATTCCCCAGGTGATTTACGGGGCGACCAATCAGAAGTTCGGTGCTGGGGGCAGTCTCTACGATATCCTGACGGATGAGCGGTTGAATCATCGCGTAGAGGTTGAAAGCGGCCTTTTAGAAGAAGAATGTGCGGCGATTATGCAGAACTTTTTCAGAAATCGCAGGAAAAAGTAAAGAAAATTAGCCAAAAAAGAAAGTTTGTGTTATACTAATTAGTGGAGCAACAGTTCTGCGTGAAGCGGGTCAGGGGAGGAATCCAGCAGCCCTAAGCGAAGTGAACTGTGTGCTCTTTTCTATTGCTCTTGATGAGTCAAGTCCAAGGGACGCAGAAGAATCCTAGAGCAATGGATGCAGTTTTTCCCGCTAGGGAAAAAGCTGTAAACCTATGATAGCCCTTAGTGAATCAAGTCCAACGGACGCGGATGAACTTAGGTGCATTGACGCAGTTCGAACAAAGTGAGAACTAGGTTCCGAAGTATAATGAATCAAGCCTAAAAGGTGCAGATGAATATTGGAGCAGCGAATCTAGTTTGAACGGACCTGAAATGAATTCAGCTGACATCCAATCTTAAGAAGCGTATTTGTTTTCTTGTCAATCAAAATTGTTCTTCTCAATAGGCCTAAAATTTGTTGTCTTACGCAAACGAGTGCTCTCGGTTATGTCCTAAGGTTAGCTTATTTAGAAAAATAGTATAGAATATAAAATGTAAACGTTTTAAAATAGTGAAAGCACTTGCTTATTTTTTCTTAAAGCGTTATCATAAAAGAAAAGAACAATTGGAGGATAAACATGTCACATATTAAATTTGACTACTCAAAGGTGTTAGATAAATTTGTAGCACCACATGAACTAGATTATATGCAGCCTCAAGTGACTGCTGCAGATTCTGCTCTGCGAAATGGTACAGGTCCTGGGGCAGAAATGACTGGCTGGTTGAACTTGCCTGAAGAATATGACAAAGATGAATTTGCTCGTATTCAAAAGGCTGCTGCTAAAATCCAATCTGATAGTGAGGTATTGATCGTAATCGGTATTGGTGGTTCCTATTTAGGAGCTCGTGCAGCTATTGATTTCTTGAATAATTCTTTTGTAAATCTACAAAGCAAGGAAGAACGCAAGGCACCTCAAATCCTCTATGCTGGAAATTCTATTTCTTCAAGCTATTTGGCTGATTTGGTAGACTATGTATCAGACAAAGATTTCTCTGTCAACGTTATTTCTAAGTCAGGAACGACTACAGAGCCTGCTATTGCTTTCCGTGTCTTCAAAGAACTCTTGGTTAAGAAGTATGGTCAGGAAGAAGCAAATAAACGGATTTATGCAACTACAGACCGCGCTAAAGGTGCAGTTAAGGTTGAAGCAGATGCTAATGGCTGGGATACTTTTGTAGTGCCTGATAGTGTAGGTGGTCGTTTTACAGTATTGACAGCAGTGGGACTCTTGCCAATCGCAGCTGCAGGGACTGATATCAGCAAGTTAATGGAAGGAGCAAATGCTGCTCGCAAGGCTTATGCTTCTGATAAGTTGGCTGAAAATGAAGCATATCAATATGCAGTTGTACGCAATATCTTGTACCGTAAAGGTTATCTGACAGAAGTTCTAGCTAACTATGAACCATCTCTACAATACTTCTCTGAGTGGTGGAAGCAACTGGCTGGTGAGTCAGAAGGGAAAGACCAAAAAGGGATTTACCCAACTTCAGCCAACTTCTCAACAGACTTGCACTCTCTGGGACAATTTATCCAGGAAGGTACCCGTATCCTCTTTGAAACAGTTGTACGTGTAGATAAACCTCGCAAAAATGTGCTGATTCCTGAATTGGCAGAAGACTTGGACGGTCTTGGCTACTTGCAAGGAAAAGATGTTGACTTTGTCAATAAAAAAGCTACAGATGGAGTGCTGTTAGCACACACTGATGGTGGAGTTCCAAATATGTTTGTGACACTGCCTGAGCAAGATGAGTTCACTTTGGGCTACACTATTTACTTCTTTGAGTTGGCTATTGCTCTTTCTGGCTACCTGAATGGTATCAATCCATTTGACCAGCCTGGAGTTGAGGCTTATAAGAAAAACATGTTTGCCCTTCTTGGAAAACCAGGCTTTGAAGAGCTGGGTGCTGAGTTGAATGCACGCCTTTGATTCTTATATGCCTTGAGTTCATTTAGAGTATAAAAAGAGATCCACAAGTTCATTTCTTGTGGATTTTTTAGTACAAGCCTCATAATTAGTTTATTATTTTTTTGAACAGTATAAAAAAGAGTGTCTTAATTCTTTTATGAAAGCGCTGTATAATTGCCTTGTAAATAAAATTTGAGAGGTATCAAAATGAATGATTGGTTAAACATAAAAGGCAAAACAGTTCTTGTGACTGGCGCGTCATCTGGGATCGGTAAGGCAATCGTTGAAGAATTGCTGGAATTAGGTGTCAATGTAGCGAATTTCGATCTTAGCGACAACGATTTGCGTCATCCAAATCTATTATTTGTAAAAGTTGATGTAACTTCTCGCTCTGAAGTAGAAGAGGGTGTTGCCAAAATAGTTGAAAGATTTGGCAATATTGATGCAGTGGTCAATAATGCAGGGATTAATATCCCTAGATTATTAATCGATGCAGAAAATCCTAAAGGTCCTTACGAATTGGACGATGAGACGTTCGAAAAAGTAACGATGATTAATCAAAAAGGTTTGTATCTGGTTAGTCAGGCAGTGGGACGTATTTTAGTGAAAAATGGAAAAGGTGTAATTGTGAACATGGCTTCAGAAGCAGGCTTGGAAGGTTCTGAAGGACAAAGTGCCTATGCTGCCACAAAAGCAGCAGTCTATAGTTACACTCGTTCATGGGCAAAAGAGCTGGGTAAGCATGGTGTACGTGTGGTTGGAATTGCTCCAGGAATTATGGAAGCTACGGGACTTCGAACTCTTTCTTATGAGGAAGCTCTTGCTTATACCCGTGGAAAGACGGTAGAAGATATTCGAGCTGGTTATGCTTCAACTTCAACAACTCCTTTGGGACGAAGTGGTAAACTACGGGAAGTAGCTGACCTTGTAGCATTCTATATTTCAGACCGTTCTAGCTATATAACTGGAGTCACTACAAATATTGCCGGGGGGAAAACTCGCGGTTAAAAAAATGAAGGTGAGGAAGAGAGTTGACCATAGTAAATCGATGGTATAACATTTTAGAAAAAATGGTCTCACAGCCAACTTATTCCTTGGTAGATATGCGCTCAGAGCTGGATATTAGTATGCAAACCTTGCAAAAGAGTATCCAACAATTAAATGATGTTTTGGCTCCGAGTATCCAGATTATCTCACAAGATGATAAGTTAATGTTAGAGGTGTATGACTATACTGAGTTGGAAAGGATTTTATCTGGTAGTTTAAAACGGGAGAGTGACTTCAATTCTTCCAGTAAAAGAATTGCCTATTTACTAAAACGTTTAATTAAGTCAACCTCCCCTCTTCTTATTGACGACTTGGCTGAGGAGGCAGGTGTTAGTAGAAGTACCCTTAATAAGGATTTAAAACAAGTAAAATCTTTGGCAGAGAGTTACTCTATCACTATTTCAGGAAAGCCCAACCGTGGGCTGGAGGTCTTGGGGTCCGAGCTGAATTTGCGCTTGCTCTATATTCACCAAGTGGCCCCTTACTTTGAAGGAAAGACACTCACCGAGGCAACATCTTCTTTTCTGGAGACGCTACTCCAGGAGTATAAAATCCCGAAAGAAACAAAGGAACTCCTTCGAAAGACAATTTCAATTATGGTGGAGCGTATTTATGCATCTAGGGTGTTGAGTTGCCCTATTCCTTACTATAGGAATGATTTAACAGAGACACCTTTGGTTGAAAAATTAATCTATCATATTGAGATGACTTATAAGATTTCCCTCAGTCAGTTTGAAATAGACTTTTTGTGTTTTCCGTTTAATATCCGTTTTATTGACACTTTAAGCAAGCCGTCTTATCAATCTGAACAGCTTGCAAACATTTTTCAAGGGATTGTCAAGAAAGTCAAAGAAACAATGTTGGTTAACTTTGATGATGAAGAATTATTTGAAGAAATCAAGTCTCATCTAGGCCCCTTAATCAATCGACTGATTTTCCATGTGCAAGCTAATGATATATTCCATGGCGAGGTTCAAACTCAATATCCTTTTGCTTTTGAAATGGCGAAAATTGCTGGAGAAGAACTGTCTGCAATTTTTGGTTCTGAATTGGAATTATCTGAAATCGGATATCTGGCTTTGTATTTTGAAATGATTTTAAGAAAGCAAAACTCTGTTGTAAATGGTTCTCGCAAGCAGATAGCAGTAGTTTGCACAACAGGAAGAGGAACTGCTGCGATGATTATTCAGCAACTCAGACGAATCCTTGGAAATGATGTAGACATTACTCAGTATTCTGAAGAGGATTTTAATCTGGATTTGAATCAGGACTATTTCGCGATTTTTACGACAGTTCCTCTAAAATATAAAGATTCTAAATCTCCAGTCATTCAAGTTAATCATCTTTTTGATGATCAATGGCTGCGGGAAGAATGGCAGAGGGCCAATGCTTTTCATCAAAAAAATCTAGAAACAGTCAGCTTACGTTTTCTTCGGTTGAGTCCCCAAAAAACCTATCAGCAATACTTGCTAAATATGGTTGCAGAGTTAGAGAAACTTCAGATGATTGATGAAGGTTTTAGAAATCGGATAATTGATAGGGAGAAAAAACAATCAACCATTTTTGGTGGAGGAATTGCCTTCCCCCATACAATTAACCAGGGTTATGCAAAGACTATTTTAATGTTTGGAAAGCTAGAAGAGCCTTATCAAAAAGGAGATGATTGGATTGAATTTATCTTTCTAGTCGCCATTCCCTCAGAAATTGAAAGCAAAATGGAGAGTGAATTGCTGGAATTGTATGACGACATTTTTCGAATTGCAGGAGAGCCTTCTCTAAAAGAAGCATTGAGGGCTGTAGAAACAGAGACAGAGTTTCTATCATTTTCTAAGAGCAAAGGAGTATTTTAATGAATTCGCTAATAATTTTCGCTGTATTTGTCATGGCAGCTTATATATTTCAAATGTTCCTCGGCTGGCAGCAACTCAAAGACTTCAATAAGACCTATACGATGCTCCGAAGACTGGGGCGCGTAGCGATTGGCAGGAAGTCCGGAAGAATCAAATCCGGTACGATTGTCATGTTCGCGGTTGATGAAAACGGTCGGGTTCTTAAAGCTAGCAAAATGCAAGGAGTCACAATCTTAGCACGTTTTCAAAATATGGACGATTATGTTGGAGAAGACATCCATTATTTTGACAAGTATAATCCTCTTGTGAGAAAAGAAAATAAGTTGATGCAATCAGCCATAGAAGATGCTAGAAAAGTCTATCTTTGGCATGAGGCAGGTATTGAGAAAGAGACAAGTTCATCTGATTCTTTTCTGGGATTCGGCTTTTATGCGAATTACTTACAATTATCTATTAAACAGTTATTTAAAAAAAATAAGAAAGGGAGTTCCTTATGAATCACATTACAAATTTTGCAGAGAGTTTTATGAAACTCTTCCAATTAGGTGGAGAAACCTTTATTAGCTGGATGACAAATATTGTACCGCTTGTCTTAATGCTATTGATTGCAATGAATACCCTTATCGCTTTCTTGGGAGAAGAGAAGGTCAATTCCCTGGCTAAGATTTCTGCCAAAAATCCTGTTAGCCGGTATATGATTTTACCTTTCATTTCAGCCTTTATGCTGGGGAATCCGATGGCAATCAGTATGGGACGTTTCTTACCAGAATATTATAAACCTAGTTTTGTAGCAGCTCAGATGCAGTTCTGCCATACTTCAAATGGTGTATTTCCGCATATCAATCCTGGGGAATTGTTTGTATGGATGGGAATTGCAACAGGAATTCAAACTTTAGGTTTAAGTCAAATGGACTTAGCCATTCGTTACATGCTTGTTGGGCTTGTCATGAACTTTGTAGGCGGTTGGGTGACCGATTTTACAACTGCTTATGTAGCAAAACAGCAAGGTGTTACCTTGAGTAAAACATTTGATTTATAGAAAGAGTGAAATTATGTCATATAAGAGTATAAAAGTTGTTAAAGGAAATGGCGGTTTCGGAGGACCTTTGGTCATTACACCTAGTGAAGCTAAGCATAAATTCATCTATATCACTGGCGGAGGAGAAAAGCCAGATATTGTGGATAAAATTGCTGATTTGACCGGTATGGAAGCTGTTAATGGGTTTAAAACTTCTATCCCAGATGAGGAAATTGCTTTAGCAATCGTGGATTGTGGCGGTACTCTTCGCTGTGGTATTTATCCTAAAAAGGGGATCCCTACAATAAATATTGTAGCTACAGGGAAAAGTGGGCCTCTAGCTCAATATATAACCGAGGAAATCTATGTGTCAGCAGTTGGCCTTAATCAAATTTCTGCTGCTAATGAAGACGAAAAAGCGACAACTGTGGTAACAGAAAAGCCAACTTACGATACTAGTAAAAAAATTACAGAGCAAAAAGCTGAAACAAGTATTGTAGCAAGAATTGGGATGGGCGCTGGGAAGGTCGTTGCGACTTTCAACCAGGCTGCTCGTGAAGCCATCCAAACAATGCTCAACACGATCATTCCTTTCATGGCCTTTGTTTCCTTGCTGATTGGGGTTATTCAAGGTTCAGGTGTTGGAAATTGGCTGGCAAAATTAATGGTTCCCCTAGCTGGGAACATCTGGGGACTCATTTTGATTGGCTTTATCTGTTCCTTGCCATTCCTATCTCCTTTGTTAGGCCCCGGAGCTGTTATCAGTCAGATTATTGGAACCTTAATTGGAGTTGAAATCGGCAAAGGGAATATTCCGCCCCAAATGGCTCTGCCAGCTATATTTGCTATCAACACTCAAAACGGTTGTGATTTCATTCCTGTAGCACTCGGTCTATCTGAAGCCAAGGCTGAAACAGTTGAGGTTGGTGTCCCTTCTGTGCTTTATTCACGCTTTCTCAATGGTGTTCCGCGGGTGCTAGTAGCTTGGATAGCTAGTATTGGCCTTTATCAGTAAACCTTTGATAGATGCACGTAAACATAGCAACTATTATGTTAAACTTATCTATAAGCATAAGTTTATGACAGATTTGAGAAAGGATGAATAGGAATTAGATGAAGAAAATTTTTGAAGCTAAAGTAATTCAAGTGGGGCCTGAAGCTCAGAATATGATTCAAGATGCCAATATGCTCATTTTGTTTGGAGAAGAAGCTCCGGAAGACTTAGCAGAGTATTGTTTTAAAATCGATAACAAAAATCTTCTAGGTGCAATACTAGAAGGTGGAAAGCTGGTGGTAGATAGTCAGGAATATTCGATTACTGCCGTAGGAAATGTAGTAGAAAAAAATTTAACTGGACTGGGCCATATCACGATTTCTTTTGATGGTTCAAAAGAGGGCAGCCTGCCGGGCACTCTCCATGTTGCAGCAGACCAAGCAGTAGTAATTGAAAAGGACTCTACCATTCAGATTTTCGAAACTGCTTGACCATAACAAAATTTAAAATCAAGCAATTTAGAAACATAAAAGTCAAAAAAATTGATTCAGAGCTTGGACAAAAAGTCCAGGCTTCTGGGTCTAAATTAGAAAAAATAGATGACGCGGTGGTTGATTGGCATCTTCCTTCGCTTTTTAAGCCCCAAAGATTGCCTGATCAACTGTGCGGGGGTGGGAAGATGAACTTTTTAACTTGTTTGAAGTTCTTTCCCACTCCCTTTTTGATAGGGAAAATAATTTATGTTTTAATATTGTAAAATTTGTCATTGTTTTTCAATGTTTTCGCAATATGACAAATCAACAAAATTTATAAGGATAAAAGCATGCCAGAAAAAGACGGTCAAGGTCAAGCGCAAAGAGCTTGAAGTCAATCAAACTAGCCAGCCAGTGCAAGGGAATTTCCAGCAGATGCATCCATAAGGTGTGCCTGAACAGAAGGAAAAGACCAAAAAGGTATTTACCCAACTTCAGCAAACTTCTCAACAGACTTGCACTCATTGGGTCAATTTATCCAAGAAGGAACTCGTATCATGTTTGAAACAGTTGTCCGTGTGGACAAACCACGTAAGAACGTGATCATCCCTACATTGGAAGAAGACCTTGATGGACTTGGTTACCTTCAAGGGAAAGACGTTGACTTTGTAAACAAAAAAGCAACTGACGGTGTTCTTCTTGCCCACACAGACGGTGACGTGCCAAACATGTACGTAACTCTTCCTGAGCAAGATGCCTTCACTCTTGGTTATGCCATCTACTTCTTCGAGTTGGCCATCGCCCTTTCAGGTTACTTGAACGCGATTAACCCATTTGACCAACCAGGTGTTGAAGCTTACAAGAAAAACATGTTTGCCCTTCTTGGTAAACCAGGATTTGAAGAACTTGGAGCAGAACTCAACGCTCGTCTTTAATTGATGGATAAAACGATCTCGCAAGAGGTCGTTTTTTTACTTGCTAAACAAACTCATATTTTTGTCCCCTGGAATCAATTATAAAAACACGATCTAGTTATGTTTCTCGATCATATGGTAATCTGATTGCGATTGTCACCCTTCGAAAGAAATTTTAATAGAAGTTTCTAAAAGGTCCGATCTTTTTCAGTCTAAACAGACAGGAGTTGGTCCTTGCTTGGTTTTATGTTATAGTAGAAGAGAAGAATAAAAAGGAGAATTCGAAATGTCCGAGAAAGATCAAGAACAATTTATGAAACATACTCCCGTAGAGGGTGCGCCTCAATTTGATGTGGCTGCGCCAGCCTTTGTCCCAAAAGAAGAAGCCGAAGACTTGGTCGTTCCAGAAGCTAGTGGTCTTTCAGTGACGGAGACGGAAGCAATGAAAGAAGAGGCAGACAAGCTAGCTATGTCAGAAGCAGTGGAGCTTCCAAAGGTGGATGAAGTGACTGTTGGAGAACATCCGGATGTAGTTGCCGCTCCCCAACCGACTCCTCCATTCCAGCCTGCGCCTCAAGCTCCTCAAAACATGGCAGCTGAACCAATTGGTCCGCAAACAGTGCCTGTTCCTGAGACACCTATTCCACAAGCTCCTCTTTCTCCTGTTGGAAGACCGATGGATACTGCAGACAAGAAGGCGATTCGTTTTGCCCTTGGGATTTTAGTTGGGCTTCTTATCGGTGGAGTCAGTGGTTATTTGATTGGTCATGCTAGCCCTAGCACGTCATCATCTAGAAAGCAGACTTCTTGGTCAGGTAACCAGTCTGGTTCGTCTTCCAATATCGATTTGGATCAATTGACCGCAGAAGACGCGGAAGTTGATTTTAGCTGGAAACAGTCTGATATCGAGCAACTTCAGTTTTTAACAGGAAGTGATGCTGGGGAGACTCCTGAGGAAATGATTGAAGCTTATGGGAAAGCTAGCTCCGTTCAATTTGAAAGTGGAGAATTGAAATTATTTTGGGATGATAACTCTTATAATAAAGAGGTCAAAGCGACTTACTCTAAGAAAGGGAAAGAATTCCAGCTTGTCAAATTTGAATTTAATCAATTTGGGAAAAATCTTACGGTTGAGGACAACTTTGCAGATGGATTCAAAGTTGGAAATAGTGAGACCGGTGCTGGAGGAACCTCTTACAAAGAGCTTTTAGAAAAATACGGTGATGCAGTCAATCTGACGGTGAGTTCATCTGATGATTCAGACGAGATAGAATTGGTCATGGACTTCCAAAAGAAAAACGGGGACTATGTAGATTTGACCTTTATTCGCCAAGAAAATGGAGATTTTCTCTTGAGCAGTAAAGACAGCTACTAAATCACTGAATAAAAGAAAGAGGCAAGCGCCTCTTTTTTGGGATAAGACGAGACAAATACGCTAATTTTCTATACAATAGAAAGAGTTTGAATAGAAAGAGCATGAAGGATGGAAGAATTGAAACAGTGGATAGAACATCATAAGCGGATCCTCCAAAAAGCTGCAAGTGCTTTGCTGGCTTTTATGGTTGGTGTTTGCTTGGTGTTTATGATTCATCCAGTGAAAACCTTGCCCAAAGATCGCTTGTTGAGTTTGTCTCGCATGCAAGAAGACAGCCAGCAATTTGTTGCGTCTTCTTCCAAAGAGCCGGCTTTAGAAGACTTGTTGTCATTGGACCTTGCAAGGGGAGAAGGAAAGACACAAAAAAATTGGGTGACTTTATCTGCATTCGTCAAAAAAATTGGAAAAGCAGCGAGTTTTACACAAGAAGATACGAGTTTTGGAGCGCAAGTCCAGCTAGGCTATGGGACTCCTGTGCAGGGGATTCATCCTTATACCATAGAATTTCAAAAGCAGGATGATACTTTTTATTTGAGCTCGATTCAAGGCTTTGCGCCCCAATCGGCTCACTATCAGAGCAAAAAGAACTTAAAACTGGCAGATTTTACAGGCTATCAGACGCTAGATGGAAAAAAGGAAAAGGGGACAGCAGTAGAAGATGTCTTGAAAAAATCAGGTCTTCCCAATTCTCTTAGTTTGACCTCTGCAAAGGACAAGCAAGTCCTAGCCCTGTCTTATCAGGTGACAGATGGACTGGTCTCTTTAACCTTTGAACGTGACCAGAGTGGTCAATATCGTTTGGCGAAGAAGGGGTGAAGCAGATGATCGAGTGGATGAAAAAGAATCGAAAAGAACTCTTGCTGCCGTTTTTGTGTTTTGTTTTAGGAGTGTTACTTGCGATTGCAAGCATCCAGGTGCAAGAGCAAGGAACCGATACCAAGGAGGACCAAACCCTGACTCATTTCCAGCCAAAGGATTACAAGAATTTGGTCAGCAAGGAACAAGAAATCAAACAGTTTAAATGGACCATCGAAGCTGTGGCAAATTTGAAAGTTCGTCTTAAGCAGAGTCAGCAACCAGGAACCCGCTTGGAAACAGTTGTGACGGAATGGGGAAAAGCTCAAAAAGTTCGCTACACTAAGACAGCCCAAGGGGATAAAACGGTTCTCGTCTTAACCTATGCGGCTAAGCAAACCGATCAGGGCAAGAAAAGTGTAACCTTGTGGTTTGAACAGGAAAAAGACCAGGGGTATCGCTTGACAATGGTGGATGCGACGAATTTGTTGGATGTAAAAGAGAAGACAAACAGTGAGAAAGAAATCACTACTGAAAAAGAGAAAAAAGGTACAGAATTCGCCCAGCTCATTAAGAAACTAGGAAATCCCCAACGATTGGTCTGGGGGGAAATGCCAGATGGCGGAATGGGCTATCGCGCGACTTACCAGCTACCAGGACAGCCAGAAGTGGTGATGGAATTCAAGAAAAAAGCCAAGAAATTGGTGTTGGTATAAGAAAGGAGACATCATTGGACGATCAACGGACAGACATCAAGGCAGCTTCCTCTCACCAGGGTGGGAGCCGCTTGATTTCAGAGGCTGACCTTGCTTCAATAGGGATGGACAATCATCAGGATACTAGAAGCCATTCAGATACGATGGCGTCTTCCCCTTCTTCCTCAAAAGAGGGGATTGGTTCGCTTTTGCGATTTTTTGGGTGGTTCGCCTTGTTAATGGCTTTTGTGTTTGTGCTTCAAAACGAAGTTAATAAAAGCTCTTCTTCATCTTCTTCGAGTGAGGGGATCAATGGTTTATCACGTGATGGTATCAGAACGGAATATCTGACCAGTGAAAATAGTTCTTATATCGCCTCAGCTAATGAATTTCAATTTCAGCCAACCTATGAAAAGGCCATGTCTCTCATTCCTAATTTTGCAGTGGAAGAAAAAAAGACCTCTTTTGGGACGGTAGACCCACAAGATGTCGTTGCAGCATTAGGTAAAGCGAGGAGTGGGGAAGCAACGTATAGTGATAGCAGTTCCAGTCCCTTTTTGCTGACATTAGATTACCAATCAAAGGATGCAGATGGGAAGGTTCTTCTTGAAAAAACAGGTGCCTTTTACAGGATCTCTCTTTTAAGTTTGAAACACTTAAAAAGTGACCGATTTGCGAATAAGAATGGGAGCTTGACGAAGGACGATTTTGCCACTATCAAGGTCGGAATGCCTTATTTGGACCTACTCAATACGGTAGGGATTCCGGATGAAATATATGTATCTGGGCTTTTAGGTTACGGGGAAGCGCCTTCCTTTACCTATCGATTATCGGATTCTCAAACGGTTCAAATCCATTTTGATAGCCGGCAAACCATCAAGGATATCAAATCGAAAGAGGTAGCGACCACACCAGCTTCCTCTACATCTACAGCACAGTAAAAAAATCAGCCGAAGCATTTTAAATAAAAGGAGAGGACAATGGGAAATAAAGACTGGTCGCATCTACGAAATGAGCACCAGAGTCGGTTTTCGAAAGGCCAGCCGAAAGAAGCACCCTTAGAAAAAGGAAGTCCTGAGAAGCTAGAAGATACGCTCACAAAAGAGCCAGAAGTGGTAGAAGTCCCTGCTTTTCAGGAAGAGGTGAAACAAGAAGAGGAACGAAAAGACGAACCAGCGATTGGTGTGAAGAAGGAATCGTATGATCCAAAGGAAGGCTCATTTGCTACACCTGAAGACGAATCAGCTCAGGTCGTTCTTGCTACACCACTAACAGAAGAAGCAAGGTCAGAAACACCAGCACAAGATACAATAGGGCAGTCTCCTTCAGCTGAGAAAAAAGTAGAGCACCAGGGTGGGAGCCGCTTGATTTCAGAAGCTGACCTGGCTTCAATAGGGGGAGGCAGGCATTCAGAACCAAGACAAACGGTACTAGACTCCCAATCGGATTGGGCGAAAACCTACTCTCCTTCCTCTAATAGTGGAGGGTCTTCGCTGGCAGCCTTTTTTGGATTATTGGCCATGCTGGGATTATTTGCCTATCTAGCTTCAGGAGGTATCCATAGTGAGGAACATCCTTCTTCTACTACTAGTGAATACGGAAGCACTGGCCGGTCTTATGGAACCAGAAAGGAAACCTTGAAGAGTGGTACGAGTACCTTGATTGCTCCGGAGGGGGAATTTCAGTTTCAAGTGACCTATGAGAAGGCGATTTCCCTGATTCCTGGTTTAAGTGAGGGGGATCAAGGCCGTACCTCTTCATCTTATCTGTCTCCGCAGGATGTGGTAGCTGTACTGGGCAAGGCTAGTAGTGGGGAAGAAACCTACCAAGAAGGTGGTGTCAGTCCTTTCATGACAAGCTTGGATTATGAGGCTGAAGGATCCCCTTCTTCTGTATCTGTTTTGCTTTCAAATATAATTGGTAGCCGTCTATCTTCTCTTAATTTTGAGAACTTAAACAGTGAGCGATTAGCCAATAAAAATGGCAGTTTGAACAGAGAGGATTTTGCCAATATTAAAATAGGAACCAGCTATGCAGAGCTTGTGAATACCGTAGGAATTCCTAGCCGTGTTTCTTGGTCGAGTATGATGAGTTCAGAGTCTTTTTTAACCTTTCACTATAAACTTTCTGATGCGCGTTTAGTTACGATTCACTTTGGAAGCAATCGCACCATCAGTGAAATAACAGGCCTGGAGGATTCGGCTACAACCACGTCGCCTTAGGTGTTCATCTTACTTGGATTGTGGTATAATATGGATACCTTTAATTGAAATGAATGGAGAATCTTATGACAGCACAAAAAATGTCTGCTCAAGAAATTATCGCTTTTATCGGAAATGCAGAAAAGAAAACAAATGTGAAAGTTACCTTTGAAGGGGAATTGGCAACAGCTGTTCCAGCTTCTGTCACAAAACTAGGTAATGTGTTGTTCGGTGACTGGAAAGATATCGAGCCCCTTCTTGCCAACTTGACAGAGAACAAGGATTATGTGGTCGAACAAGATGGCCGTAATTCAGCTGTTCCCTTGCTTGATAAGCGCTATCTAAATGCGCGTATCGAACCAGGCGCTATCATCCGTGACCAAGTGACCATCGAAGACAATGCTGTCGTGATGATGGGGGCTGTCATCAATATCGGTGCTGAAATCGGTGCAGGAACTATGATTGATATGGGGGCTATCCTTGGTGGTCGTGCAACAGTTGGTAAAAACAGCCACATCGGTGCAGGTGCCGTTCTTGCGGGTGTCATTGAGCCAGCTTCTGCTGAGCCTGTTCGGATCGGTGACAATGTCTTGGTCGGTGCCAATGCAGTTGTGATTGAAGGGGTTCAAGTAGGGAACGGATCCGTCGTTGCCGCTGGAGCTATCGTTACTCAAGATGTCCCTGAAAATGTGGTTGTAGCTGGTGTCCCAGCTCGCATCATCAAGGAAATCGATGAAAAAACACAACAAAAAACAGCACTAGAAGACGCCTTGCGTAATTTATAAGATATTGATAGTAGAGGCCGCAAGGCCTCTATTCTAATCTAATAGAAAGAAGACAACTATGACATTGGATTTAATCAAAATCAGACGGGATTTGCACCAAATCCCTGAAATTGGATTGGAAGAATTTAAAACCCAAGCCTACCTTTTAGAGAGGATCGCAGAGATCACTGCAGGCAAGGACTTTGTAGAGCAGCGGACTTGGCGGACCGGGATCTTGGTTTATCTCCATGGGTCTGCTCCTGAAAAAACCATCGGCTGGCGGACAGATATCGATGGCTTACCGATTGTGGAACAAACGGGCCTTGATTTTGCCTCCAAGCACGAAGGACGGATGCATGCTTGTGGTCATGATATGCATATGACGACAGCTCTTGGGCTGTTGGATCAACTGGTTCAAGTGCAACCAAAAAATAACCTACTCTTTCTCTTCCAACCAGCTGAAGAAAACGAAGCTGGTGGGATGCTCATGTATAAGGACAATGCTTTTGGCGACTGGCTCCCTGATGAATTTTATGGTCTGCATGTGCGCCCTGATTTGAAGGTGGGAGACATTGCGACCAATACGGGTACCCTTTTTGCGGGGACCTGTGAAGTCAAGATTACCTTTACAGGTAAGGGAGGGCATGCTGCCTTTCCACATGAGGCCAATGACACTCTTGTAGCAGCCTCTTACTTCATTACCCAAGTCCAATCGGTCGTGAGTCGAAATGTCGATCCGATTGAAGGGGCTGTGGTGACCTTTGGTTCCATGCATGCAGGAACAACCAATAATGTGATTGCTGAGACAGCCTTCCTTCATGGGACCATTCGGACCTTGACCATGGAGATGAACCTTTTGACTCAAAAACGGGTCAAAGCCATTGCAGAAGGAGTTGCAGCAGCCTTTGATGTGAAATTGGACCTGGAACTCAAGCAAGGAGGTTACCTGCCTGTGGAAAACCAACCAGAAATGGCCAAAGAACTCATGGACTTTTTCACAGCTGAGGAAGACGTAAACCTGATTGATATCCTGCCTGCGATGACAGGAGAAGACTTCGGCTTTCTCTTGAGCAAAGTCCCTGGTGTCATGTTCTGGTTGGGGATTGATACCCCTTATGCCTTACACCATCCGAAGATGAGCCCAAATGAAGCAGCCCTTCCCTTTGCTGTGGAAAACATTGGTAAATTTTTGAAAATGAAGGCCAACCAATAAAGGAATGATTCAACTCCGTCTGGAGTTGGATTTTTTCTTTGTTGTATAAAAACTGTTCGGATCTTTCCTAAAAAATGATACAATTAAAGCTAGACAAAAGGAGTAGGGAATGAAGAAAACACTACGAAAAGAAACCATTGCAGCTATGAAACAGTTGCCAGAATCCGTAAAAACTCAAGCAGATGAAGAGCTGACTCAGCGCCTCTTGGAGCTACCAGCTTTTCAGGAGGCAAAGACCCTTGCGACCTATCTGTCTTTTGGCCATGAAGTTTCCACAGCTGGCTTGATCCAAGCAGCTCTTCAACTTGGAAAACGCGTCTGTGTTCCCCGTACCTATCCACAAGGGCGAATGGAATTTGTGGAATACGATCCTAATATTTTGGAAAAGACACGCTTTGGTTTGCTGGAGCCCAATGAAAAAGGAAAGCTTGTGGATCAGTCAGAGATTGATCTGATCCATGTACCAGGCGTGGTCTTCCAGTCAAAAGGCTACCGAATTGGCTATGGTGGTGGCTATTATGATCGTTATTTGGAAGATTTTACTGGAAAAACGGTTAGTACGATTTATTCCATCCAGCAAGGGGATTTCCAGCCAGATACTTTTGATCAGGCAGTTCAGGAGGTGCTAGTCTATGAAGTTACTCTTTGATCGTCGTTATCCTGTGACCAGTCTCTTGTTGCTCGTCACAACGGCAGTCTTTCTTTCCATGTTTATCCGATTTGGAGGCGACTACCAAACAGGTGCTGCTGTTTACTATAGCGGTGGTATTATTGGAGAGGTTGTGAAAGTCGATCCTAGCCAGTTATGGCGAATCGTAACAGCTACATTTGTTCATATCGGCCTAGAACATTTTGTGCTCAATATGATCACCCTCTATTACTTAGGACGTTTGGCAGAAGATCTCTTTGGATCGAAGGCTTTCTTAGCTCTTTATCTCTTATCAGGCATGATGGGTAATGTCTTTGTAGCTATTTTTACGCCAGATGTGATTGCGGCAGGAGCTTCTACAGCCCTCTTTGGACTGTTTGGGACCATTGGTGCTTTGCGCTTTATTGTCCAAAGCCCCTATATTCGGCACTTGAGTCAGTCCTATACCAGCTTGATTGTGGTCAATTTGATCTTTAGCTTCATGCCAGGAATCAGTATGGCGGGGCACATCGGTGGCTTAGTAGCTGGGGTGATGTTGGCTTATGTCTTTCCAGTAAGAGGGGAAGCTCGCTTTATGAACCGAACCTATCAGATGAGTGCAGCCCTATCTTATCTCTTGCTTTTGCTTTATTTCTTAGGTAAAATCTTGAATCTATTTTAAGAAGAGGCTAGGACAAAAGTCCTAGCCTCTTAATTGTTTTTGGATTGTCGAGCAAGACGCAGTGGTTGAGTGGACTCTACTACGCTGATTTCATCAGCTTTTACAGCCCTACTCAACTGTGCGGAGGTGGGACGACGAAATCGAATTCTAACGAATTACCGATTTCTGTCCCACTCTCTTTTTTTCCTAAAAAATGTAGCGCAATCGTAAACTAACAGAAAATTGTTTGAAATCTCAATAAATATATATAATTTACATAGAAATGAGTTGATAGAAAGATAATTTAGGAAAAAATAGAATAAAAACAAGCCTGGTAAGCGTTTGCAAAAATGAATGAAAAGATGTAAACTGGAGGTATAAAAAATCGGTAATGCTATCCTTTTTTACTAAAAGGAGTATTCGAAAAGGAGATTTGCCATGAAGAAATGGTTGTTTAAACTTTCATTGGTAGCAATGACATTTTTGCTCCTACCAGTTCAAGCCGTTCAAGCCTGTTGTGGCTTTATCATTGGTCGGCAATTGACCAAGGATGGGACTACTCTCTTTGGTCGGACAGAAGATTACCCTTACTATCCAAATGGTGGCAAGCACAACAAGAATTATGTGGTTGTTGATGCGAAGAATTATAAGGAAGGGGATCAACTGGAAGACGAATCCAATGGTTTTACCTATCCACATGCTGCTAGTGAAATGAAATACACAGCGACTTATGACTCTGCTCGTGGAGATGGTAGTAACGGTGCTTTTGGTGAACATGGATTTAACGAAGCTGGAGTTTCCATGACCTCAACTGTTACAGCAATTCCAAACAAAAAGGTTTTGAAGACAGACCCATTGACAGAAAATGGGATTCCAGAAGCTGCTATGTTGGACGTGGTTTTACCACGCGTTAAGTCTGCTCGTGAAGGGGTTGAATTCCTAGCTAAAGTCATTGAAGAAAAAGGATCGGCAGAAGGGAATGTTGTCGTTTTTGCAGACCAAAAAGAAACTTGGTATATGGAAATTCTTTCTGGTCACCAATATGTAGCGGTAAAAGTTCCAGAAGACAAATATGCAGTCTTTGCAAATACTTACTACCTTGGTCATGTGGATTTGAATGACAAGGAAAATGTGATCGCTTCGAAAGATGTCGAAAAAGTAGCCAAAGAATCTGGTAACTACAAGACAGATAAAGACGGTAACTTCCATATCGCTAAATCTTATGGACCAGAAAAATATGCTGAAGGAGACCGTTCACGTACTTACGCAGGAATCACTCTTTTGGATCCAAATTCAAAAGTGACTTATGAAGATGATGAATACGAACTCTTCCGCTCACCAACAGATCCAAACAAGAAATTTACTTTGGAAGATGCCTTTGCTCTCCAACGCAACCGTTTTGAACATTTGAATGGTCGATTTGTTCCAGACGATCAAATTGGTGTCAAGAAACAAGGGGATGATGGTAGCAACGATACTGTTCGGAAAGACCAATACAAGTATGCTTTAGGAAACGAAAACGTCATCGATGCCCATGTCTACCAAATCAATCCAAACCTTCCAAAATCATTTGGTGGTACGTTATGGCTTGGTATGGGACCATCTCGGAACACTCCTTATGTTCCTTTCTATGGAAATGTAAAGGATACCTATAAAGCTTTCAAACCTCAAACTGCTACCTATGATCCGAATTCATGGTATTGGACAGTATGGCATATTGACCAGATGGCCATCAATAATCAAGACCTCTTTGGAAAATCGATTCAAAATCACTGGAAAGCTCTCGAAGAACAATTGATCATTGAACAGAAGGTTAGTGATAGCAAATATGCAGCCTTGAAAGCGGATGAAGCTGCAGCAAAAGCAGTTGAAGATAAAGTGACTGAGGATGCTTTAGCTCGGTCTGAACGTCTCTTCAAACAATTCAAGCAATATGAGTCTGAATTATCTGCAACTCTTAAAGAAGCAGGTCGTACAGATGATCCATACCGTGCATCTTTACCAGATGACTACAAGGATCCAACAGAATCAAGTACCGAGCCAAGCAAGGAAGAAACAAAGCCAAGCACAGAGTCAAGTACAGAACCAAGCAAGGAAGAAACGAAGCCAAGCACAGAGTCAAGTACAGAACCAAGCAAGGAAGAAACGAAGCCAAGCACAGAGTCAAGTACAGAACCAAGCAAGGAAGAAACGAAGCCAAGCACAGAGTCAAGTACAGAACCAAGCAAGGAAGAAACGAAGCCAAGCACAGAGTCAAGTACAGAACCAAGCAAGGAAGAAACGAAGCCAAGCACCGAATCAAGTACAGAACCAAGCAAGGAAGAAACAAAACCAAGCACCGAAGTAAGTACAGAACCAAGCAAGGAAGAAACGACACCAAGCACCGAAGCAAGTACGGAACCAAGCAAGGAAGAAACAACACCAAGTAGTTCAACTACTATTGTTCCTACAAACAGTAACAGTGTTAGTACCGTTGGTCGCCCAGTTTTACCAACAAATTCATATATTTTAGTAGACCAAGCAACAGATATCGTTTTGCAAAACCCTGATTTTGCTCAAGGTGGCTATAGTCTCCTTGTTGAAGTTTTGAAAGATGTCAAAGAACTAGCTGGTAAAGATTACAAGGCATATAATATTCAATTATCGAACCAAAATAATCCTGTACATCAAATTAGTCCAACGGTTGTGACCATTCCAGTCAATGGGCAAAAAGAAGTAGAAGCAGTTTATGGTATCGGTGAAAATGGCCAATTGGAATCCTTCCAATTCCAACTAAATGAAGATAAGTCAGCCGTAACATTTACAACCTCTCATTTCTCAACTTATGGTGTAGTTTATAAATCTGCAGCAAAAATTGAAGTGAAGAAAGGTGAGAAAAAATTACCATCAACCGGACAAAGTATCTCAATCGCGACGATGGTAGGCGGAGTTATTTTGACAGTTTTTGGATTTGGCTACTACATCGAAAAACGTAGAACCCATTAAACGATACAGTTTATAAGATACAACAAAAAAGGAAGTGAGAATGAAATCTCTCTTCCTTCTTTTTTAGTCTGCAGTTTGTTCAGATGCTTCTAATTTTTTTCCAAGGTCGATAATATATTGTTTGAGATCATCTTTGACTTGAGGGTGTTTCAAGGCATAGTCAATCGAAGTTTTCATGAAGCCGAATTTATCACCCACATCGTAGCGCTGGCCTTTAAATTCACGGGCAAAGACTCGTTGGGTCTTATTGAGGGTGTCGATCGCATCCGTCAATTGAATTTCATTGCCGGCACCTGGTTCTTGATTTGCAAGAATATCAAAGATTTCAGGAGTCAAGAGGTAGCGTCCGATAATAGCGAGATCACTTGGAGCATCCTCTGGATTTGGCTTTTCGACAAACGTTTCAACGCTATAAAGACCATTGATACCTTCGCCTTGAGGTGCGATCACACCGTAAGAAGAAACCTCTTCGTGAGGGACTTCCATCACAGCGATGGTTGACGCATGAGTTTCATCGTAGTCGTTCATCAATTGTTTGGTCAATGGTAAGGCATCATCATTAGTGATGTCCATGAGGTCATCTCCCAACATAACGACAAAAGGCTCGTTTCCAACAAAGGCCTTGGCTTGAAGAACAGCGTCCCCTAAACCTCGAGGGTGACTTTGGCGGATGAAATGAAGATTGATCGCTGTTGTATCATTGACCAACTTGAGTAAGTCAGTCTTGCCTTTTTGCTCGAGATTGTATTCCAATTCGAAGTTAGAATCGAAATGGTCTTCGATCGAACGTTTAGCCTTCCCTGTTACGACAAGGATTTCTTCAATCCCAGATTTCAGAGCCTCTTCTACGATGAATTGGATCGTAGGTTTGTCAACGATTGGCAACATTTCTTTTGCCAAAGCTTTGGTAGCTGGGAGGAAGCGTGTCCCCAAACCAGCCGCAGGAATGACTGCTTTTCTAACTTTAGTCATATAGTTTCCTTTCTAAAAGGTATGATTCATTATAGGGTGGTTGACTTATTTCCACTCGTTTTCTTCTTTAAATTCATTGCTCATCATGTGGTGGATGGCTTCGCGGATATCTTTTCCTTCATAGATGACTTGGTAAATGGCTTGTGTAATTGGCATGTAGACATCCAATTCTTGGGCCAGCTCGTGGGCGACTTTGGTCGTAGAGATCCCTTCGATGATCATGCCCATGTTGGCTTCAATATCTTCCAGTTTTTCGCCACGTCCGAGAGCATCCCCAGCTCGCCAGTTGCGAGAGTGAACAGAAGTTCCGGTAACGATCAGGTCACCAACCCCAGACAGACCGCTATAGGTCAATGGGCTAGCTCCGAGCTTAACGCCAAGGCGCGTGATTTCAGCGAGACCGCGCGTGATGATGGCTGCTTTGGCATTGTCACCATAACCAAGACCGTGCAGGGCTCCAGCTCCGACCGCGATGATATTCTTCAAGGCTCCAGCAGTTTCCACTCCGATAACATCTGTATTGGTATAGAGGCGGAAGTAGTGATTGCTAAAGAGTTCTTGAACATAGCGAGCCGCTTCTAAATCTTTTGAGGCTGCTGTAATGAGGGTGATATCCCGTACGATGGTCTCCTCTGCATGACTTGGTCCAGAAACGACCACTACCTCGCTGCGAAGAGAAGCAGGAATTTCTTCTTCAAGGATTTGAGAAATTCGATCGTGTGTACCAGGTTCTAGTCCCTTGGAAGCGTGCATGACTGTTACAGGGTGATCCAGTGTTTCAGCAACTTGTTTCGCCACCAAGCGGGTCACCTTTGTAGGAACGACAAAGAGGATAGCGTCCACACCGTCCAAAGCTGCTTTCAAATCAGTCGTAGCAGTGATGTCTTCGCTAATAACGATGTCTTTGAAATAGCGTTGATTGGTATGAGCGGTATTGATTTCATCGATTTGTTCTTGGATATTTCCCCAGAGACGGACTTCATGGCCGTTATCATTGAGGACTTGTGAAAGGGCTGTTCCCCATGAACCAGGACCCAATACTGCAACGGTTTGTTTTTCCATTGTATCTTCCATTTCTATGTCTATTTTTCAACAAGGCTAGGAATCTAGCGCTTGCGCCTTCGAAACAGCCTAATGTGTGCCTTGAAGGACGATTCTATTTTCCTCTCTATTTTAACATAATATAGGTAAAAAAACTTGTATGATCATCAATTGTTTTGTGAGGAAGGTGAGGGTGATAAATAAAATCTATCACGGTTTTAAAAAATACATATTAGACACTATCACTAATGGGTGGTAAAATAAGTAGTAGTTAAAATGAAGGAGGAATGAATATGTGCAGAACAATTGTTGGAGTATCCGCTAATCTCTGTCCGGTGGACCCGGAAGGGAAAAACCTTCATTCCTCCGTGTCTAGTCAATTTGCGGAAGGAATCCGTCAAGCAGGTGGGCTTCCAATGGTCATCCCGATGGGAGATCTTTCCTTGGTTAAGGACTATGTTGAAACGATTGACAAATTGATCTTAAGTGGAGGCCAAAATGTCGATCCTAGTCTCTATGGCGAAGAAAAAACCATCGAAAGCGATGATTACAATATCGAACGGGATCAATTTGAGCTTGCCCTGCTGAAGGAAGCGGTTCGCCAAAACAAACCGGTTCTAGGAATCTGCCGTGGGGTTCAGTTGATCAATGTGGCTTTTGGAGGAACACTCAATCAAGAGATTGAGGGACATTGGCAAGGACTTCCGTTTGGGACTTCCCATTCTATCGAGACTAAAAAAGGTAGTGTGGTGGAGCAACTCTTTGGTCAGGCTAGTCGGATCAATTCCGTGCACCGTCAAAGTATCAAGGATCTTGCACCAAATTTCCGTGCGACCGCCTTTGATCCGCGCGATCACACCATCGAAGCGATTGAAGCAGTAGACGGCCATCGGATTATGGGCTTGCAATGGCATCCAGAATACTTGGTCAATGAAGAAAAAGGAAATTTAGAACTCTTCCGTTATTTATTACAGGAATTATAAGAAAAAGAGAGGTTGAATTGGTATCAGCCTCTCTTTTGGTATGGTTATTACTATCTAGAAATAGTAAGGGTTTTGTGCTAGAATAGGAACTACAATTGGGAGGTATTGATAGAAATGAAACTTGCTAAGACAATGAACCTTAACTATTTATGGTTGCTTCTAGGTTCTTATTTTGTGGCCATGATGGTCAATCTATTGAGTTTTTCAACAAAGGAATTGTTTCTAGAACTGGGTAAAGTGGGATGGGGCCATACAGTCCTTGCTTTGCTCATTAGTTATCCTATTCTCTGGTTTTTGACGGAGAGCAAGAAGTATATCTGCATACAAAAATTGAATCTCTGGTTCGTGGCAGGTATCCTATTTATTTCTATTTTGAAAAGTCCGAGTCTCTTTATGTCATTGGGCCTAGTGTTGCTCTCACTGGTCTTGTTTCTATATTTTTATTTAGGAAAAGAAACAATCGCTTATATTTTCTTAGCGGTAGATGTCTTGTCTTTTCCGAAATTGTTGCTACAAACCAGTGCCAATCTTCAAGATAAGGAACTGGGAATCTTTACGTTTACGATTTCTGAATCGAAGTTGCCTACTTTGATTTGGCCAGTATTAGTAGCCGTTATCGTTGCCGTCCTGATCGGTTTTCTTCTCTCAAAGGTTTCTTTGGCTAAAGTTAATGAAACCTGGGTTCGAAGACTCACAGTGGTGACAATTATAGGTGGTATTTTCTATGTGCTCTATCTATCGATTGTTGCCTATTATAAGATTAAAGCCAATGCGGTCTCTTCTTTTGATATTGGAATCTTTTCACAGATGTTTGAGAGAATGAGACATGATTTTTCACAAGTTACCACCCTTGAAAGAGATAGGGCCTTATCGCATTTTGGAGTCCATATTTCTCCTATTTATTATTTGATCTTGCCCTTTTATATGCTATTTCCTTATGTGGAAACATTAGATATCGCTCAAACAGTGATTGTCTTTTCTGCAGTTATCCCGCTTTGTTTGATTCTAAAGAAAATACAATTGCCAAAAGTCATGACGCCACTCGTGCTTGCCCTCTTTTTTGTGACTCCGGTCATGACAACGAGTGGTGGATTCCATTTGCATGAAAATTGTTTTTTGCCTCCATTGATACTTTGGTTGTTCTACAGCCTGATTTCTCAGTGGCGTGGAAGAACTATCTTGTTCACCTTGTTGCTCCTTTTCGTGAAAGAGGATGCCTTTGTCTACGTGCTGTCCTTAGGACTTTATTTTGCTTTTCAACGTCGTTTTACCTTCGAGGCCAAGTTTAAAAAGTGGTTGTATCTCAGCTTGTTTGCCTTGCCAATACTTTATTTTGCACTTGCCATGTTCCTCTTAGCAAGATATGGCGAGGGAGCTATGGTTTCTCGATACAATAATCTATTATTAAGTGGCGAAAACGGCCTCCTGATGGTTGTGAAAAATGTAGTCCTAAATCCGCTTTATGTTTTGGGAAGTTTATTTACAGCGAAACGACTTGGTTACCTCTTTTTGGTCCTTTTTCCTTTTAGCTTTTTACCACTGATTCAGCGACGTTGGTCTACCTATTTTCTGATGTTGCCTCTTTTTCTCATTAATTTATTGATGGATTGGCCTTACCAATATGATATTGGTTTTCAGTATAGCTATGGTTCGGTCACGCTTCTATTTTTGATGGCTTTATTGTCTATCGATCAATTAAGCAAGAACCAGTCGGCATCAGATAATGTATTGGTGGCTCTACTAGCTTCTTCCATCATTTTTTCAAGCGCCATTCTATATAGTTTCACGCATAATTGGAGTTTTGAAATCCAATACTATCAAACACGCAAAGACTATTTTGATGGGCTCGAAAAGACCCTGCAGGCTATCCCTAAAGATAAAGCGGTCTTAGCAGCAGGTGGCTATACGCCGAGTCTTCGCAGCCATGAAAAATTGTATGATATTTTCTACCATAATGACAAAAAGCTTGATTCTAAGATTGACATAGTGGTAGTTCCAAGGGAAATGCAAGAGGAAAAAAATGGCTATTCTGAAACAGCCACTCTAAATCTCTATAAAGAATCAGGGTATAAAGAAAGCAACTTATCTACAAAAAATGTGTTGATTTTGGAAAAATAACTGTTTGAAAGAGGAAGAGTTACTTAGAAAAAATTCAGAAGCCAAATAGCCCTTAAATATACAAAAGATGGATTTTTTGTTCAATAATCTTGACTTTCTCACTATGTTTTGCTATATTATATGCGTTGATTTATAAAAAATCAGCCTAGAAAGGGAGAAAAAATGAAAAAGATAGCAGTTTTTTTGTCAATAGTTTGTTCGCTATTGATTGTGTCATTGACACTTTTTTCTAAAACTGTACAGGCGGAAACGCCTAAAAAAGTCGATGTCATCACGGAGATCAAGATCCAAAATAGCAAAGGTGAAGAATTAGCAACCGGTCTAGGTCGTTATGACACTTTCCGTCTGAATGCAAAATTTGCTTTAGAAGGAAAAAATGTTAAAGCAGGGGATACAACTGAAGTCACTATCGATGGACCAATCGATATCAAGTCTCAGGATTTTGAAATCAACGATACAATCACTGGTAAAAAGATTGCCGATGCAAAAGTTGATGCAAAAACTGGTAAGATTGTCTTGACATTCACAGATTTCGCTCAAACGAAAAATGACGTTTCAGGTTCATTCTTCTTCTACGCTGGTGTTAACAAAGATAAATTCCCAAATGATGGTGAAGTTCCTGTTAAGGTTTCTGTTAACGGTAATGTAAAATTCAACGGTAAAGTAACAAGTACAACAGTTGGTGAAGGTAAACGTTACACAATCATCAAATCTGGTTGGGATAATGGAGATCACAAAAACCTTGGATTCCGTATCTCTGTAAACAGAACTAACGAAGCAATCAACAATGCAGTCCTTTCAGATTCAATAGCATCAGCAGGGGTTACCTACAAAGCTGGCAGTTTCAAAATCTTCAAAGGTACTTGGGTATACAGTGGTGGTAAATGGACGCTTACAAATAAACAAGACGTTACTGCTAACTATACAGTAAATGCAACAGATAAGTCATTCTCTATTGACTTTGGTAATATTTCTGCTAACGATCACTTTGCAGTAGAATATGAAGCAGTTGCTAACTATGAAACTGTTGACGGCGAACAAATTAAGAATACAGCGACAATCAAAGGTGATAACAAAGAGGAGTACCCTTCAAATAGTAAAGTAAACATCCAAATCGCTGGTGGTGAAGGTGTCGGTTACGAATTTAGCATTCAAGTGAAAAAAGTAGACGAAAACGGTGCTCCACTTAAAGGTGCGAAATTCCAAGTTATCCGTGCAACTAACCAAGATATCATTGGTGAGTTTGAGTCAGATGCTAATGGTGAATTCACTGTTAAGAACATCTTGCGTGACAAATACATCATTAAAGAAGTTAAAGCTCCAGAAGGTTATGAGTTGGCAGCTGATACTGTAGTTGAAGCTGGTGAATTCAAAACACCAAAAGCTCCTGTAGCTAAGAATATTGTAGACCAAAAAACAACTACAACAACTACAACAACCACCACGACTACAACAACCACAACAACTACTGCAGAACCAACAACCACCACCACGACTACTGCAGAACCAACGACAACGACAACAACTACTGCAGAGCCAACAACCACAACGACGACTACTGCAGAGCCAACGACAACCACAACGACGACTACTGCAGAGCCAACGACAACCACAACGACTACTGCAGAGCCAACGACAACCACAACGACTACTGCAGAGCCGACGACTACTACAACTACGACAACAGAAGAGCCGACGACTACTACAACCACGACAACAGAAGAGCCGACGACTACTACTGCAGAGCCAACGACAACTACAACAACTACTGCAGAGCCAACCACCACGACGACGACTACTGCAGAGCCAACCACCACAACAACGACTACTGCAGAACCAACGACAACGACGACGACTACTGCAGAGCCGACAACCACAACAACGACTACTGCAGAGCCAACTACAACTACAACGACTACTGCAGAGCCAACTACAACTACAACGACTACTGCAGAACCAACCACCACCACCACAACAACGACAACTCCAGAGAAACCGGTGACTCCAGGAAGTGAAGAATCAACGACGACGACCACGACTGGAAAACCAGGACCAAAAGGTGGAAACAATGGAGGAGGGCGTAAAGTGCTTCTTCCTAATACAGGTGAAGTTGTAGCAACTGGATTTGTATTCTCAGGAGCCTTTGTGTTAGCAGGTGCAGTCGTATTGAAACGAAAATTGTCTATTAAATAAACAATGAGTTTCTATATAAGGGGAGAGCATGAGCTCTCTCTTTTTTGGGAATGTATTATGGAGAAAAAGGGATGAAATTATCAATCTTAATAACCCTCTTGAATGAGGAGCTGGTACTTCCTCAAACCCATCGTGAAATTTCTAATCAGCTTGAGCAAATGTTAGGGAAAGAACTCTCTGATTATGAAATCCTCTACATCGATGATGGAAGTAGTGACAAGACCTTTGAGTTAATTGAAGAATTTGCAAGAGAAAACGACCGCATCAAATATATCCGTTTCAGTCGAAATTTTGGACGAGAGAGTGGCATCTTGGCTGGTTTTAAATATGCCAGTGGGGATGCGGTGATGGTCATGGACGGAGATCTCCAGCATCCACCATACTTGATTCCCTTATTCTTAGAAGCTTATAATGAGGGCTATGATATTGTTAGTGGCCAACGAACTCGTGAAGGAGAATCTTTTGTAGGAAGTTCCTTTGCACGTTTGTTTTACTTCTTGTCAAATCGCTCCATGGATGTGCACCTAACAGATGGAAAATCTGAATTAAGACTGGTTAGCCGAAAAGCGATGGAAGCCTTTGTGTCAATGCCAGAGTACAATCGCTTTAATAAAGGTTTGTATGAATGGATTGGTTTTAAAGAGAAAGTAATTCCTTATAAGAATGAAACCCGTAAGGCTGGAAAGAGCAAGTTTGGTTTTAAGAAATCTTTGAATTATGCGATTCAAGGAATTATTTCTTTTAATGATCGTCCTCTCCGTGTTTGTATTCAATTCGGTTTCATCTGTTTAGGGCTGGCTCTATTATATCTAGTTTTTGAGTTGATGAAATATATCTTCGCTGCTGGGAATTATGTGAGTGGTTATTTCACAACGATTGCGGCTATTATATTATTTAGCGGAGTTCAACTCATCTCCATCGGAATTCTTGGAGAGTATATTGGCAAGATCTATTACGAAGTGAAGCGTCGTCCTCATTTCATTATTGAAGAGACTAATATCGAACAAGCGAAGAAAAATCATATCGGCTAAAGAAGATAGGAGAAAACATGTTAATCTGGTTCATGCGTTGGCAAGAGTTTTGGAAAAAACATCCAAAGAAAGTTCTCTATGCTGCAAGTGCCCTGCTCCCAATGACCATCATGCTCATTGTGTGGGCTTTTATAGGGATGTATCCTTTTGGAAGCAAGAGTCTGATGGCTGTTGACTTTGGACAGCAATATATCAGTTTCTTTGGCTTATTAAAAAATGCCATCTTGACGGGGGATCTATCTAGTTTGAGTTATTCTTTCACCAAGTCTCTTGGTGGAGATATGATCGGTGTGCTCGGCTACTATTTAATGAGTCCCTTCAACATCATCTATATTCTAGCTCCTCTCAAATATTTTGGAACAGCAGTATTTTTAACCATTTGGCTCCGCTACGGGGCAATCGGTCTATCCTTTGCTTTCCTTTTAATCAAGCGCTACAAAGGATTAGAATCTAGAAAATGGTTGGTTCCATTATTCTCGACAGCCTATGCCTTGTCAGGGATGTTGGTTTCCTATCAGATGAACATCATCTTCTATGATGCCATGATCATGCTGCCAATTGTGATTGTGTATTTGGAAGAATTATTAGATGGGAAATCTCCTTATCGCTATGCTTTTGCTCTGGGATTGACGGTCTTACTTCAGTTTTACATGGGCTATATGATCTCCATTTTCATCGCTCTGTATGCTTGCTACTATGTATCGCCAAGATTGCTGATTGAAGGGGATCTGAAGACAAAGATTAAAAACTTTAGTATCCCTTTGTTGCAAGCGGTGATCTATTCGATTATTGGGATTGCGACAGCTTCAGTCTTGCTCTTGCCTGTATTTTTCAACCTGATTGAAAGTAAGGGGCAAGTTGGAGGAGGCATGAGCTTCTCATTTGCCTTCCAAATTAACCCTTTGGATATTCTTTCTAAGTTGGTTGTTGGTGGCTTTGATACAACATCAGGCTGGTCAGCGGGTCCCAACCTTCCCAATATTTATATTGGAGCGCTCGGCTTTCTTGGTTTTATCTTTTATTTCCTATCGCAAAAAGTTGGAAAAGCCAAAAAATGGGCTGCAGGGATTGTTACCCTCATTTTCCTGATTTCCTTTGTCAATGAATTTGTCAGTAAGATATGGCATATGGGACAAAACCCAGCCGGTTTCTTCTTCCGTTTTTCTTGGCTGTTTTCATTCTTTATGCTTGTCCTAGCTTATCAAGCGATGAAGCAGAAGATCGTTATTTCCAAACGAACCAACTGCATCATCGGCTTGGGCTTGCTCTTGTCGGTAGTTTATCTCTATTTTCATCAGTATAGTTTTATCTCAAAGACTCAACCGCAAGCGATCAGCCGTTTCCTCTCTAAGTTCTCTATTCTAAGTGTTCTGGGAATAGCAGCGGTGACCTGCTTCATCTTCTATGCGTATTGGGAAAAATCTCAGAAGAGCCAATTGGAAAAAATGATCCGAATGGCTCTAGCAGCGCTCATCTTAGTGCTAGCTGCTGTCTTATTAAAGACAAGCTATCTCTTGTCGCAAGTGGGGATTACAGCGATGCTCTATCTGAGCATTCTCTTTATCCTAAACTTTAAGATCTCACGTTTATCCATGATTGTCGTATCTGTGCTCACAATCTTTGAGTTTGGCTATAATGCCTATTTGTCCCAAGTAACATTTGGGTATGATGATGTGCACAAGTTTGCAGATGCGACCGTTTCGGTCAAGCGCGTGACAGACAATATCCAAGAAAATGCAGATCAAAAATTCTATCGGATTGCCACAGATTTTGCCTACTCCAGAACGGTTCCTTCCTTGGTGTCCTACCCGGGTCTAAGTACCTTTAGCTCAAGTTTGGAACGTAGCACCATGGATCACTTTGCTTTCATGGGAGATCTTGGAGTCAACGCGGCGACCCAATATTCAAACGGGACACCTTTGACAGATGCTTTATATGGTGTTCGTTACTTTATGAGTGCCAAGGATTTTGATCCTAAGGAGATTGAAGCCAATCCGGATAAGATGTACTTTTATCGATTTACAGACCGCTTTGATCTGCATCGCTATTTCACAGACAAGGTCTATGAGGACAAGCGTTATGTCGTCTATAAGAATCCAAATTCCTTTCCACTTGCATACGGGACTAACAGTCTGGTAAAGAATATTCAATTTGGTGCCAATAATGCCTTTGCTAACCAGAATATTATTTTGAACTCCATGGAGGGGCATCAAAAGGCCAATAATGATACCGTTGAGTACTTTAAACCCTTGGCGTTCAGCTCGATCGAGACAGAAAATGTGATCGAAGAAAAGGTTAATAAGGAAACGGGAGAAGCCATCTATAAGAGAGCGGATTCGTCAAAAGATGCTATTATTCGTTATAAGGTCACTCCACGTACTAATTACACCTATTATTTCTTTACTCCTGTATCTTTGATCCAAAACCAAGATTACTCGGTTTTACTCAATAATAAATGGTTGCTCAATGCTAAAATTTTCACGCAAAGACAAATTTGGCAGTTGACAGATCAAACTGAAAACCAAGAAACGGTTATTGAATTTAGATTTAGAACAGATCACATCGATATGAGCAATGCAGGTGTTTATCGTGCCGATATTGATCAGATTCAACAGGTATTAGAAAACCGGAAGAAACAAGGTTTACAAGTAACCAAGTTTTCAAATACCCATATTGTTGGTGATGTGTCTATCACAGATGATAGTAATTATATGATGACTTCTATTCCATACAGCGATGGCTGGAAAGTGAAAGTGGATGGGAAGTTTGTCAAAACCGAAAAAGCATGGAATGCATTCTTATCGTTCCCAATCTCAAAGGGAAATCATAAGGTTGAATTCGTCTTTAGACAAAAAGGCGTGATCCTGGGTGCCTTGTTATCTATTGTTTCTGTTGCTTACCTCGTCATTCAAATGAGAAGAAGCAGAAGTGATGAAGGACAATAAGGTGTGAGAGTATCAAAAACTGTGATCAACACAAAAAAGAGAGTGGGACAGAAATCGGTAATTCGTTAGAATTCGATTTCGTCGTCCCACCTCCGCACAGTTGAGTAGGGCTG
>NZ_JADNLT010000004.1:0-87253 GCF_015556095.1 Streptococcus parasanguinis
TTTGGCTCGGTAGCTCAGTTGGTAGAGCAATGGATTGAAGCTCCATGTGTCGGCGGTTCGATTCCGTCTCGCGCCATCAATTCAATAATCAGGAAGGGTAGCGAAGAGGCTAAACGCGGCGGACTGTAAATCCGCTCCTTCGGGTTCGGGGGTTCGAATCCCTCCCCTTCCATCCTTTACGGGCATAGTTTAAAGGTAGAACTAAGGTCTCCAAAACCTTCAGTGTGGGTTCAATTCCTACTGCCCGTGTTAATAATTATGGCGGGTGTGGTGAAGTGGTTAACACACCAGATTGTGGCTCTGGCATGCGTGGGTTCGATCCCCATCACTCGCCTATTTATTATTTACATTATTGGGGTATAGCCAAGCGGTAAGGCAAGGGACTTTGACTCCCTCATGCGTTGGTTCGAATCCAGCTACCCCAGTTAAATTTATGCCGGCGTGGCGGAATTGGCAGACGCGCTGGACTCAAAATCCAGTGTCCGCAAGGACGTGCCGGTTCGACCCCGGCCGCCGGTATAGTATTAAAGACAAGGTTTTCGGACCTTGTCTTTTTCTTTTATTTGTTGAATTTGTAACGCTGAGTTACTTAAAATTACTAGTTTTATAACAAATCATCTAATTTATCCGCTAATTTTTGTTGCTTGCTTGGATACAAATGAGAGTATGTATCTATTGTTGTAGTTATAGAAGCATGTCCTAATCTTTCTTTTACGACAAGATAATCTTCTCCTTGGTTTATTAGTAGGGAAGCATGTGAATGCCTGAAGTCATGAATTCTTATTTTTTTTAAAGAACTATCTCTTTGTAATATTTTTTTATATTGTTTTTCGATTGAATCCTTAGTTATCGTAATCGGGCTATTTTGAAATATCTGTAGATCATCTAGGTTGGTTGTAAATTCTTTTAATCTTTCATGCTGTGTTTGCCTCCATTCTTCTAGTGTCTCCACTAGTTTGGTGTTCATGATGATTCTTCGGGTTCCAGCTTTTGTCTTTGTACTACTAATGTGTTCTTCACCTTTTTTAACGTATATTGATTTACTTACATGGATTGTATTTGTAGAAAACTCTATGTCCTTCCACGTTAGAGCAAGAGCTTCTCCGAGTCTTAGACCAGTAAAAAATAGAACTGTGAATAGTAATTTTATATTGTATTCATCGTTGCTAAATAGTGTTAAGAAATGCTTAAATTCTTTTACTGTCCAGAAATTTAATTTTACTTTTTCTATGGGTAATTTTTTCAGTAATCCTACGGGATGTTCCTTGTAAAATCCCTTTCTTAATCCAACATCCAGAATTTTCTTTAGTAAAATTATAATTTTATTAATAGTGTTTGGACTTAGCTTCTTTTCTGAGTTTTGAGTATTTTTATCTCTTAGATGTTCTCTGAATTGATAGATATCTTCATAAGTTAATTTAGCTACATCATCAACTTTTTCAAAATAGTTTTTTATATGCCTGTTATAGTTGTTTTCTTGTGTATCTATATAGCTTTGTTTTCTGTTGTTTATTCTATCCTCTTCTTTTAAGAGATCATAAAGGATATCAATTGATATTTTTGAGTTGAAACTTTTTTCTTTAAGTTCGACACTTCGTAAGTATTGTTCGGCCTCCAATGCTTCTTTTTTAGTTTTGAATCCTTTTCTTACAATTCTACGTTGTTTTAGAGATATTGGATTTATACCATTGGAAACATCAACAATCCAAGTTCCGTCTCTACTTTTACGTAAAGCCATAAGCTACGCTTCTTTCTGGAGTTCAATTCCTAATAGTTCTTCTGCGACACTGGCTGGAATTGTACCAATCCTTTTGTTATCGTAGATGTTAAAACCACGATTCACTAATAGTAATTTGCCGGTATGGATAATCTTTCTTGCAGTTCCTGGAGCAAATCCAAGTTCGATAAGGTCATCTTTTGTTACAGTTTTAATCATGTGATCTCCTTTTCTAATTAGATTAACTAAGGGGAGGATTAACTCCCCTTGTATTTTACTTATTTTTGTTTTACATCTACTAAATGGATAGCATCAGCCTTGTAATACATTGTCGTGCTAATCATAGTAGCTTGTAAATTGTCAAATGTAACTGGTACTTCATCCATTGCTTGGATATAGTCATTATCAACCAAGGCATCTGGATTGTCTACTGAGACTTGGGTTGATTTCTTTTTGAATTGTCCATCCTTGATTGTTACATTGTATTTCCAACCAATGATTTTATCGGTATTAAAACGTCTTTCGCTACCATCTCGGTTTTTGATAATTTCTCCGTTTGCATCTGCTCGGACTTCCGTTTCAAATTTTGGAATGACTTCATCCAATTCAAATTTTGTTCCAATGTTATTAAAATTCCAGTCATTTTGTGAAAGCATTTTTGCCATAGTTAATTTCTCCTTTTAATATTTTCTTTGATTGTAGGGATCAAATCCTCTCGTTTAAAGAGTATTGCTCTTTCTATTAATCCACTTGCTAAATCTGGTGGATATTCCATATTGTTGAGTGCGAGATAGTTAGCTTTCTCATACTCATGCAGTAAGTTATTGTCGTATAGAAATTTATACGCTTTTAGAATAGCTCCTGAACCTTTATAGGTAAACCATTCTAATTTTTGTTCTAGTTCTGTTTTTGATTTTGAAATAATGATAGAGACGGGTTTTGAATGGCCTAAAAACTTTTCCCAAGATCTCAAAGGTTTTGAGAAATAGCTATCACTATAGAACCTCACTTTTTCTTTGAGATATCCCTTGGTAAAGTTGAGAAGATCTATTTCTGAATGCAACCATTCTTGAATGAAGTAGTGAGCTTTTGCTTTCCTAAGTTCTAACTCAGTTCTTATCCAATTTTCTATATACCGCTTGCTGATCCCGAGCTTTTCAGCTTGTTCTAAGCGCTTATCGTAAATTCTAAGTCTTTCATCATCATTGGGTTTTCTTAAATATAAGGTCTGACCGATCGTTTCATCTCCGTAGGTATTGTAGTAGGTGCTTTTTCCATATAGAAAGCGTTTCTTCTGACAAATCTTTAGAAGTTGATTAGGAGTGAAATAGGGTGTTTCATTAAAATCATCTATTGCAATATCAATTCGTCTTACTGAAAAATGAATGTAATTGTAGTAGAGGTTGTTCAGAAACTGTCTTTCGGAGAGACTATTTGGATCTAATACCATATCTCTATAGAACTCTAGTGCCTGTCCTGACATGACAAGCATGTAGGACGACTCTTTCGATCCATAGTAGATACGGATATTCCCATAATGAAGCTGGCTATCATAGTTATAGTATTTAAGGCTCCCCTTATTCTCAATAAATAGGTCAAAGTCAAGAAATAGGATATCTTCGATTATTTCTTTTGGCGAAAATTCAGTCTTATCAAACTGAATTTGAATCCAGTCAAATACAGAACGTAAATGCTCATTTTTTGCCATAGATTTTGATTCAACTTTTTGCCTAATTTTGCCACCCTTAAAATCTCCAAAACCCTTGGAAATACTGAATTCTTTCGATGGTACACCTAACTTGCAGAGGGTGGTGTTACTACACACCCTATCGGTCAAAAATGGTCCGTCCGCATCTACGCTCATTTTCGGCTTTCTGCCTCATGGCTCAGCCGAAAACTCGCTATTAGCCGAACCTATTTTTTGACCTCTTGTTAACAAACCCTAGTAAGCCGGTTTGCATCGACTCTTCAATATCTTGGATTTTCTTTTTTAGGTTGGAATTCTCAATTTTTATCAGTCGCATTTCTCGCTTAAATTCCTGTTTTAAGGCGCTCAGTTCATCGTAGAGCTCATCTATTACTTGGTTTAGGGATTCATGTTCATTGTCTGCTAGACTCCCAAATACGGCTTGTATAGCCTCTTTTAGACCTATTTCAAGTTTTAGTTTAGCTAACTTTTGAAATTGTCTAAGGTCTTCGTCTGTAAAATCATAGGCAACTGTATAACTTAATTGATGAGTTCTGGGATTTCTACTGATAGGAACTTTAATTTTCTTAAATTCCTTGCCACTTATCTCTTTAATCAGTTGAATCCAATTTTTAAGAGTAGAGGTAGAGTTTAGGCCAGAAATTTGATTGACTAACTCTTTATTGGTCATCTTTTTGTGAAACCTCCGAAATTTTCTTGTGCAACTGAAGAGTTTTCTGTGGTATAATTGTTACATAATATGTTTTGATCTTGGAACGAACGGCACATTTGTTTCAAGATTTTTTATTTTGTCGAATCCTACCTCCTTTATTAAAATTTTTTAAATCGACTACTAGTTACATACGCTTTTACCTCCTTTTATGCTATAATATTCTCAATGGAATATTCAATCTCAAAATAAATATTCCTTATGGAATAATTCTATTTTATACCGTTTAGAATATTTTGTCAAGCTAAAATATACGAATAAGAATATCTATAGGAGAATTATGTATACAGAGGATTATAAATTTTCAGAGAGGTTAAAAACTCTCAGAAAATCAAAAAAGTTAACTCAAGTACAAATATCGGAATTAATTGGAGTTCAACAAGGGACATATTCTCGGTGGGAGAATGGAACGTTAGAACCAGGATTAGAATTCGTTGTGAAATTAGCAAATATCTTTGGGACTACTACAGATTATTTGCTGGGACAAAAACCTTATTCAATTATCAGTAGTTTACCTCTAGAACAATTAGATCTTACCAATATTGCAAACTTTTCAAAGGATGAGTTTGATATTTTGAAACATTCAATAGCAGTTTCGGTGGCAAGAAATAAAATAAAGGCAACAGAACTAAAAGATAGAGTTATAGAAAAAAATCAGTTGTCAGAAAAAGATGCAGAACTTTTGAATAAGATTTTTGAAGAAGTTAAAACTTATTGGGAAAATTAGGAGGACGCTAGTCTTCAAAATTCCCTCCCAAAATGTGTCCAAAATATTGACAGAATTCTAGCTTTTCATTATAGTTCTTATGGAACTTTTTTTCTACAACAAAATAGGCTCCATAATATCCATAGGGGATTTACCCACTACAAATAGTATAGAGCCGGTTTTATTAATGTCCTGCATTTCCTAATAAGTTAACCATGACAACACCAATGATAATCAAAATTAAACCGATAATGCTATAAACATTTAGTGTTTCTTTGAAAATCATTACTGCGATAGAGGCTGTCAAAACTAAACCGACAGCTGACCATGTTGCATAAGCTATTCCTAAAGGAATTTTTTGCATTGCTAGTGAGAGGAAATAGAAACAAACGCCATAGCTAAGTAGGGCAGAAACGGTTGGAATAGGCTTTGTAAAACCGTCTGATAATTTCAAAAGGTTAGTTCCCAATATCTCTCCTACAATGGCGATAAAAAGATAAAAGTATGACATGTCTTTAACCTCCTATATGTCATGTTTTTGCTCTAAGAGCTATTATAGCTATCCGTTTTTTATAAATCTTGGCACAAGTCATGAGAATTTGTAGTAAAACTGTGGCAGACACTTTTTCAGAACCAATAGCTGATAAGTTTAGTATATCATAAGATAAATTTAAAAAAAAAAGTTTTGTTAGAAAATGAATTATCAAATTCTTGGGCTAAAGAGTTATTTTTGTTAAAATAATAAAAAACACTTACCCTAATTAAAGGAGAAAATAAAATGATTACATTAACTGTTAATCGTACAAGTGTCTTGAATACCTCTGGATGAATATAACCTGTTGGGACATATCGTCTATTCTCTGATGATGCTCTTAGAACGATAAGGTATGGAGTGTTACCAAAAAGTTACTAAAATTTGAAAAATGAGTCTATTTTGCAAGATTCAAAAGGCTTAAAACCCTATTAAATCAGGGTTGTAAGATTTAAATAATGGAGTTATGGAACTCAAAATCCAGTGTCCGCAAGGACGTGCCGGTTCGACCCCGGCCGCCGGTATAGATTATAAAGGAGTTTTACTCCTTTTTTTGTTTTATTTTTTTCTTTTTTGTGATATAATTAACCGGTAAAGTTTCTTTTAGTGAATTAGAAGGAGTTAATTTTGTCTGAAGTTGCAAATAAAATCGATCGATTTTTAAATTCTATTTTATTGTTATCAGAAAATCAGCATGAGATTTTAGTTGGTTCTTGTACAAGTGGTGTTTCATTAACCAACACTCAGGAACATATTTTGATGCTGGTTGCTGATGAATCTCTAACCAATTCTGTCTTAGCTAAGAAATTGAATGTCAGTCAGGCGGCTATCACAAAGGCCGTGAAGCCCTTATTAAGTCAGGGGATGTTAGAGACTTATCGTGATGAGAATGATGCTCGAGTTCTCTATTATCGCTTAACTGAGATTGGTAAGCCAATTGCATTAGAGCATCAGCACCACCATAAGCATACTCTTCACACTTATGAGGATGTTTTGTCGAAGTTTACTAAGAATGAGCAAGGGGTTATTTCGAGGTTTTTAGATTTATTGGAAGAGGAGTTATAGTTTGAGGTATATTACGGTTTCAAATTTATCGTTTTATTATGATCGGGAACCGGTTTTAGAAGGGATCAATTACTACTTAGATAGTGGGGAGTTTGTGACCTTGACCGGGGAAAATGGTGCTGCTAAGTCAACCTTGATTAAGGCTAGCCTTGGGATTTTACAGCCCAAGGTCGGGACAGTTGAGATTTCAAAGACAAATGTAAAGGGAAAGAAGTTAAGGATTGCTTATCTTCCACAACAGATTGCTAGTTTTAATGCAGGGTTTCCAAGTACGGTCTATGAATTTGTGAAATCAGGTCGGTACCCTCGTAAAGGATGGTTTCGAAAGTTGAATGAGCACGATGAAAAACATATTCTGAAGAGTTTAGAATCTGTTGGGATGCTGGAGTTCAAGGATCGGGCGATTGGTTCTTTGTCTGGTGGTCAGAAACAGCGGGCTGTCATTGCTAGGATGTTTGCTTCAGATCCGGATATCTTTGTTTTAGATGAACCTACGACAGGGATGGATGCGACGACAAAGAGTGATTTTTATGAGTTGATGCATCACAGTGCGCATCACCATCAAAAATCTGTTTTGATGATTACGCATGATCCTGAAGAGGTTAACCAATTTGCGGATCGGAATATTCATTTGGTTCGTGACCAAAGCTCTCCTTGGAGATGTTTTAATGTCCATGATACTGAAGGGGAGGGTGACCATGCTTGATTTATTCCAGTATGATTTTATGCAACGGGCCTTGTTGGCTATGGTTGCCATGAGTCTTTTTTCTCCTGTATTAGGGATTTTCTTGATTTTAAGACGGCAGAGTCTGATGAGTGATACGCTAAGTCACGTCTCTCTTGCGGGTGTCGCTTTTGGGCTTTTCCTTGGGATCTCTCCAACGCTCTCGACCATGATCATTGTCATTATTGCTGCGGTTTTTCTTGAGTATTTGCGGACCTTATTTAAGGACTTTATGGAGATCGGGACGGCAATTTTAATGTCCACAGGTCTTGCCCTAGCTTTGGTACTGATGCGTGGTGGTGGGAAGAGCTCGATGAGCTTGGATCAGTATTTGTTTGGTTCTACCCTAACCATTACGGATGAACAGGTGATCGCCTTGTTTGTGATTGCTTTCGTTGTATTAGTGCTGACGGCCTTATTCTTGCGGCCTATGTATATTTTGACCTTTGATGAAGATACGGCCTTTGTGGATGGCCTTCCGGTCCGGACCATGTCCATCTTATTTAATGTGGTAACGGGGGTTGCTATCGCCTTGATGATTCCTGCAGCAGGATCGTTATTGGTTTCAACCATCATGGTCTTACCGGCTAGTATTGCGCTGAAATTAGGGAAGAACTTCCGTGGGGTCATGCTGCTTGCGGTCATTATTGGCTTTATCGGGATGTTTAGTGGGTTGATTTTGTCTTATATTGCAGATACACCAGCGAGTGCCAGCATCACGCTTTTATTTGTGGCCTTGTTCTTGCTTGTGAATCTTGGATCACGTTTGAGGAAGTAAATATGAAATTTAAAAAAATAGGTTTAATGTTGTTGGTGGCTTTTGCCCTTATCTTGACTGCTTGTGGTAAAAGTCAGAGTCAAAATGGAAAATTAAAAGTGATGACCACTTTTTATCCTGTTTATGATTTTACAAAAAATATTGTCGGAGATGAAGGAACGGTAGACCTGCTCATTGGAGCGGGATCAGAGCCTCATGAATATGAATTGTCTGCTAAGGGGCGGGCTATGATTCAAGATTCGGATGTTTTCGTTTATGAGAATGAAAACATGGAAACGTGGGTTCCAAATCTTTTGAAATCCATGAAGGATAAGAAAACCAAAGTGATCGATGCTACCAAGGGTATGGTCTTGCTTCCTGGATTGGAAGAGGAACATGAACACGAAGGGGGCGAAGAACACCATCATGAATATGATCCTCACCTTTGGCTCTCTCCACATCGTGCCATGAAGATGGTAGAGTCGATTCGTGATCAGTTGGTCGCAGCTTATCCAGATAAGAAAAAGACGTTTGAGAAAAATGCCCAAGCCTATCTGAAGAAATTACAGGCTTTGGATCAAGCTTATCAGGATGGATTGAAAGATGCGAAGCAAAAGAATTTCGTGACCCAACACGCGGCTTTCCGTTACTTGGCCTTGGATTATGGATTAAACCAGGTGGCCATTTCAGGGATTTCACCTGATAGCGAGCCTTCTGCTGCACGATTGCGTGAATTGACAGAGTATATCAAGAAAAATGAGATCAAGGTCATTTACTTTGAGGAAAATGCTTCTAAGTCCTTGGCGAAAACCTTGTCTTCTGAAGCTGGTGTTGAGTTGGCTGTCTTAAATCCTTTGGAAAGCTTGACGGATCAAGAAATGAAAGATGGCGAAGACTACGTGTCTGTTATGAAGGAGAATCTGAAGGCGCTAGAGAAAACAACGTCACAAGCTGGTAAGGATATTCAACCGGAACATGAGGAAGATGCTAAGACGGTTCAAAAGGGCTATTTCGAGGATAGTCAAGTTAAGGATCGTAGCTTAGCAAATTATGTAGGTGATTGGAAATCGGTTTATCCATACTTGCAAGACGGAACGTTGGATCAGGTCTTTGATTATAAGGCAAAATTAAATCCAACTATGACGGCTGCTGAGTATAAGGAATATTATACCAAGGGTTACCAAACAGATATTGATCGGATTAAGATTGATAAGGATTCAATGGAGTTTTATCAAAAAGGATCTTCTAAGAAATATACCTATAAATACGTAGGTAAGCACATTTTGACTTATAAGAAGGGAAATCGTGGTGTTCGTTATCTCTTTGAAGCGAAAGAGAGCGATGCGGGAGACTTCAAATATGTTCAATTTAGTGACCATGAAATTACTCCGGCAAAGGCAGCTCACTTCCACATTTTCCATGGAGGAAAGAGTCAAGAAGCGCTTTATGATGAGTTAGAAAATTGGCCAACGTATTATCCTTCCAACTTATCTGGTTTAGAAGTGGCACAGGAAATGCTGGCTCATTAAGAGCTGTATCAAAAGAGAGACTAGGACTGATTATCCCGGTCTCTTTTTGATTAAAAATGGGGAGCAAAGCTTGTCAAATGCTTGAAAATACGTTACAATGAAAGGGCTTTAAATTAAAAAATGTATGGGGAATTTTAAATGAAAAAAGTTGGTGCAATTCTTGTGAGTTTTCTCAGTGTGGTCCTGTTGATAGCTTGTTCGCAACAGGGAACGAGCAAAAAATCAACCACTTCCTCTAGTCAAACGACGACCTCTTCTGAAGTCAAAAAGACGGATGCTTCTAGTTCGGAAGTGAAGGAGAAAGAAAAAAAAGAAGAGAAAAAAGAAGTGAAGAAAATGGATCTTGAAGCGATTGCCAATGGAGACTACAGCAGTATTGCTGGTGTCTGGCAAGATGATAAGGGAAACAAGCTGGTCTTTAACGACAAAGGGTTGGTCTCGCAAGAGTTAGAGGGCTATGGAGCTTCTTTGACGGATTACGGAACCGCCTCAGAAGGCATTTATGGTGGGCGTGATGGAGGCTTCTTGTTGGAGTATATTCCTGCAGGAGTGACCATTGGTGATCAGGTCGATGATCAAGGACAAGTCGTCTTTAAGGACACATCAGATGCCTCTAAAAACCGCTTGTGGTCAGGTGTTGGTATCGCTAGTTTTGGGGAACAAGGCTCGATCTACTATCATGTAGGAGATGAATAATGGAAAAACAGAGGCTGGGACAAAAGTCCTAGCCTCTCAATTATTTTTGGATTGTCGAGCAAGACGCAGTGGTTGAGTGGGCTCTACTACGCTGATTTCATCAGCTTTTACAGCCCTACTAAACTGTGCGGAGGTGGGATGACGAAATCGAATTCTAACGAATTACCGATTTCTGTCCCACTCTCTTTTTCTTATGTATGTGGGGGAAGCCAAGAAAGCTCAAATTGGAGCAATTGGGCTTCAAGGAGATCTTGATGGGAAACCTCTTGTTTTTCTTTGCCATCTAATAGGGCTTTTTGGATGAAATAGGCGCCTGCAGTGTGTGAGTTGGCGCAAATCTTGAGCTCTTGCTTGGGAAGATGGAGAAGGACTTCTTTAAAGAGAGGGAGTCCCAGATCATAGATTGGTTTTCCTGGGCAGGTTGGATAGAGCCCAAGGGCTGACCAGATGTACCAAGCAGATAGACTACCATTGTCCTCATCACCTGGATAGGCTTGGAAATTTTGATGGAAAGCTTGGGAACGGATCTGGTGGATCAGGAGATTGGTGTATTCGGGATGAAGGCTGTGACGGAAGAGGTAGGGAATGTGAAAGCTGGGTTGATTGGAGATGGCGATCTGCCCAAATGGGGCTTGGGCCATTTCACTCATTTCGTGGATTTCATAGCCATATCCTCTTACGTCAAATTGAGGTTTTTGATTGGCCAGATCCAGCAGTCGTTGGGTGAAGGCTTTTTTACCGCCCATTAGCTCTATCAGGCCGGAGAAGTCGTGTAAGGCTCCAAAAGTAGCCTGGGTTGCAGAACATTCTGCATAATCTCCTCCCCAGCTGGTAGGAGAGAAGGGTTCTTTAAAGTTTCCATTAGTGGATCGCGCCCTCATGAAGCCCATTTGGGCATCATACAATGTCCGGTAGGAGAGGCTGGAAGCAGCATAGCGAGCGGCTGTTTCTGTATGCCCCAAGTGCTTGGCAACGGTAGCAATGCAAAAATCACTATAAGCATAATCTAGGCTGTGGCTCACACTTTCGTGAAAATCATCGGGTAGGTAGCCAAGGGCCTTGTAGCTTTCATTGCCATGGCGGCCAAAATGTTGAGTGGGGTCTATTTTTTGGGCCGTCTGGAGCATAGCTGTCAGCATGTTTTCATGTAGGTCTGGTGCGATCCCTTTTGTGACAGCATCCGCAAAGACGCCATCGATGAGGGTACCTGGCATCATTCCTCGTTCATCTGGGGCCAACCATTTTGGTAGAAAACCAGTATCCTTGTAAGTATTTAAAAATCCTTCGAGAAAGTGACGGTAGTAATCGGGGTAGACAAGACTAAAGAGCGGAAAAGAGGTCCGAAAGAGGTCCCAAAAACCGACATTCGTATAAGCTTTTCCTGGTTTGATTTCATTATGAGTAACATCCAGGTGCCAGTCATTTCCCTCGGTATCTGTTTCATAAAAGGTTTGAGGGAAAAGGAGGAGTCGGTACAGGCAATGGTCGAAAAAGGCTTGGTCACGCCCTCCAGCATCTTTTACTTCAATTCGTTTTAGCAGCTGATTCCATTGATCGGCTGCTTCTTTTTTAGCTTCCTCTAGGGAAAGGTGGGGAAGATGACTGTGAGCCATGTCTTGGGACAGATAAGAAGTTCCTAATTGGACGGTCACTTCCTTGCTAGCAAAGGTCAGAAAAAGATCTTGATCGATGTGAGTGACGTTCTCAATCGGCTGGCTAAATTGCCACTGGAGATAGAAAGAGTAGGAAGTATCTGCGGTATGGGCCTGATCCAGAATGTGGAAGTGGCAGGTTTGGTCTGTCAGAGTCAAGTCCTCTAGTTCCTTTGCTGCATGAAAGCAGAGAGTCAGCTTTTCTGGTGCTCGAAAGCGCATGACAGCCCCGTAGCGGCTTGGAACCAGCTCGCTTTGAATCTGATAACGTTCCGAAAAAATCCGAAGGTAGTGGGGCTGGAAAATAGCTTCTTTCATCGAATAACTGCTTTGGCGACGGAAGAGGTCGGAACTTGCAATATCTCCTGTGATGGGCGTGATGAGGCACCAAGCGTAGTCTCCTATCCAAGGACTAGGCTGGTGGGTGAGACGAAATCCCTGAAAAATAGGGAGATTGGGGTTGAAAAACCAAGCCCCTTGTTCGTGTGTCGTCTGAGGAAGGAAGTAGTTCATCCCAAAAGGGACTCCTGTATAAGGGAGGGTGTTTCCGTGGGAATAGTGAGGATGATTATCGCTTCCCCAGCGGGTATCGATGGTTTGGCAATGTGTGCGCATCTTGTCTCCTTTTTCTTCATCAACCTTAAATGATCTGTGTTTTTCTTGGAACACGCGGTGGTATTTTCTTCATTGTATCAAAGTGTTGTCAAATATGATAGCGTTTTTATCAAATGGAAAATTTAGTAGAAAAAGGGCTATAGTTTGCGTATGTATTTCCCTTTTGAAATCTTTTATACTGAATAGGAAAGAATCGATACGTGTGAGGAAAATAAATGACCTATTCAAAAGAAATTGTGCGAGAATGGTTGGATCAAGTGGCTGAGCGAGCTAAGGAGTACCCTGAGTGGGTGGATGTCTTTGAACGTTGTTATACAGACACTTTGGACAATACAGTTGAAATTTTAGAAGATGGTTCAACCTTTGTGTTAACAGGGGACATCCCAGCTATGTGGTTGCGTGACTCGACGGCTCAATTGAGGTCCTATCTTCATGTGGCAAAAAGAGACCCTCGTTTGCGTCAGACCATTGCTGGTTTGGTCAAACGCCAGATGACCTTGATTCTCAAAGATCCCTATGCCAACTCTTTTAATATTGAGGAGAACTGGAAAGGCCATCACGAGACTGACCATACAGATCTCAATGGCTGGATTTGGGAGCGCAAGTATGAGGTGGATTCGCTGTGCTATCCCTTGCAGTTGGCTTACCTCCTTTGGAAGGAAACTGGTGAGACTAGCCAATTTGATGAAACCTTTATCACTGCGACCAAGGAAATCCTTCATCTCTGGGCAGTGGAACAAGACCACAAGAACTCCCCTTATCGCTTCGTTCGGGATACAGATCGTAAGGAAGATACGCTGGTAAATGACGGCTTTGGTCCTGACTTTGCTGTGACAGGGATGACCTGGTCAGCCTTTCGTCCAAGTGATGACTGCTGTCAGTATAGTTACTTGATTCCGTCCAATATGTTCGCAGTCGTTGTCTTGGGTTATGTCCAAGAAATCTTTGCAGCATTGAATCTAGTTGATAGTGAGAGTGTCATTGCAGATGCCAAACGCCTCCAAGCGGAGATTCAAGAAGGGATCGAAAACTACGCCTACACTACTAACAGTAAGGGCGAGAAGATCTATGCCTTTGAGGTAGACGGTTTGGGAAATGCTAGCATCATGGATGATCCAAACGTGCCAAGCTTGTTGGCAGCTCCTTATCTTGGCTACTGCGCGATCGACGATGAGGTCTACCAAGCTACTCGTCGGACGATTTTGAGCCCTGAAAATCCATACTTCTATGAAGGGAAGTACGCAAGCGGACTCGGAAGTTCTCATACCTTCTATCGCTATATCTGGCCGATTGCTTTATCCATCCAAGGATTGACAACGACAGATAAAGCTGAGAAGAAATTCTTGCTGGATCAGTTGGTTGCCTGCGATGGTGGAACAGGTGTCATGCACGAAAGTTTCCACGTGGATGATCCAACCAAATATTCGCGTGAATGGTTCTCTTGGGCCAACATGATGTTCTGTGAATTGGTCTTGGATTACTTGGATATTCGCTAATGAGCTGTCGCTTAACAGATTCTGGGAAAGAATCAAAAATATATTTTTAAATTTAAGTTAGAATGAGGTTTTACTCATGGAAAATGTTGTTGTACATATCATCTCTCACAGCCACTGGGATCGTGAGTGGTATCTACCTTTTGAAAGCCACAGGATGCAATTGGTGGAACTGTTTGACAATCTCTTTGATCTTTTTGAAAATGATCCGGAGTTCAAAAGTTTCCACTTAGATGGACAAACCATTGTCCTTGACGACTATTTAGAAATTCGCCCTGAAAACCGCGACAAGGTGCAACGTTATATCGACGAGGGCAAGCTCAAGATTGGTCCTTTCTATATCTTGCAGGATGATTACCTGATCTCCAGTGAAGCCAACGTCCGCAATACCTTGATTGGACAGGCTGAATGCGCTAAATGGGGCAAATCCACTCAGATTGGTTACTTCCCAGATACCTTTGGAAATATGGGGCAAGCACCTCAAATTCTTCAAAAATCAGGTATCCACGTAGCAGCCTTTGGTCGTGGAGTCAAACCAATCGGATTTGACAACCAAGTCCTCGAAGATGAGCAGTTTACCTCTCAATTTTCTGAAATGTACTGGCAAGGGGCGGATGGTAGTCGCGTACTCGGTATTCTTTTTGCCAACTGGTACAGTAATGGGAATGAAATTCCAGTGGATAAAGATGAGGCTTTAGCTTTTTGGAAACAAAAATTGGCAGATGTTCGTGACTATGCCTCCACCAACCAATGGTTGATGATGAACGGTTGTGACCACCAACCGGTTCAACGAAACTTGAGTGAAGCTATTCGCGTGGCTAACGAACTATTCCCTGACGTGACCTTTATTCATAGCTCTTTTGATGAATATGTGCAAGCAGTGGAAAGTGCGCTTCCTGAACAATTATCAACAGTTACGGGAGAATTGACCAGTCAGGAAACCGATGGTTGGTACACACTGGCAAATACGTCTTCCTCTCGGATTTATCTCAAGCAAGCCTTCCAAGAAAACAGCAATTTGCTGGAGCAAGTGGTGGAACCTTTGACCATCATTACAGGTGGTCACAATCACAAGGATCAATTGACCTATGCCTGGAAGACGCTCTTACAAAATGCACCTCATGATAGTATCTGTGGTTGTAGTATTGACGAAGTTCACCGTGAAATGGAAGTTCGTTTTGCCAAGGTCAATCAAGTCGGAAACTTTGTCAAGACCAACCTTTTGAACGAATGGAAGGGTAAACTAGCGACTCAAAAAGCCCAGAGTGAGCACCTCTTTACGGTCATCAACACTGGCTTGCATAATAAGGTGGACACCGTCAGCACGATTGTCGATGTTGCGGTTTGTCCATTTAAGGAATTGCATCCGACAGAAGGCTTCAAGAAAATGGCTGCTTTGAGCTTGCCAGACTACCATGTAGAGGATTTAGATGGACATCTTGTAGAAGCAGAGATTGAGGACTTGGGAGCAAGCTTTGGCTATACCCTGCCTAAGGATAAATTCCGTCAACCTTATATCGCGCGTCAAGTGCGCGTGACGGTTCCGGTTCACCTAGCGCCTCTTTCTTGGACCACCTTCCAGCTCTTGGAAGGTAAAGCACCTCATCATGATGGTCTGTTCCAAAATGGGGTGATCGATACGCCATTTGTAACCCTTAGTATCGATGATGGCTTGACCCTCTATGATAAAACGACCAATGAGGCTTATGAGGATTTCCTTCGTTTTGAAGATCGTGGTGATATCGGAAATGAATATATCTACTTCCAACCAAAAGGAACAGAGCCGATCTATGCGGAGTTAACAGCTTATGAGGTCTTGGAAAACAATGCTCGCTATGCCAAAATCTTGCTCAAGCATGACTTGACCATCCCGGTCAGCGCGGATGAACAATTGGATGCGGAGCAAAGAGGCATTATCGAGTTTATGAACCGCAAGGCAAGTCGCTCAGAAGAGGTGACAACTATCCCTCTTGAAACGGAGATGACCATTTTTGTAGATGATCCGCAAATTCGCTTCAAGACGCGCTTTACCAATACTGCCAAGGATCACCGCATCCGTCTTCTGGTCAAGACTCACAATACACGTCCAAGCAACGATTCTGAAAGTATCTATGAGGTTGTGACACGGCCAAATAAACCGGCTGCTTCTTGGGAAAATCCTGAAAATCCTCAACACCAGCAAGCTTTCGTCAGCTTGTATGATGACGTCAAAGGGGTAACAGTGGCCAATAAAGGATTGCATGAATACGAAATCCTTGGAGACGATACGATAGCTGTAACACTTCTTCGTGCTTCAGGGGAACTCGGTGACTGGGGCTACTTTCCAACACCAGAAGCACAATGTTTGCGGGACTTTGAGGTGGAATATGCAGTAGAATGCCATCAAGCTCAGGGGCGCTTCTCTGCTTATCGCCGAGCGAAAGCTTTGCAGACACCGATGACCAGCCTTCAAGTTGAAAAACAAGAAGGAAGTGTAGCAGCGTCTGGTAGCTTACTCAAGCATACCGCCTTGACGCATCCTCAGGTTTGTCCAACAGCCTTTAAGGTAGCAGAAAATGAAGAAGGTTACATCCTTCGCTATTACAACATGAGCCAAGAAAATGTGCGCGTGTCAGAAGGACAACAAACGGTTGTCGATCTTCTGGAACAACCGTATCCGGTCCATACAGGTTTATTGGCACCGCAAGAAATCCGGACAGAATGGATTAAAAAAGAAGAAATCTAATTTCAAAAAGGTAACATAAAAGAAAGGAGGAGCGAAAAAGTAAGAACCGACTGCTGACTCGCTCCTTTTTACAGGTAAAAGCCATGACCATTGCAACGATTGATATCGGAGGGACTGGGATTAAGTTTGCCAGTCTCACTCCGGATGGAAAGATTTTAGATAAGGCCAGCACCCCAACTCCAGAAACTCTAGAAGATTTGCTAGCTTGGCTGGACCAGCGATTGTCAGAACGTGACTACCGTGGGATTGCTATGAGTGTGCCAGGGGCTGTTAACCAAGAAACAGGGGTAATTGAAGGGATCAGTGCCATTCCTTATATCCATGGTTTTTCATGGTATGAGGCCCTTTCTCATCACAAGCTACCTGTCCATCTAGAAAATGATGCCAACTGTGTTGGACTGAGTGAATTGCTGGCGCATCCTGAGATTGAAAATGCAGCCTGTGTCGTGATTGGTACCGGAATCGGTGGAGCCATGATTATCAATGGCAAGCTTCACCGTGGACGTCATGGCTTGGGCGGTGAGTTTGGCTACATGACAACTATCGAGCCTGCAGAAAAGCTCAATAACTGGTCACAACTCGCTTCTACAGGAAACATGGTTCGCTATGTCATCGAAAAATCTGGTCAAACCGATTGGGATGGCCGTAAGGTTTATCAAGAGGCTGCAGCAGGCAATGCCCTTTGCCAAGAAGCCATTGAGCGTATGAATCGTAATCTAGCTCAAGGCTTGCTCAATATCCAGTATCTAATCGACCCAGATGTCATTAGCCTAGGTGGCTCTATCAGTCAGAACCCAGATTTTATCAAAGGGGTGCAAAAAGCGGTAGACGTCTTTGTGGAAAGATATGAAGAATATACAATTGCGCCAGTCATCCAAGCTTGCACCTATCAGGCAGATGCCAATCTCTACGGTGCCCTTGTCAACTGGTTACAGGAGGAAAAGCAATGGTAAGTTTTACCGGAATTAGCAGTAAACAACAGCAAGCTATAGACTTACTTCAAAAGCACATTTCTCTACCAGATGTAGAAGTGGCAGTCGCTCAGTCTGACCAAGCTTCTATCTCTATCAAGGGTGAGGGTGGAGAATATCAATTGACTTATCGCAAACCTCATCAGATTTATCGTGCCTTATCGATTCTCGCAACAGCATTAGCAGAAGGTGACAAGGTAGAGATTGAAGAACAAGCGGCTTATGAAGATTTAGCCTACATGGCTGACTGTTCGCGAAATGCAGTTCTAAATGTTGCATCTGCCAAGCAGATGATTGAAGTCTTGGCTCTGATGGGTTATTCAACCTTTGAGCTCTACATGGAAGACACCTATCAGATTGAAGGGCAACCTTACTTTGGCTATTTCCGTGGAGCATACTCAGCTGAAGAATTACAGGAAATCGAAGCTTACGCCCAGCAGTTTGATATGACCTTTGTACCATGTATCCAGACCTTGGCTCACTTATCAGCCTTTGTCAAATGGGGTGTCAAAGAAGTCCAGCAACTTCGTGATGTAGAGGACATTCTCCTCATCGGCGAAGAAAAAGTTTACGACCTAATCGACGGCATGTTTGCTACTCTGTCTAAACTACAAACACGCAAGGTCAATATCGGGATGGACGAAGCTCACTTGGTTGGTTTGGGACGCTATCTCATCTTAAACGGTGTTGTGGACCGTAGCCTCCTCATGTGTCAACATTTGGAGCGCGTGCTGGATATTGCAGACAAGTATGGTTTCCACTGCCAGATGTGGAGCGATATGTTCTTCAAACTCATGTCATCAGATGGCCAGTACGACCGTGATGTCGAAATTCCAGAAGAAACTCGTGTTTATCTTGACCGTCTCAAAGACCGTGTGACCTTGGTTTACTGGGATTATTATCAGGATAGCGAAGAAAAATACAACCGTAACTTCGGTAATCACCACAAGATTAGCCAGGATATTGCCTTTGCAGGTGGTGCTTGGAAGTGGATTGGTTTCACACCACACAACCATTTCAGCCGTCTCATCGCTCTTGAAGCCAATAAAGCCTGCCGTGCTAATCAGATCAAAGAAATCATCGTGACGGGTTGGGGGGATAATGGCGGTGAAACAGCCCAGTTCTCGATTCTCCCAAGTTTACAAATCTGGGCAGAACTCAGCTACCGCAATGATTTAGAGCGTCTGTCAGTTCACTTCAAGACCAATACAGGCCTCTCGGTTGAGGACTTTATGCAGCTGGATCTGGCCAACCTCTTGCCAGACCTACCAGACAATCTCAGTGGGATTAACCCTAACCGCTATGTCTTTTATCAGGATGTTCTTTGCCCAATCCTTGACAAGCACATGACACCTGAACAGGATAAGCCTCACTTTGCCAAGGCAGCTGAGACACTTGCTGACATTAAAGAAAAAGCGGGTGTCTACGCCTATCTCTTTGAGACTCAGGCTCAGTTGAATGCCATTTTAAGTAGCAAGGTGGATGTAGGACGACGCCTTCGTCAAGCCTATCAAGCAGGTGATAAAGAGAGCTTGCAACAAATCGCTCGGGAAGAATTGCCAAAACTCAGAAGCCAGATTGAACACTTCCATGACCTCTTTAGCCACCAATGGTTGAAAGAAAACAAGGTCTTTGGCTTGGATACCGTAGACATCCGGATGGGTGGACTCTTGCAACGGATCAAGCGAGCAGAAAGTCGGATTGAAGACTATCTAGCTGGTTCTATCACACGTATCGATGAACTAGAAGTAGAGATCTTGCCATTCAACGATTTCTACAGGGATCAGGACTTCGCAGCAACAACGGCTAACCAGTGGCATACTATTGCGACTGCCTCAACCATTTATACAACGTAAAAAAAGCCAAGTTGGATGACAGATATCTCATCCATGGTCGATAGGAGTAGAAGAGGAGCTGTGTTTATGACCACCCTTTTCTACTCTTTTTTAAAGCTATGTCATAAATTTGTAGAATTTTTTCTATAATTAGGAGTTTGAAAATGTAAATGGGCTATCTTATAATAGGTGATGTAAACGCTACCAAAGCAAATAAACACGCTCAAGGCTCAAAGGGGGAGTTAAATGAAAAAGTTTGTAAGGACTCTGAGAGAAAATTTCATTTTTCTTTTAATGGTCTTACCTGGTGCAGCGTGGTTAATCTTATTCTTCTATATTCCGGTTTTTGGGAATATCGTAGCATTTAAGGACTATCATATTACAGGAGAAGGCTTCATCGACAGTGTCATGAAGAGTAAATGGGTTGGCTTTGACAACTTCAAGTTCCTCTTTAGTTCCAAAGATGCCTACATTATTACAAGAAATACGGTCTTGTACAACTTAGGATTTATCTTCTTAGGATTGATTGTTTCCGTTGGGATCGCCATCATCTTTAGTGAGTTGAGATCAAAAAGAGTGGTCAAGGTGCTTCAAACCTCCATGCTCTTCCCATACTTCCTATCATGGGTTATCATCAGCTTCTTCACCGATGCCTTCCTGAACGTGGACAAAGGATTGGTCAACCACATCTTAACTTCACTTGGCATGAAGGCCATCAATTTCTATTCAGAATTGTGGATCTGGCCAGCGCTTCTCCTCTTCTTAGGAATTTGGAAAGGCTTTGGTTATAGTAGTGTCATGTACTATGCAACCATCATGGGAATTGACCCAACTTACTATGAAGCAGCGACCGTGGATGGTGCGTCTAAGTGGCAACGCATTCGCAACATCACCATTCCTCAGTTGTCTTCCTTGATTACGGTCTTGACCATTCTTGCAGTCGGAAATATCTTCCGCGCAGACTTCGGTCTCTTCTACCAAATCCCGCATAATGCTGGAGCGCTCTATAGTGTGACCAACGTTATTGATGTTTATGTCTACAACGGTTTGACCAAGTCAGGGGATATCGGGATGACAGCAGCAGCCGGTCTTTACCAATCGGTAGTCGGTTTGGTTCTTGTTTTAATCTCAAATATCATTGCCCGTCGCATTGATAAGAATGCCGCTCTCTTCTAGAAAGGAGGATCGTATGAAAAAATCAACCATTCAAAAAGAAAAAATTGATAATGTCGGGATCCATTCTTTCAGTAAGAAGAGCAACTTCTTCTTTACCTTGTTGTTGACCTTAGTCGGATTGACCTGTGTACTTCCCTTCATCTTCGTTGTCATGATCTCTTTGACAGACGAACAAAGTTTGGCAGTCCATGGATTCCAATTCTGGCCGGCAAAATTTGGATTTGATGGTTACCTTTTCTTGGTACAGTTCAAAGACAAAATCTTGCAAGCCCTCTTCATTACCTTGTTTGTGACCATTGTGGGAACAGCATGTAATGTCTTTATCACCACAACTTATGCTTACGCTATCTCACGGAGTACCTTTAAATACCGCAAGTTCTTTACCGTATTTTCACTCCTTAGTATGCTCTTTAGTGCAGGGTTGGTTCCAAGCTACATTGTCACCACTCAACTCTTGCAGTTAGGTGATACCATCGGGGCTTTGATTATCCCAATGTTGCTCAGTCCATTTAACATCATCTTGATGCGGACCTTCTTTAAACGGACCATTCCAGAAGCTATCCTTGAATCCGCTCGGATCGATGGGGCAAGTGAAACACGGATCTTCTTCCAAATCTGCTTGCCATTGTCTCTTCCAGGGATTGCGACCATCAGTTTGTTCACCGCTTTAGGGTTCTGGAATGACTGGTTCAATGCCCTCCTCTATATTAAGAGTGACAACCTTTACCCATTGCAATACCTCTTGATGCAAATCCAAAACAATATGGATTACATCGCTAAAAACGTCGGGGTATCCGGCCAATTGGCAGGAGCTGTACAATCCATCCCACGGGAAACAGGACGTATGGCCATGGTGGTTGTGGCAACAGTGCCAATCGCCATTCTCTATCCATTCTTCCAACGCTACTTTGTAAAAGGCTTGACCATCGGTGGTGTGAAAGAATAACATCGTTCATTGAAAATCAGCAGGATTTTCAACTCATAACTTAGTCTAAAAAGAAAATAACATAAAGGAGATTTTTCTTATGAAAAATTGGAAAAAATACGCGTTAGCATCTGCTAGTGTCATCGCTCTTGGAGCTACTCTTGCTGCTTGTGGAAACCTTACAGGGAACAACAAGAAGTCAGCAACAACTGAAGACGGTAAACCAATCATCAAGATGTACCAAATCGGTGATAAACCAGATAACTTGGATGTTCTTCTTAAAAATGCCAATAAGATCATTGAAAAGAAAGTTGGCGCAAAATTGGATATCCAATATCTTGGTTGGGGTGACTACGCACAAAAAATGAACGTTATCATCTCATCTGGTGAAAACTATGATATTGCCTTTGCTAATAACTACGTTATCAACGCTCAAAAAGGTGCTTATGCTGACTTGACAGAATTGTACAAGAAAGAAGGAAAAGACCTTTACAAAGCACTTGACCCAGCTTACATCAAAGGGAACACTGTAAATGGCAAGATCTATGCTGTTCCAGTAGCAGCTAACGTGGCATCTTCTCAAAACTTTGCCTTCAACGGACCACTTCTTGAAAAATATGGTATCGACGTTTCAAACGTGAAAGACTATGCTTCTCTTGAACCAGTCTTGAAAGCTATCAAAGAAAAAGATCCAAACGTTGTTCCATTTGCAATGAACAAGAGCTACGGTGGACCTTCAGATGACTTCGACTATGTGGCTGTTGATGGACTTCCATTCGTTGTTGACTTGAAAGGTGACACCACTAAGATCGTTGACCGTTACACCATTCCTCGTTATGTAGAAAACTTGAAGACTCTTCACAAATACTACGAAGCAGGATACATTCCAAAAGACGTAGCAACGAGCGACACTGGTTATGATCTTTCTCAAGATACATGGTTGGTTCGTGAAGAAACAGTAGGACCAGCTGACTACGGTAACAGCTTGCTTACTCGTGTAGCAAACCGTAAGATCGAAATCAAACCATTTACTGAACTTTACAAGAAGAACAACACTACTCAAGTAGCTAACTTTGTTATCTCAAACAACTCTAAGAACAAAGAAAAAGCCATGGAAGTGTTGAACCTCTTGAACACTGATCCAGAACTCTTGAACGGCCTTGTTTATGGACCAGAAGGCAAGAACTGGGAAAAAGTTGCCGGCAAAGAAAACCGTGTCAAAGTCTTGGATGGCTACAACGGAAACACTCACATGTCTGGATGGAACACTGGTAACAACTGGATTCTTTACATCAACGAAAACGTAACAGATGAACAAATTGCACAATCTAAGAAAGATTTGGAAACTGCAAAAGAATCTCCAGCACTTGGCTTCATCTTTAACACAGACAAAGTGAAATCAGAAATCACTGCTCTTACAAATACTTTGAACCAATTCGCAGGTGCGATCAATACTGGTACTGTGGATCCTGAAGTAGAAGTTCCTAAGATGCTTGAAAAATTGAAATCAGAAGGTGCTTACCAAAAAGTGCTTGACGAAATGCAAAAACAATACGACGAATTCCTTGCTTCTAAAAAATAAGAACAGGTAGTTCGAAAAGGCTTTGGAGGGATCTCCAGAGCCTTTTCATATCTTTATGAAAATAGAACTGTAAATGAAAATCAATATTTCAATTTACCAATGCAAATAAGGGAAAGCGTTTTATTTTTATGGTATAATAGAATCACTAATTGGAAAAGAGGCTGAATGATGGGAAAAATCATCGAGTTCATTTTTACGAGAGTCTATGTTGCTATGCTGGTAACAGGGATTTTTTGGGTCTTGACGATCTGTGGGGGTGTTCTACTAGGAGTAGGACCGGCTAGTGCCACTATCATGAGCCTCTATGCGGAAAATGGCATGACCTACAAGGACTATCATTGGTCACGCGCTTGGGAACTCTTCAAAGAAAATCTACGCCCGGCTAATCAAGTCTTTTATACCTTCTTTGCCATTGAAGGGGTTCTCCTCTATGGCATGTACCTCATGGTCCAGATTCCTCACTTGAATTTCTTCCAAATTTTGGTTCTCTTGTTTAATCTGGTTTTCCTCTTGGTTGCGCCTCTAGCTTACGCCGTTTATTTGAAATTGCAAGTTCATTTTGATCTCTCTTATGCCAACAGTATCAAGCTCAGTTTGATCGGAATGTTGCTGGACATTCGTCCGGTTCTCAAGCTCATCCTTGGAACCGCGCTACTTGGTGTCATTAGCTACTATATGCCAGCCCTTCTCTTTTTCGTCTTGATCGGTGTATGGCATTTCTTTGTCAATGATATCTTTGACCCTGTCTATCAAAACATCCACGAAAAATTGGTATCCTAACGATGAAAAAAATCTGGTTAAGTACGCTTTTAAAATTCTACGCCTATGTCATGGTAGTCATTTTGACCATTATGGGCCTAGTTGTCGCGGGGATCTCTTGGAAAAACCAGCAAGCTGAAGCCGACCGGATCGCCCAACGGGTCTTGACCGAAGTGGTGACGGATCTTGAGACCTCTTATCAACGGGTCACACAAGAAGGTCGTAGCCTCGTTGAAAACCCTGCAAAATTAGAAGGAGTTTATCGCTATTTTACCTTGTCACCATCGGAGTATGAGACTTGGCGATTGAATGCCCAATTCCCTTCTTATATCCAATTGTCCCTACATAAGAATATTGACAGTCTCTATTTGAGTAATAAAAACATCGAGGGTATCGATGTCACCTTGTCTGATTACAAGACGGTATTTGTCTCTACCCGGCAATCACAGGGAGGCAAGCAAGTATCGGCGGACCATTACAAGGCTCCTGCGACAGCCATTCCGGTTCCTTTGACAGATCCGACTACGGGTGCTGGAGTTGGGATTGCTTATATGACGCTGGACCAAGAAATTTTGACGGCAGCGATTGATAATGCCAGAGGCGATCTTCCGATCGCTGTGCGGATTTTCACTCCCTTTGGGAAAGAGATGTACCATGAAGGGGATAAGGGGCAATCAAAAGATGTTAAATGGCAAACCCGTAGCACGATCTATGGCTACAAGGTGGATGTAGCTGTTTCTGAAAGTTATCTGCTCAAAAAGGGTCTAGCTAACCTGACTACTTTTCTCTCCATTGCTTTCCTGATTTTCTTGATCCTTTACTTGTTATTACGGCAGATTTTCAAAAATTACCGGCGTCAAGTCCTCGATTTGGTCGATACCATGAATCTGATCAGTCAAGGCGAGAGTGAACGACGGATTGATACCTCGACCAAGGACCAAGAACTGCTGGTTATTGGTAATATGATCAATACCATGTTAGACAATATGGATAAGAATATTCGGGATATCTACCAGCTACAGCTCAGCCAAAAAGATGCCAATATGCGGGCACTACAAGCCCAGATCAATCCCCACTTCATGTACAATACACTGGAATTTATCCGGATGTATGCCGTCATGCAAGAGCAGGATGAATTGGGTGATATTATCTATGAGTTTAGTAGTCTCTTGCGCAATAATATCTCAGACGAGCGAGTGACGACAGTTGAAAATGAGCTCGAATTTTGTCGCAAATACAGCTACCTCTGTATGGTGCGTTATCCAAAATCGATTGCTTATGGCTTTAAGATCGATCCAGGTTTGGAAAAGATGAAGATTCCCAAATTCACCATCCAGCCTTTGGTCGAGAACTATTTTGCGCATGGAGTGGATCACAAACGCAAGGACAATGTGATTAGTGTCAAAGTCTTGCAAGGAGAAGGGCAAGTCATGATCCTAGTTACTGATAATGGGCGTGGGATGGAAGAAGAACAGCTAGAAAAAATTCAAGAGATACTGGCCAATCGCAATCCCCGCTCAGAAATCGAAGAAAAGAGTGGCCGGCAGTCCATCGGAATTGTCAATGTCCATGAACGCATGCTACTCTATTTTGGAGATCGCTACCATATCCAAGTCTTCTCCCAACCTCACCATGGAGTGACCTATACGATAACCATTCAAGATGAATAAAGGAGACAGAATGTACAAAGTCTTATTAGTAGACGATGAGTATATGATTACAGAAGGCTTAAAAAAATTAATCCCCTTTGACCACTGGAATATGGAAGTGGTCGCAACTGCAGAAGATGCAGACCAGGCCCTTGATTATGTGCGAGAGTATCCGGTAGATGTGGTGATCACGGATGTCAATATGCCTGGGAAAACTGGACTTCAGATGATTGCTGAAATGAAGGATTTGATCCCAGATGCTGCCTATATCATTATGTCAGGCTATCAGGATTTTGAATATGTCAAGACAGCCCTCAATTTGCGTGTGGCAGACTACCTGCTCAAACCTGTCAATAAGGTGGAGATGGGCAATATCCTAGAAAAAATTCAGCATAAAATCCAGCAACCAAGCCAAGAGTTGGCCAACCGTCTGATTCACGATGATATTTCTGAGGAAGAGTTTTGTCAGTATATCGCAGGTCGGAACTCACTGTGGATTGGAGTCGCTAAGGAGAAAAAAGGCTTTATCAGCTCGTCTTATCAAGTTCTTGGGCAAAATCTTCAACTCTTTATCTCGGATCAAAAAGAAGAAGCCATGATTGAGAAGGCCTTTGAGCCTCCATATAAGGAGCACTTTCATAAATTTAAGGACCTAGTAGAGCGTAGCCTCTTTTATGGGGCGATCCCTCTCAATCAAGATGAAGAGGTCTTCCATTACTACGAGCCTGCCTATCGGGTGATCATGCAAGGAAATATCCAGCAGATCTTAGAAGAACTGGACTGGTTAGAAAAAATGATCCTTGAGAAGACACCTAAGGTTTCACTGACCAAGCAGCTCTTTATCCAATTTTTGATGGATGTCTTTCATTTGTTTGAATACCTGCAAGGAGATGATTTGGCCGATGTGGTCAAGAAAGTCCATGATGCTGCCACCTTTAGCGAGATGATTGGCTTTATCCAGGAAGAGTTGTCTCGTTTCTTATCCCACTATCGGATGAATGAAAATGTAGCGAGTGTCCTTCAAGTGATTAGCCGCGATTACCAAAAAGAGCTGTCACTCAAGGACATCAGTCAGGGTCTCTTTATCAATCCAGTCTATTTAGGCCAATTGATTAAACGAGAAACCAATGCGACTTTCGCAGAACTCCTCAACAAACAGCGGATCAAGGCTGCCCAGCAGCTCCTCTTATCGACCAATGATAGTATTGAAGATATCTGCTACAAGGTCGGTTACAGTAATGTTGGCTATTTCTACAAGGTTTTTCGCAAACTCTGTGGAAAATCGCCTAAAACTTATCGCTTACAAGTCATGACAGAGCATACAGAAGATGAGTAAAAGGCTGAGACAAATCGTCTCAGCCTTTTAATTGAAGATAAAATCTTCTTAGAAACTTTCCTTAGGAGAGTACATAACAGAAGGTTAGGGACTCTAAAGCTAAGTTTTGAGTATTTTTTTATTTGACAAAAATAAGTAGACGGTGTATACTTTATAAAAAGTAGACAACGTATACTTCGATAAGGGAAGGTGGTCAAATGAAACGGAATACGGAAGAACTGAAAGAAAAGTTAATTTCGGTCGGCATTGAAGAAATCAGAACTAACGGGATTGACCGGATGTCTATGCGTACAATAGCTCAAAAATGTGGGGTGACTCATGGAGCTCCCTATAAGCATTTTGGAAGTAAAGATAGATATATTCAAGTTGTTATGGAACACTTATCAATGTTCTTTTTGAAAAATATGATACTTGGAATTGATACTTCCATAGATGCAATAACTCAACTAACTCTGATGGGCTGTAACTTTGTAAGGTTTGCCCAAGAGGAAACCTATCTATTTGAAGCATTATTTATCAAATTTCCATATAACTATATGGAGTTGTTCCAGGAAACTATTTCAGTCAACTCCTCTTTACCAGGATTTGAACATTTTAAGTCGGTAGCGTTAAGACTTAAAGATGAGGAAAATCTTTCTAGTGGTGACGCAGAAATTTTGATCCATTTTTGGAGTTTTATTGCTGGTTTGGCTCTATTGGTAAGGAGTCCTGTTGGAGAAAGCTTTAAAGAAAATGATGTTCAAAAGACCGTCAGAACGATGCTTGATATTTATATAAAAGGAGATAGCTGATGAATGTTTTAATAATCTATTCACATCCGAATGAAACAAGTTATAATGCATCAATCCTTCAAACTGTGCAAAAGCATTTAGCACCAGAGCATAGAGTTAAAATAGTAGACTTATATAAAGAAAACTTTGATCCGGTTTTACGTTTTGATGAAAGGCATAAAAGGAGAGATTTACAGCATAATGAAGATATGAAACCATATAGAGATTTATTGAGTTGGGCGGATCAGTTGATTTTTATTTTCCCTACTTGGTGGAGTGGAATGCCAGCTATTTTAAAAGGTTTTATTGATCGTGTTTTTGTTGCAGGTTTTGCTTATCAGAATGGACCTCGAGGTCCGGTGGGGCAACTAGATGGAAAAGCGTGGATCATTACGACGCATAATACGCCAAAAATTTTTCTTCCTTTTTCTCAAGACTACGCAAAGGTTCTAAAATCTCAAATCTTGAAACCCTGTGGTATTAAACCGGTTAAAATGACACAAGTTACACGAGTGGAGTATATGAGTGATCGTCAACGGAAAGAAGAACTCGAAAAAATCGTACAGATAGCCAAAAGGATATAAAAACGTGCGTTACAAGTCATGACAGAGCATACAGAAGATGAGTAAAAAGGCTGAGACGATTTGTCTCAGCCTTTTTACTTTGTATTTTAAGTCCTTTGTATCTTGATTTTCCCAACCAGCAGCTCAGCTTCGATGGTGATTTCTGTAAGTTGGCTCCAGTCGATTTTTTCTTGGTCAACGTGAAATAGAAGGGGGGTCATGGCGAGGAACGCCTGGCGTTCTTCAGGAGTTAAACTCTTGGTAAGGCTGACCGTTTCGGATGAGAGGAACTGGCAGTGGTCTTCAAAATGCTCCAAAATTTCCTGGTTGGAGTAAGATTGCTTGGTCAATTGATCTTGGGCCAACTGACGAATTTCTTTTAGATGAGAAGAGGTTGGGACGACCTTAATGATCACCCCTTCTGTCTTTAAGACACGTTCAAATTCAGCGTAATTAGCCGGGGAGAAGATGTCCAAAATGACCTCCATACTCTTAGATTGAATGGGTAAATGAGCCAAATCTCCTACAAACCAATTGACCTTCCAGCTAGCATCACTCTTGGCAGCTAGTTGTACGGATTCCTTTGAAAGATCAAATGCATAGAAAGTAGCTTGGGGATAAGCTTCTTGTAGTTTTCGGGAGTAATAACCTTCTCCGCAACCGATATCTAGAATCTTGCCATCACAAGTCGGAATTTTTTGTCCGATCGCTGTTAGAATCGGCTCATAAAACCCTGCTTCTAAGATCAGCTGGCGATTTTGGAAATTTTCTTTGTCATAGTCCTTTGATTGCTTGATCTGGGGAGCCAGGTTAACATAGCCAAATTTCGCCAAATCAAAGGAATGGGCCTTGGGACATTTAAAACTAGTACCCACAAGTTCTAGGTCCAATTGACAGATGGGACAGGCAAAGGCAGTGGCTGTTTGAAATCGTTGTAATTTTGGTTTGATCGGTGTATTCATATTAGTAGTGTAACAAAAGAGCCTCTAGATAGCAACTGATGCTTTAATGGGACTAAGTCACACTTTTTTAACGGTTCTACGCGGAATTGAGTGGACCTTGAGTTTCTTTATCTAATTTTGTCCACTGGATTGTTCAGGACGGTTTTCAATTCTGGACAATATTTACTTGTCTCAAATTCAATGATCTCATATTGAGCAATCTTATTTTGATAGAATGGATCGTGTGCAATGATTTCTTGGACAGCATCTTTATTTTTTGCTCTCATGAGAATGATACCGCCGGTCCTTGGATTTTTTCTTCCAGATGCGATAAAATGACCTTCTGTATAATACTGATTTAAAAAATCTATGTGTTTTTCTAAGAATTTTTCAACTTCATCAAGGGGCTTGATATAGGTAAGATTTACAATAAACATAAGTGACTCCTTTAAAATAAATGATAAATAGATTATAATACTTTACAAACTACCTGAATAGTAGGCACATTTTTGTAAGGAGAAAAAATGTTAACAAATAAAAATTGGAACTGTAGTATGTCTCGAGTCTTAGATGTGGTTGGTGGGAAATGGAGGATGAATATATTATGGGTTATAAACAAGCATAAGAAAGTTCGTTTCAATCAATTGAGAAGAGAAGTTGAAGGGATTACAACTATCAGTTTGACACGTGGATTAGATGTTTTAATAGAGCTCCAATTGATTGAGAAATATGATTATGAGTCTCTGCCTCTTCATACAGGATATGAGCTGACAGAAAAAGGGAAATCACTGATGCCGATTTTAAAGGACTTGAATCAATGGGGAAAAGAATGGTTGCATTAAATTTTCTTCTTTTTGTCACTTTCATCTTGCCACTTAGGTTCTCATTTTGACCGCTTATCCCAAAAGGCCGTTTTTTAAACGGCTTTTTTGCTAGACTGATATTGTCAAAAAGGAGAGAGAACATGATATTACAAGCTAAAAACATCAGTAAACGATATGGAAATCATTTAGCCGTAAACAATATTCATTTACAGTTTGAAAAGGGAACCTTTAATGCGATTCTAGGACCAAATGGGGCGGGGAAATCAACGACGATTTCCATGTTGATTGGTTTGAAACAACCAACGCAAGGTGAAATCATCTATGAACCAGGTACGAAAATTGGTGTGGTCTTCCAAACCAGTGTTTTAGATGAGATGCTAACAGTTAGGGAAAATCTGACCATTCGTGCCAGACAGTACAAAGACCTAAAACCAAATCGTGTGTCTGATCTTATTGATCGGCTAGGTCTATCAGCTTTCCAAAAGCAGAAATACGGGACGCTTTCAGGTGGCCAAAAGCGTCGGGTTGACATTGCGCGTGCCCTGCTCTCACAACCAGATATTCTGTTCTTAGACGAACCAACGACAGGTTTGGATATCCAAACTCGGAAGTCTATCTGGGATTTGCTCTATCAATTGCAGAGAGAAGAGGGAATGACTGTTGTATTGACCACGCATTATCTTGACGAAGCAGATGAAGCTGATCAAATTTATATTGTGGACCATGGGGAAGTGATTGCTCAAGGATCGGCGCTAGATATTAAGAGTCAATATGCAAAAAACATCTTGAAGATTCGTTTCAAGGAGAGACAGCAGATAGAAAGTCTCAAATCTTTGGGAATGTCAGTAGAGCAACAAAGTCAATTGGAGTATATTTTTCAACCCAAGAGTGAAAGGGAAGCCATTGATTACCTGGCGCAAGTTAGAGATAGAATAGCCCATTTTGAGTTTCGTCCAGGGACCATGGATGATGCCTTTATTGCACTTACAGGAAGGGAGGTCCGCTAATGCTAGCCTTACTAAAGCGAAATTTTTTATTGTACTTCAGAAATCGTTCAGGAGTTTTCTTCTCCCTGTTGGGAGCCTTGATTTCCTTTGTTCTCTATATTATTTTTCTTCAAAAAAATCTAACAGATGCTTGGGCTCAGCTCCCCAATAGAGGTCCTGTGTTAAATAATTGGTTAATGAGTGGGACGCTGGCTGTAACAGGGATTACGACAAGTCTGGCTGCCCTGACTCAGTTAGTAAAGGATCGTGAACGTCAAGTAGATCAGGATCTTTATTTATCGGATCAAGGAAAGTGGCGGTTACCATTTTCGTATCTAACGAGCGCAATCATCATCTCTTTTTTCATGCAGGCCCTTATGTATGTGCTGATGTGTGGTTATTTTAGAGAAGTTCCAACCCTTTCTCTATTACCTGAAGTACTCCACATCATGCTGCTTAGTAGCCTGCTTTCTAGTTTGGTGAATGCCATTTTTGTTTATTTTTTCCATTCCGTAGACAGTCTTGGGAAGTTTTCGACCATAGTGGGTACAGCTTCTGGTTTTTTGGTAGGGACTTATGTTCCTTTGGGGGTTCTACCTAATTTTGCTCAACTACTAATGAAATGTACCCCAGCTACTTATATTGCTGCACTTTATCGACAAGTCCTCATGAAAGAAGCATTAAGTGAGACCTTTAAAGGTCAAGATAAGCTTCTTCAAGAGTTTCAAGAAAAAATGGGTGTTCAGCTCAAATGGCAAACTTTATTGACAAAGGAACAAACATACCTTATAGTGTTAGGAGGTATTCTTCTAGCTTTGGGGATTTGGATTTCCTTGGCAAAAAGATCGAGTAAAAGAAAGTAAGTGAGAATTGGAGTAGGAATGAAGATTCGTTTTGAGGAAAAACAAGATATCCCAGAAAACGACCCCTGTGTGGTCATTCAAGCCAAGCAATTATCTGATCAAGCACGAGAGGTGATGGACTATCTCGAACAATTTTCGACAGTGAATCAAGTAGTGATCCCTATCAAAACAGATGATCATTTGATCATGGTGAAAATTGATGACATTATTCTAGCTGAGATTGATAAGAATCAGCTCACCATTTATACGACAGACAAAACGTTCACCATCAGAGATACTTTGATAAATTTTCAACATCGGATTAATCGTCGTAATTTTTTACAGATATCACGCCACGCTGTGATGAATATCGACCATTTAGAATCGCTATCGGATAGTTTTTCAGGCAATATGATGGCTAAACTGACACGTGGAGTAAAATCAAGTGTCAGTCGGAAATATGTCAAATCCTTGATGGATTATTTAGGGGTATAGGAGAAAGTGATGAAACGAGTTATAGCTTATTTTGTATCTGGTATGAGGACAGGATCCTTCTTTTATTTGTGTTTGGTGTTATTATCCCATGTCTATACCAACATCGTCTATCCCGCTGTAAATGTCCGCAACATCCTAGCGATATTTTTGATGAGTGGGACAATGGGCATCTTGACCTTCATTCTTGAGGAAGAAGAGTTTTTGACCTATAGTTTGCGTGTGGCTTTGCATTTAGTTGTGACAGCTGCCATCTTAGCATTAACCTACTTGTTTTTTGGCTGGGGGACAGCCTTACGGAGCCCGATTCCTTGGTTGATCTTTCTAGCCATTTACGGCCTGATCTGGCTGTACCAGATTTGGCAACTCCATAAAAAAACTCAACGAATCAACCAAGCTTTGTTGCATCGCAGAAAAGGGAAATAGTCTCAGAAAAAAGTGTATAAGAAAACCACGAAGTTCATACGAAACTTCGTGGTTTTACTTTCTTAATAAGTCAAAACAAAGTATTTTTTCTTACCGCGACGGATAACGGTCAATTCATTTTCTAATTTATCGCTATCGCTCAAGACATAGTCAAGGTCTTGGATGCGTTCGCCATTGACGTAGATCGCTCCATTTTGAACATCTTCGCGGGCTTGGCGTTTAGAATTCACTACACCAGCTGTGACCAAGAGTTCTACAATGTTGAGGTTGTCTTCTGCTTGGACCTGGTAGTTTGGCACACCACGAAGGCCTTGTTTGAGTTCTTTGACAGAAAGGTTTTTGATGTTTCCTGCAAAGAGTTGTTCCGTGATGTTGAGGGCTTCCTTGTAAGCTTCTTCACCGTGAACGAGGGTGACCACTTCACGCGCCAAGATCTTTTGAGCCAAACGTTCATGAGGAGCAGCCTCAAACTGCTTACGGATCTCTTCGATCTCGTCCAGTGACAAGAAAGTGAAGATCTTCAAGAAGCGCACAGCGTCGGCGTCCATCACATTCATCCAGAATTGGTACATTTCGTATGGAGATGTTTTGTCTGCATTGAGCCAGACGGCATTGCCTTCTGATTTACCGAATTTCTTACCAGTTGCATCTGTGATCAAAGGCACAGTCATAACATGACCAGTTTTATCTGCCTTACGACGCATCAACTCAGTACCAGCTGTCATGTTTCCCCATTGGTCAGATCCACCGATTTGAAGGGTGACATTGTGTTCTTGGTTGAGGACGTAGAAGTCGTAGCCTTGCATGATTTGGTAGGCAAACTCTGTGTAAGAAATCCCTGTCTCAATCCGTTTTTTAACAGATTCTTTACTCATCATAGCATTGACCGTAAAGTATTTTCCAACATCTCGAAGGAAGTCAATAAAGCTAATGCTTCCGAACCAATCGTAGTTGTTGACCATTTCGGCTTTGTTGTCACCATTTTCAAAATCGAGGAAACGAGACAATTGCCCTTGAATGGAGCGAACCCATTCTTGAACAGTTTCTTTTGTTTGGAGACTACGCTCAGCATCTTTGAAGGACGGATCTCCAATGAGACCAGTCGCACCGCCAACGAGCGCGTAAGGTTTGTGGCCTGCTAGTTGAAGGCGACGGCTCGTTAAGATGGCAACCAAGTGACCAAGGTGAAGGCTGTCAGCAGTTGGATCATAACCAGTATAATAAGAAACCTGACCTTCTTCCAGTGCTTTGCGCAAGGCTTCTTCATCCGTCGTTTGAAATACCAAACCACGCTCTTTTAGCTCATCAAAAATGTGCATGTGTCTTTTCTCCTTTATAAGTTTATTCATTTCTCTATTCTACCATAAACCACGGAAATGGCAATGCTTTCCGTCATTTTCTTGTCCTTACTCAAGAAGATTGAACGAGGATTTCTACGCTCTTGTGATTGAAAACAAAGGGGCTAATCTGCTATAATATAGGGAACAAGGAGAAAGAATCAGTGAATCAATTAAAAGAGAAGCTGCAAGAGTTTTGGAAGAAAGTCCAAAAATTCTTTGCAAAGATGTATACAGAAACTCCGAATAAGGAAAAAAATGAAGAAAGTGGCTGGTCTGTCGGCGATATTTTTGCGACCTTTTTGAGGACGCTCAAACTCTTGTGGGATGTGATGATCGCCTTATTTGTGTGCCTCTTTTTATTTGGCGCAGGGATCGGGATTGGTTATGCAGCAAGCCTCTTTAGCAATGTTAAGGTTCCAAAGACAGAAGAACTAGTCCAGCAGGTTCGCAATGTCAGCAGTGTTTCAAAACTGACCTATTCCGATAAGAGCCTGATTGCAGAAGTGGACAGTGATTTGATCCGCACGCTGGTAGCTGGAGATGCCATTTCCGACAATGTCAAAAAGGCTGTGATCGCTACTGAGGATGAGAACTTTGAAAGCCACAAGGGGGTTGTACCCAAAGCTGTTCTTCGGGCGACGCTTGGATCTGTAGCCGGTGTCGGTTCCTCTAGTGGGGGATCGACCTTAACCCAGCAGTTGATCAAACAGCAAGTCGTAGGAGATGCTCCAACCTTTACTCGTAAGGCGACAGAGATTGTCGATGCTCTAGCTTTAGAGAGGGGAATGGATAAAAACGAAATCCTAACCACCTACTTAAACGTCTCGCCTTTTGGACGAAACAATCGGGGACAAAATATTGCAGGTGTGGAAGCCGCAGCTCAAGGGATCTTTGGCGTCTCTGCGAAAGACTTGTCTGTTCCACAAGCAGCCTTTATCGCTGGCTTGCCACAGAGTCCGATTGTCTACTCACCTTATGCTGCAGACGGAAGCCTAAAGAGCAAGGAGAATCTCGAGTTAGGTTTGGCGCGTGCCAAAGATGTTTTGTTCAATATGTACCGGACGGGAGCCTTATCGAAAAAAGACTACGAAACCTATGCTCAGTACGACTTGACCAAAGACTTCATTGCTCCAGATGGCATCGAGAAAACACCGCATGACTACCTCTACTTCCAAGCAATGGAAGAAGCAAAAGAGGCCATGTATGATTACTTGATCAAGCGAGACAATGTCACCAAGCAAGACCTGAAAAATAATGAAACCGTCAAGGCTTATCAAGAATTAGCTGAGAGTGAGTTGCGCGAAGGTGGTTACACTATCCAAACCACTATTAACAAACCGGTTCACAATGCGATGCAGGCTGCAGTCGCGAATTTTGGAAGCGTCTTGGATGATGGAACGGGACTGGTAGAAGTTGGGAATGTCCTGATGGACAACCGAACGGGTGCTGTTTTAGGATTTATCGGTGGTCGGAATTTTGATGGTAACCAAAACAACCATGCCTTTGATACAGAACGTTCCCCAGGATCTACTATCAAGCCACTGTTGGCCTATGGTATTGCCATCGACCAAGGCTTGATGGGAAGCAATAGCATCCTTTCTAACTACCCGACTAATTTCTCAAGTGGTGAGCCAATCATGCACGTGGATAGCCGAGGGACAGCCATGATGGATCTCCGTGAGGCCCTCAATACCTCATGGAATATTCCAGCTTACTGGACTTACCGGACCCTTCGTGAAAAGGGTGTGGATGTCCCATCCTACATGAAGAAAATGGGCTATGATATCCCTGAATATGGCATTGAGAGTCTGCCAATGGGGGGAGGAATTGAGGTCACTGTTGCCCAACATACCAATGGTTTCCAAACCATTGCTAACAATGGGAACTACCTCAAACGCTACATGGTAGAGCAAATCATTGATCGAGATGGGGATGTAGTATACAAGCACGAGGCAGATCCTGTTCGTGTTTACTCTCCAGCGACGGCAACGATTATGCAGGATCTCTTGCGCGGGGTTATTACGTCTGGTGCTACAACGACCTTTAAGTCACGGATTAGCCAAGTCAATCCAACGCTGGCAGGTGCTGACTGGATTGGAAAAACCGGTACCACTAACTCAAATGGGGATATGTGGCTCATGCTGTCCACCCCTAATGTTTCTTTAGGAGGTTGGATTGGCCATGACAACAATGCTTCTATGCAGACCTTGACTGGATACAACAACAATGCCCAATACATGGCGCAGTTGGCAAATGCGATCTACCAAGCAGATCCAAGTCTCTTCGGAATTCAGGATAAATTCACTCTCGATAAGAGTGTGATCCGCTCTGAAGTGCTCAAATCGACTGGTGAAAGACCGGGTCGCGTCAATGTCAATGGCCGGGATATCGATGTGAGCGGTCAAATGGTGACGAGCCTTTGGGCCAAAAACGGAGCGCCAACCACTCAATACCGCTTTGCCATCGGGGGATCGGATAGCGATTACCAAAGTGCTTGGGCAGCGATTCTCGGTAATAGCAGTGGAAATCAGTCCAATAATAAGAACAATTCGACAACCAATAGTTCATCAAGCAATAGTTCAAATCGAAATAGTTCCAATCGCGGCAATCGACGCTAGTCTGATCCAGTAGAAAAACTAGAGAAAGCCTTGATTTTTGGAGCAAAAAACGATATAATAGTGATAACTAATTTGTCGTGTGCTTTATTTGAAATATTGTCCAAATAAGAGCTTACAGCAGTTAAATCTTACTTGAATAAGTCGATTTAGCTGCTCTTTTTGTGCCTATTTTTCAGGAAAACCCTAGTTTGTTACACAAATTTAATTTTTCTAAAAATTACAAAAAGCGACGAATAAGGTGAAGAGACAGTTCTTCACGTGATGCAAATCACAAAATTGTAGTTAAAACCGGATAGGTGGTAGGAGTGATGTTACCAAGCTATCCTAGTATAGAAAAAGGAGCTAAAAACTTTGGCAGGACATGACGTTCAATACGGGAAACATCGGACCCGTCGTAGTTTTTCAAGAATCAAAGAGGTTCTTGATTTACCAAACTTGATTGAAATCCAGACAGACTCATTCAAAGATTTCTTGGATCATGGCTTGAAGGAAGTATTTGAAGATGTGCTTCCAATCTCAAACTTCACGGATACAATGGAATTGGAATTTGTGGGTTATGAAATCCGCGAACCCAAGTATTCGCTTGAAGAAGCGCGCATTCACGATGCCAGCTACTCAGCACCAATCTTTGTGACCTTCCGTTTGGTCAACAAAGAAACAGGTGAAATCAAGACCCAAGAAGTTTTCTTTGGTGATTTCCCAATCATGACTGAAATGGGAACCTTCATCATCAATGGTGGAGAACGGATTATCGTATCTCAGTTGGTCCGCTCACCAGGTGTCTACTTCAATGATAAGGTGGACAAGAATGGTAAGATTGGCTATGGATCAACAGTTATCCCTAACCGTGGAGCTTGGTTAGAGCTTGAAACTGACTCAAAAGACATCGCCTACACGCGCATCGACCGCACACGTAAAATTCCATTTACAACGCTTGTGCGTGCTCTTGGATTCTCTGGAGATGATGAAATTATCGATATCTTTGGGGACAGCGAATTGGTTCGCAACACCATCGAAAAAGATATTCACAAAAATCCAATGGATTCGCGGACAGATGAAGCCCTCAAAGAAATCTACGAGCGTCTTCGTCCAGGTGAACCAAAAACAGCGGAAAGCTCACGTAGCTTGTTGGTAGCCCGTTTCTTTGATCCACGTCGTTATGACTTGGCACCAGTTGGTCGCTACAAGATCAACAAGAAACTCAATATCAAGAACCGCTTGTTGAATCAAACAATCGCAGAACCATTGGTGGATGCTGAAACAGGAGAAATCCTTGTAGAAGCTGGTACTGTCATGACGCGCGATGTCATCGACAGCATCTCAGAACAATTGGATAATGGTTTGAACAAAATCACTTACATTCCAAATGATGCTGCTGTTTTGACAGAACCGGTTGAATTGCAAAAATTCAAAGTTGTCGCTCCAACAGATCCAGACCGTGTTGTCACCATCATCGGGAATGCGAATCCATCTGACAAAGTACGCATTGTAACTCCAGCAGATATCTTGGCAGAGATGAGCTATTTCTTGAACCTTGCAGAAGGACTTGGCCGTGTAGATGATATCGACCACCTTGGAAACCGTCGGATTCGTGCCGTTGGTGAATTGCTTGCCAATCAAGTGCGTCTTGGACTTTCACGGATGGAACGAAACGTTCGCGAACGGATGTCTGTACAAGATAACGATGTCTTGACACCACAACAAATTATTAACATTCGTCCCGTAACTGCAGCGATCAAAGAATTCTTTGGGTCTTCACAGTTGTCCCAGTTCATGGACCAACACAACCCACTTTCTGAGTTGTCTCACAAACGTCGTTTGTCTGCCTTAGGGCCTGGTGGTTTGACACGTGACCGTGCCGGATATGAAGTGCGTGACGTGCACTATACCCACTATGGTCGTATGTGTCCAATCGAAACACCTGAAGGACCAAACATCGGTTTGATCAACAACTTGTCTTCATACGGACACTTGAACAAATATGGTTTCATCCAAACGCCATACCGGAAAGTGGATCGTGAAAAAGGTGTAGTGACCAACGAAATCGTTTGGTTGACAGCCGATGAAGAAGATGAGTACATCGTCGCGCAGGCCAACTCTAAGTTGAACGAAAAGGGTGGCTTTGCTGAGCCGATCGTTATGGGACGTCACCGTGGTAACAACCAAGAGTTCCCATCTGATCAAGTCGACTACATGGACGTGTCTCCAAAACAAGTAGTTGCCGTTGCGACAGCATGTATTCCTTTCTTGGAAAACGATGACTCCAACCGTGCCCTCATGGGTGCCAACATGCAACGTCAGGCTGTTCCATTGATTGATCCAAAAGCCCCTTATGTGGGTACTGGTATGGAATACCAAGCAGCCCATGACTCAGGTGCTGCAGTTATTGCACAACATGGTGGTAAGGTTACCTATGCAGATGCGGATAAGGTGGAAGTCCGTCGGGAAGATGGTTCTTTGGACGTCTACCATGTTCAAAAATTCCGTCGTTCAAACTCCGGTACAGCTTACAACCAACGTACTCTGGTTAAAGTTGGTGAAACCGTTGAAAAAGGCGACTTTATCGCTGATGGTCCATCGATGGAAAAAGGGGAAATGGCCCTTGGTCAAAACCCAATCGTCGCTTACATGACTTGGGAAGGGTATAACTTCGAGGATGCTGTTATCATGAGCGAACGCTTGGTGAAAGAAGATGTCTACACATCTGTTCACTTGGAAGAATTCGAATCAGAAACACGCGATACCAAGTTAGGCCCTGAAGAAATTACCCGTGAAATTCCAAACGTCGGGGAAGATGCTCTTCGTGACTTGGATGAAACAGGTATTATCCGTATTGGTGCTGAGGTTAAAGAAGGCGATATCCTTGTCGGTAAGGTAACACCGAAAGGTGAAAAAGACCTTTCTGCCGAAGAACGTCTCCTTCACGCTATCTTTGGGGATAAATCTCGTGAAGTGCGTGATACATCACTCCGTGTACCTCACGGTGGAGATGGAGTCGTTCGCGATGTTAAGATCTTTACCCGTGCAAACGGTGATGAATTACAATCTGGTGTCAACATGTTGGTTCGTGTTTACATTGCACAAAAACGCAAGATCCGCGTCGGAGATAAGATGGCCGGTCGTCACGGAAACAAAGGGGTTGTGTCTCGTATTGTTCCAGTTGAAGATATGCCTTACCTTCCAGACGGTACACCGGTTGATATCATGTTGAACCCTCTTGGGGTGCCATCACGTATGAATATCGGTCAGGTTATGGAACTTCACCTTGGTATGGCAGCTCGTAACTTGGGTATTCACATCGCAACACCAGTCTTTGATGGAGCAAGCTCAGAAGATCTCTGGGATACTGTGAAAGAAGCTGGTATGGATAGCGATGCCAAGACGATTCTTTACGATGGACGTACTGGTGAGCCGTTTGACAACCGTGTCTCTGTCGGTGTCATGTACATGATCAAGCTTCACCACATGGTTGATGATAAACTCCATGCCCGTTCAGTCGGACCATACTCAATGGTTACCCAACAACCACTCGGAGGGAAAGCTCAGTTTGGTGGACAACGTTTCGGGGAAATGGAAGTGTGGGCCCTTGAGGCTTATGGTGCATCAAATGTCCTTCAAGAAATCTTGACATACAAGTCAGATGATGTTAACGGACGTTTGAAAGCTTATGAAGCGATTACCAAAGGTAAACCAATTCCAAAACCAGGTGTACCAGAATCCTTCCGCGTTCTTGTCAAAGAATTGCAATCACTTGGTCTTGACATGCGTGTCTTGGACGAAGATGATCAAGAAGTGGAACTTCGTGACCTTGATGAAGGGGAAGACGATGATGTGATTCATGTGGATGACCTTGAAAAAGCACGCGAAAAAGCAGCAAAGGAAGCAAAAGCAGCCTTTGATGCCGAAGAATCAGAAAAATAATCAGTAAAAATGATTGTCCTGTGAGCAACCAATGCTTCTAGCAGGATGATTCGATAACAAGATACAGACACAAGGAGGTGGCAAGAAAGTTTCCTTTCTTCCTCCACCTAAGCTGTATCCAAATAAAACAAGTATGAAAACAAGGAAAGGTAAGAAATAGTGGTTGATGTAAATCGTTTTAAAAGTATGCAAATCACCCTAGCTTCTCCAAGCAAGGTCCGTTCATGGTCTTATGGAGAGGTCAAGAAACCTGAAACAATCAACTACCGTACATTGAAACCAGAACGCGAAGGTCTCTTTGATGAAGTCATCTTTGGACCTACAAAAGACTGGGAATGTGCGTGTGGGAAATACAAACGAATCCGTTACAAAGGGATCGTTTGTGACCGCTGTGGGGTTGAAGTAACACGTGCGAAAGTTCGTCGTGAACGCATGGGGCATATCGAGTTGAAAGCACCTGTATCACACATCTGGTACTTCAAAGGAATCCCTTCTCGTATGGGATTGACCTTGGATATGAGTCCTCGTGCCCTTGAAGAAGTCATCTACTTCGCAGCTTATGTGGTGATCGATCCAAAAGATACTCCACTTGAGCACAAATCCATCATGACAGAACGTGAATACCGTGAACGCTTGCGTGAATACGGACCAGGTTCTTTTGTAGCTAAGATGGGTGCAGAAGCCATCCAAGACCTCTTGAAACAAGTGGATTTGGAAGCTGAAATTGCTCTCTTGAAAGAAGAATTGAAGACTGCAACTGGTCAAAAACGTGTGAAGGCTGTGCGCCGTTTGGATGTCTTGGACGCCTTCTACAAATCTGGCAACAAGCCAGAATGGATGGTCCTCAACATCCTTCCCGTTATTCCACCAGATCTTCGTCCGATGGTCCAATTGGATGGTGGCCGTTTTGCCGCCTCTGACTTGAATGACCTTTATCGCCGGGTAATTAACCGGAACAACCGTTTGGCACGTTTGTTAGAATTGAATGCCCCTGGTATCATCGTGCAAAACGAAAAACGGATGCTCCAAGAAGCTGTCGATGCTTTGATCGACAACGGTCGTCGTGGTCGTCCAATCACAGGACCAGGTAGTCGTCCACTCAAATCATTGAGCCACATGCTCAAAGGGAAACAAGGACGCTTCCGTCAAAACTTGCTTGGTAAACGGGTGGACTTCTCAGGACGTTCCGTTATCGCCGTTGGTCCAACTCTGAAGATGTACCAATGTGGTGTGCCACGTGAAATGGCTATCGAGCTCTTCAAACCATTTGTTATGCGTGAAATCGTTGCACGTGATATCGTACAAAACGTTAAAGCTGCAAAACGCTTGGTCGAACGTGGAGATGAACGTATCTGGGATATCTTGGAAGAAGTCATCAAAGAACACCCAGTTCTCTTGAACCGCGCACCGACCCTTCACCGTTTGGGGATCCAAGCCTTTGAACCTGTCTTGATTGACGGGAAAGCCCTTCGCTTGCACCCCCTTGTCTGTGAAGCCTACAATGCCGACTTCGATGGAGACCAAATGGCCATCCACGTACCGCTTTCAGAAGAAGCTCAAGCAGAAGCTCGTATCTTGATGTTGGCTGCTGAGCATATCTTGAACCCTAAAGATGGTAAACCAGTCGTTACGCCATCTCAGGATATGGTATTGGGGAACTACTACCTCACTATGGAAGAAGCTGGTCGTGAAGGTGAAGGAATGGTCTTTAAAGACCGTGATGAAGCCGTGATGGCTCTTCGCAATGGCTATGTTCACTTGCATACCCGTGTCGGAATTGCGACGGATAGCTTGAACAAACCATGGACAGAAGCACAACAACACAAGATTCTCTTGACAACTGTTGGTAAGATTCTCTTTAACGATATCATGCCTGCAGAGCTTCCATACCTTCAAGAGCCTAATAATGCCAACTTGACAGAAGGTGTTCCAGCTAAGTACTTCTTGGAGCCTGGTCAAGATGTCAAATCAGCGATTGAGAAATTGGAATTAAACGTTCCTTTCAAGAAGAAAAATCTTGGAAATATCATCGCCGAAATCTTCAAACGTTTCCGTACAACTGAAACGTCTGCTTTCTTGGACCGCTTGAAAGACTTAGGTTACCATCATTCAACCCTTGCTGGTTTGACAGTGGGGATTGCCGATATTCCGGTCGTTGAAGATAAGGCAGAAATCATTGAAGAATCTCACAAACGTGTGGAACAGATCACGAAACAATTCCGTCGTGGTTTGATCACGGATGACGAACGCTACAATGCTGTTACAGCTGAATGGCGTGCAGCCCGTGAGAAATTGGAAAAACGCTTGGTGGATAACCAAGATCCGAAGAACCCAATCGTTATGATGATGGACTCTGGAGCCCGTGGTAACATCTCAAACTTCTCGCAACTTGCCGGTATGCGTGGTTTGATGGCCGCTCCAAACGGACGGATCATGGAATTGCCAATCCTGTCAAACTTCCGCGAAGGTTTGTCAGTACTCGAAATGTTCTTCTCAACTCACGGTGCCCGTAAAGGGATGACCGATACGGCCCTTAAGACAGCCGACTCAGGTTACTTGACTCGTCGTTTGGTTGACGTTGCCCAAGACGTCATTATTCGTGAAGATGACTGTGGAACAGACCGTGGACTTGTGATCCGTGCCATTACTGATGGTAAGGAAATGATCGAGCCACTCGAAGAACGCTTGACTGGTCGTTATACCAAGAAATCTGTTAAACATCCTGAAACAGGTGAAGTCATCGTTGGTCCAGATACCTTGATCTCAGAAGACCTAGCACGTGAAATTGTTCATGCTGGTGTGGAAGAAGTCACTATCCGCTCTGTCTTTACATGTAACACCCGCCATGGTGTCTGCCGTCACTGTTATGGTATCAACTTGGCGACTGGTGATGCGGTTGAAGTGGGTGAAGCAGTCGGAACCATCGCTGCCCAATCTATCGGGGAACCTGGTACACAGTTGACCATGCGTACCTTCCACACGGGTGGGGTTGCCTCAAATACCGATATCACTCAAGGTCTTCCTCGTGTCCAAGAAATCTTTGAAGCCCGCAATCCAAAAGGGGAAGCGGTCATCACTGAGGTCAAAGGGGAAGTCACAGCGATCGAAGAAGATGCTTCTACACGGACCAAGAAAGTCTTTGTTAGCGGAGCAACTGGTGAAGGTGAATACGTTGTCCCTTACACTGCCCGCATGAAAGTCGAAGTAGGAGATCAAGTCTCTCGTGGTGCGGCTCTGACAGAAGGGTCTATCCAACCAAAACGTCTCCTTGCCGTTCGTGATGTCTTGTCGGTTGAAACTTACCTTCTTGCGGAAGTACAAAAAGTATACCGTAGCCAAGGGGTAGAAATCGGCGACAAACACATCGAGGTAATGGTTCGTCAAATGATCCGTAAAGTACGTGTCATGGATCCAGGAGATACAGACCTTCTCATGGGTACGCTTATGGACATTACAGACTTTACAGATGCTAATAAGGATGTCCTTATCTCTGGTGGAGTTCCTGCGACTGCTCGTCCAGTCCTTATGGGAATCACCAAAGCCTCTCTTGAAACCAACAGTTTCTTGTCAGCTGCTTCCTTCCAAGAAACCACTCGTGTTCTTACTGACGCAGCGATCCGTGGTAAGAAAGACCATCTCCTTGGACTTAAGGAAAATGTTATCATTGGTAAGATTATTCCTGCAGGTACAGGGATGGCTCGTTACCGTAACTTGGAACCACAAGCGATTAACGAAGTTGAAATCATCGAAGAAGTGCCAGTAACAGATGGAACAGTCGATGAAGTTCAAACAGCTGAAGTCGTAGAAGAATAAGAAAAAAAGTCGGAACTACATGTTCCGGCTTTTTTTTGAAAAAATTATAAAAATTTATTATTTGAAAAAATAATTGTATAATTATTGATTTATTTTTTTACCAAAAATATTAGCCCGGTAGAAGTCGTGCTGTAAATACTTACAATTAGTGATTATATGGATATGTATTCTAAATACCAAAATAATAAAATGACTAACTATTAGTAATTTCTTTATAAAACCCAAAAACGGTTTGACATTTAAAGTCATTGGCGGTAGAATGGAAAAAGATGTACACAAATTAAAAAAATGTCGAATTACATGTATGTCAACGGGGGAAGTTTATGGGAAAATTGAAAATTATGGTTGTGTTTGGGACGCGACCGGAGGCCATTAAAATGGCCCCTTTGGTGTTGGAGTTGCAAAAGCAGAGGGAGACCATTGAGACCATTACGGTGGTCACTGCCCAGCACCGTCAAATGCTGGACCAGGTTTTAGAAACCTTTAACATCGTACCTGATTACGATTTGGATATTATGGGGAAAAGCCAGACCTTATTAGACATTACCTCTAAAATTCTGAATCAATTAGATCCAGTTATCAAAAAAGAAAAGCCAGATATGGTGCTCGTCCATGGAGATACGACCACTACCTTTGCGGCGAGTTTGGTTGCCTTTTACAATCAAGTCCGCATTGGTCACGTCGAAGCTGGTTTGAGAACCTTTGATAAATATTCTCCGTATCCAGAAGAGATGAACCGTCAAATGACGGATGATCTAGCGGATCTGTATTTTGCGCCGACTGGCGAAAGTAAGGCCAATCTCTTAAAAGAAAATCATCCGGAATCCTCTATTGTGGTGACAGGAAATACTGCTATTGATGCACTGAAACTCACGGTTCAAGAGAACTATCATCACGAAGTACTGGATCAATTAGATCCAGCTAAAAAAATCATCCTTGTCACCATGCATCGAAGAGAAAATCAAGGAGCTCCCATGAGAGCGGTCTTTGGAGCTCTGAGAGAAATGGTGGATCAAGAACCGGATATTGAAGTGGTTTACCCAGTGCACCTTAGTCCAGCGGTACAAGAGGCGGCAAACGATCTATTAGGAGATCATGATCGGATCCATCTCATTGCACCTTTAGATGTGCTTGACTTCCACAACTTGGCTTCGAGAAGTTACTTTATCATGTCGGATTCAGGTGGGGTACAAGAAGAAGCACCATCATTGGGGAAACCGGTATTGGTATTGCGTGATACAACAGAACGCCCAGAAGGGGTCAAAGCAGGAACTTTGAAATTAGTTGGTACGGATCCTGCCGTCGTCAAATCCACGATGACGGAGCTCTTAACCAACGAACATCTTTATCTAGAAATGGCAAATGCCCGAAATCCTTATGGAGATGGAAGAGCTTCTGAGCGAATCGTGCAAGCTATTAAACATTACTTTGGCCAGGGAGATGCTGCTGAAGAATTTCATGAGGGAGAGAAAGAATAAATGAAAAAAACGGAAAAGTTAAGTAGATGGTTGCTAATTTTGATTGTTTTCGAAGTACTTCTTTTACTTTACTGCTTGTTTTTTGCAAGAGAGATTCTGATTGAAGAAGGATTATTCTTTGTTTTAGGATTATTTTCTGCTATTGTTTTATCAGATTTGTTGTTGACATGGACCATCCTGTTGTCATTTGCCCTAGGGATTGTCTTTTTGGTGGCGGGTGTTGTCTATATCCCATTTCATCAAGCCTTGCTTCTGCTCTTTAGTTTTCCAATCTTGATTGGAATTTTGACCCAAATTCGCTACCACCTCTTTAAAGAGATTGCAAAAGTGAAGGATCAAGAGCCAGAAGCTTACGCAGATTACCGTAACCGCATCGCTTCTTATGGTGGGGAAACCAATGATACGATTCAAGCCTTACTCATTCACTGGTCGCACGAGGAATTGTTCTTCCAATTGCAACCGAGAGAGTACAATCGGACCTTGAACCAAATCAACTATTTGGTAACGCATCATCTAAAGCCAAATGAAAGCTTGTATTATGTATCAGATGGTAATTTCTTGATCTTATCTTCTGATAGCGAGCGGGATCTGAAGGGCGATTATATGACAGTCTTAAAACCACAGTTGGAAGGACTGGTGTTCCAAGGAGAAGATGGGGTGCAAGCCATCCAATTTCAGTCCGGCTTTCTTGTAGTGGATCAATCCAATCGCACCAAATACCATCGCTATAAAGAAATGATTCGTTACTTAAAACGTCAACTTGAAACAGATATTATTGTGGAATATTAGGAGGAAAACATGTCTCTTACAAATATATTTTTTAATATAGCTGTAGGCATTAGTGTATTTTTTGCCTTGTGCTTTATTGTATTATTTGTAGCTTATACGGTGATTTACCGCCGTGTCAATAAAAACTTTAAGGCGGTGGACCATGATTAGTCAAATTGTGATGATTATTGCCTTGATTTCGATTTGGCTGTCCTTAGCCTGGGGCCTAGTAATCCTCTTTTCAGCCGTTCATTTTTGGTTTAAACACAGTGATTTTCGTGTCAATACGGATCCGCTTCCTTATTATCCAAAAGTGACGATCGTCGTACCTGCCCATAATGAGGATGTGGTTATTGCACAGACAGCCAAAGCGATCCTTGATTTGAACTACCCACATGATCGTGTAGAATTACTACTGTTTGCGGATAATTGTTCCGATCGCACTTATGAAGAGTGTTTGGCAGTTAAAGCATTGCCAGAGTATGCAGGACGTGATTTGACCATCATCAATCGCAGTGGGACAGGTGGGAAAGCCGGTGTGTTAAATGACGCTTTGGCCATGGCGACCGGAGACTATATCTGTGTCTATGATGCAGATGCCATGCCTGAAAAGAATGCTCTTTATTTCCTTGTGAAAGAAGTGCTCAAAGATCCAGAGCGTCATGTGGCTTCTTTTGGTCGCAATAAAACGCGGAATGCCGGTCAAAACTTCTTGACCCGCTGTATCAACCAAGAAATTGTCGTCACCCAACGGGTTCACCATGTAGGCATGTGGCATCTCTTTAAGATTGGACGGATTCCAGGAACCAACTTCATTATTCAAACTGAATTTGTCAAGAGTATTGGGGGATGGAAAAACGGTGCCTTAACAGAGGATACGGATATTTCCTTTAAGATTATGCAAAGTGGGAAGTTGATTGCTCTAGCCTATAATTCAGAAGCTTTTCAACAAGAGCCGGAAACTCTGAAGAGTTATTATATGCAACGGAAACGTTGGGCCAAAGGGAATTATGAAGTGGTTCTTTCTAACTTCAAGCATTTATTTGGTAAGGGAAATTGGCGCGTGAAGTTAGAAGTGACCAACTATTCCTGTATCTTCTTCTGGTTCAATGCAGCTATCGTGTTATCAGACTTGATCTTTTTTGCCAATATTCTGGCCATGTGTCTCCATACAGTGTTGCCAGGCGTGCAAATTCCATTTGCCTTTGATTCAGAAAATATCTATATTGCGCAATTGATGTTGTTCAATTGGATCTTGATGATTGGGCTCTACTTACTTCAGATTAATGTGGCTCTTGCCTCACAATTTGGTCAAGCAACTACCAAGCAAATTTGGTTGGCCTTAGCTGCCTACTTCACCTATTCTCAACTGTTTATCATTGTATCGATTGATGCCATCTCTTCGATTGTGATGGACAAACTATTGCACCGGAAAGAAACTAAATGGGTTAAAACAAAACGATTCGCAGGATAGGAGAAATTATGAATACGAAAAAGATGAGATATGTATGGTTTCTAGTCATCCTTTGCATTTTCTGTTTGACCTTGTTTTTAGCGAGAACGAGAAGTAAAGTGGAGATGCGAAATCGAATTTATCGTCAGTGGAATGAGCATTTTGTTGTTTCAAAAGGGAAAGAATCCTATGTTCGAACCACCAATGATAGCAATCAAACGGTAGTGTTATCCGAGGCGCAAAGTTATGGAATGCTCATTACTGTTGCGGCTGCCGAAAAAGGACAAGCCCAACAAGCAGACTTTGACCGACTCTATCACTATTATCTAAATCATCGCTTGGAAGGTACCCAATTGATGTCTTGGAAACAAACTATCAGCAATGGAAAAGCAAAGGATGAGGATCATAACGCCACAGATGGGGATCTCTACATCGCCTGTGCTCTTCTAAAAGCTGCTCAGCAATGGCCAAAGCAAGCTAAAGACTACCAGGCTCAAGCCAAAGCGATTTTAGAAGATATTCTCGCACACAACTACAATGAAGAAACCGGTGTGTTAACGGTGGGGAATTGGGCCAATCAGGACTCGGAATTCTATCATTTGATGCGGACGTCTGATACACTGCCAGCGCAATTCCAGATCTTTTATGAAGTGACAAAAGATTCGAAGTGGTTGGATATCAAAGAAAAGATGTTGCAGCAACTCCAAACGATCAGCTCCCAAACCAAAACAGGTTTACTACCTGATTTCATCTGGGTAGATGAGCAAGGAACGCGCGTAGCGGATCCCAAGACGATTGAATCCAAGTATGATGGTGCCTACTCGTATAACGCTTGTCGCCTTCCATACAACCTTGTTCAAAGTAAGGACAAAACCAGTCAAAAATTGGTGAAAAAGATGCTTAATTTTTTCAAGAGTCAAAGAAACCTGTATGCAGGTTATGACTTGAAAGGGAAGGCCTTGAACAATCATCAGGCAGCAAGTTTTTTGGCACCGATTGTCTATGCCTCTGAACATGAAAAAGGCTATTTGAAGTTGGTGCAACAGAACAAGTATATCTTTACACAAGATCTACCTCTAAATAACTATTATGATGCAACCATGACAACTATGATTGCACTAGAATTGTTCTAAATACTTGAGAAAAGAGAGTTCCCCAAGATGGCTCGCCATTTTGGGGGACTCTCTTCTTTTGATTCTCGAAAAAAGGACCCAATAGCAATTAGGCAGTCTATTTTTGAAAAATAATGGTGAGAATCGCCTGAAAACTACCTGAAAAATCATGCTCTGAGCAGAAAACTTTTATTCTCAAAGGATTTTCTATATAATAGAGGATACAAAGGATGGAAGAGTTTATGTATCGAGTGATTGAAATGTACGGGGACTGTGAACCCTGGTGGTTTTTAGAAGGTTGGGAAGATGATATCGTGAGTAGTCGGAAGTTTGAAGACTATTACCAGGCTTTGAAATACTACAAGCAGAAATGGTTGGAGTTAAATGAGCATTTTCCAAGTTATAAGAGTCGGAGTGACCTCATGACGATCTTTTGGGATACCAAGGAGCAAGAGTGGTGTGAGGACTGCAGTGAAGATGTGCAGTTTTTCCATTCGATTGTCCTTCTAGAAGACGAGCACAAGATCCCTAAAAGCAAGCTCCGCCCAGGCTACGAAAAGGAAAGAGGCAGTCGCAAACACCGTTCTTGTCAATATACACTCGATTCAAAAAAGGGGACAACCCTGTCATAAGAGACATTCGGAAGATTTTCTAGAGCGATCTAGAAAGTCTTCTTTTTTTGTCTTCTTTTTCGAATAGTATAAGTGAGAGGAGGAACTATGGTTCAAGAAATTGCAAAAAAACTGATCCGTATAGGGAAAAAGGAAGAAGCTCAGGATCTTTACTTCATTCCTCGGAAGGAGGAGTACCAAGTTTTTATGAGGGTGGGAGACGAGAGGCGCTTTGTGCAGTCCTTCCCTTTTGAAGAGATGACAGCTATTATCAGCCACTTTAAGTTCGTAGCAGGGATGAATGTGGGAGAAAAAAGGCGCAGCCAGCTAGGATCGTGTGATTACCCTTTGGAGAATGGAGTGGTCTCGATTCGCTTGTCGACGGTGGGGGATTATCGTGGTTATGAAAGCTTGGTCATTCGGCTCTTGCATGATGAGGAACGTGAATTGCGGTTTTGGTTTGATCAGTTGCCGGACTTGAAGAAGAAATTGGCTGGTCGTGGCCTCTATCTCTTTGCAGGTCCTGTTGGTTCGGGAAAGACCACTCTCATGCATGCGTTGGCGCAAGAGCGCTTTGCGGACCAGCAAGTCATGTCTATTGAAGACCCTGTCGAGATCAAGCAGGACAATATGCTTCAACTTCAGCTGAATGACCAGATCGGCATGACCTATGACAACCTGATCAAACTCTCCTTACGCCATCGGCCGGACCTTCTCATTATTGGAGAGATCCGAGATAGGGAAACAGCTCGTGCGGTCGTACGAGCTAGTTTGACAGGAGTCACCGTCTTCTCTACGATTCATGCGAAAAGCGTTCGAGGTGTTTATGAGAGGCTCTTAGAACTTGGAGTGAGTGAGGAAGAGCTCAAGATTGTTTTACAAGGTATTTGCTACCAACGATTAATTGCAGGAGGAGGTGTGGTCGATTTTGCGACGGAAAACTACCAAGAGCACTCAGCCAGCCGCTGGAACCAACAAATGGATCTCTTGGCTCAATCGGGATATATCCAGCTGGCTCAAGCCCAAGCCGAAAAAATTATCTACCGCTAAACAAAAGCAAATCATCGAATTGTTTTTGAATCTTTATTCGAGTGGTTTTCATCTGTCTGAGATTGTCGATTTTCTGGATCGCTCTCACCTAGTGGAGAGTCGTTTGGTTTCCCAGATGCGAGAGGATCTCTCGCGGGGCCGGAGTTTTTCAGAGATGATGGCGGGGATCGGTTTTTCAGATGCGGTGACGACACAGCTGTCTCTTGCTGAGCTCCATGGCAATCTTGCATTGAGCTTGGAGAAAATCAGTGCTTACCTTGAAAACATGCGCAAGGTCAAGAAAAAGCTGATTGAGGTGAGCACCTATCCTCTCATCTTGCTTGGATTTTTAGTTCTAATTATGCTAGGCCTCCGCAATTATTTGCTTCCTCAAATGGATGCTCAAAATATTGGGACGCAATTGATCAGTTCCTTCCCCCAACTCTTTTTGGTCTTAGGAGCGGGACTGGTGACCTTCTTCTTACTCGGCTTTCTCTATTATCGGAAGTCGGGCAAAATCAACGTTTTTAGAACCTTGTCTCATCTGCCTTTCGGAAAAGGCATGATTCAAGCTTATTTGACAGCCTATTATGCCAGAGAATGGGGCAATCTGATTGGGCAAGGATTGGAGTTGTCTCAGATTTTTTCCATGATGCAGGAGCAAAAATCCCAGCTTTTTCAGGAAATTGGAAGGGACTTAGCTCTTTCTTTAGACCGTGGCCAGTCCTTTTCAGAGACGGTCAGGGGGTATCCTTTTTTCAAAAAAGAATTGCCCCTTATGATTGAATACGGTGAAGTCAAATCAAAGCTCGGAAGTGAGCTAGAGATCTATGCTGAAAAAACATGGGAAGATTTCTTTCGTCGGGTTCACAAGGCCATGAATGTAATACAACCCTTGGTGTTTGTCTTTGTGGCTCTTGTGATTGTGTTACTCTATGCAGCCATGTTGCTGCCGATTTATCAAAATATGGAGGTTCATTTATGAAAAAATTAAAAACATATAAGGTAAAAGCTTTTACGCTGATTGAAATGTTGGTGGTCTTATTGATCATCAGTGTACTCTTATTGCTCTTTGTGCCGAATTTGACCAAGCAAAAAGACTCTGTGAAAGAGACAGGCAATGCAGCCGTTGTCAAGGTGGTCGAAAGTCAGGCTGAATTGTACGAGCTCAATCATACCAATGACCAAGCCACTCTATCAAAGCTAATTGCTGATGGAAATATTACCAACAAACAAGCAGAATCTTATCGTGCCTATTATGCGAAAAATAGTGGAGAAACTCGTGCGGTTGCAGATTAAGGCCTTCACCTTGGTGGAGACCCTTTTGACCTTGATGATCGTCAGTTTTATCTATCTGGGCTTATCGGGATCGATCAGGACGAGCTTTCAGCAGGTGGAAGAAAAAGTATTTTTTGCAGAGTTTGAACACCTCTATCAAGAAAGTCAGAAGATAGCACTGGCAAGGCAAACGGAATTGGATGTTGAAGTGACTGCAAGGAAGATTCAAACGCCCTACCAGACAGTGGAGATTCCTGATTCTGTCATTTTGCAAGATCCTAAAACCATTCGTTTAGACCGTGCAGGTGGCAATTCATCCCTGGCCAATGTTCACTTTCAGACACAGAGAGGAGTGGTGACCTATCAACTGTCGCTTGGAAATGGGAAAATTAAAAAAAGCATCCGTTCCCGCTAGTATTCTCATAGAATCTTTGGTAGCCTTGGGTTTATTTGCCATGATTACGACCTTATTGTTAGGGGAGATCCGGCGTTCGCGTAGGGAGCGACTAGCGGATTTCAAAGAGGTAGAGGTCTTATCTGTCGCTCAAATGGCACTTCAGACAGGGCAAAATCATCTGGAGGCCAATGGTATTCAAGTTCAAGTCGAAAAAGATGCCGATCAACTCACGGTCTATCATCAAGGAAAGGTGGTACTGCATGTGGAATAAAGGTAAGGTCAAGGCCTTTACCCTGCTCGAAGCCTTGGTCGCTCTCTTGGTCCTTAGTGGGGGTGTGTTGGTCTTTCAAGGCTTGACTAAGCTCCTGCATGCTGAATTGGACTACCAAGCACACCAAAAGCAGGAGGAATGGATACTTTTTCAGCAACAATTGCAGGTGGAATTGGACCGGAGTCATTTTGAAAAAGTAGCGGACAATCATATCTACTTGGTTCAGGATCAAAAACCAATTGCTATTGGCCAATCTAAAGGAGATGATATCCGAAAAACAGATGATAAGGGCAGAGGCTATCAGCCTATGATTTCAGGGGTTCGCTCTAGCCAAATTTGGCAGGAGGGAGAGCTCCTTCATCTGCGGTTGAATTTTGAAGAAGGTCTAGAAAGGGAGTATGTCTACCATGTGGTACCAGCGATACAAAATGAAAAAAGTTAAGGCTGGTGTCTTGCTTTACGCTCTCTTGATGGCAGCGATTTTTAGTCTCTTGCTTCAGTTTTACCTGCATCGTCAGGTTGCGGAAAGACGGATCTTAAAGACGAGTCAAGATCGTCTACGGGCCTATGCTTTGGTGCAATTGGCTCTTGAAAAGAGAAAGAGTGATGAGAAGACATCAGAGATTCATTTAAAGTCTGGAGTTGTTCAGCTACAGCAGGACACTGGTTTTCTTCATGCTCAGGCTAAGATGAATGGCGAAAGCTATGAGTTTGTCCTTCCTGTAAGGGAAGAAAAGGAAAACAAGAAGAGTCAAAAAGAAAAGAAGACACAGAAAGATAAGGAGAAGGCAGAGACCGAAACGCCTTCTGAAGAGACGCCAAACGAGACCAAGGAACCATCAGAAAATAGCGAAAAAGACTAATTTTTGGTATGATAGGGTGCGGAGGAAATCATGAATTTCGAAAAAATTGAACAAGCCTATACCTATCTATTAGAAAACACTCAAAGTATTCAAAATGAATTGTCGACCAACTTTTATGACGCCTTGATTGAACAAAATGCCATGTATTTGGATGGCAAGACAGATCTAGACATTGTTAAAAACAATAGCAAAAAATTAAAAGAACTAGGTTTGAGTAAGGAAGAATGGCGCAGAGCCTACCAATTCCTTTTTATGAAAGCTGCTCAGACAGAGCCTTTACAAGCGAATCACCAGTTCACACCAGATGCGATTGGTTTTATCATTACATTTTTGATCGATCAGTTGGCTAAAAGCGACCAACTGGATGTCTTAGAAGTGGGAAGTGGAACCGGAAATCTCGCTGAGACTATTGTCAACAATAGCCGTCTCACGATTGATTACTTAGGATTGGAAGTAGATGATCTCTTGATTGATCTATCTGCTAGTATCGCAGATGTGATGGAGTCCAGTGTTGTCTTTGCACAAGGCGATGCGGTTCGCCCACAAGTTTTGAAAGAAAGTGACTTGATCGTCAGTGATCTTCCAATTGGTTATTATCCAGATGATGCGATTGCACAGCGCTATCAGGTAGCGAGCTCCGAAGGCCATACCTATGCTCATCACCTTATGATGGAACAGGCTCTGAAATACCTGAAACCTCAAGGAGTAGCCATCTTTTTAGCTCCAAACAACCTCTTGACGAGCTCTCAGAGTGATCTGTTGAAAGCTTGGCTAACAGACAAGGCTCAACTCCTTGCCATGCTGACCTTGCCAGAATCTCTTTTTTCAAATCCGGCATATGCTAAGACGATTTTCGTCCTACGAAAACAAGAAGAAGAGTCTGTTCAGCCCTTTGTCTATCCGTTTACCGATCTCCAGGATCAAGACCAGGTGGTTCACTTTATGGAAAGTTTCCAAAACTGGTTAAAGGATAGTGAAATTTGATCAAAGATCTGATATAATAGAGGAAGTGAAAACGCTTAATGAGGTGAATATATGTCGAAAACAATTTCTATTAATGCAGGAAGCTCTAGTTTGAAATGGCAATTGTACCAAATGCCAGAGGAAACTGTTCTTGCAAAAGGGTTGATTGAACGGATCGGTTTGAAGGATTCTATTTCAACCGTTAAATTTGATGGACGCTCTGAAAAACAAGTATTAGATATCCAGGACCATACACAAGCTGTAAAAATTTTGTTGGATGATTTGATTCGCTTTGATATTATCAAATCCTACGATGAGATTACAGGTGTGGGCCACCGCGTCGTTGCTGGTGGAGAATACTTCAAGGATTCTGCCTTGGTAGATGACGAAGTCCTTCGAAAAGTAGAAGAATTGTCTTTGTTAGCACCTCTTCATAATCCTGCAAATGCAGCTGGAATTCGTGCCTTTAGAGAGATTTGTCCAAATATTACCAGTGTTGTGGTATTTGATACTTCTTTCCATACAACCATGCCGGAAAAAGCTTATCGTTACCCTCTTCCAACTAAATATTACACAGAAAATAAGGTCCGTAAATACGGCGCTCATGGAACCAGTCATCAGTATGTAGCTGGTGAAGCTGCTAAACTTCTTGGAAAACCATTAGAAGAATTGAAATTGATCACCTGCCACGTTGGAAATGGTGTATCTGTTACAGCGGTTGACAAGGGAATCTCTGTCGATACCTCAATGGGCTTCACCCCTCTAGGTGGAGTCATGATGGGAACCCGTACAGGGGATCTCGATCCAGCGATTATTCCTTACTTGATGGAACATACAGAGGATTTCAATAAGCCTGAAGATATCAGCCGTATCCTCAATCGTGAATCAGGTCTTCTGGGTGTTTCTGGATCTTCTAGTGACATGCGGGATATCCATACAGCGATGCACAATGGAGATGAAAAAGCTAAATTGGCTTACGATATCTTTATCGATCGTTTGCAAAAATACATCGGTCAATACTTGGCTGTTTTGAATGGTGCAGATGCCATCATCTTTACAGCAGGAATCGGTGAAAATGCAGTAAACGTTCGCTCTTCTATTATCAATGGCATCAGCTGGTTTGGCTGCAAGGTCGACCCTGAAAAGAACGTCTTTGGAGTTGTCGGAGACATTTCCACAGATGATTCCCGTGTGAAGGTATTGGTGATTCCAACGGATGAAGAGTTGGTGATTGCGCGTGACGTTGAACGTTTCAAAAATCAGTAAACTGTAATAAAGAGAGAAGGCTGGAGGCGAAAGCCCCAGTCTTCTTATTTTATACAAGAAAGAGGTTGTCCATTGAAAAATATACAGTCTTTTGTTCGAAAGCACCCATTATGTAAGAATGCCCTCTGGCTCCTTCTTTTTGTGCCCGTATTCTTTCTCTCACAATTCCCCCTCATCACCATGGTTTATTCCCTTCAAGAAGGAGTAGATGCAAGGTGGGTCACTATCCTCACTCTCATGGTGACAGTGGCAGTGCTCTTTGTTTTTTATAAGGTCATCAAGATGAGCCCTCTGGAGAACTTAGATGTTCGGGTCATTACCTGGCCGGCTTTGGGGAGAAATTTTCTTTTTCTTCTCTTGTTGATGGCTAATAATCTGCTCGCCTATCCCTTGTTGAAACAAGAGGCAGGTGGTACAACAGCAAACCAAGCGGCTCTGAATGAGCTGCAATCTCATGCTCCTTTTCTTGCTATGGGCATGGTCGTGATCCTTGTCGCTCCGATTCTAGAAGAGCTGCTTTGTCGGGCCATCATCCCTCGTTTGATCTTTCGAGGAGCAGAACCGATCGGTTACTTAGCCGGTGCTCTCTTTTTTACTTATTTGCATGGACCGAGCGCCTTGGGGGAATGGGTAGCCTACGGAGGTATGTCTTTGATCTTAACTTGGGTGGCTTATCGCTACCAGCGGATCGAGTACAGTATTTGCCTCCATATGACCTTGAATGCGCTAGCTTATTATTATCCTGCTGTATTCCTCCTTTGTTTATTGCCGGTATCGAGAGTTTTCTTCCATGATAAATTATGATAAAATGGTAGGTACCAATGAGTTTTGATGCAGAACCATCCTACAGAAGGTCAGATAAAATCAGAAATCCGTATGGAGAGTAGACTCAAGGGTTTAGAACACTTGTTCTAGCCTCTTTTGTTCGCAAGCATGCTGTAGGAAGGGAATCGAAGGAGAACGAAAATGATTGATAATAAATGGCTGAGTGGCCAAGGGACCCTTCTTTGTGGGATCTTAAATGTCACTCCGGATTCATTTTCTGATGGCGGTAAGTATACGAGTCTGGATGCAGCCTTGCAGCAGGCGAGAAAACTGATCCAAGAAGGAGCTCAGATCCTCGATATCGGGGGAGAATCAACCAGACCAGGTAGTCATTATGTAGAGATCCAAGAAGAGATTGACCGCGTGGTTCCAGTAATTAAAGCCATTCGGAAAGAAAGTGATGTCTTGATTTCAGTGGATACCTGGAAGTCCCAGGTGGCGGCGGCGGCGCTCGAAGCTGGGGCTGATATTGTCAACGATATTACGGGTTTTCTTGGAGATCCTAAGATGGCTGCTGTCGTCGCGGAGCATGAAGCGAGCGCAGTTCTCATGTTTAATCCAGTGATGGCAAGACCGCATCATCCAAGTTCCACTATCTTTCCAAGTTTTGGTTTCGAACCAGTCTTTTCAGAGCAAGAGCTTCAACAGATGGCTCAAGAACCGATTCAAGACTTGATGTGGACCTTCTTTGACCGCTCGCTTGCGGTAGCGAAAGCAGCTGGTGTCCAGACGGATCGTATTATGTTGGACCCTGGGATCGGCTTTGGTTTGACCAAGCGTGAGAACTTACTCTTATTACAAGAACTTGAGACGATTCACCAAAAGGGGTATCCGATCTTTCTAGGGGTCTCCCGCAAACGCTTTGTGGTCAACATTATTGAGGAAGCTGGATTTGAGACAGATCCTGCAACGGAGACTGGTTTTTGGAATCGGGACCTGGCTTCGAGCCATTTGACGAGTATTGCAGCCAGTCAAGGAGTCGAAGTGGTGCGGGTGCATGATATTCCCCTACACAAGATGGCAGCCAGTCTGGGACAAGCCATTTTCCAAGCCCAAGAGGCAGCAGATACCAATTTAAAACAATACAAGTAAATGAAGACGAAAGAACATCAGTTGGATCTTCGTTGGCTAGAAGCCTATCGTTCGCAGGATCCACATTTTGGCTTGGAGCGCATGGAAGCTCTCTTGGCTTTGAGAGAAAATCCTCACCTAGACTGTCGGGTCATTCATGTTGCGGGGACTAATGGCAAGGGCTCTACCATTGCTACCTTGTCCCAACTCTTGAGGCAGGCAGGTTTACGCATTGGAGTCTTTACCTCTCCTTATCTGATCCACTACAATGACCAGATCACCATTAATGGCGAAGCCATTTCCGATCAAGACCTGCAAACCTATCTGGATAGCTACCAACAGCTCTTGGAAGCTGAAGAATCAAGAGACATCTTTCAAGGTTTGACGGAATTTGAAGTGATGACGGCGATCGCCTATGATTATTTTGCTCATGAGGAGCTGGATTATGTGATTATGGAAGTCGGTATGGGGGGGCGACTAGACAGTACCAACATCTGCCAGCCCGTTCTGACCGCGATCACTTCGATTGGCTTGGATCATGTTGCCCTTCTTGGGCCAGATCTGGCTTCCATTGCCCGTGAAAAGGCAGGCATCATTAAGCCAGGAATTCCTCTGGTTCTAGGGAAATTAGAAGCAGAAGCCAGCCAAGTCATTGAAGGTATTGCGATTCAGAAGCAGGCACCGATAACAGCCTATGACAGAGATTACCAAGTTGAGCTAGAAGCCTCTTGTCTATCAGGCCAATCATTTTCTTATCACAGTTCTAAAAGAGAAAAAGCCTCTTATCAAGTAGCGCTCTTAGGTCATCACCAGGCCAGAAATGCAGCTCTTGCGATCAGTATCTGTGATGTACTTTTTGAAAGAGAAGGGCGTGAACTCTTGTCAAGAGAGTTAGTGGATGAGGCCTTGCATCAAGTCGTCTGGCCTGGCCGGATGGAAGTGGTCTCGCAAAATCCCATGATCTTGCTAGATGGGGCCCATAACCCCCACGCCGTTGCGCCTTTAATCGCAAGTCTTCGGGAACTGTTCCCAGGCCAAAAAAAGACCATTCTTTTTACCTGCATCCGGACCAAAGCCTTAGAAGAGATGCTCATTCAGTGGCAGGAACTAGAAAATAGTCGCTTGATCCTCACGACTTTTGAAGATCCAAGAGCCTATTCTCAAGAAGAGATAAGAGCTGCTGCGAAAAACCATCAGCTTGAGGAAGTTAACTGGCAAGAGTTTCTACAAAACTGGCAAGCTGAAGGCGATGAGCTCCTCATTGTAACGGGGTCGCTCTACTTCCTTAGTCAGGTACGACCTTATTTATTAAAAACAGAAAAATCCAACTAGGAGATGATATGGATACAAAGAAAATTGAAGAAGCAGTGAAAATGATCATCGAGGCAGTCGGTGAAGATGAGAACCGTGAGGGACTTCAGGAAACGCCGACCCGCATTGCCAAGATGTACCAAGAAATCTTTGCAGGACTAGGGCAGACAGCAGAAGAGCACCTGTCTAAATCATTTGAAATCATTGATAACAATATGGTGGTCGAGAAGGATATCTTCTTCCATTCCATGTGTGAGCATCACTTTTTGCCATTTTATGGAAAAGTGCACATTGCCTACATTCCAAATGGCCGTGTGGCTGGGCTTTCAAAACTGGCTCGTACGGTCGAGGTTTACGCTAAAAAACCACAGATTCAGGAACGTTTGACGGTAGAAATCGCAGATGCCTTGATGGAATATCTTGGAGCACAAGGAGCACTTGTCTGGGTAGAAGCAGAGCATATGTGTATGAACATGCGTGGTGTCCGTAAACCTGGGACCGCTACAGTGACAACTGCAGCGCGTGGACTGCTTGCGACAGATAAAAACTTAAAAAATGAAGCCTATAAACTCATGGGCCACTAATGGCTGGCTATAAGAGGTGAACAGAGTGGATCAATTACGGATCAAGGACTTAGAGGTATACGCCTATCATGGTGTTTTTCCAGCAGAAAAAGAATTAGGACAACGCTTTGTCCTAGACCTATGGGTAGATTATGAGATGACTCGTGCTGCCCGCACAGGTGATTTGGAAGCTTCAATCCATTATGGGATCTTGGCGGAACAGTTGACCGAGTGGATGCAGGCAGAAAAGATCGATCTGATTGAAACAGTGGCCTTTCAGTTGGTTCAAAAGATTTTCGAAAGCTATGCCTTTGTAGAAAAAGTTCGTCTGGAGTTGAAAAAGCCCTGGGCTCCTGTTCCCTTGCCATTAGAGACTTGTTCTGTGACAATCGAACGGGAGAAAAAACGGGCCTTTATTGGGCTTGGCACCAATATGGGAGATAAACAACTGCAACTAGAGACGGCGCTAGAAAAACTCAAGGATCGAGGCATTCGCCTTCTTCAGACATCCACAAGGATTGAAACAGAACCTTGGGGAGGAGTGGAGCAGGACACCTTTTTGAATCAGGTGGCAGAGGTTGAAACTTGGATGACCCCAGAGGATTTATTAGAGACCTTACTGGTCATTGAGCAGGAAATGGGGCGTGTCCGTGAGGTCAAGTGGGGGCCACGTGTGATCGATCTAGATCTGCTCTATATGGGGGACACCATTTGTTACAGTCCTAGCTTAATCTTGCCACATCCTTATGTGGCAGAACGTGCCTTTGTCCTAGAATCTTTGAATGAAATTGCTCCTCATTTTGTGGACCCTGTTCAAAGAAAGCCCATTCGCCAATTATGGGATGCTGTCAAATAGTTTCTCTTCTTTGCATTATAAAAAAACAATCCCTCGAGCAGGGATTGTTGAGAGCGTAGATAAACGAATCTTTAATAGAATCTAATCAATTCTTTAAAAATTATACTCGTTATAGTTATTCAGTCATCTAATGAAACTTTCCGCCGTGAGAAAAGTGCCTGAAACAATACCGTTTCAGGCACTCGGAATTATTGAGACCTTAGGCTCAATAATTAGTCATGGAACTTCGTAGAAGTTCGCTGACGTCCGTACTCACCTAAGGAAAGTTTTTTAAGAAGACTTTGTCTTCAATCTGAACAATTCCTAAAACAGGGATTGTTTTTGTTTGTCTGAGTTTATTTACGATACAAACGATCGTACTGGTAGACAGGGTCCATGGTGACGTTGATACCGAGCTTGCGAAGGACATTCTTGTCTTCGTCTGTCAGCATTACGGTTGAGTGGGCTTCACTGCCTTTCAACTTGCCTAATTCTTGCATAGCAAGCTTAGCGTCTTCATTGGTCATAGCTGTAATGGCTAGGGCAATGAGGATCTCGTTTGAGTGAAGACGAGGGTTACGGCTACCCAAATGATTGATCTTCAAGCCTTGGATAGGTTGGACGTATTCTGGCTCGATTAATTTGGTTTCTTTATCAATATGTGCCAATTTCTTGATCGCATTGATCAAGAGGGCTGCGGTTGGGCCAAAGAGATCAGAGGTTTTTCCGGTTACCATCTCGCCGTTTGGTAATTCAAGGGCCAAGGCTGGCTCACCTGTTTCTTCTTCTTTTTGGCGGGCAAGCACGGTCACTTTCCGATCATTTGGAGTAATCCCCAAATCATTCATCAAGAGCTCGATCTTCTTGACAGCTCCTTCACCGACACGCTCTGCTTTAACATCCAAAATGGTTTGGTAATAGCGACGGATGATTTCTTGTTGGGAAGCTTCAATCGCAGCGTCATTGTCCACAATGGCAAAGCCAACCATGTTGACGCCCATGTCTGTTGGAGAAGCGTAAGGAGAGGTTCCTAAGATGCGTTCCAACATGCGCTTCAAGACAGGGAAGATTTCGATATCGCGGTTGTAGTTGACCGTTGTTTCCCCGTAGGTTTGGAGGTGGAAAGGATCGATCATATTGACATCGTCTAGATCTGCAGTCGCTGCTTCATAAGCCAAGTTAACTGGGTGGTGCAAAGGAAGATTCCATACTGGGAAGGTTTCAAACTTAGCATAACCGGATTTGATCCCATTTAATTGGTCATGGTACATATTGGACATACACGTTGCCAGCTTACCAGAACCAGGTCCAGGAGCTGTCACAACGACCAAATTGCGACTAGTTTTGATGTAGTCATTTTTCCCCATTCCTTCAGGAGAGATGATGTGGTCCATATCAGTCGGATAGCCCTTGATCGGATAGTGGAGATAAGAGGCGATCCCGCTCTTGTCCAGTTGTTTGCGAAAGGCATCTGCTGCAGCTTGTCCAGCATATTGGGTGATGACGACAGAGCCTACAAAAATCCCCAATTCATTGAATTTGTCGATCAAGCGCAGTACTTCTTGGTCATAAGAAATTCCTAGATCTCCACGGGCTTTTGAGTGCTCAATGTTGTTGGCGTTGATGGCAATGACAATTTCCACCTGGTCGCGCAATTCTTGGAGCAACTTGATCTTATTGTCTGGTTCGTATCCAGGGAGGACACGAGCAGCGTGGAAGTCTTCTAACATCTTACCACCAAATTCAAGGTAGAGCTTGCCATCGAATTGGTTGATCCTCTCAATAATGTGGTCACGTTGCAAGTTCAAATACTTTTCAGAACTAAAAGCTTGTTTTTCCATGTAAAACTCCTGTATATAAGGGAAGGGTCTGCCACACAAATCCAAGGATGAGTGTTCCGTTCCTTACCATTTCATTCTTTCATATTATATCAGAAAACAGATGGAAGATAAAATATTCTAAGATACTTTCCTAAGATGAGGTTAGACATCATAGAATTTGATTGTTCAGGCATATTTTTTACATAAAATGACCTAAGTGATGCTAAACAAATAAAATGAGGTAGTCTATTAAGGTCATTGCAGGGTGCACTTAAACTTTCCGCTGTGAGAAAAGTGCCTGAAACGACTCAGTTTCAGGCACTCGGAATTATTGAGACCTTAGGCTCAATAATTAGTCTTGGAACTTCGGAGAAGTTCGCAGACGTCCGTACTCACCTAAGGAAAGTTTTTAAGAGGATTTTATCCTCTATCTGAAAGTCCCTTACGGGGACTCGTGATAGATGTTACTTAATAGTGTTTGATCAAATCAACTGTAGAGCGATCCAATTTCTTAACCAACGCTTGTAAGAAGGCTTGCGCTTGCAAGAAATCATCCATGGCATAGAGGGTTTGGTGAGAGTGGATGTAACGTGCACAGACACCAATGGTTGTTGATGGGACTCCACCATTCTTCAAGTGTGCTGCACCTGCATCGGTACCACCTTTGGCACAATAGTATTGGAATTTGATGCCCGCTTCTTCAGCAGTAGTGAGCAAGAAATCCTTCATATTTGGTAGCATGATGTGACCTGGATCGTAGAAGCGAAGCAGTGTTCCTTCCCCAATCGCACCTTGGTCTCCAAAGACATCAGCTGCTGGCGAACAGTCTACAGCAAGGAAGATTTCAGGATCAAATTTAGTGGTTGAAGTGTGAGCTCCACGAAGTCCCACTTCTTCTTGAACGTTGGCCCCTACATAGAGTTCGTTGTTTAAGGCTTGTCCAGAAAGGCTCTTGGCCAATTCGCTGACCATCAAGACGCCGTAGCGGTTATCCCATGCTTTTGAGATGACGTTTTTACCATTAGCAGTGAGAATCGCAGAGCTATCTGGGACCAAAGTATCTCCAGGACGGACCCCATAGCTTTCAGCTTCGGCTTTAGAGCTAAAGCCTGCATCAAAGACGATGTCGCTAATGGCAGGTACGGTTGGTCCACCTGTTCCACGTGTCAAATGAGGAGGAACAGATCCTGAAATAGCAGGGTATTCACGTCCGTCACGTGTAAAGAGTTTGAAGCGTTGGCTGCTGACGACCATCGGATTCCAACCTCCGATTGGGACAACACGGAAAGTTCCGTCAGCTTTGATTTCGCTGATCATAAAACCAACTTCGTCCATGTGGGCAGCTACTAAGATACGAGGAGCGTCGGCAGCTGTTGAGTGTTTGACTCCAAAGATCCCACCGAGACCATCTGTCACGATTTCGTCCACATGAGGGGTCAATTGTTGGCGCAAATAATCCCGTACAGGAGCTTCGTGACCTGAGATGGCAGGGATTTCAGTTACTTCTTTGATTTTAGAAAATAAATCAGTCATAGGTTACCTTCTTTCTGATGCTATTTTATCACTTTTTCTACAAGGATGGTAGCGTTATTATGGAAATCAGTCCCAAAAAGCGGAGGGAGAGATCTAGCCTAGACCGTTGTCCCTCTGCTTATTTTGTGTTACAATAGGCACTATGAAAGCTAAAAAAATTATTTTGTCTAGTCTGGCTGTAGCAAGTGCAGGAGCCCTTGCGGCCGGTGTTTATAAAATTGCAAAAGATCAAAAGCGTCTTCGTACCCAAGAAGAATTGGTAGCAGAAGTACGGGAGCAAATGGAAGCCATGGGGACGATTGCGACTCTGTATGTGGAACTCTACGAGTCTAGTGAAGAGCGCTTAGTAGGAGGCGTCATTTTTGAAGATGAGCGCCATTACCGCTTTGTCTATGAGGACGGTCTCTTGCATTACGAAGAGGAAAAATTATGATTACACCAAATTCTCTAGAAGAAATTGCTTCATACGTAGAGCAAGATGGCAAGAAAGTCTTTGTCTTTTCAGCCGACTGGTGTGGGGATTGTCGTTACCTCAAGCCTTTTTTGCCGGAGATTGAAGCTGAAAATCCCGAATTTACCTTTATCTTGATTGACAGAGATGCCTATATGGATCTGGCGAAAGTCTGGGATGTTTATGGGATCCCAAGTTTGGTGGTTCTGGAAAAGGATAAGGAAATCGGTCGGTTTGTCAATCGGGATCGGAAAACCAAAGCGCAGATTACAGCATTCTTAGCAGGATTAAAATAGGAGAAAAACATGATTGTAACATACAACAAAGAACAAGTCGGCGATGTATTGATGCTGACCTTGAAAAATAGTGGGGAAGCAAAGCTCGCGGTGGAGAGAAAAGGGAAAGTGGCTCGCGTTTACCGTGAGGACAACCAAGAAACCGTTGCCTGGAATATCTTTGATGCCTCATCTTTCTTCGCCATCGAAGGCAAGGGCCAAGTCTTTTTGACAGATGAGCAAGTAGCTCGTTTGAACCAAGAATTGGAAAGAGAAGGCTTCGCAGAACGTTTGGTCAACGATCGGGAACCAAAATTTGTGGTGGGAGAAATCCTTGAAATGGTGGCCCATCCAGATAGTGACCACTTGAATATCTGCCAGGTAGCAGTTGGACCAGATAAGACGGTTCAGATCGTAGCTGGAGCTCCAAATGCGCGGGTGGGTCTAAAGACCATTGTCGCTCTTCCAGGTGCCATGATGCCGGATGGTAGCTTGATTTTCCCAGGTGCCCTTCGTGGAGAAAAAAGCTATGGCATGATGTGCAGTCCGCGTGAATTGCACTTGCCAAATGCTCCTCAAAAACGAGGCATTATTGAATTAGATGACGCAGAAGTAGCAGGGACACCTTTTGATCCTGCTCGTCACTGGCACGAATAAAGAGAAGAATCTAGGATGTTTTGGATCCTAGATTTTTTTGATTTTGGTTTGTCACCTCCATTTTTTAAAATTTTTTCGAATAAATAGATAGGAGGTAAATGATGTATAATAAAGTTATTTTAATCGGTCGCCTAGTAGCGGCTCCAGAATTGCATAAAACCAGCACAGACAAATCCGTTGCCCGAGTGACCGTTGCGGTCAATCGTCGCTACAAGGACCAAAACGGGGAGCGAGAGACTGACTTTGTCAATGTGGTTGTCTGGGGGAAATTAGCTGAAACCATGGCTAGTTATGCCAGTAAAGGGAGCTTGATCTCTTTGGATGGAGAGATTCGGACGCGCCGCTACGAGAAAAATGGCGTCATGCAGTATGTGACAGAGGTCCTCTGCCAAAGTTTTCAGTTGCTAGAGAGCCGCGCTCAGCGAGCGATGCGTGAAAATGGTGGAACGGGAGATTTAGCCGATATCATCTTAGAAGAGGAAGATCTTCCCTTTTAGGATCAAAAAAGAAAGCTGGTTCGTTTATAGACCAGCTTTTTTGATATTTGGTAGGGATTTCATTCGGGAACGACTCATTTAAAAATAAATCAAAAATATGCATCTGTACAATAAAAGCCAGCACTTTTCTTGAAAAAGTAGTAAAATAAAGTAATATATATTCAAAATTTTCAGAAAAGGAACGGAGTTTGAAGGGGAAAGAAGAAAGAAAAGAACGGTTGAAATGGCTGATAAAACGGGTTTTACTGGTGATTCCAGTGGCCTGCATCCTCTTGTGGATCTATGCCGTTTGTCAAACCAGTAGCATCAAGGATCAGACCAAGATCGGTGTCACCTATATGACCATGAACAATGAGTTCTATAAAAGTATTCATTCGGAAATTAGTCGGATTGCCGATGAGAAAGGGGCTCTTGTATCTGTCCGAGATCCAGAATTGGACGAAAAAAGGCAGAGCCAGCAGATCGATGATTTTTGCGCTCAAAAGGTAAATGTGATTGTGATTAATCCGGTCAAAGGGGATAGTCAGCCCATTTTAAGAGCTCTTAAAAAAGCTAGAAAACAAGGAATTAAGATTATTGCAGTTGATACCCAGCTCAAGCATTTTAAGCCGGATGCCAGCATTGTCTCTGATAACTACCAAGCAGGAGTCTTGATTGCGAAAGAGTTGATGAAACGCTCTTCAAATGCTCGTATTTTGCTCTTGGAGCATAAGGGGACTGTTTCGGCAGATACGCGGATACAGGGATTTAAGGATACCATCAAAGGACATGGCTCTTATCAGATCATCTCGGAACTAGAAACCAAGGGGCAGACGGAGATCGCCATGCCTGCTGTCCGTAAGTTCTTGCAGTCAGGGGGAAATATCGATACACTAGTCGCCCTGAATGACCGCTCAGCTATAGGAGCTTTAGCGGCCATCAAGGAGCAAGGAATCACCCACCCCATTGCGATCTATGGGATTGATGGCTCACCAGATATGAAAGCCTTGCTGCACTCGACAGATGATGTCGTGGGAACCGTTGCCCAGTCTCCGTTGAAGATGGGAGACCGCGTGATGGAGGTCATCCAAGATATGGCTGATGGGAAGAGCTACCAAAAAGAAATAACCATTCCGGTTCAAATGATGACAAAGGAAAACATCGATCAATTTGATGTGAATGGGTGGCAGTAATGAGAAAATTTAGAGGTGTGAGATACAGTTTGGCCATTCTGATGGTCGTGAATTTTATCGCTGTGATGCTCAACAGTATCATCTATCTTCAAGCAACCAACTATATCATTGCCCAACGGCAAGCTTCTCTATTAGTAGAACGTTTAGAGCGTATTCCTTTTGCGCCTTCGACAACTTTTTGGTTGTCTGCGCTCTTATTTGCTGGAATTGCCTTGATCTCCATGAGTCGTTACCGGTCTCAAACGAGTCGATGGTCCATTTTTGATAAGTGGAACATTTTGGAGATCCTCCTGATGTTGCTCTTGATGTGGGTCCAAAATGTAGCTTATAACGGGCTGATTCTCTTGGTTTTTGCGGATATCTTCTATGGTTCCAAAGAGTTGAATACCAAGCGAGACCGCAAGTATTGGTTTGCGTTTATCCTAGTGAGTTTCTTGATTCTACTTGTGACCAATTCAGACGTCTTTTCGCTTTTCTTTCCGATACCTTCTCTGGATGTCTATATTCATTTTTACCCTGCCTCCATCCGGATTCTGGCCTTTTTCTTAAAGAATTCCCTCTATGCCTTGAATATGGTTCTCTTCATTATTTCGCTTTTGTTCTATATTATGAATGTTCTTGCGGAAAACCACGAAGTAGAAGAAGAGTTGGCCATGGTTTCGAAGGTCAATACGGAGTTGAACAACTATATGGCCTTGTCTGAGAAGATTGCAGAGGATCGAGAGCGCAAGCGGATTGCTCGGGAGATTCACGATACCTTGGGACACGCGCTAACAGGGATATCGGCAGGCTTAGATGCTGTCGGAGTCTTGATTGATATCGATCCCAATCGGGCAAAAGAGCAGGTAAAAAGCGTATCAGAAGTTGTCCGTGAAGGAATCCAGGATGTGAGGGGCTCTCTTAACCGCCTCCGTCCAGGTGCCCTTGAGGGACGAACCCTCAAAGATGCTTTAGAAAAGATGATCCGCGAGTACCAGACGCTTTCCAACTTGCAGGTTGATTTACACTATGAATGGGTCGATGTCGATATGGACGTCATGATTGAAGATACGATCTTTCGTGTGATCCAAGAGTCTATGACCAATGCGGTTCGCCACGGTCATGCCAGTCAGATGAGCCTTCATTTTTTTGAGGATGAAGAAGATTACCTGATCGAGTTGCAGGACAATGGGGTTGGGTTTGAAACCTTGACTTATGGCTATGGACTCAAGCAGATGATGGAGCGTATTTCCATCCTAGGAGGACAGCTTCAATTTGAAAGTCGCGATGGATTTTTCACGCGCGTTAGTTTACCGAAATATAAAGAAGGGAGATAGAAATGGTGATAAAAGTAATGGTGGCAGATGACCAGGCCTTGATTCGAGAATCTCTAAAAATTATTTTGTCGGCCCACCCTGATATCGAAGTGGTGGCCACAGTGGAAGATGGGAATCACGTCTTGTCTAGCATTCCACAGACACATCCTGACCTGATCTTGATGGATATTCGGATGCCAGGCATGGATGGGGTTTTGGCGACAAAAGAAGTAAAAGAACACTATCCGGATATCAAAATTATTATTTTAACGACCTTTGACGATGATGAATTTATCTATAGTGCACTCAAGTATGGTGCTTCAGGTTATCTTTTAAAAGGAGCCTCGACAGAGGAGCTCTATGAAGCGATTAAGGTGGTATACCAGGGAGGAGCCATGATCAACCCGAATATCGCTAGCAAGGTCTTTCAAATTTTCTCTCAAATGGCCAAATCCAACTTCTCTATTGCTGTGGATGAAGACAATGTCAAGGATTTGAGCACGACGGAATGGCGCATTATCCAAGAGGTCGGCTATGGGGAGTCCAATAAAGAAATTGCGGCCAAACTTTTCTTATCAGAAGGAACCGTGCGCAATTACTTATCAACGATTTTGGCGAAATTAAACCTAAGAGATCGAACGCAATTAGCGATCTGGTCTGTCCAAACAGGAGTGACCAGACGTGATTTTTCTAAAGGAAATACAGAATGAAATTGAAGCGAAAGCATCTTTGTTGGGGGCTTGGTCTCCTTTTAGCGCTCTGTGCGAGCGCTGGTTTTTATTGGTGGAAACAGCAACCGACCGTGCTTCATATTGGCGTGTATGCAGGTTCTAGTTGGGACGTGCCGACCAGTCAACGTTCCCATGCCTTGGATCGTGCGATTGAAAAATTTGAAAAATCCCACCCCCATGTCCGTGTAGAGTATGAAAACGGGATTCCGCAGTCAGATTATTCAGACTGGCTCTCTGAAAAGATTGTCTCAGGAAAAACGCCAGATGTGTTTATGGTCTCTGAGCAAGATCTTTCCTTATTAGCGGCGCGGGGGGTACTAGAAAAGTTAAACGGCTATATGGATCGAAAAGACCAAGCTGCCTTTTATCCCGTTGCCTTTGAATCGGGTGTCTATCAGGGCCAAACCTATGCCTTGCCTTATGAAAGCAATCCTATTTTGATGTGTGTCAATAAAGATCTCTTGGATAAAGAAGGCATCGCGGTTCCCAAAGAAGGTTGGACCCTTGAAGAGTTCTATACGATTTGCAAGAAACTAACCAAAGATACCAATGGAGATGGCCAATTGGACCAATTTGGAAGTACAGAATACACCTGGAAAGAAGCCTTAGCAGCAAATGGTGGTCAACTCTTTCAAGGAGGGATGCTTAAGCTGACAGCTCCAGAAGTCAAAGAGTCCTTGACTTTCCTACAAAAATTGGAAGATTTAAATAAAAATTACAAGGTGAGTTCCAAAGATTTTGACCAGGGGAAAGTCGCCTTCTATCCCATGACTTTGGCCCAATATCGGACCTATAAACCTTATCCCTACCACGTTTCTAAATATTCAAACTTTACCTGGACCTGTATCCCGATGCCGGCTAAGTCAAAAACGACCAAGGCGACCTTAGTCACAACGACTTCTTTTGCTATGTCCGCTCGGACTTCTCATTCTAAGTTGGCTTGGGAGTTGATGCAGGTTTTGACAGAGGATCCAGACATTCAACAAACCCTTTTTGCCCAATCTCAAGGGATCTCTGTCATGCCACAGGTCGTCAAGAGTCGCTCCAGTAAAGACCTTCTGCAGGTGGATGATTTTGGGACGGACTCCTTGACCAATCAGACCTTGAACCGCATCATGGAACAAGCTGTTGAAAGCAGCCCTAAAAATGTCTCAAAAGAGGTGCTAGAAAAGCTAGACTATTTGATCGGCAATGCCTTGCGCGATCAGGATGTCGAGAACCGCTTGCCTCAAATTCAGAGGGAGATGGAAAGCAGTCTACAGGTAGGAGCTTAGAGTGAAATAAGATGGCATTTTGTCAAGTGACAGATGTCATTTTTTTATTGCTAAATGTCATATTTGAAATGTGACATTTGACAATGTAAAAGCGCTTTCAAATGATCTACAATAGAGACAAATAAAGGAGGCGCAAAAAAATGAAATACCTCGTTTTGGTCAGTCATGGTGGGCTGGCAGAAGGTCTAAAAACATCACTGGCCATGTTTGCTGGTGACAAGATGGATCAGGTCATCGCAGTTGGACTCAAAGAAGGAAAATCGGTTGATGACTTCGCAGTTGATTTTAGAGAGAGCATTTCAGGATTGACAGCTGATGATTCTGTTTTGGTCTTGGCAGATATTGTAGGGGGGAGTCCATTAACCACTGCAGCCACTGTTCTAGAAGAAGCTGGAAAGCTCGATGGAGCCTTGATCCTTGGGGGAATGAACCTCACAATGGCTTTGACGGCGGTTGTGATGAAGGATGTGTTGGAGGGAGACGATTTGTCAGCCACCATCTTATCAGAAGCACGATCTGCGCTACAGCCTTTTGAAGTTTCAGCCACTAGTGCTGAAGAAGATGATGACGATATTTAATAGGGAGGTACCTTATGGTAGTAACATTTGTACGGATTGATGACCGCATGATTCACGGTCAAACAGTCACACGCTGGGCAAAAGAAAAACCATGTGATGGTTTGATTGCCGTAAATGATGCTGCAGCATCAAACAAGGTTTTGATTCAAGCTTACAAAGGCGCATCAGACAAGAAAACTTTTGTATGGACAAAGGAAGCCTTTAAGGAAAAATCAGCAAAAGTAACGGAATCAGATAGTCGTTACTTCTTGATCACCAAGAATCCAATCGATATGAAGGAAATTTTGGTTGACCAAGGGTTTGTCCCAGGTGATGTCAAAGAAATCATTGTTGGCCCTGCAAATGATCGTCCTGGAGCTGTGAAATTGGGAAATAACCAATCCATCACTCAGGAAGAAGCAGAAGCCTTCCAAGCCATTCAAGCAGCAGGCTACAAGGTGAAATTCCAGTTGTTGCCAGATGTTTCCATCGGTTATTGGGATGATTTCAAATCAAAATTTGGTTTTTAAAACTAACAGTCTTATCTGTTAGGTAAGTAAATTTACAAACAAAAGGAGCGTTTGTTATGACAATTTCATGGATTCAAGCAATCTTGCTTGGTATTTTCGCCAGCTTGTCTTCAATGCCTGGTATGGGAGGTACCAGTATCGGGAACTATACACTCGGTCGTCCCTTGATCGGTGGGTTGATTTCAGGTTTAATTCTTGGAGATGTGACAACTGGTATTATGGTCGGGGTTGCCCTTCAAGTCGTTTATATCGCCTTGGTAACACCTGGTGGTACCGTATCTGCCGATGTGCGGGCTATCTCTTATATCGGAATTCCTCTTGCTATCTTGTTTGTGCATGCCAATCACATCACAGATGAAGCTGGAATCGCTGCAGCTGCAGCTCCAATCGGTGCAGCCGTTGGGACAATCGGTACAGTTCTTTTCTACGGTACCGCTACTATGAACTTGGTATGGCAACATATTGGTTGGAAAGCCGTTGCAGAAGGAAACTTCAAAAAACTCTACGCAGTAGACTGGGTTTACCCTTGGATCTCTCACTTCCTCTTCTCTTTCCTTCCAACAATGATTATCACCAAATATGGTGAAAACATGGTTGATTTGATGAAACAATACCTTCCTATGGATGGTTACTGGATGAAAGCCCTCTTTACAGTTGGTGCTCTCCTCCCATGTGTCGGTATTGCCATCTTGTTGAAACAAATTGTTACAGAAGCAACTGACTTCATTCCATTCTTTGTTGGATTTACCTTGGCGAAATCTCTCGGTTTGAACTTGGTAGCTAGTGCCGTTGTTTCATTAATCTTTGCAGTAATCTACTATGAACTTGAAGTGATCAAATCGATGAAAGCTGCTCCAGCCGGAGTGGTGGACCTAGACGATGATGAGGAGGATATTTAAAATGGCTGATAGAAAGAAAATTTCAAAGAAAACATTAGCAAAAGCATTCCATCATTGGTATTATGGTCATTTGACTTGTTTCTCTCAAGAACATATGCAAACCTTCGGTTACTTGACTTCTATGCTTCCAATCGTAGAAGAAATGTATGACACAAAAGAAGAACAAAAAGATGCGATGCAAACCTATACGGCCTTCTTCAACACTGAACCACAACTTGGATCTCTTGTTGTAGGGATAACAGCTGGTTTGGAAGAAGCGCGTGCAAACGGAGATGCAGTGGATGGCGAAACCATCAACGGTATGCGTGCCGGTTTGATGGGACCAATCGCTGGTATTGGTGACTCATTGGTCGTTGGTACCTTGATTCCCGTTCTTTTAGGGATTGCCCTTGGCCTTTCTAAGGGTGGGAACATCGCTGGTGCTCTCTTCTACATCGTCGTATGGAATCTCTTGGTTTACTTTGGTATGCGCTTTGCCTTCTTCAAAGGTTACCAATTAGGGGATAAAGCCGTTGAATTCCTTGTAGGACCAAAAGGACAAGCTCTTCGTAAAGCGATCAGCGTTGTCGGTGGTATGGTTATAGGTGCCGTAGCAGCTACTTGGGTATCTGTTACAACAGCCCTTCAATTCAAGAATTCTGAAGGAAAAGTCTTCTTGAACATCCAAGAAAAGATCGATGGTGTTTATCCAGGTCTCTTGACAGCAGCCGTCATCACTCTTTGCTGGTGGTTGATGTCTAAGAAAAAAATTTCACCAAACAAAGTTATGTTACTTCTCGTTGTAGTGGCTTTGATCGGTGTTGCCCTTGGTATCTTTGACCCACATCTTAAATACTAAGGTAAAAAAAGAATTTGCTAGTAGGAGTTTTTGAGAATGAAGTGAATGGACCTCCTTTACTTGCACTTCATTCTCAATTTTTATCAGGAGGAATCCCATGGTTACAAAACAAGAACTTGTCAATGGATATGAAACAGAAATCAAGTACCAACGTCACATGCTTGAAAACCTTGGTCGTTGGTTTAGCTTACTCTTTATCATTGCCAGTATTGGTGTGGTATTGATCTATCTCTTTCACAAAAGTTTCCTCCCACTCTTGATCCTCGGGATTTTACTAGCCTTGGTTGGAATTTTAGGCATGATTGTTTTTGGATATGGCATCTACCGCGGGCGGATCAATCTTCAAAAAGTGATCGATGATTTCAATCAAAAATTGACAATTTTAAATTGATATTTTAGAAACATCTCATTTATTTTTGAGGTGTTTTTTTCTTGACTATTTCTGACCAAGTGATACAATAGAAACATAAGTTAGCACTTACGTATAGAGAGTGCTAAAAACACGTATGGAGGAATGAAGATGTTAAAACCATTAGGAGACCGTGTGGTCTTAAAAATAGAAGAAAAAGAACAGACTGTTGGAGGTTTTGTCCTCGCAGGTGCGAGCAAGGCTGATACAAAAACAGCTGAAGTAGTGGCCGTTGGTGAAGGTGTGCGTACCCTAAGTGGTGAACTCATCGCTCCAGCTGTAAAAGCAGGAGACCACGTTTTGGTTGAAAGCCATGCAGGAATTGAAGTTAAAGATGGGGAAGAAACCTACACCATCGTTGGAACAGCAAACATTCTTGCAATTGTAGAGTAAGAGAAGAAAGAGGTAAGAGAAATGGCAAAAGATATTAAATTTTCATCTGATGCACGTTCTGCAATGGTCCGTGGTGTCGATGTCTTAGCAGATACAGTGAAAGTTACGTTGGGCCCTAAAGGACGCAATGTGGTTCTTGAAAAATCATTTGGTTCACCCTTGATCACAAATGATGGGGTGACCATCGCCAAAGAAATCGAATTGGAAGACCATTTTGAAAATATGGGTGCTAAATTGGTGTCAGAAGTGGCTTCTAAGACCAATGATATCGCAGGTGACGGTACAACAACTGCAACGGTTTTGACTCAAGCCATCGTCCGTGAAGGAATCAAAAACGTCACTGCAGGTGCTAATCCAATTGGCATCCGTCGTGGGATTGAGACTGCTGTTGCAACAGCAGTAGAAGCTTTGAAAAACAATGCGATCCCAGTATCGAGCAAGGAAGCGATTGCTCAAGTAGCTGCTGTGTCTTCTCGTTCTGAAAAAGTCGGTGAGTACATCTCTGAGGCCATGGAAAAAGTTGGCAAAGATGGAGTTATCACGATTGAAGAGTCTCGTGGAATGGAGACAGAACTGGAAGTCGTTGAAGGAATGCAGTTTGACCGTGGTTACCTTTCACAATACATGGTCACTGATAATGAAAAAATGGTAGCAGACCTTGAAAATCCATACATTTTGATCACTGACAAGAAGATTTCAAATATCCAAGAAATCTTGCCATTGTTGGAAAGCATTCTTCAAAGCAACCGTCCACTCTTGATCATCGCTGATGATGTCGATGGCGAAGCTCTTCCAACACTTGTCTTGAACAAGATCCGCGGTACCTTTAATGTCGTAGCTGTCAAGGCACCAGGATTTGGAGATCGCCGCAAAGCCATGCTAGAAGACATTGCCATCTTGACAGGTGGTACAGTCATTACAGACGATCTTGGTTTGGAATTGAAAGATGCAACCATTGAAGCGCTTGGTCAAGCAGCTAAAGTGTCAGTCGATAAAGACAGTACCGTCATTGTCGAAGGTTCTGGTAACCCAGAAGCGATCGCTAACCGTGTTGCAGTCATCAAGTCACAAATCGAAACTACAACCTCTGAATTTGACCGTGAAAAATTACAAGAACGTTTGGCCAAATTGTCTGGTGGTGTTGCCGTGATCAAGGTCGGTGCTGCAACAGAAACAGAATTGAAAGAAATGAAACTCCGTATCGAAGATGCCCTTAATGCGACTCGCGCAGCCGTTGAAGAAGGGATCGTTGCCGGAGGTGGTACAGCTCTTGTCAATGTCATCTCTGCAGTCGCAGCCCTTGAGTTGGAGGGAGATGAAGCAACCGGACGCAATATCGTTCTTCGTGCTTTGGAAGAGCCCGTGCGCCAAATTGCCCACAATGCCGGTTACGAAGGATCTATTGTGATTGATCGCTTGAAAAATGCCGAAGTCGGAACAGGTTTCAATGCCGCAACAGGTGAATGGGTGAATATGATTGATGCAGGAATCATCGACCCAGTTAAAGTGAGCCGTTCAGCCCTTCAAAACGCCGCTTCCGTAGCGAGTCTGATCTTGACAACCGAAGCAGTCGTAGCCAACAAACCAGAACCAGCAGCCCCAGCAGGACCAGGAATGGATCCAAGCATGATGGGTGGGATGATGTAACACACTTAGCCTAATGGGTGCTAAAGCACCTCATTAGGCTACGGCAAGCACCATGGTGCCTTGCCGAAGTGTCTTACTAAGAAAATAAAGAAGGCGTTATAGGCCTTCTTTATTTTCTGTCGTAACTGTTACACGATTGAGGCTATACCTCTCATCGTTGGATAGTAGCCACTATGTTGCGGCCTGGCTAATCGTCTTACTAGCTCAAAGGGAGGAAAGTATCGTTCCTCCCTTTTCACGTCGTAACTGTTACACGATTGAGGTTTTGCCTTTAATCATTTGACGCCAGTCGCTATTGTGCGGTCTGGCTAATCGTCTCACTAGCTCAAAGAGAGTGGGACAGAAATCGGTAATTCGTTAGAATTCGATTTCGTCGTCCCACCTCCGCACAGTTGAGTAGGGCTGTAAAAACTGATAAAATCAGCGTAGTAGAGCCCACTCAACCACTGTGTCTTGCTCGACAATCCAAAAATAATTGAGGGGCTAGGACTTTTGTCCCAGCCTCTTTTTATCGTGCTTTGGGATTTTCATTTGTTATGGAATAATATTTTTATTTTAAATTTTGTAACAGAAATGATAAATACTAGTTAAAGAGGACTTGCGTAGATGCTTGGGAATCAAGCGTTTGTTGTGTTTTCAGGCGGAGGAATATTTGCCAACAAATTGCAATACAAATTAACTGATTTTGTAATAATTCTAGTGTATACTATTAAGAGTAGATCACAGGTCTACATTGTTGCAAGGGGAGAACTTCCCACATACATGTCTATTGACAATAAAACTTGATCGTAATATCGCTGTTAGTAAAATGAGAGTTTGAACATAGTGTAGATTTTATCGACCTTTTTCATATTAAAAAATATTTTTCAAATTCCCCTTGCGCAAGCTCTTCCGGATTCCTCCGGGAGAGTTTTTTCTTGTTAAGGAGAAAAAGATAGAATGCCTTTTGAGTCTACTTTGAAAGAGTGGCTCAGTAGGCATCATTTATGGTAAAATAGAACATATTCGTAGAGGGGAAGGGGTGAGGACTTTGTTGAAGATTTTTGTGTTAGAAGATGAATGGATCCAACAATCGCGTATCGAATCGGTCTTGCAGGATCTCATCCGTCAAAAATCCTTGCAATGCAAAGCGCCAGAAGTGTTTGGGAAGTCAAGCCAGTTGCTGGATGCTATCACAGAGAGAGGCGCCCATCACCTATTCTTTTTAGATATCGAGATTAAAGGTGAGGAGAAAAAGGGTCTAGAGATCGCAAAAGAGATTCGTAAGAAAGACCCCCATGCGACCATTGTCTTTGTCACCACTCACTCTGAATTCATGCCCATTACCTTTCAGTACAAAGTGGCTGCCTTGGATTTTATTGATAAAACGCTGGGTGAGGAAGAGTTCAAAGAGAGAATCAGCTCAGCCATCGACTATACCTTGGAGCAAGCTGGGACCACGATTGCGCAAGATGCCTTTACATTTGAGAGTGCGATGGCGCGTGTACAAGTTCCTTTTAATAAGATTTTGTATGTTGAAACGTCTCCAACCATTCACAAGGTCATTTTACACACCCAGGAAGAGCGCTTGGAATTTTACGCTAGTATTGCCGATATCGAAAAAGCAGATCCCCGCTTGTATCGGTGCCACCGCTCCTTTGTGGTGAATCCGCAAAATATTACGAAGATTGATAAAGAAGCCAAGAAAGCTTTTTTTGAAAATGGAGACAATTGCTTGATCTCACGGACCAAGTATAGAGGCTTACTGGAAGCTTTGAAAAAATAGAGGGAGAAAGAATTGCTGTTAGATATTCTAATGTCTTACCTAAAGTTCTTCGTCAGCATGCTGATCTATCGTCATATCAGTAGACAAGAGTTCGCTTGGCGCTGGCTCTTTTTGTGCCCTTTCTTCTTTGCAGTCGTCTTTACCCTTGTGCCACCGGTAGGCTTTTTTGGCTATTTCTTAGTATTTATTGCCTATAGTTTCTATCGAAATCGTAACATACGACACCTCTTGAACATTTTTTATGGGCTCTACCCGGTTGTCGTGGAGAGTCTCATTGGGCGTCTCTTAGCCTTTTATGTCTTTCCGATGCTAGGGATTGTACTTGTTCGTGAGGCATCTGTCAGCTGGTATGATGCTCTACTTGAATTGCTGGTCTTTCCTGTTTATATAGGAATCACTAAATTGTTAAAACTAGATTTTACAGATCTAAAAGTAGGCTTTCAACGGCAGTATTTTAATCGTTTCTTACTCCCAATGGATCTTTCTATGTTTGTGTATTTAGTCAGTGTTGTAGGTCTGGTGGTTTTTGAGGATGCTATTCCGCATGCAGATGCTTTACGGGAACAGTTAAATAGTATTTATTTGATCTTATTTTTTATGATGCTCTTGTATTTCAATGCAGTGTCCAAAGAACGATTGAAACAAGAGATTCTAGAGCAAAAAGATAGGCAACTGCAGGAGTTAGCCACCTATAGTCAACACGTCGAAATGCTCTATGGGGAGATTCGTGCCTTTCGTCATGATTACCTGAATATTTTAACCAGTCTCAAGTTAAGTATTGAGCATGAAGATCTCAATGCGATCAGGGAAGTTTATGAGAATGTTCTTCGAGAGAGTGGCCAACAATTTTACGATAGCAAGTTTGATATTGCCAAACTCGGTCACATCGAAAATCCAGCTGTAAAAAGTGTTCTGTCCGCAAAATTGTTGGAAGCTCAAAATAAAGGGATTGGGATCTCTGTCGAGATCGATGAACCTGTTCGTGATTTATTCATCGAGGTTTTAGATTTCATCACCTTCTTATCCATCCTTTGTGACAATGCTATTGAAGCGAGTCTTGAATCAGATGACCCACAGCTGACTCTTGCCATGCTCCAGGAGGAAAACTCCCTCATCTTAATAGTTGAAAATAGTACAAAAGCTGAAAAAATAGATCTGGCGAGAATTTTTGAAAAGGACTACTCAAGTAAAGGAGATGGCCGTGGTCTTGGCTTGTACAAGATCCAACAATTACTGGAAAAATATCCCAAAACGACAGTGTCTACCAAGAGTTCAAACTACCGATTTACTCAGAGCTTGACCTTTTGGAAGGAATAATGGAAGAGAGAGTGGGACAGAAATCGGTCATTCGTTAGAATTCGATTTCGTCGTCCCACCTCCGCACAGTTGAGTAGGGCTATAAAAGCTGATGAAATCAGCGTAGTAGAGCCCACTCAACCACTGCGTCTTGCTCGACAATCCAAAAATAATTGAGAGGCTAGGACTTTTGTCCCAGCCTCTTTTTTGACCATTCACGACGATTTTTTGACCGATTCTGACAGAGAGCCTCCAAGGCTTTCTCTTTGACGTATAATGGACACAAGATCAATAAGAAAAGAGGGATCGTATGTTTCAGGTAGCATCTATTACAAAATCATTTAAGGAGAAATCTGTATTAAAGGGGGTGTCTTTTTCGATAGAAGAAGGAGACAAAATTGCCTTGCTGGGAAATAATGGAGCAGGAAAAAGTACCCTGTTCAACATTATCGCTGGGCAGCTCCAGGCCGATTTGGGAACGATAAAAACTTCGCTTGATTTTCAAAGGGAAATTGGGATGATGCCCCAGGGGGATCTGCTCATCGATGATTTAACCCTTGCTGAATTCGTCGAATTAAAAAGCCGGATGAATCAGCAGAAGCAGGCTGATATCAATGGACTCTTAGAAATGGTCGAATTGAGAGAATCAAGAGAGCAGATGGTGGGAAGTCTTTCTGGTGGTCAAAAGAGGCGCTTGTCCTTATTGTTAACCATTTTGAATCATCCAAAATTGATTTTTTTAGATGAGCCGACGACTGGCATGGACTTGGAAGCAGTGGATAATTTTTGGAAATTGCTGGAGCAGCAAGAGTTTACATCTGTTGTGGTGACCCATGATTTTAACCAAATTGATGCCTTTTTTACAAAAGTCCTGATTTTAAAAGAGGGTCGAATTGCTGCAACAAAGGCTGTTGAGGACATTCACCAGGCTGGTCAAACCATTGAGCAGTATTTCCGAGAAGAGATGAATAAAGGAAGGGAACAAGCATGAGAAAGATTCAATTAAAACAAGTTTTACGAAATAAGCGCTTCGTATTATTCACCATTATTTTACCCATAGGCTGGTATATCTTCTTTTATCAGCTTCAAAAGGGAGTTTCACCAAGTATTTTGTTAGGCATTGCTGTATTTATCGGGGTCATTGGCAATAGCCTTGCAACTTTTAGTAAGCGTATCGCCTCAGATATCGGCTTTTATTCTTTTGAATCCCACTTTACAAGCTATAGTGTCAAGCACTATTTATGGGATCAATCGATTGTACAACTGATTCTGAACAGCTTGATCTTTTTAGCGGTGCTAGTTGTTGCTGTCCTAGGTTTTCACTTTCCAGTGACGACTAGCCTGTTGGTGCAATTTTTCCTCTTATCCTTGATGGGGATCTACTTTAGTGTGATTGGCTTTGTACTTGGGGTAAGGGTAGATGCCAAGACGATTGATACCATTGGCTTTCCTGTTATTATTTTAGCCGCCATGACCATTATTCCCTTTGATACGCTTGGCGCAAGTGGAGGATTTATGGACTTGGTTGGCAAGCTACAACGGGCTTTCCCAGGCTATTATTATACAAAGCTGATCCAAGATTTGACCGAGAAACAAACGATCGATGCCACCCAATTAGGACTCTTTGTTGCTGTATTTGGATTGAATTTGCTATTTTTCTATCTGCTCGTACCCAAAGGGAAAATGAGGAACTAAGAGCAGTTAAAAAAGCCTTGAATTTTCAAGGCTTTTTCTTTGCTATAAAACGGTTATTCGGTATTCGTTCGTCAAATACTTGGAAAGATCTTGCTATTCTAAAATTCTAATGGAGGGCTTTTTTATTACATGCTAATAGAAAAAATCAATGCCGTAGTTTTCTTTTAGATAGGTCGCTAACTCGGCTTTTTCTTCCTCTCTAAATCGACAGAGGCTAAGGGCGAGACGCAATTTCAAGGTGCTTGTATTGATGATGATGTTTGATTTAGAAATATTTTCTAACTGGGTGACTTCTCTGAGGTTAAAATCTAAATAGCAAGCCTTGCTGTTGACATGATCAGGGTCGCTGACGTCCACTTCAACATACGATGCTCGCAACAATTCTTCTTTGGGAATGAAGATTTCTTTTGAGAAGAAGAGTCCGGGATAGACCTCAATACCTTCAAAGGTGAATTCAAAGGAGACTCTGCGGCTAGTCAGTCTTTTGATGCCTGCAATAGTTGCATAGATAGCAGCGAAAAAGAGAATGGTTGTAATCACAGTGAGAAGATTTAGTCGAGAAAAGTCGATCAATCCATGAGCGGGAGAAAAGAAAAATTGAAAGGATACACCCGCCGCAAAGATTAGATAACCGACACCAACAAATTTTGAATAATAGATTTTCATTTTGGACTCCTTACATTTTAAATGCTATGAAAACTCGGAATTTCAAGTACCCTTATCATAGCGGATTCGGTGAAGAGCTGTCAAATGTTTGGTAGGGTTCTTGTGATTAGATCATTTCAGGTTATGGTATACTAGATGGAAAGTGTGGCTAGGAGTGAAATGAAAAGCTGCTGTAGAAATCATAACCGGGTCAATGCTGGTAAGAAAGGAAGACAAATGGTAACACCCCTGATATTTATTATTTCTCTCGTCTTGCTTTTGCGTCGTTTTACAAGCAAACGTTCACGAAAGATCATTGGATTTTTATATGCTTCATTTGCAGTCTGGTTTGTTTATTCGATCCTTACTTATGGAAGCTACACCCTCCAGCCTGGTCAAAGTGTTCAATTGAGAGTTTATCCCAATACGGACCAGCTAGAATATAGGTCGGAACTCCAGTTTAAAAAATTTGATGATGCTAAGTTAAAATTGTCCGGTCGAAAAGGTTGGGGGATGAAAGATAGTCACATAGTCTATAATGTTGAAAAGCAAACAATAACGGAGCTCATTTTTTTAAAAGACAAAACAGAGCGTAAAGACTTACCAAATGATAAAAGTAAGAGTTTCTATTTAGAAAACGATGGAATAGTGATTCAAGGGGAAGTAGAGGAAGTATTTGGGGTGACGGAACGAAAGCTACAACATCACCATCACAAATGTAGACGATAAGCCAGCCCGCTTTGAAGCGCGAGTGGTGGATCGGTGAACTGTGAACTGGACCTCCATCTACTCCAGCCGCTTCAGTCCAAAGAATTGGGACGATGTGACCGTCAAGGATATTTGGAGAGAGGATTTTGGAAAGTGATGTCGGAGCTATTTGTCCGGCATCTTTTTATGAATAATCGTTATTGTTACTTTTGTGCGTGTGATATGATATAATAAAAGCACAGAAGTAACAACAATAGGAATGCTGAAATGATTCAAAAACAAATACAGGAAATGCTAGATCATCAGTCTATTATTAGAACATCTGATGTAGTTAAAAAAGGGATCCCAAAGCCTTACCTAAATCGAATGGTGGAAAATGGTCAACTCATAAAGGTTGCCAGAGGGATTTATATCACCGATTGGTCTCAGTATGATGAGTATGCCATTTTCCAACTCCAACATCAAAAAGTGATTTATTCTTATCTATCAGCATTGTATCTCCATGGGCTGATAGATGTTATCCCTAAATACAAAGAAGTGACGGTCTATACAGGTTATAATCCTCATCGATTTCCTAAGGAGGTAAAAAGGCATTTCATCCAGAAAGAATTGTATGAAGTCGGTGTGACAAAGCTACAAACGTCCTTCGGAAATGAAGTAAGGGTATATGATTTGGAGAGATCGATATGCGATCTCATTCGCGAGCGACAAAAGATAGATGTGGAAATATTTTCGACTTCTTTAAAGAGATATATTCAATCTTCAAAAAAAGATCTACGAAAACTCTACAAATATGCGCGAGAGTTTCATGTGCTCGAAAACGTCCAATCATTGATGGAGGTCTTATATGAATAAAGATAGATTGATTGCTCTGTGCCATAAAATTTCAAACGAAAAACAGGTAGATTTCAATGTTGTGCTAACTTATTATTTTCTAGAAACGATACTTGCAAAGATAGCATCTAGTCCGTATAGTCATAACTTTGTATTCAAGGGAGGATTTCTTTTATCCAATATTATTGGTGTTGAAAGTCGAACAACTTCTGATATGGATTTTATTTTAGAACAATTTAAGATGGACAAATCTCTACTAGAAAGTACTTTAAAGGAAATCCTAACTGATGATTTGGTTCATTATGAAATTACTAAGATAAGTGAAATTAAAGATGAAGATCCTTATGGTGGTTATCGAATCCATATTTTATGTCGGCTTGATAATATACGTCAGACAATTCCTTTAGATATTGCGACTGGTGATCCTATTACTCCCAAATCCGTTTCCTATCGTTATCATAGTCTCTTTCAAGAGATTGACTATGAGATCGTGGCCTATAATTTGGAGACAATATTGGCTGAAAAATTGGAAACGATTTATCGAAGATCTTTCTTTAATACTCGAAGCAAGGATTTTTATGATGTGTATGTAATTTATAGTATGGAAAAAAGCCGATTGGATAGTAAAAAGCTTCGATCAGCTTGCGAGGCAACATTCTCCTATCGTCAGACAACGTTAGATGTAGTAGATTTTCAAAATATGATTGATGAGATGAAGGATGATATAACATTGGCGCGTCATTGGGAAAATTATCAGTCTCATTACCCTTATGCAACTTCTATTTCTTTCAGGGATGTTTTGGAAGTTGTTCAGCAGCTATTGTTAGAATTATGATACCTAATATAGACTTTCATTAACAAACTACCTCCGAGGTGGTTTTGAGATTATAACGATGTGTTAGATAAAAGCGAGCCTTGCTATGAAGCTCACTTATTTGTATTCATAAAAAAGTGAGCCAAATACTTTTAAGACAAGCAAAAAAGCCTTGGTTTTCAAGGCTTTTTGTGCATAAAAAAATGCCCCCTACATGGATTTGTAAGAACTTTTCATATTGAAAATAAACAAAAATGTTGAAATATAGCTGATTTTAGGGAAATACTTTTAGGTATTTTCAATGTCAGGATTTAAAAATGGGGCAAAAGCGGGGCAAAAACGAATGACTCGTATTTTGTTTGAAAACCTATAATACCTAATGATTATGCTATTCTAGATATATAGTTTTGTTATAAATAAATGTCAGTGCGAGATCAAATTGGAGAATAAAATGGAAAAACAAATTTCTACGTAGAATGGAATGCGAAAAAGTGATAATTAAAGAGACGAAAAAGCTGAGAATATGATTTCCCAGCTTTTTTGAATGCGATAGAAATAGCAACTAGACTATTTACGAAAGGCATCAATAATGTAGGTGAAGCCAGTAACTAAAAATGAAAAGGCAATGACATAAACGACAAAGACACCTGTAGCCACTGGATTGAACAGAATCACTAGACCTAGTAAAAATTCAAGCAAGGCTACCCACGTGATATTGCTACCAATAATAGGGAAAATCAATCTTAGACGATTGCCTTTAAAGAAAGCAATAATGGCTTCTACAATTAACCAAATTCCTACAATGGTCGGAATGACGACCGGCAGGGTCACAAAGCCATAAGCAACGAGGTAAAGAGCTAAGAGAAGACTAACAAATCCTTGGAAAAGATAAACAGGTGAGCGAAGCTCTTTTGGTGCAGAGAAATAGCCTAAAATAGCTGCTATAGAAGAAACCAGTAAACCAAATGAAATCCACCAGCTGTAAGCAACAAGATTAGCTACTGGGTTTGTAAATAGGAAAAGTCCTAAAAGGACAAAAACAACTCCTGCAAGGAATAGCAGTAAACGATTAGAAAATTTCATTTCAATACCCCCTATATAGTATAGTTTTCTAATAAAACTATTGTACTTATTTTTATAGAAAATGTCAATAAAATAAATAAACAATTTGGAAGTTTCAGTCTGACTTACAAAAAGAAAAGGAGTTTTCACTCCTTTTCACAGATTGAAGACAAAGTCCTTATAAAAGTGTCTTCTAAAGATTTTAACTTCAATCTGAAGCGAGGTTATCCTCGCTTTTTCTATTTATCAAACAATTCCTTATTTTCAATTAAGAGTTCTAGTGGAGATTTATCCCTTGCTTCAATAAAACCAGGTTCATATTGGTTATGAAGTGTTCTTTTCTGAGAAGTTGGATCAATATACAACTCATCTCCATCTTCTGTGTATAGTTGGTTGCCTCTTGTTAAGTAAAGTAAATCCTCTAAGTACTGTCCATCAGTTTCTAGAAAATCTTCGATGTATTTGACAGCTTTTAAAATCTCACTTACTTTATCAGAGTATTCATTAGATTCAAGAACACTCTTTTCTAACTCAATCTCTTTACTAGTTCCAAATAGTTGGGTTGGAGTTGCATTAAAATATTCTGCTATCTTATCCAAATTTGCAAAGGTAGGATAGCTTTTTTGTTTTTCGTAATCAGAGATGTCTGGAAAGATTGCTCATAAAAAAATGTGGGGCAAATGATGGGGCAAATCAGTTATAGACAAGCAAAAAAGCCTTATAAATCAAGGTTTTTTCCTGTTGATTTAGATGCCCCCTGCATGGATTTGGAAAGGATTTTCATATTGAGAGTAATTAAAAATATTGAAATATAAGTGATTTTAGGGAAGTACTTTTAGGTATTTCCAATGTCATGATTTAAAAATGGGGCAAAAACGAATGACTCTCATTTGGTTTGAAAACCTATAATATCTAATGATTATGCTATACTAGAAATATAGTGTTGTTATCAATAAATATCAGTGCGAGACTAATCGGAGGATAAAATGGAAAAACAAATTAATGAAAAAATTATCGAAATGGATAGGGAATATCCCTTTTTATTTTGCTTTAAATCAGATTTTTGGATGGAATAGTAGATGATAAGACAAAATATCTTTGAACATACAAAAAGACAAACGCCAAAAATGACGTCTGTCTACGTTCTGAGGTAGCCTTTAGGCTCCCTTTTTTCTTAGAAAATACCGATGAGTAATTGCATGCCAAGACTAGTCAGGATGATAGCAATCCAGCAAAGGGCTCCAAGAAGAATGGATTTTCCACTGGATTTGATCATAGCAACGAGGTTAGTTTTGAGACCAATAGCACTCATAGCCATGATGATGAGGAATTTGGAGAGCTGTTTGAGAGGTGAAAAGAAGCTATTGCTAACACCAAAAGAAGTAAGGACGGTAGTTAGCAGAGAAGCTAGGATGAAGTAGAGAATGAAAACGGGGAAGATTTTTTTAAGCTTTACTCCTTGGTTGTTGTCTTGTTGACGGCTTTGCCAATAGGAGAGGAAGAGAGTAATAGGGATAATAGCTAAGGTACGAGTCAGTTTGACAATGGTTGCAGATTCTAGAGTATTGGTATGATACAGACTATCCCAGGCGCTAGCTGTGGCTGTTACAGAGGAAGTATCGTTGACCGCAGTACCCGCAAAGAGAGCAAAACCTTCGTTGGAGAGATGGAGCCAAGAACCTAGAGTTGGAAAGATAAGAGCTGCCAAGACATTGAAGAAAAAGATAACAGAAATGGCTTGGGCTACTTCTTTTTCCTTGGCGTGAATAACAGGAGCAGTCGCTGCAATGGCAGAACCGCCACAGATAGAAGAGCCTACCCCAATCAAGGTAGCTAGCTTTGTATCCATGTTAAAAAATCGTTGGAAAAAGAAAGCAATAATTAAAGCGATAGAAATAGTCGAAAGGATGACAGGAAGGGAAGATTTTCCAACTGCGAAAACTTGAGAGATATTGAGTCCAAAACCAAGTAAGATAACAGCATACTGAAGCAATTTTTTGGAGCTATAAGTCAAACCAGCATCCAGTTGTTTATAGGGAGTGAGAAAGGGGTAGAGAATCATTCCGATAAAAATGGCGAAAACAGGTGCTCCCACAACAGGCAGAAAGCCTCCTAAAACCCAAGAGATGATAGAAATGATCAGACAGGCTAACAGTCCTGCCCAATTTTTTGATAGAAATGACATAAAAACCTCCGAAAATAAATACTTCTTATTATAATCTTATCTGTCAGAAAAGTAAAATAGAAAGTAGGAATAAGGTTGTAAATTAACGGAATTTTGCGGTCAGAGAGCTTTTGTAGTTTAATAGATATATGTTCTTTGATCAATAAGGATGCAAATGTGGCATATGTTATTGAAAAAAATGAATTTGATGAGCCTGGATATGTGAAGTAATTATGTGAGATAAGAAAATAAATAAGAGAGTTGAAAATGTACTGATCCCAAAAGTTAGATTTTTTTCTGTCTAACTTTTGGGATCAGTACATATCCTCGCTTTTTTAATCTAATAGGTCCTTATTTTCAATTAAGAGTTCTAGTGGGGATTTATCTCTTGCTACAATAAAACCAGGTTCATATTGGTTATGAAATGTTCTTTTCTGAGAAGTTGGATCAATATACAACTCATCTCCATCTTCTGTGTATAGTTGGTTGCCTCTTGTTAGGTAAAGTAAATCCTCTAAGTACTGTCCATCAGTTTCTAGAAAATGTTCGATGTATTTGACAGCCTTTAAGATCTCACTTACTTTATCAGAGTATTCATTCGATTCAAGAACACTCTTTTCTAATTCAATCTCCTTACTTGTTCCAAAAAGTTGAGTTGGAGTTGCATTAAAATATTCTGCTATCTTATCTAAATTTGCAAAGGTAGGATAGCTTTTTTGTTTTTCGTAATCAGAGATGTCTGGAAAGATTGCTCATAAAAAAATGTGGGGCAAATGATGGGGCAAATCAGTTATAGACAAA
>NZ_JADNLT010000004.1:87352-199993 GCF_015556095.1 Streptococcus parasanguinis
TCGTAATCAGAGATGTCTGGAAAGATTGCTCATAAAAAAATGTGGGGCAAATGATGGGGCAAATCAGTTATAGACAAACAAAAAAGCCTTGGTTATCAAGGCTTTTTCCTGTTGTATGTAGATGCCCCCTACAGGGCTCGAACCTGTGACCCATAGATTAAGAGTCTACTGCTCTACCAACTGAGCTAAGGAGGCAAATATAAAAAGCTGTATTGGTGCCGATACTTCACGATTTGTATTGAACCCGCGCAATTAAGCAGGTGGGCAACTCGCTCTGACTTAGCTGCTTCCGCGTGAAACGGCCTGCATACTGCCAGAAGTCTTTTGTTTCCCTAATAATACAAAAAATAGTCGGTCAACACTTAAGTGTGAAGTCGTACACCACAGCGTTTCTATATGTATATGATACCACATTTTGAAAATATTTCAAGGAAAAATCTCAATTTTTTGAAACCGATGTCACTTTTTCTTAAATTGATCAATCTTCTCCTTGGTGGCTCCGAGAGCACGCTCGTACTTGCCATTTTCATTAGGAATAAAGTAGGAGGCGTGTTTGAGTTTGTCTGGCAGGTAGTCCTGATTGACCCAGTTGCCAGGGTAGTTATGGGGATATTTATAGTTTTGCGCATTTCCCAGTTCCTTGCTTCCAGCATAATGACCATCGCGGAGGTGGCGAGGAATAGGAAGGTTGCCAGAACTTCTAAGATCAGCCAGCGCCTTGTCCATGGCGACGTAGGCTGAGTTGGATTTCGGCGAAAGGGCTAGATCGATGACGATATTGGCGATGAGAATGCGAGCCTCAGGAAAGCCGATGCGCTCAGCTGCTTGCAACGCCGTCACCGTATGAATCTGCGCATCTGGATTGGCCAGACCGATATCTTCATAAGCGATGACAGTCAAACGACGTGCTAGGCTGGGTAGATCTCCGGCTTCGATCAAACGAGCGGCGTAGTGGAGACTAGCATCGACATCCGAACCACGGATAGATTTTTGCAGGGCAGAGAGCACATCGTAGTGGCCGTCTCCATCTTTGTCCATGGTGATGTAGCTGCGCTGGAGGCTGTTTTCCATGATCTCTAGCGTAATATGGCGGATGCCTTCTGCATTTTCAGAGGTCGACAGCACCGCCAGATCGAGAGAATTAAAGGCGGAACGAAGATCTCCATTGGTTGAGGTAGCGATGAAATCCAAAGCGTTCTCATCGAGCACGACTGGAAAATCAAAGCCACGCTCGGGATCATCTAGCGCCGTTTTCAGAGCTTGCTTGACCTCCTCCGTCGTCAACGGTTCCAACTCAAAGATTTGTACGCGGCTACGAATAGCGGGTGTGACAGAGAAAAAGGGATTTTCAGTCGTTGCACCGATCATGATGACTAGACCGTTTTCGAGCAAAGGCAAGAGAAAATCTTGCTTGGTTTTATCGAGGCGATGGATTTCGTCCAAGAGCAGGACCAAGCCACCAGAAAATTTGGCCTCCTCTGCGATTTCTTGGAGGCGTTTTTTACTGTCAACCGTTGCATTAAAGGTACGAAAGGCATACTTGGTTGTTCCTGCGATGGCAGAAGCAATACTGGTCTTTCCGATCCCTGGAGGTCCATAGAGAATCATAGAAGACAGACGATTGGCTTCGACCATGCGACGAATGATTTTGCCTTCTCCAACCAGGTGCTGTTGACCGATGACTTGATCGATCGTCCGTGGTCGCATACGGAGTGCGAGATTGTCGGGCATTTCCTTCTCCTTTCTAGCTTTGTCTCCTTTCAAAGAGGCGTTTTTTATGGTAAGATTGTAGTAACTATTGTATCATATTCCGCTCTAAGAGTGGGAAATTAGAAAGAGGACGCTATGTCTAAATACGGATTTTTGGATGTTTTAGAAGAGGAGATGGACAAGGTTTTTCCTTTTGATTTTGAGATCAATTGGGATAAGAAAAACCATGCGGTAGAAGTGGCTTTTCTCTTGGAAGCACAGAATACGGGAGGGGTTGCACTGGTTGATGAAGCTGGCGAAGAATCTGATGAGGATATCTTCTTTGAAGAAGCTGTTATCTTCTACAATCCAGCCAAGTCTCATGTGGAAGAAGATGCCTATTTAACAGCGATTCCTTATGAGCCTAAAAAAGGCTTGTCTCGTGAGTTTCTAGCCTATTTTGCGACTTTCCTTCGAGATACAGCCGAGCTGGCCTTGGATGAGCTCATGGATTTCTTGGCAGACGAAGAAGCAGAGAGCTTTGAGATCGTCTGGAACCAAGAAGTTTTTGAAGAAGGCAAAGTTGGCCTAGAAGAAAGCACCTTTTATCCCTATCCGAGATATTAGAAAAGATTCTAAGTGTTTTTTTGAATACTGGATTCAAGGAGAAGGGGAAAACTATGCTAGAAAAAGTCAAACAGTTTTTCAGGAGAAGGTCAGATAAATCTGAGCAATCAGTTTGCATTCTGCCCCGCAATCGCTTTGCGAATTTAGATTTTGAGCGAGTATTGAAGTCAGGAACTCGTTGTTGTGTTGATGAAGATGGGCACTATGTTGAGGATGGTAAAATCACATTATTTGAATTTTCTATAGACTTTGCAGAATTTGAGTTCATAGGTGATTTCAAAATTGAGGAGGAAGATCAGTTTAAGCAACTATTAGCTCGTTTGAATAGTTTTGACAATGCCATTCAGTCCCATTTGGAAAGCGAGTTGCAACAACCCATCCCTCAGTATGCTAAGGATCTAGGCTATACTCAGAAGAGGTGGGAGAAAACCTTTTACTTCCATCCTTGGATATTAAGTTTTGAGGAAAACCCGCCTAATCTTCGCTATGTTGCAGATTATGTAAATGATGAGTTTACGGTTTATTTTGCTAAAAAACATGGCAGATGGCAAGCATACTGGGATGCAGAGTGCCAAAAAGTAATCGAAGAAAGCTAGCTCGTATTTTCCTAGAGAGTAATTGTTATCATAGAAAAGAGTAAATATCATGGAATTATTGGATAGCAGAATGGATTTCCAAGGTTGCAAGATTGCCTTGATTTGTGGGGATAAGGTCTTGACTATCTTACGTGATGACAAGGACGATATCCCTTGTCCCAACATGTGGGAGTTGCCAGGTGGTGGTCGTGAAGGAAACGAAAGCCCTTTCGAGTGCGCAGCGCGTGAAGTTTATGAGGAATTGGGAATTCATTTAGATGAAGACTGTCTGCTTTGGAGCAAGATTTATCCTAGCGTAATCTTTAAAGACAAGCAATCGGTCTTTATGGTTGGTCAGCTAAGACAAGAACAATTTGACAATATTACCTTTGGGAATGAAGGACAGGCCTATAAACTGATGCCTATTGAGGAATTTTTGAAGTCTAAACAGGCAGTGCCTCAGCTACAGGGGAGATTGAGGGATTATTTGGAGGAAGGTTTATGATAACACTTGTTCGAGCGGGAGCAGAGGATTTAGAAACTATTATTGCAATTCAGAGAGCTAGCTTTAAGGCTGTTTATGAAAAATACCATGATGAATATGACCCTTATCTCGAGGACCGTGAACGAATCAAATGGAAACTGGCAGAGCGTCCCAATAGCTATTACTACTTTGTAAAAAAAGATGAAGAAAACATCGGATTTTTACGAGTTCAGACCAATGAAGAGTTAACGGAAGCTTGGTTAGGGACCGCAGCGATTTTGCCTCCGTATCAGGGAAAAGGGTATGGTTCTGAGGGACTGAGATTGCTAGAAGAGGAATTGTCAACCATCACACAATGGGATTTGTGTACGGTATTACAGGATGCGAGAATGGTTGCCTTCTACGAGAAAAATGGCTACCGTCAAACTCATATCGAGCCTGAAAAAGAAGGTATGGATATGGTCTACATGAAAAAATTGATTGACAAATAGAAAGGATGGTTCGGTTAAATTTCTAAACTGAACCTGCCCTAAACACTGTGCCAAAAATATAAACTTCTCTTAGACACAAGCGTCTTCAGAGAATTTCCAATTTTGGCTTTGTGTTTTACGGGCTTGGTATCTTAATGATGGAAACATGGCAAGAGTTAAAAGTTACAGTGAAGCGTGAGGGGGAGGAGCTGGTCTCTAATCTCTTGATTGAGTTAGGTGCCCAAGGGGTAGCAATCGAAGACAGCATGGACTATGTGGGGAATGTGGACCGCTTCGGTGAGATTTTCCCAGAAGTCGAGCAACAGGAAGAAATCGTGGTGACGGCCTACTACCCGGAAACGGTTGATGTAGCAGTGGTGGAAGCGAATTTGCAGGCTCGTCTCTCAGAATTGACCGACTTTATGGACTTAGGAGAGATTAATATTGGCACGACTGCCTTGGCTGAGGAAGACTGGGCCGACAACTGGAAGAAATACTATGAGCCAGCTCGTATCACTCATGACTTGACCATCGTGCCATCTTGGACAGACTATGAGTCGACAGCGGGAGAAAAGATTATCAAGTTGGATCCTGGTATGGCATTTGGAACTGGAACTCACCCAACAACCAAGATGAGTCTCTTTGCCTTGGAGCAGGTTCTTCGCGGTGGCGAAACGGTGCTAGATGTGGGAACTGGTTCAGGTGTCCTCTCCATTGCTAGCTCCCTTCTTGGTGCCAAGGAAATCTTTGCCTATGACTTGGATGATGTAGCGGTTCGTGTCGCTCAGGAAAATATTGAGCTCAATCCGGGTATGGAAAATATCCATGTTGCCCCAGGCGATTTGCTGAAAGGTGTGGAGATTGAGGCAGATGTCATCGTGGCCAACATCTTGGCGGACATTCTGATTCATCTGACAGATGATGCTTATCGCTTGGTCAAGGACGAAGGTTATCTCATCATGAGTGGCATTATCAAGGACAAGTGGGACATGGTGCGTGAGTCGGCTGAGTCAGCTGGATTTTTCCTTGAAACCCACATGATCCAAGGGGAATGGAATGCCTGCGTCTTCAAGAAGACCAAGGATGTCTCCGGTGTGATTGGAGGCTAGCATGCAGCAGTATTTTGTAAAAGGCTTGGCTAGCTCACCTGTCACCATAGAGGACAAGGAAACCAGCAAGCACATGTTTCAGGTCATGCGCTTAAAAGAAGGGGACGAAGTTACTCTAGTCTTTGATGATGGGATCAAGCGCTTGGCGCGCGTGGTCAATGTGGAAGCCCGTCAATTGGAGCTAATCGAAGAATTAGCTGATAATGTGGAACTGCCAGTCCAAGTGACCATTGCATCAGGCTTTCCCAAGGGAGACAAGCTTGAGTTCATCACTCAAAAAGTAACGGAACTCGGTGCTAGCCAAATCTGGGCCTTTCCTGCAGACTGGTCCGTTGCCAAATGGGATGGCAAAAAATTGGGTAAAAAGGTCGAAAAACTAGAAAAAATCGCCCTTGGAGCAGCCGAGCAAAGCAAGCGGAATTTGGTCCCAAGCATTACCCTTTTTGAGAAAAAGGCAGACTTTTTGGATCAGTTAGAACAGTTTGATCGGATCGTGGTGGCTTATGAAGAGTCGGCTAAAGAAGGAGAGGCAGCAGCTTTACTTCAGTCTCTGACCGGATTGGAAGCTGGAAGCAAATTGCTCTTTATCTTTGGGCCAGAGGGAGGCCTCTCCCCTGCAGAAATTGAAAGCTTTACAGCTAAAGGAGCAGTGTTAGCAGGACTTGGACCTCGCATCCTGCGAGCAGAAACAGCCCCACTCTACGCTCTTAGCGCAGTGAGTGTTGTTACAGAATTAATGAACTAACGAAGTGAAGGAATCGCTTCGTTAATTTTTTTACAAAAAACTTTTACGAATGATGAAAAGCAAGGTGGATCCCAGAATGATCTTCGAGAAGTATCCGTATATTAAAGTAGCTTCATTGGTTCCCATCTGCTTCTAAAAGTGTTAAAATAGTATCCAAGAAACTGGAGAAAATACATGCCGAAAGAAGAGAATTTAACAGGGGACCAAGTCGTTGCCCTTACAAAAAAATATTTATCACCTGAAGATGTTGCTTTTGTGCAAAAGGCTTTGGTCTATGCGGTTGATTGCCATAATGGGCAATTCCGTCAGTCTGGCGAGCCTTATATCATCCACCCAATTCAAGTGGCAGGAATCCTTGCCAAGCTGAAACTGGATGCTGTGACAGTCGCCTGCGGCTTTTTGCATGATGTCGTAGAAGATACGGATGCGACTTTAGATGATTTAGAGCGCGAATTTGGTCATGATGTGCGCGTGATTGTCGATGGGGTGACCAAGCTCGGGAAGGTCAAGTACAAGTCCCATGAAGAGCAGTTGGCGGAAAACCATCGCAAGATGCTCATGGCCATGTCTCAAGATATCCGTGTCATTTTGGTCAAATTGGCAGACCGCTTGCATAATATGCGTACCCTCAAGCATTTGCGCAAGGATAAGCAAGAACGCATTTCGCGTGAGACCATGGAGATCTATGCACCGCTAGCCCACCGTCTCGGGATTTCCAGCGTCAAGTGGGAGCTTGAGGATTTGTCCTTCCGTTATCTGAATGAAGTTGAATTCTACAAGATTTCGCATATGATGAAGGAAAAACGTCGCGAGCGAGAAGAGTTGGTCGAAGAGGTTGTCCACAAGATTGAGACCTATGCTGGGGAACGCCATCTGCATGGGAAAATTTATGGTCGACCAAAGCATATCTATTCGATCTATCGCAAGATGCAGGATAAAAAGAAACGCTTTGATGAAATTTACGACTTGATTGCCATTCGCTGTATCCTGGATACTCCAAGCGATGTCTATGCCATGCTGGGATACATCCATGAGCTCTGGAAGCCAATGCCGGGGCGTTTTAAGGACTATATTGCCAACCGGAAGGCCAATGGCTACCAGTCCATCCATACGACTGTATATGGCCCTAAAGGACCGATTGAATTCCAGATCCGAACCAAGGAGATGCACGAGGTTGCCGAATACGGGGTTGCGGCTCACTGGGCTTACAAAAAAGGCATCAAAGGTCAAGTCAACAGTAAGGAATCTGCTATTGGGATGAACTGGATCAAGGAGATGATGGAACTCCAAGACCAGTCAGGCGATGCCAAGGAATTCGTGGAAAATGTAAAAGAAGACATCCTGGCAGAAGAGATTTACGTCTTCACTCCAGATGGAACTGTGCGCTCGCTTCCCAAAGATTCCGGACCGATCGATTTTGCCTATGAAATCCACACCAAAGTTGGGGAAAAAGCGATTGGTGCTAAGGTCAATGGCCGGATGGTGCCCCTCAATACCAAACTTCGGACGGGAGATCAGGTGGAGATTATCACCAATGCCAATTCCTTTGGTCCGAGTCGTGACTGGTTGACCCTTGTTAAAACTAGCAAGGCGCGCAACAAGATCCGTCAATTCTTTAAAAATCAAGACAAGGAATTGTCTATTAACCGTGGCCGTGACCTCTTGATGGCCCAATTCCACGAGCATGACTTGGTAGCCAATAAGTTCATGGACAAAAAGCACATGGACAAAGTGCTACAAAAATCAAGTTACAAGACAGAAGAAGCCTTGTTTGCGGCGATTGGTTTTGGAGAGATTGGGGCTATTACCATCTTTAACCGCTTGACGGAGGATGAACGCCGGGAAGAAGAACGGGCTAAGGCACGCGCAGAAGCAGAAGAGCTAGTCAAAGGTGGCGAGGTCAAGGTTGAAAATAAAAAAGACACCTTGAAGGTCCGTCACGAAGGTGGCGTGGTCATCCAAGGCGCTTCTGGGCTCTTGATTCGGATTGCTAAGTGCTGTAACCCAGTTCCAGGCGATGAAATCGTTGGCTACATCACCAAAGGACGCGGTGTTGCGATTCACCGTCAGGACTGTATGAATCTCCGAGCTCAAGACAACTACGAGCAACGTTTGATTGATGTGGAATGGGAAGATAACAACACGACCAAGGACTACATCGCTCACATCGATATTTACGGACTCAACCGTGCCGGACTTCTGAACGATGTACTACAAGTCCTCTCCAATACAGCTAAGATGGTCTCAACCGTCAATGCCCAACCAACCAAAGACATGAAATTTGCCAATATCCACATTTCCTTTGGAATTCCAAACCTGTCTATGTTGACAACGGTTGTGGATAAGATTAAGAGTGTGCCGGAGGTATACTCTGTTAAGCGTACCAACGGCTAATCGGCTACTCAGTTATCTTTTATAGCTTCGTTAGCTCGCCTTGCTGCCTTGCTCTAAAAGCAACTGAACAGCCGTTGCTTTTCAGCTAGTCTGCCTGTATCGCACTGCCTTGTCTGAAGTTGATGTTCTTTGAAGGTTAGCAGTGAATGCTCGATAGATTTATAAAATAGGATAATAAAATGAAATTAGTGATTCAACGGGTTAAGAGTGCCTCAGTTTCCATTGATGGTCAAGTCTACAATGCGATCCAGCAAGGCTTGTTGCTCCTAGTGGGAGTGGGGCCTGAGGATGACCAGAAGGATTTGGATTATGCGGTCCGCAAGGTATCGCAGATGCGGATTTTCTCAGATGAGGAAGATAAGATGAATCTTTCGGTCAAAGATATCCAAGGGGAAATCTTATCGATCTCTCAATTTACCCTCTTTGCGGATACCAAAAAAGGCAACCGTCCTGCTTTTACAGGGGCTGCCAAGCCAGATATGGCCAGTCAGTTATATGATGCCTTTAATGATCAATTAGAAAAAGAAGTCCCTGTCAAACGAGGGATCTTTGGGGCCGATATGGCGATTGAATTGATCAATGATGGTCCAGTGACGATTTTGTTAGATACAAAAAATCCATAAGTAAGAAAACATGCAGTCGGATTAGACTGCATGTTTTTCAATATAGAGTTGTTGGGCGATCACTTGGTTGATAGAAATTTCTTGTCCATGGATGACTAAGTGATAGAGGCCTGTGTAGTCATCATATCGTTGAAATGCGATAGTATCCCCAATCTGGAGATGGATCTGGTCTAAGAATTTTAACAATTCATAGGTGTCATGGACCCTTTGCAGAATATACAGACCAGGTTGGGTCGCTTCGCTGAGACGGTCTTGGTAGGCTTCGACAAGTCTTTCGCCTTTCTTTGGAATTGTCCCACCGTGAGGGCAGGTCTTAGGAGTTCCAAGCATGTGATCCAGCTGGTCAATGAAATGTTCAGAAACGGTATGTTCGAGGACTTCTGCCTCTTCGTGGACTTCCTCGGTGGTATAGTCAAGGTTCTTCAGAAGGAATACTTCGATTAAGCGGTGCTTGCGGTAGAGATCAGAGACCAATTGCGAGCCTAGATCTGTTAGCAAATACCCATGGGTCTTGTCTTTCACCAAGAGACCCTCAGAGATCATGCGCTTAATCATCTCGGTCACAGCGGGTGGAGAGACCTGCATGCGACTGGCAATTTCTTTATTACTGATTTTTTCTACTTCTGTGCCAATTTCGTAAATGCACTTGAGGTAATCTTCTTTGTTTGGTGTCATGCTTTCCTCTTTTCTTCGCTCACTTCTAGTATATCAAAAAAATCCTCAAAAACGCTAGTGGAGTAATGAGAATTGTCTCAAGCTCCAAAAGATGGTAGTATAGTAGCATAGAAAGGACGGCATTATGAACAGACAGGACTTGGCGAGACTAGGGTGGAGGGAGAATAGTTTAGCCTATTTAGAGAAATACTTGCAGGAATACAAAGATGTACAAGCCTACCAAGAACAATACCAGTCTGTCTTTTTCTTTGCCAGTCCTCTGTTTCAAAATATGTGGTTTCAAGAGATCAAAGATCTAACGGAAACGGCTGCCCAAGACTTGCTGAGGGGAGTCATGAAAATTCTTCTTATGCCAAGTGACCTGTCCGGAACTTGTGAAGAAACAGCCTTTCTTCTGAGTAGGATGTCTCCAGATTGTCCGCCAGGTTCCGACTTTTGGAAGGCTTTTTCACGCGTCGTGCAGGTGGCCTTTGAAAAGGATCCCTTAGCAGATCAGTCAGGAGATCAGCTCTTGAAACGCCAGGTTCACCAGTTGCGCTACCTACTTTCAAGTTACCAAGCCCAGTGGATTCGGACGCATGAGGCCAGAGCTGGACAGACTGACGAGGAGGCCTTACAAGCTTACATACAAAAGGCTAGAGCGGTCACGGTGGATGCTTATGCGGCTGCCCGCCTTCACAATAAGGTCTCCCTAGGGCCAGATGGTCACCTTCATTATCCATCAGGGGCCTCCCAACAAGTCAATTTCAAGGTCTTGTTAAATTTCCATACGGAGTATATTCTCGATCAAGCCGGGCATTTTCTCAATGAAGTCGATCCAGTAGAAGTTTATGAAAATGGCATTGTCAATGGGGCTAGTTTTAACTACGGGCTGGCTAGGGGACGGATCCATAAGGACTTAGATATTGACCCCGTCAAAGCTTGGGATCCAGCCTTTCGGAAGCAGGTCCTTTATCGTCAAGGTGTTCGCTATCTAGCCCCTAAAAATGATCGCAGTGTCGAAGGCTACTGGAGTCGAAAAGGAGTCTTTGCACAAGGAGGCAAGAGCTACAAGCAACAAGTGGCACAGCGCGTGCGGAGTTTCCTCAGAGGCATCCCTCGCTTACGCTGGCGCGTCCTCCTACAGAATGGACTTCATCGGATTTTATAGCAATGGAAAAGAGGTCGCAGACCTCTTTTTTCATTTATCCAAGCGCATTGACGGCTTCGATTGCAGCGTCGTAATTTGGTTCGCTGTTGATATTGTCTAGGTATTCAACGTAAGTAACCTTGTTATCCGCATCTAAGACCAAGACAGCGCGTGCGAGTAGGTGCCATTCATTGATCAAGAGGCCGTATGCTTTCCCGAAGGAATGGTCGTAGTAGTCTGAGAGCATGATGGCATTGTCGAGCCCTTCAGCAGCGCACCATTTACCTTGAGCAAAAGGAAGGTCGACAGAGACCGTCAAGACGACAGTGTCTTCCATATCCGATAAGGTTTGATTGAAGTGACGTGTTTGCATCGAACAGATACCTGTGTCGATGGATGGGATAATGCTGAGGACTTTTTTCTTGCCAGCAAAATCAGCTAAAGATTTCTTCTCAAGAGCTGGAGTGATCAGTGAAAAATCGTGAGCAGTATCGCCAACTTGAAGTTGAGATCCGGTAAAGGTCACAGGGTTTCCTAAAAATGTTGCCATAAAAAGACTCCTTTTTTGTTTTTATTGTACCGCAATACCGGTGGAGGGACCACTGATTTGTTTAGAAATCTGAATGGTCTACTGACTCAATCCTTCTGCGATCTTGTCTAAGTTCCACTTCATCATGCTGTAGTAGCTATCGCCCTTTTCTCCTTCTTTGGCAATCGAGTCAGTGAAGATCTTTGCATAGATCGGGATATTGGTATCCTTAGACACAGTTTTCATAGGACGCTCATCGACACTGGATTCGACAAAGAGGGCCGGTACTTTGGTTTGCCGGAGCTTTTCTACCAGCGTTTTGATTTGGTCAGGTGTCCCTTCTTCTTCCGTATTGATTTCCCAGATATAGGCAGATGGGACGCCGTAGGCTTTGGAGAAGTACTTGAAGCAGCCTTCACTGGTTACAATCATCTTCTTCTCTTCTGGGATATTGTTGAATTTTTGTTTGGCTTCTTGGTCGAGCTTACTAAGTTTTTCAGTATAGGCTGCTAGATTTTTTTCGTAGAAGTCCTTATTTTTGGGATCTTTTGCGATCAATTGTTTGGCAATGTTTTTAGCGTAGAGGATCCCGTTTTCGAGATTGAGCCAAGCGTGAGGGTCTTCTTTTCCAGCTTGGTTTTGGCCTTCCAAGTAGATGACGTCGACTCCGTCGCTAGCTGCGAAATAGTCTTTGTTTTCAACTTTATTGGCATTTTTGACCAATTTAGTAAACCAAGCATTGCCACCGGTTTCGAGGTTGATCCCGTTGTAGAAGATGAGGTCTGCTTGCGAAGTCTTTTTGACATCTTCTGGAAGCGGTTCGTACTCGTGAGGATCTTTGCCGACAGGAACGATACTGTGCAGATCGATCTTATCCTCAGCAATATTTTTAGTTATATCTGCAAGGATTGAATTGGTGGTGACCACTTTCAATTTACCAGAAGCTCCAGAAGAAGAGCCTTTGCTACAGGCCAACAGACCAAATAAGAGCGCCACAAAGAGGGCGAGGATAGAAGCGGTTTTTTTCATGTGTTTCTCCTTTAATGAGATGAAAGAGCGTGCTTATTCTTTCTCTGCTTAGGAGCGATAAAGAAGCTGATGAGAAAGAAGACAGCAGAAGTGAGGACAATACAAGACCCGACGGCGATGTTTAAGCTATAGCCAATAAAGAGTCCCAGGATGGATGCAAGAGCACCTAATCCGGATGAAAGGAGCATCATGGACCAGAGACTATTGGTATAGAGATAGGCCGTCGCAGCGGGTGTAATGAGCATGGCGACGATGAGAATGGTTCCGACACTCTGCATAGCAGTGACAGAAACCAAGGTCAAGAGCACCATAAGGAGGTAGTGATAGACCTTGACCCGGACGCCCATGGATTGAGCCAGAACAGGATCAAAAGATGTGAGCAGTAAGGGTCGAAAGAGTAGGACAATCACCAGCAAGACCGCAGCACCAACACCGATGGTTATCCACATATCCCGGTCTTGGACGGCCAAGATATTCCCAAAGAGGATGTGGAAAAGGTCGGTGGAACTTTTAGCGACTCCAATCAGGATGACTCCTAAGGCGAGGAAAGAAGAAAAGGTAATCCCAATTGCAGTGTCGCTCTTGATGATGGAGTTGCTCTTGATATAGGTGATAAGGACGGACGCCAGGAGGCCAAAGACAATAGCGCCAATAAAGAAATTGATGCCCAGGATAAAGGAGAGAGCCACACCAGGAAGAACTGCGTGTGAGATAGCGTCTCCCATGAGAGACATGCCTCTTAAAATAATGAAGCATCCAACGGCTCCAGCGACAATCCCGATGGCGATGGCTGTGATCAGGGCATTCTGTAAGAAGTGGAATTGCTGTAATCCATCGATAAATTCTGTAATCATCCGACGCCACCTCCTATAAAGAGTTCATGCCCATAGGCTGCATGCAGATTTTCTTTGGTAAAGGTTTCCTCTGTTTTCCCAAATGCAATCAGTTTACGATGAAGGAGGAGGACCTGGTCGAAATAAGCTGGGACCTTGCTGAGGTCGTGATGGACGATCAGAATGGTCTTGCCTTCTTGTTTCAAGGTCTGGAGGGTCTGCATGATGATGTCTTCGCTGACAGAGTCAATCCCTGCGAAGGGCTCATCCAAAAAAATGACATCCGCTTCTTGGACCAAGCAGCGGGCGATCAGCACCCGTTGGAATTGCCCTCCTGAAAGCTGGCCGATCTGGCGATCCGCTAGATCAAGAAGATTGACAAGTTTCAAGGCATTTTCCACTTTTTGGAGATCTTCTTTGCTTTTTCTCTTGAAGATAGAAAGGTGGGGATAAAGACCCAGTGAGATGCACTCTCTCACCGTGATGGGAAAGTGGAAATCAATAGCGGATTTCTGTTCGACGTAGGCCACCCGTTGAAGAACTTGGCTGAGATCTTTTTGATCGAGCTGGACCTTTCCCGCATGAGGGAGAAGTCCTAGCATGGCCTTGATTAGGGTTGATTTTCCAGCCCCATTGGGGCCAAGAATGCCTAGGATGGTTGGACCCTGGATGGTGAGGGAAAGATCCTCCAAGGCCAGTGTTTGCTGGTAAGCAACACTGAGATGTTCAATTTGAATCATGATTTTGCTCCTTTACCATTAATATACATGAATAAAAAAATTAAGTCAAGTTAATTTTTGAAATAATTATACACGAATAAAAAGTTAAGTCAAGTTAATTTTTAAAATAATTCAACTTAAATCTCTTGAAATCATTGAAAAAAGTTCCTATTTTTGATAAGGTTATTACAAAAGAATGAAAGCGAGAAGATCATGGTACGTTTACAAGATGATTTTTATGATTACGTCAATGGGGCATGGGCTGAGACAGCTGTGATTCCAGATGACAAACCGTCAACCGGTGGTTTTATGGACTTGATCCAAGATATCGAAAACTTGATGTTGGATATTACCGGAAAATGGCAAAGAGGAGAAGAATTGCCTGAAGATAGCATTCTGCAAAACTTTGTCAAATACCACAAAATGGTGGCAGATTTTGATGCACGGGAAGCAGCTGGTGTGGCTCCAGCTATGCCCTTGATCAACGAAATCAAGGCCTTATCTTCCTTTGAAGACTATACCAGCAAGTTGGGCACCTATGAGCTAGCTGGCAAACCAAATCTCTTGCCATTTAGCGTGTCACCAGACTTTATGAATGCCCAAATGAATGTCTTGTGGGGAGAAGCACTCGGTTTGATTTTGCCTGATACAACCTACTATGAAGAAGACAATGAAAAAGGACCAGAGTTATTAGCTGTTTGGCGTCAAATGGTTGAAAAACTCTTGGCAAAATTCGATTTCTCAGAGGAAGAAATCAAAGATATCCTAGATAAGGTCATTGCGGCTGATGCAGAATTGGCTAAGTATGTCTTATCAAATGAAGAAAGATCCGAGTACAATAAACTCTACCATCCTTATAAGTGGGCAGATTTCAAGGCCTTGGTTCCAGAATTGCCACTCGATACTTTCTTTACAGAAGTGATCGGACAAACACCAGATAAAATCATCGTTCCAGAAGAGCGTTTCTGGAAGGAATTCGCACCAACATTCTATTCAGCAGCCAACTGGGAAACTATTCATGCAAGATTGAAACTCAGTGCAGCCGTAGATTGGACTTTATTCTTAACCGAAGAAATTCGTGTCTTGGCTGGTGAATATGGACGGACCATTTCGGGTATTCCAGAAGCTCGTCCAAAAGAAAAGGCGGCCTTGTCATTAGCAGAAGTACCATATAGCCAAGCGCTTGGACTCTGGTATGCAGGTGAAAAATTCTCACCAGAAGCAAAAGCAGACGTAGAGCATAAAGTAGCGACCATGATTGAGGTCTACAAGGATCGTCTGGAAAAAGCAGGCTGGCTCGCTCCTGAAACTCGTGAAAAAGCTATTGTCAAACTCAATGTCATCACACCACATATCGGTTACCCTGAAAAATTACCAGAAACATACGCCAAAAAGATCATCGACGAAAGCAAGACCTTGGTTGAAAATGCTCAAGCCCTTTACGAAATTTCCATTGCCCATACTTGGAGCAAGTGGAACCAACCGGTTGATCGAAGCGAATGGCACATGCCAGCCCATCTGGTCAATGCTTACTATGATCCGCAACAGAACCAAATCGTCTTCCCAGCAGCGATTTTACAAGCACCTTTCTATGACCTTCACCAATCATCATCAGCCAACTACGGCGGAATCGGTGCAGTCATTGCCCATGAAATCTCCCACGCCTTTGACACCAATGGTGCTTCCTTTGATGAGCACGGTAGCTTGAAAGACTGGTGGAAGCCAGAAGATTACGAAGCCTTTACCGCTCGCACGCAAAAAGTCATCGATCAGTTTGAAGGGCAAGACTCTTACGGTGCCAAGATTAATGGGAAATTGACCGTTTCTGAAAACGTGGCAGACCTCGGTGGTATCGCTGCAGCCCTTGAAGCAGCGAAGAAAGAAGCAGACTTCTCAGCAGAAGAATTCTTCACCAACTTTGCTCGCATCTGGCGCATGAAAGCTCGGACAGAGTACATGCAACTCCTCGCAAGTGTCGATGTCCACGCACCAGGAAAACTCCGCACCAATGTCCAATTGCCAAACTTTGACGAATTCTTTGAAACCTTTGATGTCAAAGAAGGAGATGGCATGTGGCGCGCACCAGAAGACCGCGTGATCATTTGGTAGTCTAAGATACTAAGCCCGTAAAAAAAGCGAGAAGAAAATAGGAGATTGACCATGTGGGCCAGGCCCACCAGTCAATCTCTCTTTTTCTCGACGCTTTTAGGGCGAGTTCAATTTCGCGATAGTGATTTATCTTTTTTCCAAAGGAAGTAGTCTCGACTTCAGTTAGGCGATTGATTGATTTTCTTGATTGCTCGTGAAAAAAATAAAAATCCCCAAAGTTAAGTTTCAACCTACTGAAACTAGCTTTGGGGATTTTTGATAATAAGATTCATCAAATAAAAATGAAACGCTTCCAATGACCGCGTGAACAGATAAATTTAATTGATTGGAGCCTTGTATAATTCTTTGAATTTCATAGAAATAAATGCTACTATGGGTGTGAACTAAATAAATTTTAAAGGAGCAGACTATGAGAAATTTTGCAAGTCCGTCACGTTACATTCAAGGGGAAAATGCCTTGTTTGAAAATGCGCAATCTATTTCAGAATTAGGGACTCACCCTGTTTTACTATGTGATTCAGTGGTTTATGATATCGTAGGGAAACGTTTTGAAGAATACCTTGGTCAAAATGGGCTTACGGTTTTGCCAGTCTTCTTTAATGGAGAAGCTTCTGACAACGAAATCAATCGTGTGGTTAGTTTGGCAGAAGAAAATGGCTGTGATTTGGTCATTGGACTTGGTGGAGGAAAGACCATCGATAGTGCGAAAGCTATTGCCGATCTTTTAAAATCACCAGTTGTGATTGCTCCGACCATTGCCTCTACAGATGCTCCCGTTTCCGCTTTGTCAGTTATCTACACGGATGAAGGTGCCTTTGCTCGCTATATTTTCTATTCTAAAAACCCAGAATTGGTCTTGGTGGATAGCAAAGTCATCTCTCAAGCACCAAAACGTTTGCTCGCTTCTGGAATCGCAGATGGATTAGCGACTTGGGTCGAAGCGCGTGCGGTAATGCAAGCCAATGGAAAAACCATGATGGGTCAACGACAAACCTTAGCGGGTGTCGCCATTGCACAACGTTGTGAAGAAACCTTATTTGCTGATGGACTCCAAGCCATGGCTGCTTGTGAAGCCAAAGTCGTAACCCCTGCTCTTGAAAACATCATTGAAGCCAATACCCTTCTTAGTGGGATTGGGTTTGAAAGTGGTGGGTTAGCAGCTGCCCATGCCATCCATAATGGCTTTACAGCCCTTACTGGGGACATCCACCATTTGACTCACGGTGAAAAAGTAGCCTACGGAACGTTAGTTCAATTGTTCTTAGAAAACCGTCCTAAGGAAGAATTGAATAAATACATTCGTTTCTATCAACAAATCGGTATGCCAACCACTCTGAAAGAAATGCATCTTGAAACTGCAAGTTATGAAGATCTTCTCAAGGTTGGCCAACAGGCCACCATCGAAGGAGAAACCATCCATCAAATGCCATTTGAAGTGAAGGCTTCTGATATTGCCCAAGCCATCGTAGCAGTAGATGCCTACGTTCAAGGTTTGGCCTAAGATGGCTTTGTCGACAAACCAAGAACTCCCATACCTTATGGTAATGGGAGTTCTTTTCCTATTTTCTTCTTTTTGGATCGGTTTGTTTAAAGATCAGGTATAAAATTCCGGCAGGCAAGAAGCAGAAGAGCCACATAACATCGAGTCCCTTGCTTTTACTGCTAGAGGTCGTTGCTTTAGACTCACTGACGGCCACTCCCGGTTTAATGCTTGGAGATACCTGTTGCAAGCCGTTCTGGACGACTAGGCGGTTATTTTCTAGTTTTAGCGCTGGCTTCGTCCCCTTCTTAACGGTCGCATAGAAGTCTTGCTTCAGTTGAATGGTCTTCCCGTCGATGGTATGATCGCCTGCAGAGAGGATTTTTTTATACTGGTAGTCTGCGAACATTTTCTCAGCCAAGGTATTCCCGATTTGATTGCGGTAGCTTTCGGCGATCTCGACATCGTAGTTCCCAACCCCCAAAATCACTTCGATAATCCGCTGTTTACCCCGCTTGGTTGTCGCGGTGTAGTTGTAGTCAGCAGTCGGGCCGGATCCAGTTTTGAGTCCATCTGTTCCTTTAAGGGCGAATTTTCCACCTTCGAGGGAAGTGTTGTAATTATCGTAGCTTTGCTCGTAAGGGGTTCCTTCCATGATCGTAGTGTGAGCTTGCTTGGTGTATTCCAACATTTCTGGCAGGTCGTTTACGATGTGATAAGCCAGAATAGACATGTCCCGCGCTGTGATTTCGTTATTGGCATTGACGTCGTAGCGCTGAGGATTGTAGTAGCCCTGAAGGACCGAAATCATCGCCCCATTTGGATTGTGCCATTTGGTATGGCTCATCCCCATTTCTTGTGCGTACTGATTCATTAAGTCCAAAAACTTATCGGGATCATTGTCAGTAACGGCGTTGGCCAGCATAATCACGGCCGCACTGGAAGATGGAACAAAGAGCATCTTGATCAATTCAGATACTTTGTAGTCCACACCAGCTACAATAGGTGAGTTACTTAACAGATTGTTTTCCGAGATGGCTTGGTCTGCCTCTGTTGCTGTAACCACGGTATCATATTTGATCTTGCCTTCTTTGAGGGCCCGAAAGACTACATAGGCACTCATGAGTTTGGCCATGCTTCCTGAGTCCCGGACCGTGTCGATATTGTCTCCGTACAATATAGCTCCAGTATTGGCGTCGATGACGATGTCAGCCTTAGGCTTGTAAAAATCATCCAATACCAGTCCAGCATCAGCTGCGATTTTCATGACATCTTCTTGCTGGTAGATGTCGTCCGCAAAAGCAGTGGAAATAGTGCCAAATGTCAAGACTCCTACAAGGAGGGACAAGAGGCTGTGTTTTAGTCGTTTGTGTAAATGTCTCACATAATTCATAGATTCCATTATATCATACAGGCCAGGGATTCAACTTGAAAAAATTTTAGAAAAAGTAGAAATTGAAAAAATAAAGGAAAAATAGAATAATTTCGCAGTAAAAGCGTTTACATTTCCCTAGAAAGTGCTATAATTTAAATTGAGTATAACATTTTTTACAATGAGGTGATTTATATGAACAAAGGGAAGGTACTCTTAGCTACCAGCGCTCTGCTTTTATCAGCTGGTGTACTGGCAGCCTGCTCAGGAGGGAAATCTAGTAGCTCTGGTGGTCAGACATTTAGCTATGTCTATACCCAGGATCCGGATACCTTAGACTACTCGATTTCCAATAAAAAATCGACTTCCGAGTTTACAGGAAATGCGATAGATGGCTTGTTGGAAGTGGACAAGTACGGGAACTTGATCCCATCGCTTGCTAAAGACTGGACTGTTTCCAAGGATGGCTTGACCTATACTTATAAACTCCGTAAAGGGGTCAAATGGATGACTTCTGAAGGGGAAGAATATGGAGAAGTCAAAGCCCAAGACTTTGTCACAGGCCTCAAACACGCGGCAGACAAGAAATCACAAGCGATTTACTTGGTCCAAAAATCTGTCAAAGGCTTGGATGATTATGTTTCAGGGAAGACATCTGATTTCTCAACTGTTGGAGTAAAGGCTATTGATGATTATACCGTTCAATATACCTTGAGCCAACCGGAAAGTTTCTGGAATTCTAAGACTACGATGGGGATCTTGATGCCGGTTAACGAAGAATTCCTGAAATCTAAAGGAGATGACTATGGTCAAGGGACTTCTCCATCTAGTATCCTCTACTGCGGTCCTTATTTGATCAAGTCCATCACTTCTAAATCTTCTGCGACCTTGGAAAAGAACCCAACATATTGGGATGCGGATAATGTCAAGATCAGTAAAGTCAAGTTGACCTATTATGATGGACAAGATTCAGAATCCTTGATCCGTGGATTTGATAAAGGCGACTATACGGTTGCCCGTGTCTTCCCAAGTGGCTCTAACTATAAGAGTGTAGAGAAGAAGCACAAAGACGATATCGTCTTTAGTGACCAAGGTTCCTCAACCTACAACCTTTCCTTCAACATTGACCGTCAGTCTTATGAAATTACAGCCAAGACCACAGATGCTCAAAAGACTTCAACTAAGAAAGCAATTTTAAATAAAGACTTCCGTCAAGCCATTATGTTTGCCTTCAACCGTAAGGCATATGTAGCTCAGGCGAACGGGGAAGCTGCTGCCAATAAGGTCATCCGTAATACCTTTACGCCACCAAACTTTGTCCAAATCAATGGCCAACAATTTGGGGATGCAGTAGAAAAAGACTTGGAAGCTTATGGGGATGAATGGAAAGGGGTCTCTGTCGCAGATGGAAAAGATACCCTCTACAACCCAACCAAGGCCAAAGAAGAGTTTGCCAAAGCTAAGGCAGATTTGCAGGCTCAAGGAGTTGAATTCCCAATTCATTTGGACCTTCCAACTTCTTCAACTTATACAGAAGGAATCAAACAAGCCCAATCCTTCAAACAGTCGATCGAGTCAACTTTAGGAGCAGAAAATATTGTTATTGATCTGAAAATGATCTCAGATGATGACCTGCAACGGGTTACCTACTTTGCTGAAAATGCATCGCAACAAGACTGGGATTTGAACAATAACTTGGGTTGGGGACCAGACTATACGGACCCATCTTCTTACATTGATATCACTAGTGGTAAATCTGGCGAAAATGCCAATGCCTACTTTGGATTCGATGCTGGTACGGATAATGCGGCCGCAAAAGCAGCTGGTTTTGATGAATATGATCAATTGATCGAAGATGCGCACAATGAAACCAAAGATGTGAACAAGCGTTACGAAAAATATGCTGCCGCTCAAGCTTGGTTGACCGATAGTGCACTCTTGATTCCGATCCATTCAGATGGAGCTTCTCCAGGTGTTCGTAAGACTGTACCATACTCCGCAGCCTTTGCTTGGACAGGCCACAAGGGTCAATCCTTCAACTATAAATATTTGGAAGTTCAAGACAAGGTCGTATCGGCTAAAGACTACGACAAAGCGCGTGATCAATGGAAGAAAGAAAAAGAAAAATCCAATAAAAAAGCGCAAGAAGAACTTGAAAAGCATGTGAAATAGACTTTTCTTGAAGAAAACAGGAGAGACAGGTCCCGTATGGGACCTGTCTTTTTCTTTGTCTGAACCTTTAAAAATCGCCTAAAAATGGTATAATAGGAGCATCACGAAAATTGGAGAGACGCTATGAGTTTTTACAATCATAAAGAAATCGAGCCTAAGTGGCAAAAATACTGGGCTGACCATCACACTTTTAAGACAGGAACGGATGCTTCAAAACCTAAGTTTTATGCTTTGGACATGTTCCCTTACCCATCTGGAGCGGGTCTTCACGTAGGACACCCAGAAGGCTACACAGCGACTGATATCCTTAGCCGTTTCAAACGTGCCCAAGGTTACAATGTCCTTCACCCAATGGGATGGGATGCTTTTGGTTTGCCTGCAGAGCAATACGCTATGGATACAGGGAATGACCCAGCGGAATTCACAGCGGAAAACATCGCCAACTTCAAACGCCAAATCAATGCGCTTGGCTTCTCTTATGACTGGGACCGTGAAGTCAATACGACAGATCCGAACTACTACAAGTGGACGCAATGGATCTTCACCAAGCTTTACGAAAAAGGTTTAGCCTATGAAGCGGAAGTGCCAGTAAACTGGGTTGAGGAACTAGGAACAGCTATCGCCAACGAAGAAGTTCTTCCTGATGGAACCTCTGAGCGTGGGGGCTATCCAGTTGTCCGCAAACCAATGCGCCAATGGATGCTTAAAATCACTGCCTATGCGGAACGTTTGCTGGCTGACTTGGATGATCTTGACTGGCCAGAGTCTATCAAGGACATGCAACGCAACTGGATTGGGAAATCAACTGGTGCCAATGTCACTTTCAAAGTAAAAGGGACAGACAAGGAATTTACCGTCTTTACGACTCGTCCAGATACTCTTTTCGGTGCGACCTTCACTGTTTTGGCTCCTGAACATGAACTAGTAGATGCCATCACGACACCTGAACAAGCTGAAGCTGTAGCGGACTACAAACACCAAGCTAGCCTTAAATCAGACTTGGCTCGTACAGACCTTGCCAAGGAAAAAACAGGGGTTTGGACGGGTGCTTATGCTATCAACCCTGTCAATGGTAAAGAAATTCCAATCTGGATTGCCGACTATGTTCTTGCTAGCTACGGTACAGGTGCTGTTATGGCCGTACCTGCCCACGATGAGCGTGACTGGGAATTTGCTAAACAGTTTGGACTTCCAATCGTAGAAGTACTTGAAGGTGGGAATGTTGAAGAGGCTGCTTACACAGAAGATGGCCTTCACGTCAACTCTGACTTCTTGAACGGTCTCAACAAAGAAGAAGCGATTGCTAAAATCGTGGCTTGGCTAGAAGAAAAAGGCTTTGGTCAAGAAAAGGTGACCTACCGTCTCCGCGACTGGCTCTTTAGCCGTCAACGTTACTGGGGTGAACCAATCCCAATCATTCATTGGGAAGATGGAACTTCAACAGCTGTTCCAGAAAGTGAATTGCCACTTGTCTTGCCAGTCACCAAGGACATCCGCCCTTCAGGTACAGGTGAAAGCCCATTGGCTAACTTGACAGACTGGCTGGAAGTGACTCGTGAGGATGGAGTGAAAGGTCGTCGTGAAACCAATACCATGCCACAATGGGCGGGTTCAAGCTGGTACTACCTTCGCTATATCGACCCACACAACACTGAGAAATTGGCTGATGAGGACCTCCTCAAACAATGGTTGCCAGTCGATATCTACGTAGGTGGTGCAGAACATGCCGTGCTTCACTTGCTTTACGCTCGTTTCTGGCACAAGTTCCTCTATGATTTAGGTGTCGTTCCAACTAAGGAGCCATTCCAAAAACTCTTTAACCAAGGAATGATCTTGGGAACAAGCTATCGTGACCACCGTGGCGCGCTTGTGGCAACTGACAAGGTTGAAAAACGTGACGGTTCCTTCTGCCATGTGGAAACAGGAGAAGAGTTGGAGCAAGCACCAGCTAAGATGTCGAAATCCCTCAAGAACGTGGTGAACCCAGACGATGTGGTGGAACAATACGGTGCTGATACCCTTCGTGTTTATGAAATGTTTATGGGACCACTCGATGCTTCAATCGCTTGGTCAGAAGAAGGTCTGGAAGGAAGTCGTAAGTTCCTCGACCGTGTGTATCGTTTGATCACAAGTAAAGAAATCGTTGCGGAAAACAATGGTGCTCTAGACAAGGTTTATAACGAAACCGTTAAAGCTGTCACAGAGCAAATTGAGTCTATGAAATTCAACACAGCCATTGCCCAGCTCATGGTCTTTGTCAACGCGGCTAACAAGGAAGACAAACTCTATGTGGACTATGCTAAAGGCTTTATCCAATTGATCGCCCCATTTGCCCCTCACTTGGCAGAAGAACTCTGGCAAACTGTGGTAGAAACAGGTGAGTCTATCTCTTATGTAGCTTGGCCAACATGGGACGAAAGCAAATTGGTTGAAGACGAAATCGAGATCGTTGTCCAAATCAAAGGAAAAGTCCGTGCTAAACTCATGGTCGCTAAAGACCTTTCTCGTGAAGAATTGCAAGAAGTCGCTCTAGCTGACGACAAAGTCAAGGCAGAGATTGATGGCAAAGAAATCGTGAAAGTAATTGCGGTACCGAACAAGCTTGTAAATATTGTTGTGAAATAAAAATGAATCCTTCAGAGTTCAGCTCTGGAGGATTTTTGACTCTTCTTGACAAGAAATTGGTATTTTGTTAATATGGTTAACAAAAAGAAGGAAACCATGAATAAGAAAGAACTGCATAAGTTTAATAATCGTTTTAACAGCTTTGCTTTAGCTTTTGAACAGTTGAAAAAAGCTCAGCATAGGAACAGTATTGATAAATCAATCACTATTAATGAAGTCCATTTGATCGACCTGATAGGCCGCAATCAGCCTGTGAATCTAGTGAAATTATCTGAGTTACTTGAAGTGTCTAGGAGTGCCATTACTCAGAGTGTTAGACGTTTAACCAAGAAAGACCTCGTTGCTTTTGAATTTGCACCGGATAATGAAAAAAATAAATATCTGATATTATCCAAAAAAGGGGTTGAAGTTTTTAACATTCATAAAGAGCAGCAAGAACATATTGAGACAGCCATTTTTTCAGTTTTAAAAAACTATAATGAGGAGGATCTTCAAATGATTATGAAATTGATGGATGATGTTGAACAGGTTTGGCAAGAATTACCGTGGTAAAAATCACGGTAATTTTATGACTATATTGTTAATTGTATTAACAAAAAGAGGAAGATATGAATATACAAATTGAACTGATCTCAGAGTATGATTTAGCAGACGCATCTTTTAATATTGTCATCGATGGCTTAAAACCAAGAGAAACATATCGAGTCGAAATGTTTCTATCTGATTATTATTGTATCAATGCTCCCATGCTTTTAACTCATGATGTTTTATGGAGATCAACAGGGACTTTTGTATCAGATAAGAATGGTATTATTGATATTTCACAAACTCCATCTTGTTCTGGCTCTTATGAAGGCATTTCAACAATGGGACTATTTTTTAATGCCAAGCCCTTGACCAATCAGAGAAAGAAACTTCCAAACTCTCTTTCTGAAATTCCCATATTAGATCATTTTTTTGTGGATATCAAAATTATGCAAGGAAATACTGTCATTGCAGAGAGAACTTTCACAAGACATTACATGAGTTCGCAAATTAGTCATCAAGATATTTACGGGGAACATTTTCAAGGGAGACTTTTTTATGATCAAAAGGCAATAAAAACACCAGCATTGATTATTGTGAGCGGCAGTGAAGGAAGGATTGAAAAGGCACAGAATATAGCTCAGCTTCTATCTTCTAGAGGTTATATTTGCCTAGCAGTTGCCTACTTTGGTTTAGAGGGGTTGCCAAAATATTTGGAACGTATTCCTTTAGAGTGCCTTGTGGAAGCAAAGGATTATCTACGTCAGCATCCTCAAGTAGATAGTGAAAGAATTGGAATCTATGGACGGTCTAAGGGAGCAGAATTAGTTTTAGCTGAGGAGAGCCTTTTTAATGACGTTCAATGTTTGGTACTAAATTCACCCTCTGATGTGGTATATGAAGGGATAAAAGGGAAATGGAACTCTCACACTTCTTCTTGGACAAATTTGAAAAAAGAACTTCCCTATCAAAAGTTTCGACTTGGAGATTATCTGTTCAGCAAACTTTTTAGAAAAAGCTTCCCTAAAGATCGTTCTGCTAAGATAGATATCGGTCAAATGCATTCACCAATCTTATTGCTCGGAAGTACTGTTGATGAAATATGGGATGCCTCGTCAGCAATTGATGATATTGTCTCAGATTATAAAGGACGCCACATTACATTTAAAAAATATCATGAAACAGGTCACATGTTGACAGTGGCTTATCAACCAAATCACCGTTATCGAAAAGATTGGCGTTTATTGATGAGAGAGAGTAAGGATTCTTGGCTAGCTACGATTCATTTTTTTGATAGGCATTTGAAGAAGAAATAAAAATAGATTATAAATATGCTATAATAGTTCCAACTAAGATAAAAACACAGTTCTGGTTGGTAGTCCAGACGTAGGCAAGCCTATCAGTAACCTTCCTCCTTGGTTGTCCATTCTTAGGGATAGATTTAAGGAGGTGCTGTCGTGGAAACAATTTCAATTGGATTGACAGTTTATTTTGAAGATGGATTTTGGCATGGTTTGTTCGAACAAGTGTATCGAGAAACTTATCAAGTTTGTCGTGTGACATTTGGTAAGGAGCCAAAAGATGATGAAATTCTAGAGATTTTACAGACTCAGTTTACTCAATTATCTTTTAGTCCAGAAACTACAGTTAAGCAACATGTAAAAATCAAGAATCCTAAACGATTACAGCGAATGGTGAGGAAACAAGTAAAACAAAAAGTTTCTTCCAAGTCGAAAGAACTATTGCAGTTGCAGTATGAGGAAAGGAAAAAGATTTCAAAACATCAATCTAGTGTCCAAAAGCAATTGCTCAAACAAGAGAAATTTGAACGCAAACAGCAAAAACGAAGAGACAAGCATAAAGGACATTAACCCTTATCTCTTTCATCAAAAAAGCTTCGGTAGGAAGAACCCTACCGAGGCTTTTTAACAAATTTCATTCTGCATGATAGTGAAGAGATGTAAAACTCAGTGTCGTTCAAAAAGGAGTATAAATGTTGCTTTTCTTCCAAGGAAGATGGTGTAAAAGGATTAAAAAATCTGGTATTTTGAAGTTCCTCAAGGATTCTGTGGACATATTCTTAGATTTTTTATTTCGATATCGAAATAGTTGACAGATGTAACGAACGGTGATACAATGACTGTGATATTTCGGTATAGAAATAAAAAGGAGACAAAATGGACAAGATGCAAGGGGGCTACCAAGCTTTACAGATACGCTTGTTGAACGGGCGACTTTTTCAAAAACTCTTGAGCAAGGAACCAGATGCCCAATACCGAAGTAAACAGGGGAAAATTTTAACGATTTTGTGGAAGCAAGAGTTGGGGTGCGCTACTGCGACCGATATCGCTCTTGCGACGGGTCTAGCCAATAATACATTGACCAGCATGGTTAAGAAATTGGAAGAACAAGGCTTGGTTACGATTCAACCTTGTACGCAGGATAAAAGGAAAAAATATATTTCTTTGACAGACCTCGGTTGGGCACAAAAGGAAATTGGGGATCGTGTTAGTAAGGAACTGGGTGAGATTTTCTATCAAGGATTTTCGGATCAAGAAATCCGAGAATTTGAGGAGTATCAAGAGCGCATTATCTCAAATCTAAAAGCTAAAGAGAATGACATCTAAGGAAAGGAAGTAACAGTTATGATTGGTATTACAGGGGTAACAGGGAAATTAGGTTCTTATGTGGCTAATCTTGCCTATAAGAAGGGAATCGCTTCAGTCCATCTAGCACGAAGCCCAGAGCGTGCAAAGATCAATGCGTCAGCGGAAATTCGTAAAATAGTGTATGCCAATACACCAGAGGTGGTTGAGGCCTTGAAGGGGGTCGATATCTTGTTGATGGTCTCTGCTCGGGAAAATCCAGAGCGTGTTGAGGAACACAAGAGTCTTTTAGATGCCGCAAAGCTTGCTGGGGTGCAGCATATTGTTTATACCTCCTTTTATGGGGCAGATGAGAAGGCAACTTTTACATTGTCTCGAGATCATGCCCAGACGGAAGCCTATATCAAGGAGTTGGGGTTCACCTACACTTTTTTGAGAGATAATTTTTACTTGGACTTCTTGATTGATATGGCGCTTGAAAATGGAGAGATTCGTGGTCCAGCAGGAAGTGGGAAGGTTTCAGCAGTTGCCCGTAAGGACACATCTAGTGTTGCAGCAGAGATTCTTTTACATGCTAAGAAATGGGAAAATCAAACCTTGAATTTGACAGGGCCAGAGGATCTTTCCATGGAAGAAATCGTAGCGCTTCTCTCAAAAGAGAGCGGTAAAACCATCGCGTATGTAGATGAATCAGTAGAAGAAGCCTATGAGTCACGGAAAAAATGGCCAGCACAAACTTGGGAGTATGATGCCTGGGTCAGTACCTATACAGCGATTAAAGCTGGAGAACAAGCTGGTGTTTCAACAGATGTCGAAAAAGTCCTAGGGTATCCAGCAAGTAGCTTATTGGATATTCTTAGAGACAGAAAACTTATTGAGGAAAAATATGATTGAATACAAACATGTAGCCTTGCGCTACACGGATAAAAACATTTTAAAAGATGTCAACCTCCGCATTGAAAATGGAGAATTTATGGTGCTAGTGGGTCCTTCAGGATCTGGAAAAACCACCATGATCAAGCTGGTCAATCGTCTCTTGGAGCCGACTGATGGCAATATCTATATGGATGGGAAACGAATCAAGGACTATGATGAACGGGAGTTACGTCTCAGTACTGGCTATGTTCTTCAAGCCATTGCCCTATTTCCAAACTTGACCGTTGCTGAAAATATAGCTCTGATTCCTGAGATGAAGGGCTGGAGCAAGGAGCAAATCGCTTCGAAAACAGAAGAACTCTTGACCAAGGTGGGGCTTCCTGCGGCAGACTATGCTCATCGGTTACCAAGCGAGTTATCTGGTGGAGAGCAACAACGGATTGGCATTGTGCGAGCTATCATTGGGGAACCAAAGATTCTATTGATGGACGAACCTTTTTCGGCCTTGGATGCCATCTCCCGTAAGCAGTTGCAGACTCTTACCAAAGAATTGCACAAAGAATTCGGTATGACCACTATTTTTGTGACCCATGACACAGACGAGGCTTTGAAATTAGGCGACCGGATTGCGGTGCTACAGGAAGGAGAGATTGTGCAGGTGGCGGACCCTGAAACAATTTTACAAGCGCCTGCGACAGACTTTGTCGCAGATTTGTTTGGAGGTGCTCACCATGTCTAAACTACTTGCAACCTTTCAAGAACGCTTTGGCGACTGGGTCACTGCACTGGGGCAACATTTGCAACTGTCATTACTGACCTTGCTTCTTGCGATTTTTCTGGCTGTTCCATTAGCTATTTATTTGAGTATCCACAAAAGAACAAGCAACTGGGTTTTACAGATAGCTGGGATCTTCCAGACCATTCCTTCCATGGCTCTTTTGGGCCTCTTCATTCCTATTATGGGAATTGGGACGCTTCCGGCCTTAACAGCTCTTGTCATCTATGCCATTTTCCCCATCCTTCAAAATACCATTACCGGTTTACAAGGGATTGATCCAAGCCTTGAAGAAGCAGGAATCGCCTTTGGGATGACCAAGTGGGAGCGACTCAAGAAGTTCGAGATTCCCTTGGCCATGCCCGTCATTATGTCTGGGATTCGCACGGCAGCCGTGATGATTATTGGGACAGCTACCCTAGCTGCCTTGATTGGAGCAGGGGGACTTGGTTCCTTTATCCTCCTAGGGATTGACCGCAATAATGCCAGTCTGATTTTGATCGGTGCCCTATCTTCTGCCTTCTTAGCTATCGCATTTAACCTTCTTCTCAAATGGATGGAAAAGGCCAAATTGCGGACCATCTTTGCGGCTTTTGCTGTGATGGTTATTGGATTAGGAGCTTCTTATACACCAAGTCTTCTTCCAAAACCGAAGAAAGAAAATCTGGTCATCGCTGGAAAGTTAGGACCAGAACCTGAAATTCTCGCCAATATGTATAAGATCTTGATCGAGAAAAATACAGATATGACAGTGACCGTCAAACCGAATTTTGGCAAGACCACCTTCCTCTATGAAGCCCTGAAAAAAGGGGATATCACTATCTATCCAGAGTTTACAGGTACGGTGACCGAAAGTCTCCTCAAGCCAGCACCACAAGTCAGTCATGATCCAGAAACGGTCTATCAAGCTGCCCGAGATGGGATCAAGCAACAAGACGACCTAGCCTTGCTCAAACCCATGGCTTATCAAAACACCTACGCTGTCGCAGTGCCTAGGAAGATTGCCCAGGAGTATGGCCTTAAGACCATTTCAGATTTGAAAAAGGTGGAAGGGCAACTCAAGGCAGGCTTTACCTTGGAGTTTAACGACCGAGAAGACGGAAACAAGGGCCTGCAGAAGGTCTATGGTCTTCATCTACAAGTCTCCACCATGGAACCAGCCCTTCGCTACCAAGCTATCCAGTCTGGCGATATCCAGATAACAGATGCCTACTCAACAGATGCCGAGCTGGCTCGCTATGACCTGGTGGTCCTTGAAGATGACAAACAACTCTTCCCACCTTACCAAGGAGCACCCCTCATGAAAGAAGCTCTTCTTAAGAAACACCCTGAATTGGAAGCTGTTCTCAATCAGTTAGCTGGTAAAATCACAGCAGAGCAAATGAGCCAGATGAACTACCAAGTCGGAGTAGAAGGCAAGTCTGCTGCTCAAGTGGCGCGTGACTTTTTGGTAAAAGAAGGGTTTATTAAAAATTAACAAACCATTCTCAAGTCTTTGCACTTGAGGATTTTTTGATAGAAAGCAATTTTAACCCCTTTCAGCAAGCTTTTGTTATAGAGGGAGAGACCTTCTCTTCAAAAACTCTCCATTGAGTCTAGCTTAAAATTGTGTTACAATAAGCCTTGAAAACGAATGAAAGTATATGGAAACAAGTATGAAAATAAGACCAGTGATTGGAATTACAGGAAATGAAAGACCCTTCCCGGATGATCCAGACGCGAACATGAGTTATGCGGCGACTGGTTTTGTCGAAGCGGTCAAAGAAGCAGGAGGGATTCCCTTGATCTTGCCGATTGGAGATGCAGCCTTGGCCAAAGACTACATATCGATGATTGATAAGCTCATCATTACCGGTGGACAAAATGTCTTGCCCAAGTTTTACGGAGAAGAAATCACCATCGACAGTGATGACTACCTCTTGAAACGCGATCTCTTTGAGTTGGCTTTGATTGAAGAAGCGCGTGCGGCTAAAAAAGCGATCTTTACCGTCTGCCGTGGGACCCAGCTCTATAATGTCGCTCTAGGGGGAACTCTGTATCAAGACATTGAACACCACTGGCAGGACAATCCAGGTCAGTACACCAGCCAAGAGTTGGTGACCAAGGATCAGACGATCCTGCAAGAGATCTATGGTAAGACCAGTCGCATCAATTCTTTCCATCATCAAAGTATTAAAGACTTGGCAGATGGTTTAGAAGTGATCGCGCGGGATCCTAAAGATGACATCATAGAAGCCGTTCAATCCACAGATGAGAGTCGTTTCCTCGGCGTTCAGTGGCATCCGGAATTGCGTTTTGACAAGAGCCCAGCAGATCGCAAGCTCTTTGAATATGTTGTGAATGACTTATAACGAAGACCGAGGCTGGGACAAAAGTCCTAGCCTCTCAATTATCTTTTGATTGTCGAGCAAGACGCAGTGGTTGAGTGGGCTCTACTACGCTGATTTCATCAGCTTTTACAGCCCTACTCAACTGTGCGGAGGTGGGACGACGAAATCGAATTCTAACGAATGACCGATTTCTGTCCCACTCTCTTTTCTTTAATCTGCGTAAGAAAGACTGTAAATTGTGCCTAGGTTTTGGAGGAGGATGCGCTACAATAGAGCTAGTAGAATGAGGAGGATTAGGACATGTATCAATTTCCAAAGGATTTTTTATGGGGGAGTTCGACCTCGGGCCCTCAAACAGAAGGGCGTCTAGCCCAGGATGGAAAGGGAGACAATCTCTGGGATTACTGGTATAGGATCGAGCCCAACCGCTTTTATCAAGGGCAAGGACCAGAGAAAACATCGACTTTTTATGAACACTGGGAAGAAGATCTGGACCTCTTGTTAGAAACCGGCCACACTGCCTTTCGAACCTCTATCCAGTGGTCACGTATTTTCCCAGAAGGACGAGGGGAAATCAATCAAGCAGGTGTTGAGTTCTACCGCCGTGTCTTTGAAAAGATTAAAGAAAAAGGGATTCACCTCTTGGTCAACCTCTATCATTTTGATTTACCGATGGCTCTTCAAGAGCAAGGGGATGGTTGGGAAAATAAAGAAACCGCCTATGCTTACCAGGAATATGCGCGTTTTTGTTTCAAGACCTATGGAGATCTGGTCGATCAGTGGATCACCTTTAATGAACCTATTGTCCCTGTAGAATTTGGTTATTTTTATGATGCCCATTTTCCTCATAAGGTAGACGCAGCAGCAGCTGTAAAAGTAGCCTACCACACCCAGTTAGCAAGCTCTCTAGCAGTGAAGGCCTGTCATGAGGTGAATCCTAATTACCGTATCGGGATTGTGCTCAATTTGACACCAGCCTATCCTCGGAGCCAGCATCCAGAAGATGTGAAAGCTGCGCGTATTGCCGAGCTCTTTCAAGCCAAATCTTTTTTAGATCCATCTGTTCTTGGTCATTATCCTGAAGAATTAGTGGAGATCCTACGGGAGCGTGATCTCTTACCGGATTATGATCCCTTTGAATTGCGCTTGATCGAGGAAAATACGGTGGATTACCTAGGGGTTAACTATTACCAGCCACTCCGTGTGGCAGCTCCTCGTTATGCCCCAAATCCAGCATCTCCTCTACTCTTTGAACAATTCTATGAACCCTATGTCATGCCAGGCCGCAAGATCAATCCCCACCGAGGTTGGGAAATCTATGAGCAAGGCTTGTATGACATTGCCCAAAATATCAAAGAAAATTATGGCAATATCGAGTGGATCCTGACAGAAAATGGGATGGGGGTTGAAGGAGAGGAAAAATTCCGCAAGGATGGAGTGATCCAAGACGACTACCGGATTGACTTTGTCAAAGACCATCTTCGTGAGCTCCACCGGGCTATTCAAGATGGTGCTAACTGTAAAGGTTATTTGATCTGGACCTTTATTGACTGTTGGTCATGGCTCAATGGCTACAAGAACCGCTATGGCTTAGTTGAGTTGGACCTCGAAAGTCAAAAACGAACCCTCAAAAAATCCGGCCATTGGTTTAAAGAACTAAGCCAAGCCAATGGATTTGAAGACTAAATCAAAATCCGCAGCCTGTGTTCAATTCGTATTGAGCCTTGCATTGTCGTTTTAAAGCTTGGAGTCAAACAGTTCCCCAAACGGTTTGACTCTCAATTATTCCGAATGTCTGAAATCATTATGTTTCAGGCATTTTTCTTACAGTGGAAATTTTCTCAAATGACTTTGTCTTTAATCTTAACTCTAACTTAACTAGACCAATTTTCTTGAATTTCCTAGTTGACAAACTGGAAGAAGCATTGTATACTGACTCCGATGGTTGCTTTTTGGTCAAATTAGACTAGACCAATTTTAAAGTAACTGAGAAATCGACCATGGGTCGTTTGACTAAGTAAAGGGGAAAGTATAGCAAGGCTATATCGTAAAAACTATGTGCGGAATCGTTGGTGTTGTAGGAAATACAAATGCTACTGATATTTTGATTCAAGGACTTGAAAAACTCGAATACCGAGGCTATGACTCTGCGGGTGTTTTTCTGGCTAGTGAAGGCAAGAGCCAATTGGTAAAGGCAGTTGGCCGTATTGCAGAATTGTCAACTAAGGCGGAAGGTGTCGAAGGGACAGCTGGGATTGGACATACCCGTTGGGCCACTCATGGAAAACCAACTGAGGACAATGCTCACCCACACCGCTCTGAAACAGGTCGCTTTGTGTTGGTCCACAATGGGGTGATTGAAAACTACCTTGAAATCAAGGAAGAATACCTAGCCGGTCACCATTTCAAGGGGCAAACAGATACAGAAATCGCCGCCCACTTGATCGGAAAATTTGCTGAAGAAGATGGCTTGTCTACGCTCGAAGCCTTCAAAAAAGCCCTCCACATCATCCGTGGGGCCTATGCTTTTGCTTTGATGGATGCGGAAGATCCAAGCACCATCTATGTGGCAAAAAATAAATCACCACTCTTGATCGGTCTTGGCGATGGTTACAATATGGTCTGCTCTGATGCCATGGCCATGATTCGTGAAACCAACCAATACATGGAAATCCATGACCAAGAGTTGGTCATTGTCAAGGCTGATAGCGTTGAAGTGCAAGACTATGATGGAAACGTCAAAGAACGGGCTAGCTACACGGCTGAACTTGACCTTTCTGATATTGGAAAAGGGACTTACCCATACTACATGCTCAAGGAAATCGATGAGCAACCAACTGTCATGCGTAAGTTGATCCAAGCCTATACAGATGAATCTGGTCAAGTAGTAGTAGACCCAGCTATTATCAAGGCTGTTCAAGAAGCAGACCGCATCTATATCCTTGCGGCTGGTACCTCTTACCATGCTGGATTTGCGTCTAAAAAAATGTTGGAAGAGTTGACGGATACCCCAGTAGAACTCGGTATTTCATCTGAGTGGGGGTATGGTATGCCACTTCTCAGCAAGAAACCACTCTTCATCTTTATCAGCCAATCTGGTGAAACAGCCGATAGCCGCCAAGTATTGGTCAAAGCCAATGAAATGGGCATTCCAAGCTTGACAGTGACCAATGTTCCAGGTTCAACTCTTTCACGTGAAGCAGACATGACCATGTTGCTCCATGCTGGTCCTGAAATTGCGGTAGCTTCTTCTAAGGCTTATACGGCTCAAATCGCAGCCCTTGCCTTTCTGGCGAAAGCTGTTGGGGAAGCTAATGGCAATGAGAAGGCCAAAGCCTTTGATTTGGTGCACGAATTGTCTATCGTTGCCCAATCGATCGAATCAACCCTTTCAGAAAAAGAAGTGATCGATGAAAAAGTTCGTGGCTTGTTGGAAACAACCCGCAATGCTTTCTATATCGGACGTGGCCAAGATTACTATGTTGCCATGGAAGCCAGTCTGAAATTAAAAGAAATTTCTTACATCCAATGTGAAGGCTTCGCTGCGGGTGAGTTGAAACACGGTACCATCGCTCTGATCGAAGAGGGTACACCGGTCATCGCCCTCTTGTCAGATCCAGTCCTAGCCAGCCACACACGTGGGAACATCCAAGAAGTGGCAGCACGTGGGGCCCATGTTTTAACCATTGCAGAAGAAAATGTCGCTAAAGAGACAGATGATTTGGTCTTGACAGCGGTTCACCCTTACCTCTCTCCAATCTCAATGGTGGTGCCAACCCAATTGATTGCCTACTTTGCAACCCTTCATCGTGGGCTCGATGTTGATAAACCACGAAACCTTGCTAAGTCTGTAACCGTTGAATAAAATTATCTATATAGAAAAAAACATCCTCGTTAGGTTTTTCCTAGCGAGGATGTTTGCTTTATTTGTCAAAACCTTGCAAGGCTTTGAGGCGTTCTTCTGTTTGTCCCTTGGCATCTAGTTTTTTACCTTGGTAAACAGCAGATTCCCATGATCCATACATTGGATTTGGGAAGATGATGAATTTTTCACCAAATTCTTTTTGCAATTCGTCCAATTTCTTGTCGCGATCAGCTTCAGAGGTCTTGGAAAAATCTGCAAAGTCAACCAGGTTGTCCCCGAAGAGCAAGACAAGATTGGTCTTTTCTTGTACAGCTTGGCGACGGCCTTCTTTTGATTTGACGCCATCTTCTAAGAACATGAGGTGGTCACGTCCTTGAACAGGAATGCCTTCTTTTTCAAGGTTCTTGATGGTATCATCTACTTGAGAGGTTGTACGGTCAGAAATGTAGTAGATTTGAACCCCGTTTTGATCCGCATATTGAAGAAAATCTTTGGCACCTGGCACCGCTTTTGCGGCTGCTTTTTTCACCCAAACATCCCAATCTTTAGGATTGAAGGCCGTACCATCTTTGACGTTTTGAACTTGGTAAGGGCTGTTGTCTAAAACAGTTTCGTCCAAATCCAAGACGATGGAATAAGGCTTATCAGAAGGAGTTTGGAGGATCTCTTTCAAACGGTCAGTAGCGACATTGTAGCCTTGTAAATACAAAGCCTTGGTTTCTGCTGCCTTTTGGTACCAGAGAACAGACATGGTATTTTCTTGTGAGCGCTGCTGATCATAGGTCATCGTCACCTGATTTTTAGTGCTACTTGCTTTTGTCTCTTGCGTTTTAGTGGTGTTGCTTCCACAACTCGTCAGTAAAATGACAGAAGCAAGAGCAGAAACGATGGTAAAGGTGGTTTTTGTTGTTTTCATAAACCGTACACTCCTTAAAATTATTCTATAAAAATTATACTCCTTTCAATCTTGCCTGACAAGAAAGAGAAGAAGGTGTCTAGGAATCGGTGAAAAGAAAAAAGAAGGAAAAACGCTGCTATGAAAGGTTTCTTCGCCTCAACATATGCTATTTTTTCCTTTAAAAGAAGGGATATAGTTTTCTGCTATAACCGGATCAAGAAAAGATCAAAGCATCCCTTTTCTTCTAAAATGAAACAATAAAGAAAGATACTCGCAAGTCCCTATTTTCAAGGGCTTGCGTTTTTTTGATGCCTTTCTCAATAAAGAAATTTTAAGGCCTTGATAGGGAAAATATATTAGTCAGCTACTTTTTGAGGTGATATCATGGTTACAAATTCCAGAAGGAAAGCAGTCAGTCTTTCTGTTGGAGAAATATTGAGGAGGATGTACAGTATGAGTAAAAAAGAATTGGTTCTTCGTGCCATTCGAGGCGAAACAGTAGAGCGAATCCCTGTAGGATTTTGGCTCCATTATGTGACCCAAGAAGAAAAAGAATTGGGTCTAGACAATCCGGCTGTAGTAGAAAAAAGTATTAAGGGCCACCAACACTATGTAGAAGAAATTTCACCTGATTTTGTCAAGATCATGAGTGATGGCTTCTTCCGCTATCCGAGTGCTCTTTATTCGAGAGAGATCCAATCGATCCGAGAATTGAAGGATATTCAACCGATTGGAGAGCATCATCCATGGATTGAAAAACAAATCGAGGTGGTCAAGGAAATTTGTTCTCATTTCCATGAAGAGATTGCTTCTTTCTACAATATCTTCTCGCCCATTTCTTATTTGAAACGCTGGTTCCGTACGGACCAATCTCGTGGAGACCAAGTGATTGCAGACTTTATCAAGGAAGATCCAGAAACTTTAGCTCATGTCCTTGACGTGATTGCAGGAGACATCGCTACTTTAAGTCGTCGCTTGATCCAAGAAGCAGGTATTGAAGGTATTTACTTTTCAACCCAGCAGATCCAAGATGAGCGTGTGACAGATGAAGAATACCGCAAGTTCATTGAGCCTAGCAGCATCGCTGTCCTAGAAGCAGCCAATGAAGCTGGAGGCATCAATATCCTTCATATTTGTGGTTTTGAAGGGGCCAGCAATGAAGTGGAGCTCTTCAAGGATTATCCAGCTCAAGTCATTAACTGGGCGACCCATCATGAAGGTCTGAGCCTAGCCGCAGGTCGTAAACTTTTCGGCGATCGTGCCGTTTTGGGTGGCTTTGTCAACGGCAAGAAAGGTTTGCTCTACCAAGGGGAACGAGAAGCTATTGAGCAAGAAACGCGTCGCTTGGTGGCTGAAGCCGGAAGCCGTGGTTTGATTCTTGGAGCAGACTGTACCGTGCCAGATGATTTCCAATTGGAACGCTTAGATTGGGTACGTCAAGCAGCTGTATTGTAAGAAGAAAGGAGAGGGAGATGAAAAAAATCGATGTATGGTGTATCCTGGTAACCGTTTTGTTTTTGCTTCTAGGGCTCAGTAAAGTAGCTCTAGCAAGCAGTCAGGGGAAAGCAAAAAAAGATCCAGATATGGCAAGACTGGAGAAGATTCCAGCTCATAGTTTCTCCCTCATCCGCCCATCTGACCTAGCAGGAATTCTACTCCTTGAAGATCAGTGATAAAAAAAGATGAAGAGCTTGATAAAAAATATATATTAGTCAAACAATTATCGAAGTGATAAGATAACAAACAAGAAAAGATTAGAACGAGGTAAGAACATGTCATCAAAAAGAGAATTAGTGTTAAAAGCTTTCAAAGGAGAAGCAGTCGACCGTGTGCCAGTTGGATTTTGGCATCATTTTACAACAGAAGAAGAATGGTTGAAAGGATTTTCAAATCCGGAAATTATTGAAAAAAACCTCAATGGCCATAAAAACTTCCTTCACAAGGTCAAACCAGACTTTGTCAAACTCATGAGTGATGGTTACTTTGCTTATCCAAATCCAGCCATTCACAAAGGCCTTGAAAACATCTCTGACTTAGCAGGGATTGAACCACTCGGAGCAGATCATCCATGGATCACAGAGCAAGTAGAGCTCGTTAAAAAAATCCGTGCCGGTTTTGAAGAAGACATTGTGGCTATCTACAATATCTTTGCTCCGGTGACCTACTTCAAATGGTTGGTCGGAGAAGTTTCAGGAGGAGATGACTTGATCGCCAACTTTATCGATCAAGATGCAGCAACTCTTAAAAAAGTATTGGATACAATTGGCCAAGATATTGCAAGTTTGAGCCAACGCATCATTAAAGAAGCAGGAGCAGACGGGATCTACCTCAGTGTTCAAAGTATCCAAGATGCGCGGGTTACACAAGAAGTCTATAAAAACATTATTGCACCGAGTGAACTCCATGTCTTAGAGGCGGCCAATGAAGCCGGTGGCGTAAATATTCTTCATATCTGTGGCTACGAAGGAGCTCGCAATGATATCTATCTCTTCACAGACTACCCAGCCCAAGTCATTAACTGGGCAGTCGGACCAGAAGGAATCAGCCTAGCAGAAGGACGCGAAATCTTCGGTGGACGCACGGTTCTTGGTGGCTTTGAAAATGGTAAAAATGGTCTTCTTTACACAGGAGATAAGGCTGCGATCCAAGCAGAAACCAAACGCATCATCGCAGAAACCGGAACCACAGGCTTGGTCATCGGTGCGGATTGTACGATTCCAAGTGACATTGATGAAGAACGAATCGAATGGGTTCGTGAAGCTGCAGCAGAATAAGGAAAATAGAAAAGGGAGAACAGAGTATGAGTAAAAAAACATGGATTATCGGTGGGGTAGCAGTACTTGCCATTGCAGGTGCAACCATTCTTGGACGGAGCTTGAACCATGCAAACGACAGCAAAGGCTCAACAGGAACGAACAAGGTAACAACCTTGAAAGTAGCCCACACTCAAAACTATGTACCGTATGATTTCGTTGATGAAAAAGGAGAATCAGATGGCTATGAAGTAGCCGTTCTCAAAGCCATTGACGAAAAACTACCAGACTACAAGTTTGAGTACACTGGAACAAGTGATGACGATCTCTTAATCGGTCTAGAATCTGGTAAATACGATATCGGAACCAAAGGAGCTTGGTATACCGAAGAACGTGCTAAGAAATTTATCATTCCAAAAGAACCAATTGGAGCAAGTATCATCGGATTTACCGTACGGAAAGAAGATGCGAATAAATACAAGAACATCGATGACTTCGCTAAAGAAAAAGGAAAATTGGTTCCAATTTCACCACAAAATGCGCAGTGGAATGTTATTAAAGAATACAATGAAAAGCATAAGGACCAACAAATCGAATTAACAGCTGCGGAATCTTTCAAAGTCGCAGATGCCTATGCTTGGGTTCTTGAAGGACGTTACGATGCCTTCTTTGACATCAAACTTTCCTTTGAAAAAGCTGTCACAGATAAAGATGGTTCTTACCACCAATACGCGGACAAACTTAGCTGGTTTGCCTACAAAGGAATTCCAACTTACCCATTGATCCATAAGGATAAGAAAAACGAAAAATTTGCGGAAGCATACAGCAAGGCTATCAAAGAATTGGAAAAAGATGGGACACTTGCTAAATTGTCGAAAAAATATTTCGGTGAAGATGTCTTCAGTTATGTAGATAAAGAGAAATAAGATGGAACTGGGTGCGCATAGCCCCAGCTTCCTTATTTCTATCCGGATACAGAAAGGAAAAGAAACATGGTCTCATACGACATTTCCAAGGTCTGGTCATTTCTTCCAACCTTGGTCCAAGCTCTACCAGCGACCTTAGCTTTGATGGTGTTAACGACGCTTCTTGGTTCTGCATTTGGCTTGGTTTTGACTTGGGCACAAGTATCAGAAGAGAAGGTAGGAGCAAGTCTGGCAAAAGGCTATGTCTTTACCTTGCGTTGTACCCCTCCAATTGTCTTGCTCTTTTTGGTCTTTTATGGACTGCCCCAATTTTTGAACTGGTGGTTGGGCATTGACATTGACCACTGGTCCAAGTTTGTCTTTGTCCTTGTGGCCATGTTTCTTCTCTTTGCCGCGATGATTTCTGAGGTCTTTAAGGCAGCCTATTTGGCCATTCCCAAAGGTCAGATGGAGGCTGGCTTGAGTATCGGCTTGACGCCAGCTCAAACCATTTGGCGGATTGTCCTTCCCCAAGCCTTTCGCGTGGCTCTTCCAAATATGACGACGGCTATCTTGAACCTCATGCGCGACGCCGCTTTGGCTTATACTATTGGCTTTATCGATATCATGGGAGCAGGAAATAATTTGATCAGCCGCAATCTCGGAAATTATTCCCTTGAGACGTATACAGCCGTAGCAGTGATCTACTGGGCAATTGCCCTTGTGATCTCCTTCTCCGCTCAACTCCTTGAGAAACGACTCAGTGTAACAGAAAGGTAGCTTATGGATTTCAATTTTATTAGTAAAGCATTTCTAGCCACCTTGGGTGGTGTTCCAGTGACCCTTCTGATCATGGTCGTATCGATTCTTTTGAGTTTCTTTCCAGCCCTCTTTTTGGCACTCGGTCAGATCTATAAGGTCAAAGGTGTTCGCAGTTTCTCAGTGATTTACTTAGCCTTTATCCGCGCGACGCCTCCGATTCTCTTGATTCTCTTCTTTTATAGTCTCTTTCCCAGCCTCTTAAATAGCTTTTTTAAGAGTATTGGCAGTCACTTTAATGTCTTTGAGATCAATCCCATTTACTATGCCTTTATCATCTTTAGCTTGATGACAACGGGGAGTCTTGCTGAAATTCTACGGTCAGCTATTCTGACGGTGGATAAGGGCCAGCTTGAAGCAGCGCAAGCCATCGGTTTGACCAATCGCCAAGCCTATATCCGCATTGTTTTTCCACAAGCCTTGCGTGCAGCCCTTCCTAATTTGTGTAACTTGGTTATCAACTTGGTCAAAGGAACTTCCCTTGTCTTTGTCATGACCATCAAGGATATTACCGCAATTGCCAAGGTCGAAGCCTCTTATGGCTATCAATATTTTGAATCCTATCTAGTGATTTTTATTCTTTATATTGTCATTTGTGGAGTGATTCAGTGGGGATTCAATCGCTTAGAAAAACGCCTGACACTCGCATAGAAGAAGGAGAAATAAGAAGATGTTAGAAGTAGAACACGTATCGAAAAAATTTAAGGACCACCAAGTGCTGGTGGATGTTAATCTCAAGGTCAACCAAGGGGATGTCGTCGTTATTTTGGGGCCATCTGGATCAGGAAAAACAACCTTCCTTCGCTGCCTCAATCACTTGGAAAAGGCAGATACAGGTCACCTAACCCTAGGTGGAAAAGAGTATGACCTCTCAAAACTCAGCAAAAAAGAGATTCTAGAAATCCGCCAAAAGACAGCCTTTGTCTTCCAGCATTACAATCTCTTCGCTAATAAAACAGCGATTGAAAATATCTTAGAGGGCCTGATTGTGGCTCGGAAGATTCCAAAAGAAGAAGCCATCCAACGGGCAGAATCCGCCCTTGAAAAAGTCGGCCTCCTCGCTTATAAGGATTACTATCCTTCTCAATTGTCAGGTGGTCAGCAGCAACGGATCGGGATTGCGCGTGCTATCGCGGTCAAACCAGACGTGATCTTGCTGGACGAACCGACTTCAGCGCTAGACCCAGAGTTGGTCGGTGATGTCTTAGATGTCATGAAGCAATTGGCCCAAGAAGGAGTGACCATGGTTGTCGTAACCCATGAGATGGGCTTTGCGCGTGATGTGGCAAACCACGTTATCTTTATGGATGGCGGACACATCATCGAAGAAAATGAACCGCATGAATTCTTTAATAGTCCAAAGGAAGAGCGAACCAAACAATTCCTTTCACGGATTTTATCTGATGCTACTTATAGCGTCGAATACATGATTTAACAAGAGACACACCTAGTAAGGGTGTGTTTTTTAGGTTCTGGAAAAAATTTTTAAAAATTGGCTCATTTTTTAAAAATCATTACGAATAATATAAGTGAGAGGGAAATATGACTGATAAAAAACAACGATTTGTACTACTATTCTTACTGACTTTGTTTCTAGGAGGTTGCAGTCTTTTTACGGATAAAGCTGCTGAGAGAAAGGAAATGATTCAGATCGCAGAAAGTACGAAAATGGAGCGAGCGATAAAACACTTGTTAATCAGTATCGATCCGAAAGCTTTCACTTCAGAAGGAGTCATTCACTCCTATACCCTGATAAAAGGTGAATTGGAATACAATCCAATGGGAGGGATGAATGTCTCTCTCGTTATCAATGGCGATAAAAAGTTAACGATCGATACGACTGTTCAAATGGAAGATTCAGGACAGTTCGAAGTAGCTTGTTATGGTATTTCAGCAAGATTAGATGATCTGTTAAGTGAAGCAGAAGATGCTGGGAAATAAACTCATTCAGGTAAACACCCCTAATATAGGTAAATAGAAACAATTCTGGATCAAAGCTGGTATGTTACATCAATAGCTAGTGCTTGTAACGATTTGGCAACATTTTTTAACAAAAGTAACATTTCAGGTATGAATAGAATTTTGTATAATAAATTCTAAGAAACCTGAAGAAAGAATGGGAAGAAGATGAAAAAAAGTAAATTTATTGTGTTGATAATGGTAGTATTTAGCCTGAGCTTAGGAGGCTGTAGCTTTTTTAATGGACAATCTGCCAAGAAACAAGAAATGATTCAAATCGCGGAGAGTAAGAAGATGAAGGTAGCGATTGAAAATATGTTAAAGGATATTGATCCTGAAGCATTAACTCCGCAGGGGAAAATACACTCGTATAAAATCTTGGAAAATCAATTGGAATACAATCCAATGGGTGGGATGAATGTATATTTGGAAGTCAATAATGATGAAAAACTAACTATTGATACTACTGTTCATATGGAAGATTCGGGAGAATTTGAGGCTGGAAGTTATGGTATTTCTGCAGAGTTAAGTCGTTTACTGAGGGGAGATGAATATGGTAAATAACACAAATTTTTCAGACAGACAGCATGTAGAAGCATCATTAATTGAATATAGATCATTAAAATTAGGAAAAAATCAAAAAATTAAAGAAGGTAGTGAATATGTTGGTAATGTTTCTCACATTTATGATAGTGTAAATGGCAATGAAGAACAAGTCTTCGTACTAACGGATAGTGGCAAGGGTGTTGAACAAGATCCAGTCCCCTATACTGCTTCAGATGAAGAACGTGCCCAAATCCATGACGTGACTGTCTTGATGAAGGGATCTGAAACTGAAATAAGTACACAAAAATTACTCCATGATACATATACGGATTGGGTAAAGACAGATTTGCCAGCAGCTTCCAATATTTTGAACCCTGGTGGTGCAAGCGAGTATGCAACAGAATATGCGAAGAATTATGCGCGAGATAAGGCTAAAAATGGTTTTAACAATGCTGTAGAAGCTTTTGAAGATGCAATTATTCCTACATCTGTTAATCTTCCACCGGAGGCCACTCCCTTAGGTAGGTTCATACAAAAAGCGATGGACAATCCTGTCAGCAATTTCATACAGGAAAAAGCATCAGATGCGGTCGGCTTTTTTGCAGAAAGAACAGCCGAAGAACAGGTTAAATTTCCTGCTTTAATGGGAGCTGCTTTTTTAAAAAAATACAATGATGAAAACGGTACTTTCCCGCCTCCGCAGTTTAAAGATGCTGCAGCTCATTTGAAAGAGGTGATCCGAAAATACCCCAATGCCAAGATCGATCTATACGGTCACTCTCTGGGGTCTATGAATATTCAGTATGCGCTTGCCTGTTTGACGGAAGAGGAAGCTTCTCATATTGGGACTGTCCATCTATACAATGGCCCTAATGCCTATTCCATCTTAACACCCGAGCAAAAATCGCGTATAGATTCGCTGAAGTACAAAATTTACAACCACATTGACCATAAAGATTTGGTTAGCTTGGGCTATCAGGATTCTGGAAGCAAGGAATCCAGTGGGATTGTCAAGCACCTCAAAACTAAAAATTTGATAAATACTGGCCTGCAGCACATGATGCATGGTTATATCTATGATAAGGATGGGAATTTGGTTCTTGAAAAGGGAACGGAAGCCATCACTCGCAAGGAAATCATTGAAGAGCGGATGAAGGTTTACTATCGCCTAAAGGATAAATTACAAAAAACAGGTGGTGGACTGAGTTCGAGTGAACAAATCTATCTCGATGCCTTGCAGGCACGCTTGGCTTCTGATGAGCTGATTCGAGTAGTGGATGAAGGGCTGGAGCAAGCTCAGAAATCTAAGGCACGACTGGATACAGATTTAGAAGCTTTGGAGAAAGTATTACAGACCGTTCCGAAAGGCTTCATTCTCAATCTTTCCGAAGTAGAAGAGGCCTATGCACAGGCTGGTGCAACAAGGCAAACAGTTGTCACTCAAGTAAGAGAAAGGTTCGACAATCGTTTGGCTGCATATCAGTCCTTATCGAATGAATTTCATGCTTTAAACGAGCAAGTGAATGCAGGAATTGAGCTCTTAAAAGCAAAAGATCAAAAAATAGCAGGAGAAATGAACCAGTGGGAACAACTAGCTTATTAATTTCATCTACTCTTTCAAAAAAGGAAAAGAAACTAGATCACTTGGAAAGAGAGTTCCAAAAAGCGCGCTTGGAGCTAGATGAAAAGCGTTGCCTAGTGGAAAGAAAACAGCAGCTCTTCACCCAGATGCTGGAAGAAGAGTATGCGATGGCAGCTTCCTTCTTACAAGAGCAGGAAGTTGATAACAGTTGTGGATGGGAGTCCCTCCATCGCTGTATCGAAGAGTATGATATCGAAGCTAGAGAAGCTGCACAAGTAGCTTTAAAACAGATCGAAATCGAGGAAGAGAATTTATGGCAATCCTACCGGAAAGATAGACGCCAACTGGAAGAGGAGTTTGCACAAGATAAAGTTTCATAGTATAGAAGAGGAGGAAGTATGGGTGATAGTCCAGTCAAAGATTTCTTTGATTTAGATATGAAAGATAAGATGAGGATCATCGAAAGCCGAAAGAAACTTGAAAAAGATTTAATCCGGGTTGTCTATGCGCCCGTTTTATTGACCTGCAAGGCAGGAGTTGAGAAGCGTTACAATGATGGCTTGACTGCGATTGCAACAGTAGCTGAAGAAGACGTCCAAGTGGTCGGGAAGCAACTAGACCAATCCATGGTGGGGCAATTTGCTAAAAATGTACAGACAGCTATTCAAGAAAAAGCTGGTAAATTTAAATCTATCTAGCCAAGAACTTCTATTTAAATATGGAATCTGGAGTGACATCCAGATTTTTTAATAAATTTAAAAAATTATGTAAAAAAGTGTTGACAAAGAAATCAGTCTGCGTTATAATAATTTATGTAAACAAAAAGAGGTTGAAAAAACCTACTAGTTTACAAGATCAATAGTGGAAAGGAGATGGTGATATGCTATTTCCAAAATTAAGACAACTAATTGATAAAAGGAAAAATAGAAACTGTTAGCCTGTAGGGCTATTATTAAATAAATGAATTAAAATTATGTAAACAATCAAACGGCAGTCAATTGGTCTGCTAATTTTCAAGAATGAATTAAAATTATGTAAATTAGAGGTACACAATATGAATAACAACTTTAACAATATGGATGATCTTTTCAATCAACTAATGGGAAACATGGGTGGTTTTCGTTCTGAAAGCCGTCGCTACATGATCAACGGTCGTGAAGTGACACCTGAAGAATTCGCTATTTACCGTCAAACCGGTCAACTTCCAAATGAAGGAAGCGAGCAAGTGCAACACCATCAAGGTAAAGGAATGAAACAAGATGGGATCCTTGCAAAACTTGGTCGCAACTTGACCGAAGAAGCTCGTGAAGGAAAATTGGATCCAGTCATCGGACGTAATAAAGAAATTCAAGAAACTGCTGAAATCTTGTCTCGTCGTACCAAGAACAATCCTGTCCTTGTAGGGGATGCCGGTGTTGGTAAAACAGCAGTTGTAGAAGGTTTGGCACAAGCTATTGTGAACGGGGATGTTCCAGCTGCTATCAAGAACAAAGAAATCATCTCGATTGATATTTCTGGTCTAGAAGCTGGTACGCAATACCGTGGTAGCTTTGAAGAAAATATTCAAAATCTGATCCAAGAAGTCAAGGCTATGGGAAATGTTATTCTCTTCTTTGATGAAATCCATCAAATCCTTGGTGCAGGTAGCACAGGTGATGGTCAAGGATCTAAAGGTCTTGCGGATATCATCAAACCTGCTCTTTCACGTGGGGAATTGACAGTCATTGGGGCAACGACTCAAGATGAATACCGTAACACCATCTTGAAGAATGCGGCTCTTGCTCGTCGTTTCAACGAAGTGAAAGTCAATGCTCCATCAGCCGAAGATACTTTCAAGATCCTCCAAGGGATCCGTGATCTTTATGAAAAACACCACAATGTCATCTTGCCAGATGAAGTTTTGAAAGCAGCGGTTGATTATTCGATCCAATACATTCCACAACGTAGCTTGCCTGATAAGGCCATTGACTTAGTCGATGTGACAGCTGCTCACTTGGCAGCCCAACATCCAGTAACGGATGTTCATGCTGTGGAACATGAAATTGAAGAAGAAAAAACCAAACAAGAAGAAGCTGCGGCTAAAGAAGATTACGAAGCAGCTTTGAAAGCAAAAGTTCGAATCGAAGAACTTGAAAAGAAAATTGCTAATCATACGGAAGACCATAAAGTAACAGCAACAATCAACGATGTGGCTGAATCTGTAGAACGGATGACGGGTATTCCAGTGTCTCAAATGGGTGCAACTGATATCGAACGTTTGAAAGATATGGGTCACCGTTTGCAAACTAAGGTTATCGGTCAAGATAAAGCCGTTGAAGCAGTAGCGCGTGCTATCCGTCGGAACCGTGCAGGATTTGACGAAGGGAACCGTCCAATCGGTAGCTTCCTCTTTGTAGGTCCTACTGGTGTTGGTAAAACTGAGTTGGCTAAACAATTGGCTCTTGATATGTTCGGAACCAAAGATGCCATCATCCGTTTGGACATGTCAGAATACAGCGACCGCACAGCCGTTTCTAAATTGATTGGTACAACAGCTGGTTATGTTGGTTACGATGATAACAGCAATACCTTGACAGAACGTGTTCGCCGTAACCCTTACTCAATCGTCCTTCTTGACGAAATTGAAAAGGCAGATCCTCAAGTGATCACCCTTCTCCTTCAAGTCTTGGATGATGGTCGTTTGACAGATGGTCAAGGGAACACGGTCAACTTCAAGAACACTGTGATTATCGCCACTTCAAACGCTGGCTTTGGTTACGAAGCCAACTTGACAGAAGATGCGGATAAACCAGAACTCATGGATCGTTTGAAACCTTACTTCCGTCCAGAATTCTTGAACCGTTTCAACGCTGTCATTGAATTCTCACACTTGAGCAAGGAAGATCTTTCTAAGATTGTTGATTTGATGTTGGTAGATGTCAATAAGACCCTTTCTAAGAAAGAAATCGACTTGGCAGTGAGCGATGCAGCTAAAGAATACATGACTGAAGAAGGTTATGATGAAGTGATGGGTGTTCGTCCACTCCGTCGGGTAGTTGAACAACAAATCCGTGACAAAGTCACAGACTTCCACTTGGATAACTTGGATGCCAAACATCTCGAAGCAGACATGGAAGATGGTGTCCTTGTGATCAGAGAAAAAGACACAAAGAAGGAAGAAAACGCTGATAAACAAGCAGATTAAGGCGAATTAGTTTGTGAAAAATAGAGACTGCTATCATATAGCAGTCTTTATTTTTTCTTCCCACCTGGGGGAAATTATTCGCCGTATAAGGCCAAAATCCTCCTATTTGAGCTAAAAAAACATCAATAATTAGTGAAATTAATCCAATTTGAGCAAAATTATTAATAAATAAAGAAAATAAGTATATAATCTATACAAGAATAAAATTTGAGGAATGGAAGTAAGATGAGCAATACAATTGATATCTACTCAACTCCCGAATACAGAAAAGTGGAAGCCGTTGTTCAACTGATGGTTGACGGTCGCTTGACGAGCTATCGTGTCGCAACTGAAACAAACATCAGCAAAATGAGCTTGGCGACTTTGACGAAGGGAACGAGTAAAATCAAAAATATTACCTATCAAACGGCTTTGGCCTTGATTGATTGGTATGATGAGAATCATGAAAAGTATGGCATTACGATTGACTAGTCAGTAGCCCACTTTTCGTGGTTTTTTTCTTTTTCATCAAAACTTGCCTCCTCTCTGAGACTGGAGTCTGATTTTACTTGAAGAGGATGGGAAAACTTGAAAAGACGGGCGAAATTTGATATAGTATAGCATATATGAAAATTAAAGGAGAAACATATGCAAGGCGGAAGTTTGCTAATTATGCTCGTTCTTATGGTCGGTTTGATGTACTTCATGAGCCGTAGCCAAAAGAAACAGTACCAAAAACGGATGGAAAGTTTGAATAAACTTCAAAAAGGAAATGAAGTCATCACGATTGGTGGCTTGTACGGAACCATCGATGAAGTCGACACAGACCGCAAGACCGTTGTCTTGGATGTTGATGGTGTCTACCTGACCTTTGAATTGGGAGCGATCAAAACAGTTCTTCCTGTATCAGAAGGAATCTCAGCTACTGCTACAGAAGGTGCTAGCTCAGATGCCGATTCAGCCATCGAAGAATAATCATCAAAGAAGAGGCAAAGGCCTCTTTTTTGGTGGGCAAATAGGACGATGTGATGAAGGAAAGCCTTGCTGGTTCGAAAAAGAGGCCAGAGTCCCTATTTTATGGGGATTTATGGTATAATGAAGCGATAAATATTGAAATAGGTAGAAAAACATGTTTCGTTTTAAGAAAAAAGAAAAAATCGAGATACCTTTAGAAGTCCCGAAACACATTGGGATCATTATGGATGGCAATGGTCGCTGGGCGAAAAAGCGGATGCAACCGCGCGTCTTCGGTCATAAGGCGGGGATGGAAGCTCTCCAAGAAGTGACGATTGCAGCAAAAAATATGGGGGTTCAGGTCCTGACTGTCTATGCCTTTTCGACCGAAAACTGGACACGCCCTGAAGATGAAGTCAAGTTCATCATGCACTTGCCGGTCGAGTTTTATGATCGTTTCGTCCCCGAATTGCATCGCAACAATGTCAAGATTCAAATGATCGGTGATACCAAGAAATTACCAAAAGAAACGCTGGAGGCTTTGGAAAGAGCAGAAGCGATGACCCATCTCAATACAGGCTTGATCCTGAATTTCGCACTCAATTATGGTGGACGTGCTGAGATCACTCAGGCCGTGAAGCAGATCGCCCAAGAAGTCTTGGATGCGAAGTTCAGTCCAGAAGATATCACAGAAGAGATGATCGCAGATTCTCTCTATACCGAGAGTTTGCCACGCGTCCTAAGGGATCCAGATTTGATTATTCGTACCAGCGGAGAGATCCGTTTGAGTAATTTCCTTCCTTGGCAGGCGGCCTATAGTGAGTTGTATTTCACAGATGTGATGTGGCCAGATTTTGGAGAGGAAGCACTACGAAGTGCCATAGTAGAATATAGCCATCGCCATCGGAGATTTGGTGGTGTTTAGGAGAAGATGATGACGAAAGATTTACAAAAACGTGTGATTTTTGGAGGAATTGCCCTGCTCTTTTTCATTCCAACAGTAATGGTTGGAGGGGTGTTCTTCCAGATTGTGATTGGCTTGATCGCCATGCTAGGGGTTCATGAATTGCTCAAGATGAAGGGGCTTGAGACAGCGACTTTTGAAGGAGCGCTAGCCATGTTAGCGGCCTTCGTCCTGACTTTGCCGATCGAGGACTACCTCCCTTACCTTCCAGCAGATGGCAATATGATTGCCTATGGTCTGGTTGTCTTGATTCTCATGGGGACAACTGTTCTTGCTCAGAATTACAATTATGAAGATGTGGTCTACCCCATTGCGTCCAGCTTTTATGTTGGACTTGGTTTCCATTCCTTAGTAGATGCGCGAATCGCTGGTATTGATAAGGTCTTATTGGCCCTCTTTATTGTCTGGGCTACAGATTCAGGTGCTTATCTGGTAGGAAGCCGATTTGGGAAACGCAAGCTCATGCCTGCGGTTTCTCCTAATAAAACGATTGAAGGCAGTCTTGGGGGGATCTTGTCTGCAGTTGCGGTAACTGTGATCTATATGATCGTGGATCGCTCTGTGGCAGGTGGACATGGTTTTCTTGCTATGATCTTCTTTACCATCCTCTTTAGTATTGCAGGTCAGTTTGGAGATCTGGTAGAGAGCGCGATTAAACGCCATTTCGGTGTGAAAGATTCTGGGAAATTTATTCCAGGACATGGTGGTGTTCTAGACCGCTTTGATAGTTTGATTTTTGTCTTTCCCTTGATGCATTTCTTGGGCTTGTTCTAAGACAGAAGAGATAGAAAGGAAACCACGTATAGAACGATGCAATTTATTGCCTTTATTGTTATTTTTGGAGTGATCGTTCTCGTTCACGAGTTTGGTCATTTCTATTTTGCAAAAAAATCGGGCATCCTGGTGCGAGAATTCTCGATCGGGATGGGTCCCAAGATCTTTGCCCATATTGGTCAAGATGGAACAGCTTATACCATTCGCATTCTACCTTTAGGTGGCTATGTTCGTATGGCTGGCTGGGGTGAGGATACAACTGAGATTAAAACCGGAACGCCTGTCAGCTTGACGCTAAATGAGGTTGGCAAGGTTGTCCGGATCAATCTTTCAGGAAAGAATCTGGATCAGACAGCCCTTCCCATGAATGTGACCCAGTTTGACTTTGAAGACAAACTGGAAATTACGGGCTTGGTTCTCGATGAGACCAAGACTTATGATGTCGATCATGATGCGACCATCGTTGAGGAAGATGGGACAGAAGTGCGGATTGCGCCGAGAGATGTTCAGTATCAGAATGCCAGCATTTGGGGACGCTTGATCACCAACTTTGCGGGTCCTATGAACAACTTTATCCTCAGTATTGTCGTCTACTCACTTTTAGCCTTTATGCGTGGTGGTGCGATTGACTACTACAGCAACAATGTTCAGGTGGCACCTGATGGGGCGCTGGCTAAGGTCGGTGTCAAAAGCAATGTTCAGATCCTTCAAGTCAACAACGATACCGTTAGCAACTGGGATGAGTTGACAGACGCTGTTGAGAAAGCAACCAAGGACAGCAAGACGGCTCCTGAATTGACCCTGAAAGTCAAAACAGACGGCCAAGAAAAAGAAGTTAAAGTAAAGCCAACCAAGTCAGGGAATCGTTACTATCTGGGTGTGACAAACGGCCTCAAGACAGGATTTGTGGATAAACTCTTGTCTGGTTTTACAGATACCTGGAATACAGCGACACGGATTTTGGGAGCTTTGAAAGATATCATTTTCCACTTTAGTCTCAATAAATTGGGTGGTCCGGTTGCCATTTACAATGCCAGCTCACAAGCTGCTCAATTAGGGATTCCGGCAGTCTTATCTCTTATGGCCATGCTCTCTATTAATATTGGGATCTTCAATCTAATCCCGATTCCAGCTTTGGATGGAGGAAAAATCTTGATCAATTTGATCGAGGTCGTCCGGAGAAAGCCACTGAAACAAGAAGTAGAAACCTATATGACGCTTGCAGGTGTAGCTGTAATGGTTATTTTGATGATTGCTGTCACCTGGAATGATATTATGAAATTATTTTTGAAATAGAAAAGGATATTGTCCATGAAACAAAGTAAAATGTTGATTCCAACGCTTCGCGAAATGCCAAGCGATGCCCAAGTCATTAGCCATGCTTTGATGTTGCGTGCAGGTTATGTTCGCCAAGTATCAGCTGGTGTCTATTCTTATCTGCCCTTAGCAAATCGAGTGATTGAAAAAGCAAAAGGCATCATGCGCCAAGAATTTGAAAAAATTGGAGCAGTAGAAATGCTTGCTCCAGCCCTTTTGAGTGCGGATCTCTGGCGTGAATCTGGTCGTTACGAAACTTACGGGGAAGACCTCTATAAGTTGAAAAACCGTGAAGGATCTGACTTTATCTTAGGTCCAACTCACGAAGAAACCTTTACCGCTATTGTGCGCGACTCCGTAAAATCTTACAAACAATTGCCGTTGAATCTCTACCAAATTCAACCAAAATACCGCGATGAAAAACGCCCACGGAACGGTCTTCTTCGGACCCGTGAATTCATCATGAAAGATGGTTACAGTTTCCATGCCAACTACGATAGCTTGGACGTTATTTATGATGAATACAAGGCAGCTTATGAGCGGATCTTCACACGCAGTGGCATCGACTACAAAGCCATCATCGGTGATGGTGGTGCCATGGGTGGAAAAGATAGCCAAGAGTTTATGGCCATTACACCTTCGCGTACAGACCTTGACCGTTGGGTGGTGTTAGACAAGTCTGTTGCATCATTTGACGAGATCCCAGCAGAAGTTCAAGAAGAAATCAAAGCAGAATTGCTCAAATGGATGGTCTCTGGTGAAGATACCATTGCCTATTCAAGTGAATCAACCTATGCTGCGAACTTGGAAATGGCTACTAACGAATACAAGCCAAGTAACCGTGTCGTAGCAGAAGAAGAAGTGAAGCGCGTGGAAACACCAGGTGTCAAATCGATTGATGAAGTAGCTGCATTCTTGAATGTTCCAGAAGAAGCTACTATCAAGACTTTGGTTTACATCGCAGATGGTGAGCCTGTTGTTGCCCTTCTCGTAGGTAATGATCAGCTCAATGAAGTGAAGTTGAAAAACCACCTCGGCGCAGACTTCTTTGAACCTGCAACCGAAGTGGAAGTGAAAGAATTATTAGGAGCTGATTTTGGCTCTCTCGGTCCAGTAGATCTTCCTGAAAATGTTAAGATTATCGCAGACCGCAAGGTCCAAGACAGCCGCAATGCAGTAGTCGGTGCCAATGAAACAGGCTACCACTTGACTGGTGTCAACCCAGGACGTGACTTTACTGCAGAATACGTCGATATCCGTGAAGTTCGTGAAGGCGAAATCTCACCAGATGGGAAAGGGGTCTTGAACTTTGCACGAGGGATCGAAATCGGTCACATTTTCAAACTCGGCACACGCTACTCCGCTAGCATGGGAGCAGATGTCTTGGACGAAAACGGTCGTGCGGTTCCAATCATCATGGGATGCTACGGAATCGGTGTCAGCCGTCTTCTTTCAGCCGTTATGGAGCAACATGCTCGCCTCTTTGTCAATAAGACTCCAAAAGGGGAGTACCGTTACGCTTGGGGAATTAACTTCCCTAAAGAATTGGCGCCATTTGATGTGCATTTGATTCCAGTCAATGTTAAGGATGAAGCAAGCCTTGCTTTGACTAATCGGATCGAAGAAGCTTTGGTGAATAAAGGCTACGAAGTCTTGGTGGATGACCGAAATGAACGCGCTGGTGTCAAATTCAGCGATAGTGATTTGATTGGACTTCCAATCCGCGTAACAGTTGGTAAAAAAGCAGCTGAAGGCATCGTTGAAGTGAAAATCAAAGCGACAGGAGATACCATTGAAGTTCATGCGGACAATCTCCTTGAAACTCTTTCAATCTTGAACAAATAAGAAAAAGCTTTCTGAGCCCTCACCAGTGTGGTGATGAAACTCAGGAAGCTCTTTTTATTTTTCTTCTTTGAGACCTTGATCTTTGAAATAGGTAAAGAGATCTTGGGGCTTGCCATTGAGGTATTTCTTGAACTCGGCTCTTTCTTCCTCCCCTTGATCTCCGTAGATGGTAGCAAACTCATCTTTCTTGATTTTTGAGAAGTCAGCCTGTAAGACTTTAGCATAGGATTGTTTATCTTTTGAAATTTGAATGCGGAAGCTAAGTCCAGGCTTACCATTTAAGGTTTTATAGATATCGCTATGTTCTAATTCTTCTTGGTAGATTTCCTTTAATTCAGGAAGATCCATGTCTTGCAAATCTGAGGAAATGGGTTCAAAACTAAGGAAAGTAAAAGAGACAATTTCCTCTTTCTTGTAGCCAATTTGAATTTTGTTTTGGTGGTGATCGCCGAGGTCACTAACAAAGGTTTTTGTTTGGACTTGCTCCTTTTTGTTTTGAGTGGCCTCTTGCTTGGGAGAAGCGGCAGTAGTTCCTTTGCCTTGTTGGCCTTGGCTACAAGCGGTAAGAGCTAGTAGACAGACAGAGGCAAGTAGAAATTTTTTCATATATACTCCTTATAGGTTAATGGTGTTCGATCTTGTATGAAACAAGTTTTGAACAGGTTTCATTATACCATAAAAGTTTTAAAAATGAAAAAATATACAAAAATCTTCAAAATTTGCTTTTAAAAACACCTAAAATCAACAATTTTTATCTATGTGTTGAGTTAATATAAAAGGACAGAGTGTCTTCTTTTCTTCTCAGAAATAATACTAGTTAGAGACTACTGGGGCAAGGAATCCAGGAAACATGTTACACTTTTATGACAAAATGTTACACAATTGTAACAAAGTTACAATGTTTTATCAGTTAGCCCTCTAAACTTGACATTCTGGCAATATTTCATTAAGATATTTTTAAGTAAATAATACAAACAGGGAGAAAAAGGTAAAATATACAGTTATCTGGCATTTTACTAATTCGTACTAAAATGTATTGTTTATGAAAAAAATATAAGGGTATCAGCCCAAAAGGAGAAAAATATGGCTCAAATTAAATTAACTCCAGAAGACCTACGTGCTTCAGCACAACGTTATGCACAAGGTTCTCAAGAAATCGATCAAATCCTTACTACTTTGACTCATGAACAACAAGTCATCGACGCAAACTGGGATGGATCTGCATTTGATAGCTTTGAAGCACAATTCAACGAATTGTCTCCAAAAATCAAACAATTCGCTCAATTGTTGGAAGACATCAACGGTCAATTGATCAAAGTTGCTGATATCGTTGAACAAACTGACCAAGATATCGCTGCACAAATCCACTAAGATAGTCTTGGAGGTGATCTTACTTCTTGTAGGTAGATCACCCTTTTGTCTTTTGATATATAGAAAATAGGGGTTAGATTCTTAATTCCTAACCCCTATTTTGTATCTATGAATTAGAAAAAGGAAAAGGTATGGAAGTTAAAAATAAAAAATGGTTAAAATACATCGGTCAGAGTGCGGTTGTGCTCCTTTTGATGGGATCTGTAGTGGGTCTTTATACGACGGTTCAAAAGGACCAAAAGCAAAACGAAGCCAAGACCGTACAAACGACAGAAAACACCAAGCTCAATATTGCAGTTGTCAACGAAGACAAGGCGGTTAAACTGAATGATAAAGAATATAACCTTGGGGCTAGCTATGTAAAGAATATCGAGCGGGATAATTCGCAAAACTGGTCTGTACTCCCTCGTGGAGCTGCTGAGTCAGGGCTTGCAGATGGCAAGTACCAGTTGATGATCGTTATTCCAAGTGATTTCTCAGAGAAGGTCTTGGAAGTGAACGCGGTAAATGCAGAGAAGACCATGGTGACGTATAAGGTCAATGCGGCTGGAAATTCTCAGGTTGAAAACGAGGCCAATAAAGTCGCTAAAGATATCGTTTCAGACTTGAATAGCCAGTTGGTTGATATGTATATGGTTAGCATTTTGAGCAACCTTTATACAGCTCAGAAGAACGTGGAAACAAGTAACAAGATCCAATCGACCAACATTGGTTCATACCGGAGTAACTTGCTGGATTCAGCTTTAGATTCCAAGAATATCTTCCCAAGTCTCTATAGCTTGTCTACGTCTTCTGTCGAGTCGAACAATGCCTTGAAGACAGTCCTTGAGTCTTATACACAGGCTTTTGATCAATTGACCCAATCTCAGGATCAGTACGGTCAAAACTTCGACACATTGATCAAGCAACGCTCTGAGGATAAGATCAGCCATGAAGAGTTCATGAACCAGCTGATGTCTATGAACCAGTCTGTTGTCAGTGAAAAGACCCAAGAGTTGTATAAGAATCTACAACAAAACCAAGAAGCAATTACCAAACAATTGAGTCAACCAACTGAAACAGAAGGAGATTCTTCAGGGACCAAGACCTATGCAGGCTTGACAAAAGATGTGAATGATCGTGTGGCAGACCTCGAAAAAGGGATCAAGGCAGAACGCGACAAATTAGATGAGCACGAAAAGAACATCGAGTCTACTGTAAAAGCGAAGATCCTTGACTACTATGGTCTAAAAGAAGGAGACAAAGTCACTCTTCGTACCTTGCTTGGAAAGACGAGTATCAAGACATTAAGTGAAGCACGTAATAAAGCGGATGAAGATATTCGTAAAGCAATTGAAAAACTTCCGTCTTTAGATCCTGCTAGTCTGAATTTGAATAAGTATGGGAATTTCAACGCAGCGATTGATTTTGATAGTGCTTTTGCTGGAACGAAGGCGCAAGCAAAAGGGAATGCCGATGAATTAAAACGATTGGCTGCTGAAGTGGATGCCAAATTAACGGCAGTTGCGGATGTCCTTAATGCTAAATCTGGGAAACAGAAAGTTAGTATTCATGTCCCTGCAGGGGTCAAGGTTGATACTTGGACCTATGATGGACAGACTTATGCAGGCAGTGGTGAGCAGGAAGTCGAACTGAAAGATGGCAAACAAATTCAAATTCACCTTGTTGAAGATGGAGGAGCTATGCCAAGCGCGATTGATGTTGAAGTCCTTGTGAATGGAGTTTCTTCAACCAGTGTGACTGTATCTGCAGAAGACTTGAAAACAGCTGTCGCTAACTATGCATCGAAAGCTAGTGAAATCGCCCTGGATTATCAACGCGCGGGAGCATTGATCGATGCTTACTATCCAAAAGATGACAAGGGAGATCGTCATTCGCTCTATGATCCGATCGAAGATATGGATTTGACAAATGCTTTGGTCGATGTCGTGAAGGCTGCCGTTTCAAGTAACATGAAGGACTACCGTAAGAGTATTGAAACGGATGAATCTGGGGATGCAACGAAGAGTGTGAAAGCCCAGTTAGATGGTACACTTAAACAGTTGCAAGACTTGGGACCACAATTGCAGGCAAATCTTCAAGCAATCGAAAACACCAACAAGGATCTAACCCAAAATATCAACGATCAATTGAAGCAGTATGCAGACCTTCAAAAACGCCTAGAAGAGATCTCAAAAGCGCAGGAAACAGTGACACAGGCTCAAACCAAGACCGATGCAGATTTGTCAGCTCTTGGTTCTGAATACACGTCATTATTGAGCTCGACAGAAGGCGTTAAGAGCTCATCTCGTAGCAATGTAGAAGCTGCTAACTCTACCAATGAAATCTTTAGTCAATTGAACAAAGAATTGGAAAAAGCCCAAGGCAATACAGAGAAATTGTCTAGCAATGCGGAAAGTTTGATGGGTGAATTCGACAAGGAATTGTCTGAAAACGGGAACTTCGTCGAAGCCTTCCGTAAGGTCTTCAACAATGCCTATGAAAACGGAGTGCCGAATGAAGTCTTGCTTGACTTCTTGTCAAATCCAGTTGCAGAGAAATCGTCTTCTGTGAAAGCGACCATCAACGTCTACCGTCCATTTATCTGGATCTTTATGTTGGAAGTCTTGAGCCTCTTTACAGCTTATCTCTTTGCGACTCAGCCAATCATCCGTAAGGTTAAGGATCGTTTCAAATTGGATCGTTTGCAAGAATCAGATCTCTTGTCTGTCGGTGTCCTTGTGGGACTTTCTCTCATCCTTGGACTGGTGATCGGAATGATTTCAAGTATTCAACTCTCTGTTGGTCGTGAATATGTACCTTCATGGGTATTCTTAGCGGTTCTAGCAAGCTTTGTCTTGGTACAACTGCAATACCTTCTCTTGAAACACTTCCGTGTGATTGGAATGGGACTGGCCTTCTTCATGTTGATCAGCTATGTCTACCTATCAAGTGCGATCGGAACGACCGCGACCTTGTCAGGCCTTCCAGCACTGGTGAAAAATGTTAACCTCCTTTCTATTTTAGAAGGACAGTTTGCGGGTTACTTTGATGGACAAACAGCCGGTATCGGCGTCTTCTTCGGATTGTTGGTCTTCTTCGGACTTTTGGCGGTTGCCAATATCTTCATTCCAAAGAAGTTTACTCAAACAAAGGAAATTGAATCAAGCTTATGAAAAAAATGATGTATCTTCTCTTTGTCTTTAGTCTCATTCCAGTAGTTGCTGTTTCTGCAGATGATTTTATTGATAATCGTCTGCAGGTCAACAACTCACGTCTTGAGACCGAGCAGGAAAAGACACTTGGGGGCCAATTGGATGCGACTGAGTCTCTTTTCAATGAGAAGGATCAGAAAAAATTAGCAGATGAAAAACGCAAGCAAGAGAAACAATTGACCGATTCTGACGGCCAGTTGTTTTCTGCTATAAAGGGAAAGAAAAAAACAGGGCCTGAAGCGGACCTGTTCCAGCCTGAAAATCAAAAATTATCTAAATTCGAGTCCAATGTGGAGGACAATTCGGCCAGCTTGTCGGATTTTATTCCAGCCTTGCAAATGCTGGCTTGGAGTGCCCTTCTCTTTGGGATTGCTGGCTATATTTCCTATCGAATCTATAGAAAAGAGGCCTAAATGGAGCAACATATCAATGTCACCTTCCGTATGAATGGTGCAAGCCATGATCTCCGAATCCCAACACGGATGGAGGTGCGACGCTTGATTCGGGAATTGGATCAGATCTTTGGGTCTGCCATGGAACCTAGAAGCAAGTATCAGTTGCGCGTGGTAAATAAGGGCATCTTGCTGGATGAAGGCAAGGTGGTACAAGAGTATCCGATCACGAGTGGTGATCTGATCGAGATTGAGGAGTGGTAAGGTGAAAGAAGAACAATTTACACTGGAAGAACAAGTCTTCCGTTTTGAAAAAGAAGAAACGAGCTGGCGGCTGGACCTCAAGCGTTCAGAAGTGGATAGCCAGGATTTACGCAATTTATGGATTTTGGATCTCCATCATCCCTTGTTTTTAGAGCAAAGCATGACAGCGGATCAAGACCAGATTCATATGACCTATCAGACAGATGCGCTAGGCTTGAGTGCTGAAGAAATTCAAGAATTACCGGTTTCAGACCGTCTGCGTCTAGCCATTAATGTCTTAGATTTGGCGCCAGCCTTGGAGCTTCCGGTGACCTTTATGTTGCATCCTATCAATTTGTTTGTGACCAAGGATGCGCAGGTCAAGATCGCTTATCGCGGGGTGCCGGGAATGATGGTGCCACGCAAGTGGGATCAGGTTGAATTCTTGCGGCAGGCCAAGTGCTATGCGGTCACTCTTTTTGGGGACTGGGATTTCATGGAGCTCTATCAAGGGACACTTGAATTAGAAGATCTACCTGATTTCTTGGTGGAAATCCGTGATGCCGCTAGCTTAGAAGAGATGAAAGCTCTCTTAGAGAAAGCCTACCAAGAACGCAAGGAAGAGGAAGAAAAAACCTTGACCTTGGTTTCAAGTCGTCAACACCGAATCTTTAAGTTGGCAACAGTATGGCTTTCAGCTGTAGTGGCCCTCTTACTCTTGCCTTTGATCTATTTAGTCTTTTTCCAAGCACCCTTTAAAGAAAAGTTGCTTCAAGCAGATACAGCCTATCTCAAGGTAGACTACACTGGTGTGATCGATGAGCTAGAGGGAGTAGCTCCAAGCAGTCTTCCAACGACACAGAAATATGAGTTGGCGACGTCTTACTTGCAAGGCCTGAATTTCTCAGAAGACCAAAAGAAGGTCATCCTTAACAACGTCACACTCAAGTCAGACAGCCTCTATCTCCACTACTGGATCTATATCGGTCGTCATGACTTTACCCAAGCGCTGGATACAGCCAAGCGGATCGACGATTCAGACTTGATCATCTATGCCCTTCGTAAAGAAATCAAGGCGACACGTGATAGCGAAAAACTCTCTGGTGAACAGCGCGAGAAGAAACTCTCTGAGCTTGAGGGCGAATACAAGAAATACTGGGATGCCCGCTCTAAACTCTTGGAAGCAGAGACAGATGAAACCAAAGCTTCCACTAGCAGCTCAACAACAGCTTCGTCTACAGAAGGTTCCTCAACAGAAAGCTCGTCTTCTACAACTGCAAGCTCGACTGAGTCTAGCGACCACAAGGAGTAGTCTATGAAAAAACGTATCATACTCTATAAAAAAGGTTTTCGCTATGAGCTAGCGCTAGAAGAGGGGAAAACAGCCACCGTATCGAATCAAGAAACAGCTCAGTTGACCCTGGCTTCGCAAGAAAATCCCCTTCATTTCCAATGGAGTCAAGGAGAAATCTTCTACCAGTATGGTGAAGACAAGGGTGTGCTTGAAAATAGCAAAATCCTTGGGGATGTGGTCTGCTACTTGGCGACAGGAGAAGTCCATACCTATGAACTGCTAGACAAGGAAGAAATTCTCGTAGCAGATGAAAAGGGTGCGGATGTGCGCTTGCATTATCCAGTGCGCTTTCTCCTTGTAAAAAAAGAGCAGACTTGGACTTGTCAGCTCTTATCTGGAAAACTCTACCATAACCATAAACTCGTCAGTGAAGCGACTTTTCCACTGGCCTTTGGGGATGAACTGGCTATTGGAGATGTGACCTTTAAGCTCTATCCGGAAGAATTTGGCGTGGAAGGGGCTGTCGAAGTGAGTCCTTATCTGGTGCCGCGCTTGCATTCACGCTATGACTTCTACAAGGACTATCCAGAGTACCACCGGTCTCCGCGGATCATCTACCGAAGTTCGGAAGACAAGATCTTGATCAATCCTCCAGGTGCAGAGCCTCAAAAGCCATCAGATGAACTCTTGAAGTTGATCATGCCACCCCTCATCATGGTTGGGGTGACCCTCTTGATCACCATTTTCCAACCGCGGGGTCTCTATATCATCGCGACAGTATCCATGTCTGTGGTCAGTGTGATCTTTTCGGTCCAAGGCTTCTTCAAGAATCGTAAGAAATACAAAGAAGACAAGAAAGAGCGCGTGGAGCTCTACCATCTCTATCTCAAGGACAAGGCCAAGGACTTGGAACAGCTATCTCGTAAGCAGAGAGAAGGCATGTTTTACCATTTCCCTGCGATTGAAGACTTGACCAAGATGGTCAAACGCTATGACTCGCGGATCTACGAAAAAACACCGCTTCATTTTGACTTTTTGGCCTATCGTTTGGGCTTGGGCAAGGTTCCAACCAGCTATGAGCTCAAATATGGTCAGGAAGAACGCAGTGGGAAGAAAGATGCCTTGGAAGAAGAAGGCTATGCCCTGTTCCAGGCTCATCAAAAGATCGACAATCTTCCGATTGTAGCCAGCCTTAATCGAGGACCTGTAGGGTACGTCGGTCCTCGTCCTATCGTGCTAGAGCAGTTGCAACTCCTGGTTGCCCAATTGGCTGTCTTTCACTCTTACCATGATCTGACCATTATTCCGATCATTCCAGAAGAGGAAAAAGAAAGCTGGGATTGGATGCGCTGGTTGCCCCATGCGACTCTGCAAGACATGAATGTCCGTAGCTTTGTCTACAATCAGCGGACACGCGATCAGGTCTTGAACAGTCTCAACCAAATCCTCAAGCTCCGCAAGGCGCAAAAAGAGGAAGAAAAAGCCAATGATACCAAGATCTTCCACCCTCACTATGTGGTCCTCATCACCGATGAAACCTTGATTTTGGACCATGTCATCATGGAGTTCTTCCGTGAGGATCCGACAGAGCTCGGTTGCTCCATTATCTATGTGGCAGACGTGCTCTCATCTCTTTCAGAAAATATTCAAACGGTTATCTCTATCAAGGACCGCAACCAAGGGCAATTGCTCTTGCAAGAAGGGGTTCTTCGAGAGCTTGACTTCCAATTGGATCACTTCCCTGAAGGTTATGACAAGGAAGCCATCTCGCGTGGTCTTGCCCCTCTCAAGCATATCCAACAGCTCAAGAGCTCAATTCCGGACTCGGTGACCTTCCTTGAAATGTACCAGGCAGAAACTTTCAATGACCTCAAGGTCTTGAGTCGTTGGGAGAGCCATGCCCCTTACCAAAGTTTGGCCGTGCCGATCGGTCTGCGCGGGAAGGACGATTTGGTCTATCTCAATCTCCATGAAAAAGCTCATGGACCACACGGCTTGATCGCAGGGACAACCGGTTCTGGTAAGTCTGAAACCATTCAGTCTTATATCCTGAGCCTTGCCGTCAATTTCCACCCACACGATGTGGCTTTCCTCCTCATCGACTACAAGGGTGGGGGAATGGCCAACCTCTTCAAGGATCTGCCTCACTTGCTGGGGACCATCACCAACTTGGATGGTGCCCAGTCTATGCGGGCCTTGGCCTCTATCAATGCGGAGATCCATCGTCGGGAACGCCTCTTTGGTCAATATGGGGTTAACCATATCAACCAATACCAAAAGAAATTTAAACTCGGTGAAGCGACTGAACCGCTTCCTCACCTCTTCTTGATCAGTGATGAGTTCGCCGAACTCAAGGTCAACCAACCAGACTTCATCAAGGAATTGGTCTCTATCGCGCGTGTCGGGCGTTCCCTCGGGGTACACTTGATCCTTGCGACGCAAAAACCTTCTGGGGTCGTGGATGACCAGATCTGGTCCAACTCCCGCTTCAAGCTAGCCCTCAAGGTGGCAGACCGTGGCGACTCTATGGAGATGCTGCGGACAGCAGATGCAGCTGAGATCACTCAGACCGGTCGTGCCTACCTCCAAGTGGGGAACAACGAAGTCTATGAACTCTTCCAAACCGCTTGGTCTGGAGCAGACTACCAGCCTGAAAAGGACCAGCTAGGGATCGAAGACCATACTATCTACTTGATCAATGAACTGGGCCAATACGAAGTCCTCAATCAAGACCTCTCCGGTCTGGATATGGCAGAAGAAATCAAGGAAGTGCCAACAGAGCTGGATGTCATCGTGCAAGAAATCAACCACTTGCATCAACAAGAAGGTATCGCAGCTGTGGCCCAACCATGGTTGCCACCCCTCAAAGAGCGGATTACGCTGGATGAGTTGGAAAAGGTCGTGCCAATCGAGGCTTGGCAAAAACGGACAGCTCCAAGCGTCCTGATCGGGGTAGCCGATATCCCACAAGCGCAAAAGCAAGAAGCAGTCGCTATCGATCTGTCAAAAGATGGGAATATCCTCCTTTACGGAAGTCCAGGTACAGGAAAGACCACTTTCCTCCAGACTGCCGCAATGGATCTGGCTCGCAAGCAGAGTCCAGAAAATCTGACCATGTATCTGCTGGATTTCGGAACCAATGGTTTAGCGCCCCTGACTCAATTGCCACATGTGGCCGATAGCCTCTTGCTGGATCAGACGGAGAAAATCCAGAAATTCATCCGGATCATCAACCGCGAGTTGGATCGTCGCAAGAAGCTCCTGTCTGAGCATGGTGTCGGCACCATCGCCCTCTACCGTGAAGTGACCGGTAAGCAAGAGCCAACCATGGTCATCCTCATGGATAGCTATGAGTCTATGAAGGACGAGCCTTATGAGACAGACCTCTTCAAGCTCTTCATGCGGATCTCCCGTGAAGGTCTCAGCATCGGTGTGCACCTGATCATCACAGCTAGCCGTCAGAACAACCTACGTGCTCAGCTCTATTCAAACTTCAAACACCAGCTGACCTTGCCACAAAATGATATCTCTGAAGTCCGCGGTATCGTAGGAGCAACCCCACTGGCGTCTACGATGGAAGACATCAAGGGACGCGCGCTCATGAAGCGTGACGAAGTCGATGTCGTCCAGTTCGCCCTGCCAGTCGCAGGAGACAATGATATCCAAATCATCAACAACCTCCGCGATCAAGTCCAAAGCCTCAAAGAGATGTGGACAGGCCGCACCCCAGCAGGCATCCCAATGGTGCCAGATGAGTTGACAGAAGCAGCCTTCTATGGACGTGAGGACGTGAAAGAGTCCATGGAAAATCTAGAATTTCCAATTGGACTTGACTTTGAAATGGTCAAAACTATCAAGATTCCATTTGATCGCTTGAAAAATCTGGTATTTATGGCGGACTCTCCAGAATCACTGGAAAATCAGCAAAAACATTTGTTAAATACAGCACTTCAATTTGGATCAAAATTACATATTATGCTGGTGGATCCATTAGAAGAATGTATTGCCTACAAGGATAGAGTTTCTACTTATATTAGTAGTAGCCAAGAAATCTCTGAAATTGCTAAACAATTAATATATGAGGTTGATCGTCGTCTTGAAAAAGATCTATATTCAGACTGGTTGATCATGATGCCAACTATTAAGGCAATTGTTGATCACGGACTCACAGAAAAAGATCTACGCTATCTATTTGATAATGGACCACGAGTTGGTATGCACTTTGTAATAGGAAGTGAATATGCCTATCTTGGAAATAACATCAATGAAGTACCGAAATATCTCAAAGGCAATGCTCAATGGTTTATGATCGGTATGAGATTGATGGATCAAATGTTCCTAGATAAGCCTTATAATAATCGAGAAGCACGTCTTGCTTCAGATGAAATTTACTTGCATGATCGCAAGCAAGCTATTAAACTTAAAATCACCAAGAATGGATAGGGAGGTAACTATATGACACCAATACAGAGTAGAGAAGAAGTCGCAAGTTCTATCGCTTCAGGAATAGCGAGTGCGGCAGGAAGTATAACAGCACCTGGCCCAGTCACACTAGATGGATCGAGTGAGTATCCAGGAAATAGTACAGCTGCAGAAAAAATTCCAGAGGAAGCCAACTATGCAGCCTCAATTAGTGGTGTGCTAAATGATTTTGTAGAATTGATCCATGGGGTTGCGGCAGAATTTGTAGCCATGGATAGTAATATCGCGTCCAACATCGATGCCAATACATCTAATTTACCAGAAACCAGTGCAGCTCCTGGTGAGAGCGGAGAGTTTGTACCAAATTCGGGATACTTTGCAGAATAATGAAACCAATCACCTTAGAAGAGATCGATAAAAAGAAGAAAAACATTACCCAATCGCTCGATCAGCTGAACTTAGAAAAAAGGAAAGTGGAGAGAGCAGAAAAGGAAATGTTTGAACTACATCGACAAAGCTTAAAACCTCTTCGTCAGATCTTAACGCTGCCCATATCTTCCAAAGACTATCAAGTCTACGAAAATCTAATCGTGAGTGTAGAAGGCATCGGAGCTATGGTTGAAGAATGGTCTGAAGGACGAAGAGCGGATATTAAGAAGCGAGAAAATCAGCTGGATGAGCAATTAAATGAACTCTACCACGCTAGAAAGAAACTATTAATAGAACAGGAGTCGAAAAAGTAATATGGTCAAAATGGTATTAGGATCATCGGATGCACAAGGACAGACCATGTCTTCCGTTGGAAAAGCTAGGGTAACTGCCTATAATTCAGCGGTTAAAGCCCTCTCTAACTTCAATGGAGCGGGTGACTTGCAAGGGAGTGCCTATGATTCAGGGAAAAAATATGGAGTGAGTGTGATTACGCCACTGATTAAAGGGGCAATCATGTATTCTGAGTACCTCAGTGAAGCCGTGCCCAAACTCCCCTCAAAATATCGGTCAGAAGTTGGGGGAGAAGATCTGGATTCAGCCGTACTTGAAAGTGAAATCCAAAGCCTTGAAAGTAGTATTAGTAGTCTCAGAGGTACTTTTCGTGCTATGGAAAGTAGTGATCATGCGGATAAGAGTCTCCTGCAAAATATATCTTCTCGCATGGATAGTTTAACATCTCAAAAAAATGAGAAGATGGAAAAACTTCGCAAGTTGAATCTATTTGCAGGGAGTTCCAATGAAGTATTCTCAGGAGAAGGTGCTAAGAGCATGGACACTGTGGTGAAAAACTTGGCTTCCGGATTGAATATGATACAGGGAGATTTTGCGAGCTTCGGTGGGACATTCCCCAAACATTCTGGAAAAACGTTAAACTGGGCTAAGAGTATCGAAGGCGAATGGGATAAGAAAGCCAAGATTGATGAAGATTATCAGAAGGTTCTTGAAAAGGCAAATAAAGGTAAGGAACTATCTGATGATGATGTGAAGAAGATCAATGCATACAAGAGTCGATATTCTAATAGAGAATTACCGGAAAATATTCAACAGAAATTAAATGCATATAATGACAAAAAGAAACAAGAAATTAAGAGAAATAAGAAAATTGAAGAGACTGCAAAAAATGCACCTCGTGATGTTTCTACAGCAGTAGCAATAGAAAAAATAAGTAGTGATACCGAAGATAAGATTATTAATGCTGGTGCTAAAAAAGCTGCCCAGAAAAGTGCTGAAATATATGCGAATAGATATAACATTACCATGAGTAATGGAAAAAATATGGGAAGAACACCAGGGGCTACTAAAGCTGCCATGGAAGCAACGGAAAATTCTATTGAAGGAACAAGTCGAGCTATAGGAAAAAGTGTTAGTACAGGACTTGGTCTAGTAGCAGGCGTTGGTATTGATATGCTTTTTGGAGATTCAGCTGATGAGGCTTGGGGAAAAGAAATTACCAATACTGCAGCGACTGCGGGGACTCTTGCTTTAATTGAAGGAGGAAGTGCTGCATTGGCCACTGCAGGTATAATATCTAATCCAATTGGTTTAGGATTTGGTGCAACAGTTGCTATTGGGATTGGTATATCATATGCAAATGAATGGGCTAGAGAAGCTTTTCCAGAGGTGAAAAAATTTGAGGATAATGTCGGCAAAGCTGTTGTTTCTGGCTGGAATAATGTTGTGAACGGGGTTAAAGGTTTATTTTCATGGTAGATAAAAAAAATATTAAGGGACGTGTTTTTAATATAACTTTAAATGATAAGACTATCCAAAAAGGTTGGTACCTTATTGTGACAGATACGGGTCAGGAATATCTTGTACAAAGAAATTGTAGTTTATCAATTAAGAGGTCTTTTAACATTTATCAAACGAAATATCAATTTATCAGACATACTATGGAACCAAGACAAAACAGAGTTAAGAATTATTCTACTATTGGAATTGTTGTTCTCTTATCTGCAGTTACTCGTATGATTATTCCGATTGAGTTTTGGTTTGGACCTACAAATACAGGAATGAATTTATATCAAGGCAGTCTAAATTTATTGATTCTTATTTTAACAGTGTTCATTTCATTTTTATACGTATTTGTATATAGAAAATTGAAATTAAAATTTTACCTAGAAAAAAGAAAATCATTTCTTAAGCGCATTGGAAGAGTTAGAGCGCTGACACCATTAAAAACGACAAAAGAAGGGAATAGTTTTTGGTAATGTTGAAACAATTTTTTATAAAAAGTGTAGCCTATGTTTTTTTATTTCTTATTTTTGTCTTACCAATATTTTTATTTGCCTATTTTGTTCAGTTTAGACTATTTTTAATGTTACCTATAGCACTTTATATTTTTCTATTTTATAATGGAATTGTTATTGATGAACATGATCAGGTTGTAGAAGTAGAGATTGAGGAGAGTAATAGTTAGATTTGTATAATTTTTTTCAATATATAAAGGAGAGAATTGATGAAAAAAAATAAATTATTGACGTTAGGGAGTGTGGTATATCTAGAAGGTGGAACAATACCTGTAATGATAGTACTTCGACATCCAATTTTCAATATTAAAGAGAAAATGTGTTACTTTGATTATGCAGCGGTTAACCAGCTTACTGGACTTGAGCCAGATAAAATAACGTACTTTAACCATGAGGATATAAGTGAGGTAGTCTTTGAAGGATATGTTAGTGAAAATGAGAAACGAATCCAAAAGGGATTAGCAGAATGGATTAAAGAACATCCGGAAATTCCCAAAGGAGACGTTGATCAAATTAATTTAGTTTTATATGATGATCAGTCGTAACTAATATTGCTGGTTTGATTTATCTAAAAATTTCTCAGCGCTTGAGAGTTTGCATATTCCTCTAAGGAAATTTACTAAGAAGTTTTTATTTGGCTCTTTGTCAACTGTAGTGGGTTGATAAAAAGTTACAACCTGGAGAGGACCAAATTGGTTCTCTCTTTTCATTCCCTCAATTCTCTCTACCTAGTGATTAACTTGCTCTTCAACCTAAATTTCTGTATGATAGTAGAAAATGTTTTTAAATCTAACTCAATCATAAAAGAAGGGAAATGATCCATGAAAAAGATGATGGTATTACTGGCGAGTGTGTTTGTATTAACAGCTTGTGCTCAGTTGAAAAAAGAGGCCAAGGAGACGACTGCAAGCAAAACAGAGCAAAGCACAAAGGCTTCCTCGTCTGCTAAAGAGGAAAAGGGCTTGAAATTTGTAGTAGCACCTCAGTATGAAGGAAAAACATCTGACTTGATCGAACTAGGCAAGAAGTTAGTTAAAGAGCATCCGGAAGCTGGCAAGCAAGGTGAGATTACTTTGTATTATACAGGTAGCACCTATACTTTGAACCAACAAGAATATGTAGTATTTATGTTGGTCAACAAAACGACAACGAATATTGATCATGATGCAGAGTTTAAGCTCAATTGGAGTTATGATGGGCAATCGATATATCAAAATCAGTTAGTGGAGTATAGTATTTCTGAAAATGGTAAATTACCTACTCAATCGGCAACGATCTTTTTGCTTCCTTTGACCAAGGAGCAACAATCAATTGTCGAAAGTATAACAGATGGAACGAAGATGAGTCTGAGTATGTCAGATCTGATGATGAAGTAGGTGATGAGTATGCCCGATATCAGAATACTTCTAGTAATTGCTACGACTGTTATTGGATTTCCTTTGTTTGCCGTACTCTTTTTTGGACATTTTTATAGAAGAGAAGTTAGGATTAAGACCCTCTCATCAAAGAGCGTTGAGGGAGTGGTAGTTGGCTATAAGAGGACACAGATTGTAGATGTCCCAATTGTAGAATATAGAGTGGATGGTCAGACCTATCGAAATAGCCTGAAATATTATCGGGTAGTGCGGGCAACACTTCCTTGGAAAACGAATCAAGTGGCTAGCGATATCGATTTGATGGCGCAAAGGAATCAAAAACGTTGGTAATGCTATCGATTCAGGTTTTAAATCAATTCAGAAAGTGTTTGGGTGGTAAATGTGAAAATTAATTTTAGAGGATTAGATGTTGCTTATTTTGATGTGTTAGAGATGGGACAGAAAAAGTATGTTCTCGATTCCAACTCCACGAGACCAAAGAGTTATTATTGGGGACTTTCCCCTGAAAATCTTGAAGTGGATTTGATAGAACTTGATAGTCAGAATAAAAATTTTGACAAAAGAATTAATATGGGTCCTTCAGGAATGAGTATGGTAGGTGGTTTTTTTGGCCTTCTTTTGTATAGAGTAGCAACATCAATTTTTAGATATTATGATATTAGTCATAATCTGTATTTAAAAGTATCTTTATTTCTTATATCTATTTTGGTAGCTTATATTGTCTATCAAAGTATTTTAATGAAATCGAGGAAGGAGATTTCAAGTCGTTTATCGCAGGAAAAGAAGAGGTTTAAAATAGTCTTTCAGAATAATAAGAAAAAAAGACAATTCCATGCCTATCTGTTTATTCTTTTACATGCAATTGCTTTAGCCATTTATATGGGAGAGGATGATGGAACAGAAGCTGCCATTCTAGTGTTGAATGGTATGTTGGCTTATGTATTTATTTGGATTGAATCTGGCGCTATTCCATTGATTTATGATTATAACAAGAAATACTTAGAATTTAAAGAACTGAAAGAGGTATAACAAAATTCAGAAAGTGTTTGGATGGTAAATGATTAATTAAAAGTTCAAGACTGCTAATATGATAACGGAGAGTATTTTAGAATTAGAGAAATTATAAATTGAAAGGAAAACAAATAAATGTCTATTTTACCAATCGGAACAATCGTATACTTAAAAGACGGAAGTCAAAAACTCATGATTCTTAATAGGGGTGTGACTATTGATCAAAATGGAGAAAGTGTTCTTTTTGATTATTCTGCTGCATTTTATCCAATAGGATTAAATCCAGAACAGTTATTTTATTTTAATCGTGAAGATGTAGATAAAGTTGTGTATCCTGGTTATAGCGATGAAGAAGAGGAGCGATTTGCTGAAATCTATCAACGTTGGCTTGATGAGAATGCAACAACAATTAAAAAAGGTGTAACGAAATCTAAATAACACGATAGAATTTTATCATCAATGGTTTATACTGAAAATCTATACTATTAATTTTAGAGAGAATCACGGTTCTCTCTTTTTTTTCCCTCAACTCTCTCCACCTAGTGACGAACTTGCTCTTAAAATTAATTTTCGGTATGATAGTAAGGAATGAAGTATAAATAATGAATGAGGAGTGACTGATGTCTAAAGAAACTTATTTACAGGTGAAAAAAGAATTTTTGATGCGTTTTGCTTTTAATGTGGGGATTGCAGGGATCGGTCTTGTGTTATTGATCGTTATGATCTTCAATCAATCGCGTTATATTCCCTACTTACTTGTGGTTATGGGGATGATTTCCTTGATGAACCAAGTCTTGGTCATGCCGACAAAGACCAAGAAAGATGCCTGTGAGAAAGAGCATCCGGAGTGGAAGGAGCTTTCGACGAAGGGCGTCAAGGTCGACTCTAAAGAGCAGTCAAAACGCTATGGGGTGAGCCTGATCGCTTTGATCGTAGTCATCGGGGCTTTCTTTGCCATGTACCGTCCGACCCTCCAAGCGCAAAAGGAGCAAGTGGAAAAAGTGGAAATCCAGCAGAAATTGCAACCTGCTGTGGAGAATATCCAAAAGCAAGAACAAAGCTCGAGAGAAGCTGTCCAGTCTCAGATGAAGGACTTGCTGCGGACACCAAGTTCCAGCTCAGAAACAGAAGCAACAAGTGGAGAGTAATCAGGATTGCCTGCTGTTAACCAATCATCGAGAAATCACCGTCCTATCGGTGATTTTTTTGTCTTCACTTCTCCCTCGAATTAATCCTTAAATTGTGATAAAATAAGGGTTACGAATGTTTTTGAATGGTCTGTTTTTGCTTAGAAAGTAGGCTACTCAAAAGCGAGCAAAAGAATCAAGATCAAGGGAGAAACAATGTCCAACACCTTTGAAATTTTAATGGATCAGCTGGATATGCCGCTGGAGATGCGATCTTCCAGTGCCTTTTTGCATGCGGAGATTCAAGAAGTCGTGGTGCACAAGGTCAGTCGGATTTGGGAGTTCCGCTTTGCTTTTGCGGAAGTCTTGCCGATTGCTTTGTTTAAGGAATTGCGCCAGCGCTTGAAGGATGAATTTTCAAAGACAGGAAACCAGGCCACCTTTACCATCCAAGTGGCCAATCAGGATTTTTCTGCGGATTTATTGCAGGCTTACTATCGTGAGGTCTTTGAGGAAGGCCCTTGCGCTAGTCAAGGCTTTAAGGGGCTCTACCAAGACTTGCAGGTGCGCGCAGAAGGGCAGGAATTGATCATCTCAGGGCCTTCTTCGGTTGATACGGAGCATTTCCGCAAGAACCATTTGCCTAACCTTGCCAAGCAGTTGGAAGCCTTTGGTTTTCCGCATTTCACCTGTCGGGTGGAGTCTGATGAGGAGTTGACAGAGCAAGAAGTGGCGCGCTTTGAGGAGGAAAATGAAAAGATCTTCCAAGCGGCCAATGAAGAGACCTTGCGGGCTATGGAATCCTTGGCCCAGATGGCTCCGCCACCTGCGATTGAAGAAAAGCCGGCCTTTGATTTCAAAGCTAAGAAGGCTGCGGCTAAACCTAAGCTAGACAAGGCCGAGATCACTCCGATGATCGAGATCACAACGGAAGAGAACCGGATTGTCTTTGAGGGTGTGGTATTTGACGTGGAGCACAAGGTAACACGGACCGGTCGGGTCTTGATCAGCTTTAAGATGACCGACTATACTTCTAGTTTTTCCCTTCAGAAATGGGTCAAAAATGAGGAAGAAGCCCAGAAGTTTGACATGATCAAGAAGAACAGCTGGCTACGGGTGCGGGGAAATATCGAAATGAACAATTTCACGCGCGATTTGACCATGAATGTCCAAGACATCCAGGAAGTCGTCCATTATGCCCGCAAGGACCTGATGCCAGAGGGCGAGCGCCGGGTAGAATTTCACGCGCATACCAATATGTCGACTATGGATGCCCTGCCGGAAGTCGAAGAGCTGATCGCCAAGGCAGCTGAGTGGGGGCATAAGGCGGTGGCTATCACTGACCATGGCAATGTGCAGAGTTTCCCGCATGGCTTTAAAGCAGCCAAGAAGGCTGGGATCCAGCTGATCTATGGGATGGAAGCCAATATCGTAGAAGATAAGGTGCCCATCACCTATAACGAGGTGGATCTGGACCTCAATGAAGCGACTTATGTGGTCTTTGACGTGGAAACGACAGGACTGTCAGCCATCTACAATGACTTGATTCAGGTCGCTGCTTCTAAGATGTACAAGGGCAATGTCATTGAGGAATTTGACGAATTTATCGATCCGGGCCATCCTCTGTCCGCCTTTACGACCCAATTGACAGGGATCACCAACAAGCACGTCCGGGGGGCTAAGCCCTTGGTGCAGGTCTTGAAGGAATTTCAGGCCTTCTGTGAGGGAACGGTTCTCGTTGCCCATAATGCCACCTTTGACGTGGGCTTCATGAATGCTAACTATGAGCGTTATGGCTTACCAAAGATTACCCAGCCAGTCATCGATACGCTGGAATTTGCCCGCAACCTCTACCCAGATTTTAAACGGCATGGCTTGGGACCATTGACCAAGCGCTTTGGAGTAGGCTTGGAGCACCACCACATGGCCAACTACGATGCGGAAGCAACGGGACGCCTGCTCTTTATCTTCATCAAAGATGTCGCTGAAAAGCATGGGGTGACCAATCTCAAGGATCTGAATATCGATTTGATCGATGAGAATTCTTATAAGAAGGCCCGGGTCAAGCATGCGACTCTCTATGTCAAGAATCAGACCGGCCTTAAGAACATGTTTAAACTGGTCTCTCTTTCTGGGACCAAGTATTTCGAAGGAGTTCCACGGATTCCAAAGACCGTGCTGGACGCCCACCGCGAGGGCTTGATCCTCGGATCGGCCTGCTCAGAAGGGGAGGTCTTTGATGCGGTCATGTCGCAAGGAGTGGATGCGGCGGTCGAAGTGGCCAAGTACTACGACTTTATCGAGGTTATGCCACCGGCTATCTATGCGCCCCTCATTGCCAAGGAACAGGTCAAGGACATGGAGGAGCTCCAGACCATTATCAAGAGCTTGATTGAGGTGGGAGATCGCCTTGGCAAGCCCGTTCTTGCCACAGGGAATGTCCACTATCTGGAACCGGAAGATGAGATCTATCGGGAGATCATTGTCCGCAGTCTCGGTCAAGGGGCCATGATCAACCGGACCATCGGGCATGGAGAAGATGCCCAGCCAGCGCCACTTCCTAAAGCGCATTTCAGAACCACCAATGAAATGTTGGATGAATTTGCCTTTTTGGGAGAAGAATTGGCGCGTCAGATTGTTATTGAAAATACCAATGCACTAGCAGAGACCTTTGAGCCTGTCGAAGTGGTTAAGGGCGACCTCTATACACCCTTTATCGACAAGGCCGAAGAGACAGTTGCCGAGTTAACCTATCAGAAGGCCTTTGAGATCTATGGTAATCCGCTCCCTGATATTGTCGATCTGCGGATTGAAAAGGAATTGACCTCTATCTTGGGGAATGGCTTTGCCGTGATTTATCTGGCATCGCAAATGCTGGTGCACCGTTCCAATGAGCGGGGCTACCTGGTTGGATCGCGTGGATCCGTTGGATCCAGCTTTGTCGCGACCATGATCGGGATCACCGAGGTTAATCCGCTCTCGCCTCACTATGTCTGCAGCCAGTGCCAATACAGTGAGTTCATCACAGACGGTTCTTATGGATCTGGTTTTGATATGCCAGACAAGGATTGTCCAAACTGTGGCCACAAGCTCAGCAAAAATGGGCAGGACATTCCCTTTGAAACCTTCCTTGGTTTCGATGGGGACAAGGTACCCGATATCGATTTGAACTTCTCTGGGGAAGACCAGCCGAGCGCCCACTTGGATGTTCGTGATATCTTTGGGGAAGAATACGCCTTCCGGGCAGGAACAGTAGGTACGGTTGCGGCCAAGACAGCCTATGGGTTTGTCAAGGGCTATGAGCGTGATTTTGGCAAGTACTATCGAGATGCCGAGGTCGAACGTCTGGCCCAAGGTGCCGCTGGGGTGAAGCGGACGACCGGTCAGCACCCGGGGGGGATCGTTGTTATTCCAAACTATATGGATGTCTATGACTTTACTCCGGTCCAGTATCCGGCAGATGATGTGACAGCTGAATGGCAGACCACCCACTTTAACTTCCACGATATCGATGAGAACGTCCTCAAGCTTGATGTCCTGGGACACGATGATCCAACCATGATTCGGAAACTTCAAGACTTGTCAGGCATCGATCCAAATGATATCCCTATGGATGATCCAGGGGTCATGGCCCTCTTTTCTGGGACAGAAGTGCTAGGGGTGACAGCCGAGCAGATCGGAACGCCGACAGGGATGTTGGGGATTCCAGAGTTTGGGACCAACTTTGTTCGGGGCATGGTCGAAGAGACCCATCCGACGACCTTCGCGGAGTTACTTCAGCTCTCTGGTCTGTCTCACGGTACCGACGTGTGGTTGGGAAATGCCCAAGACTTGATCAAGGCGGGCATTGCCGATCTATCAACCGTTATCGGGTGTCGGGACGACATCATGGTTTACCTTATGCACGCGGGTCTCAAGCCTAAGATGGCCTTTACCATCATGGAGCGCGTGCGGAAAGGCATGTGGCTCAAAATCTCAGAAGAAGAGCGCAATGGCTACATCCAAGCCATGAAGGAAAACAATGTTCCTGAATGGTACATCGAGTCCTGTGGTAAGATCAAGTACATGTTCCCTAAAGCCCATGCGGCGGCCTATGTTATGATGGCCCTTCGTGTGGCCTACTTTAAGGTGCATCATCCACTTTATTACTACTGTGCTTACTTCTCGATTCGGGCCAAGGCCTTTGACGTCAAGACCATGGGGGCCGGCCTTGAGGCCGTGAAAGCGCGGATGAAGGAAATCGCTGAGAAACGCAAGAATAATGAAGCTTCCAACGTCGAGATCGATCTCTACACCACCCTTGAGATTGTCAATGAGATGTGGGAGCGGGGCTTCAAGTTTGGCAAGCTAGACCTCTATCGCAGTCAGGCGACAGAATTCTTGATCGATGGGGATACGCTGATTCCACCATTTGTCGCTATGGATGGTCTGGGAGAGAACGTTGCCAAGCAAATCGTGCGGGCGCGTGAAGAAGGAGAATTCCTCTCTAAGACCGAGCTCCGGAAACGAGGCGGTGTTTCGTCTACACTGGTTGAAAAGATGGATGAAATGGGCATTCTGGGCAATATGCCAGAGGATAACCAGTTGAGCCTCTTTGATGATTTGTTCTAGAAACAAAGGAGGAGAACATGAAGGTAGAAATTTTTGCAGAAGACAAACCAGCTGAAAAAGTCTTTGAGTACAAGCTAGAAGTGGCAGACAATGTGCTGCTCCTTTCCACCGCGATGATCTCAGGAGCGATTGCTCTAGCCGGCTTATTTTCAGCCTTGAAAGATTAACTGACAGCCTCTATTTTCCTTTTGAAAATAGAGGTTTTTCAGTCCTTTCAGATCTGATAAGTGTTTTCTTTGGCACTGGATTGTGTTACAATTTTTAGTGACAAGTGTTTGTAACAAGGAAACAGAAAAAATGAAACAGAGGAAAAGCGCGTGGCAAGATATTTAGTAGGGCCTTACAATAATAGTTGGAACTTTATGGATGCGCTTGAAAAAGCGCAGGATGGTGATACCATCGAGTTTGAAAATGGGTATGTCTTTCAATGGCCGACAAATAAAGTGATCGAGATCGACAAGAACCTTCATTTTGTGGGGCATGTGGTCCCAAATCCAAATGGCAATGGGCGCATGTTTAACAACACGATTGAGGCTTCCTTCCGATTTGTAGAGGGAGCTCAGGTGACATTTGAAGATCTGTGGTTTAAAGTTGGTGGGAATTACACTACCTTGCTCTTATGGAATAGCTCAGATATCACCTGTAAACAGGTCTATTTTGAAGCAACCACTCCAACAAATAATGAATTTTTTATCTATATGGATACGCATTCGAAGTTGACACTGGAAGGAGTCGGGATGAAGGTTCCGGAAAAACACCAAAGTGCCATCGGTATGTCCGCTTCGGAATTGACTATTCGCAATTCAACGATTTTTTCTAAGATTGATCTGTCAGAAGGATCTAAATTGGCCTTAGAAAATGTCCATATTGAAATATTTGGGAATAATACGATCCATGCCAAGGACTCAGAAGTGATCGCAAAAAATTCAACGATTACAGGCGGGGATCTGGAAAAGGACTTTCCACCAGTTTGGTTGAGGAATGTCATCTGGGAGTCTGAAAACTGTAAAATTGAGTTGCCTACTGGTACTGGGGTCTGTCTTGATAATAATGTTCAATTCAATTCGGATTCGGATCATATGACCTCCATCAATTCATACAATAGTATGATCCGAGCTCATCAAGCTACATTTTCAGAATTTTTATGCGTCTATGAAGAATCCTTTGCTTCCCTGACTGGAGAAACAACCTTCTTGAATGAGAATGCCGAAACCATTTCATTTGGAGTTTTTGATGATGGTGTGCTGATGGCTGAGCATATGATTTGTCATAAGATTGCGGATCCCAATATACGGCTTCAAGGTGGAGCCTTTGCGAAGGTGGGCACCATGACCTATAAGCAAGGGGATGCGCGTGATCTGACCAAGGAAATTGAGGATGACTGTGATTATCTTGTTGGTAGAGAAGTGGCCAAGGGCAATGCGCAAGTCGTTCCTACGGGACAAGCGACGGATGCAACGGTGGCTCCAACTACCGCAAGAGACTCTGGACCAGAGAAGAAACAAGATGCTCTTCAAGAACTCAATAGCCTGATTGGTCTTGAAAAAGTCAAACATGAGATCAAGAAAATGATCAACATGGTGGAATTTAACAAGAAACGAATCGCCAGTGGCAAGGCTCCTGAAAAACAAACCCTTCATGCTGCCTTTATGGGAAATCCTGGTACAGGGAAAACCACTGTGGCCCGTCTATTGGGACAAGTGCTCTTTGATGCAGGTGTCCTCTCAGGGGAAGAATTCCGTTTCGTGGAAGCAACGGAGTCCGATCTGATCTCTTCGAATATTGGAGGAACAGCTGAACAGACCCAAGCCCTGCTTGAAAAAGCGCGAGGAGGCATCCTCTTTATTGATGAAGCCTATAGCTTGGATAAAAAGGACAGCGGTGCGGACTTTGGGATCGAGGCGATCAATACCATCCTCAAATTTATGGAGGACAATCGTGACGACATCATGATTATCTTTGCCGGCTATACCAAGGAAATGGAGGAGTTCTTAAAAACCAATCCAGGCCTTCGTTCTCGGGTGCCAAATAATTTCATCTTTGAAGATTTCACAGGAGATGAGATTGTCCAACTAGGTGAAATGATCCTAAGCAAAGGAGACTACAAACTAGAAGACCGGGATTACTATGCGCGGCATGTTAAGCGGGCTTATGATGGCTCACTAGATAAGAGCAATGGTCGCTGGATCCGTAACTTGGATGAGCAATTGACCAAGACCATGGCGGATCGGGTGGTGGCCCAAGGTTCTGACGATATTGAGACCATCCTCAATAGCGATATCGATGTTGTCCTTAACCAAGGTAAGTATCAAGCAGGAGCCGACAAGGAAGAAGATGGGATGGCTGCCCTCAACCGATTGGTTGGAATTGCTAAGGTGAAAGAGCAAGTTGAACAATTCGTGGCCATGGCTGAGTTCAACCAAAAACGGGCTGAACAAGGTGGCATCGTTGAAGATACGACCTTGCACTCCCTCTTTCTTGGAAATCCCGGTACAGGGAAAACGACTGTGGCCCGCATTTTGGGTAATATCCTCTTCCAAAAGGGGGTTATCAAGCAGAAGAAGTTCATCGAAGTATCCCGGAGCAATCTGGTTGGAGGCTACCAAGGTCAAACAGCCTTGAAGACGCGCGAAGTCCTAGAAAGTGCACTGGGTGGGGTCCTCTTTATCGATGAGGCCTATACCCTCTTTACCGGTTCAAATGATGATTTTGGGAAGGAAGCTTTGGATGAAGTCCTCAAATTTATGGAGGACCACCGTCGCGATATCGTTATAATCTTTGCCGGTTATACGAAAGAGATGCACGACTTCTTGCAGGTCAATTCAGGTCTGCAAAGCCGGATCCCGACTACATTTGATTTTGAAGACTACAGCCCAGATGAGATCGTTGAGATCGGTCTGTTGGGACTGCGTAAGCAAGGCTACCAAGTCAATGAAGCTCTTTATGGAGAGATTGTGAAAGGGAATTATATGCGTGCCAATGACCATAGTAATGGTCGCTGGGTTCGCAATCTCAATGAAAAACTCTTGCGCCAAGTATCAACTCGGGTAACCCGTGAAGGAAGTACAGACTACAATTCCATTTTGGATCAAGATTTGGAAGCTTTGAGAGAGAATAGTAATTCTGAACAACCCCATACCGTGGATGATCAAGGCTATGTTCTTCCTTAAGCTAGAAGGAACAAGAAAAAGAGAGTGGGACAGAAATCGGTAATTCGTTAGAATTCGATTTCGTTGTCCCACCTCCGCACAGTTGAGTAGGGCTGTAAAAGCTGATGAAATCAGCGTAGTAGAGCCCACTCAACCACTGCGTCTTGCTAGACAATCCAAAAACAATTAAGAGGCTATGACTTCTGTCCCACTCTCTTTTTGCATGGACTTATGGTATACTAGGAGGAGATCATTCACTTATGAAGGAGAAAAAAATGGTTTTACCAAATTTTAAAGAAAACCTCGAAAAATACGCTAAATTGTTAGTGGCGAACGGCATCAACGTGCAACCTGGCCATACCTTGGTCTTGAACATTGATGTGGAACAAAGAGAATTGGCCCACTTGATTGTGAAGGAAGCCTATGCTTTGGGTGCGCACGAAGTTATTGTCCAATGGGCAGATGATTTCACTACCCGGGAGAAATTCCTCCATGCACCGATGGATCGCTTGGACAATGTACCGGACTACAAGATTGCGGAAATGAACTACCTCTTGGAACACAAGGCCAGTCGCTTGGGTGTGCGTTCATCTGATCCAGGTGCCTTAAATGGTGTCGATGCAGAGAAGCTTTCTGCCTCTGCCAAGGCTTTGGGCATTGCCATGAAACCAATGCGCATCGCCACTCAGTCTAACAAGGTCAGCTGGACTGTTGCTGCAGCAGCAGGTTTAGAATGGGCGAAAAAAGTCTTCCCAAATGCGGCGAGCGATGAAGAAGCAGTGGATCTCCTGTGGGATCAAATCTTCAAGACTTGCCGAGTCTATGAGGAAGATCCAGTCAAGGCTTGGGAAGAGCATGCTGCTATTCTCAAGAGCAAGGCAGATACACTGAATAAGGAACAATTCTCAGCCCTTCACTACACTGCGCCAGGAACTGACTTGACTCTTGGCTTGCCGAAAAACCACGTCTGGGAATCTGCCGGAGCCATCAATGCCCAAGGCGAAAGCTTCTTGCCAAACATGCCGACAGAAGAGGTCTTCACAGCTCCTGACTTCCGTCGTGCTGAAGGTTATGTCACCTCTACAAAACCGCTTAGCTACAATGGGAACATCATTGAAGGGATCAGAGTGACCTTTGAAAATGGAGAAATTGTGGATATCACAGCTGAAAAAGGCGATCAAGTCATGAAAGATTTGGTCTTCAAAAACAAGGGAGCGCGTGCCTTGGGTGAATGTGCTCTCGTACCAGATCCAAGCCCAATTTCCCAATCAGGCATTACCTTCTTCAACACTCTCTTTGATGAAAATGCCTCTAACCACTTGGCCATCGGGGCAGCCTATGCAACCAGCGTAGAAGGTGGTGCAGAGTTCACAGAAGAAGAACTCGAAGCAGCCGGCCTCAACCGCTCAGACGTCCACGTCGACTTCATGATCGGCTCAAGCCAAATGGATATCGACGGCATCAGAGAAGATGGCACCCGCGTCCCAGTCTTCCGCAACGGAGATTGGGCAATATAGGGAGCAGGACAGAAATCGGTAGACGCAGTCTCGATTTCGTAGTCCTGCCCCCACACAGTTGATTAGACTGGACGAAGAACCGAAAGGTTCGAGTGCCGTCAATCAACCACTGTGCCGAGAAACAGAAATCAGTAACTCGAAGAGTTTGATTTCTACCTCGCTTTTCGGTTTTAATGCTCGGGCAAAAAAGGTCCGCAGGACCTTTTTAGTACCCCCGCACAGTTGATTAGGAAGTACGAGTACCGTAGGTAGGAGTAGTTCCAATCAACCACTGCGCCAAGAGACAGAAATCGGTAGACGCAGTCTCGATTTCGTAGTCCTGCCCCCACACAGTTGATTAGACTGGACGAAGAACCGAAAGGTTCGAGTACCGTCAATCAACCACTGCGCCGAGAGACAGAAATCGGTAGACGCAGTCTCGTAAAAAAAGTAAGGTAGTAGTGAATCATCACTACTACCTTACTTTTTTGTTATTTGCTCTATTCTAAAATCAAAAGGCCTTCTTTGATTTCAAATGGGTTATTTGGGTTGATGCGGTCATAGAACATGATGCCGTTGGTGTGGTCGATCTCATGTTGAACGACGATGGAGTTGTAGCCCTTGAGTTTGATGCGTTTCTTTTCCCCATCTTTTGTGAAATACTCAACAGTCACACGGGCATGGCGAACCACATAGCCTGGGACGTTGCGGTCTACAGAGAGACAGCCTTCCCCGTCGCCAAGAGCCGCATCTTGAACAGAATGGGCGACAACCTTTGGATTGTACATGACTTCTTGAAGACTATAGGCTTCTTTTGGTGGGTTGCCATCGGCATCTTCTGGATTGGGAACCAAAACAGCGATGATCCGTTTTGAGATATCCAGCTGAGGGGCCGCGAGTCCCACTCCTCCACGGAGGCCGAGTTTTTCAGCCATGACAGGGTCTTGAGAATGGTGCAAGAATTGCATCATTTTTTCACCTAGGATAATTTCCTGGTCAGACAAAGGGAAGGTCACATCCTCCGCAACCGCTCGAAGTGTGGGATTTCCTTCGCGGATAATGTCATCCATATCAATCAAATGGGATGCTCTTGTAACTTTTTCAATTGCTTTCATCGTTTTACTCTCACTTTCTTTCTACCCTCCATGATAACACAAAAGAGCCTAAAATTAAAGTTATCTGTCGACGGTTTCCGCATGTTTGATGGACAAATCACTCATCATTTTGGGATCTAAAATCGTATAGACTCGCCCTTCTCTTTGGACTAACCCCTCTTCGATCATCTGCTTGATGACGCGGTTAAGGTGGCGGTAGCTGATCCCAAAACGCAGGGCCAGCTGATTCATCTTGGGTTTGAGGGTCCCATTTTCATCGCAATGTTCCAGAAAATGCGTAGCGAGGCGTTCCTTGACCGAATAATGAAAGTTGGCAGGAGCCAAATAGTTGATCTGGTGCAATTTCTCAGCCAAGGTCTTGGCCGTAGAGCGCAAAAAGGTTGGATCAAGCAGGAGGCGTTTCTTAAAGTGCTGGGCTGGGAGCTGGACGACTAGCGAGTCCTGGTCTGCAATGACCGATGTAATACAGACCCGATCGAGCAGGAGCTCAATCTCTCCTAAGAGTCCAGGTTTTTCTTGGATTTCAAGGATGGTGTCACTGCCGTTTTCAAGACTGTGAACGATCTTGAGCCGGCCTTTGAGAAAATAAGGAATGACATCTTGCTCAGAACCCTGGCGGCAGATATAATCTCCAGCCTGGTAGAGAACGAGGTCCAGCTGGCTGAGGCAGTCGCCCGGAAAGATCTGGTCCAATTGGTAGTCTGTGATGATTTCCTTGAGTCTGGTAGATGGGGAAATTTTTTTCATCTCAATCTCCTAAAATAGGACAAATGTCCTGTTTTTCTATTTCTAAATTGATTATACTAGGATTCTATTAAAAATACTAGTTTGAATCTTTTCTGAAAAAACCAGTAAAATCAAATGTTACCAGTAAAGTGTAGGAAATAAACAATGAAAAAAACAATGGAAAGAATCAGTCTCTTGAGCTTGTCGCTCATGTTGATCTCATCTTTTTCAATAACAGCCGGTTTGCCGGCTATGAAGGCCTATTTTAGCCACTTCGGCTATTCAGCAGGCCAGGTAGAACTCTTGGTTTCCCTGCCAGCCTTTGCGGTCGTGGCCATGCTCTTTTTAAATAGCGTGATCGAGCGGTGGATGAGTGAGCGTCAGATGATTGTCGCAGGGCTTTTACTCTTTTCAACTAGCGGGCTCTTGCCTTTGGTCGTACAGGACTATCCTCTCATCTTTCTAAGTCGTTTGCTCTTTGGTTTGGGGACAGGAATGATCAATGCCAAGGCTATTTCGATTATCAGTGAGCGCTACTCGGGCAATGACAAGACTCGGATGCTGGGCTATCGGGGATCTGCTGAAGTGGTGGGCTCTGCCATCTTGACCTTTATGGTGGGACAACTCTTACCCCTAGGCTGGCCAGCGATCTTTGCCGTATATGGTGGTGGTTACTTGATTTTACTCCTCTATATCCTTTTTGTCCCTTATCCTAAGGAGAAAAAACAGGCTAGCTTGAAGGTGAAAAAGTCAGGATCCGTCCGCCTTCGCTCTCCTCAATGGCGTTTTAGTCTAATGCTAGCCGTGATTGCTGGTATCATCATTTGTTTCAATTCCATCATTAGCCTGCGCGTGCCGGATATCATTGTTGACGCTCGTATGGGAACGGCGACAACAGCTGGAACCGTCTTGAGTCTGATGCAATTAACAGGGATTGTAGCAGGGGTAGGCTTTGCCAGTTTGACACATGTTTTCAAAAAGAACTTGCTCATGATCATGTGCATTGGTTTCGGTCTAGCTCTGGCTTTGATTGGCTTGTCCGGACAGCTGTGGAGCTTGGTTCTAGGAACCCTCTTAGCCGGATTTACTTACAGTACGGGAGTCACCAGTATCTTCTATCACCTATCTGAAAAAATCCCGACCAATCTCCTGAACCTTGCGACCTCGCTGGTCTTGATCGGCTGCAATCTCGGATCAGCCCTCTCTTCTTTCTTCATCCAGTTGGTGACGCCACTAGCTCCCTCTAATAACCTGCTCTTTGTCTGGATTGGTGCTTTGATGGTCCTAACGGGAGTTTTTGCCTCACAATTGTTAGCACGAACGAAATGATGGAGAAATCATTTCGTTTTTTTAATTCAATCTATTGCGTCCTGTCACTAGCTCGTGTTATTATAGGAGGAGTGTGAAAAAAAGATTAGTTTAAAGGATAGAATAATGAAAAAAATCATGGAGAAAGTGAGTATTCTCGCGCTTTCATTTATTTTGACGACCTCGTTTTCGATTTCGAGTGCGCAGTCGGCCATGTTTGCCTATTACAAGGGAATTCCTCACAGCATGATTGAGCTCTTGGTCTCGCTTCCTTCTGCCGGGATCATGGTTTCACTCATCTTCAATAAATGGATTGGACGCCTATTTTCAGAGCGTCAGATGATTGTGACGGGCTTAGTTGCTTACGCTCTATGTGGCTTTATTCCCTTAATCAGTCCAGCTTATCCGGTTGTCTTTTTGTCTCGGATTATTTTCGGGATGGCAGTTGGTTTGCTCAATGTTTCTGCTATTGCCATTATCAGTGAGCGCTATAAAGGAAAAGAACGCGTCCAAACCCTTGGTATTCGTGGTTCTGCAGAGGTTGTTGGGACGGCCGTTTTAACCTTTGGAGTTAGCCTTTTGATTCGCTTTGGCTGGCAGGCTGCCTTTCTCGTTTACGGCATCAGCATTCCTATCTTACTTTTGTATCTCTTATTTGTGCCCTATGGATCTACGACGGAAGCAGTGGAGGAAAAACACCGGGATGTCAAGATGACAGGGGGTCAATGGCGGACAGCGCTCGGCTTAGCAGTCGTTGCGGCAGCTATCGTCTTGTCCAATGTCATGATCACCGTTCGGATTCCAAGTGTGGTAGAGCAAGTGGGACATGGCACTGCCCAAACTGCGGGGGTTATTTTAGCAGCCATGCAATTTGTTGGGATCTTGGCAGGTTTGGCTTTCTCGCCCTTGACCTATCTATTCCGTGATCGTTTATTATTGGTTTCGGGAGTAGCTTATGGTGTGGCCCAAATGTTGATCGGGGTCTCTCCAAATCTCTTGATTCTTGCCCTTGTAACCATTGCTTCTGGCTTCGCCTACAGTGTGGCTTTGACAACAGTTTACAATGTCTTATCTGATAAGATGCCAGCAGGGGTCTTGAGCCAGGCAACGTCCATTGCGGTTTTGGGATGTAGTACAGGTTCGATCGCAACGACCTTTGTCCTTAGTCTATTAGGGACGATCTCATCTGCTCCAGTCTTCATTTTTGGATTTTCTGGTATCCTCATGATCCTGGTTTCCTTTTTTGGCCTTTGGATTGTGCGAAAGAGCGGGAAGTAATTATGCGGCTAGATAAATTTTTAGTGGATTGCGGCGTGGGGAGCAGGACCGAGGTCAAGCAACTCCTCAAGCAAAAGAAAATCGCAGTAAATGGGAAAAATGAGACAGCAGGCAAACTGCAGATTGATCCAGACAAGGATCAGGTGACCTTTATGGGAGAAGACCTGGTCCATGAAACCTTCGTGTATTATCTGCTTAATAAACCAGCTGGGGTCATCTCAGCGACTGAAGATGATCACCACCAAACTGTGCTGGATTTATTGGATGAGACAGCCCGTCACAAGGAAGTCTTTCCTGTCGGGCGTCTAGATATCGATACCCATGGCTTACTCCTTTTGACCAATAATGGCAAGCTCGCCCATGCCATGCTTTCGCCGAAGAAGCATGTGTCGAAGATCTACCGTGCCCATGTGGCTGGGATCATGGATGAGGCAGATGTAGCCCGTTTTGAAGCAGGCATTGCCCTCAAAGACTTCACCACCTTGCCTGCGAGATTGCAGATCTTAGAGGTGGATGAGGCAAATACCAGCTCCTACGTCGAAATCGAAATTGCTGAAGGAAAATTCCATCAGGTCAAGCACATGGTCGCTGCCTGTGGCAAGGAAGTGGTGGATTTAGAGCGGATTTCTATGGGTCCTCTAACGCTAGATCCAAGCCTGAAATTGGGAGAATGGCGAAGACTCCATCCTTCTGAACTCAAGTCCCTAGAGGTCTTCGGAGTTCCCTTATAAGCAAAAAAACAAGCAGTCTGATTCTTACAGACTGCTTGTTTTTATTTGTATCAAGAAAATGTACTGAAAAGACAAAAAATGAATTTAATTGCTTGTACTATCAAAGCAAATTGTTTATAATGAAAAAAGATGGGTTGTGTATAAAATCACAATATGTAGTGATAATTTTTCGACTCACATACCTTATCTAGTAAACGTAGAAAAAGGAGAAAAATCGTTTATGAAAAAGAGGCTTTATTCTGTTGTGATAGCAGTTGCCCTATTTTTACTAGCGGCTTTAGGATTTGCCAAACCCAATAGTCCAGCTAAAGTCCATGCAGATACGATCAATGATGTTGTGACATCTGTAAACATATCGAAATCAACTGGTGGAGCGATTACAGATCCACTCGGTGTTTGGGAGAGTTTTCAAGTTGAAGCAAACTTTGTGTTGCCGAATGGACGTGTAAAAAAGGGAGATCAGACCGTTATCCAACTTGGAGATGACTTTAAGGTCTTTGAAACGGACACCATCGATCTGCTGGATCCAAGTGGTCAAAAAGTTGCGACAGCAACGGTAGATGATCAAAGAAAAGTCATCACTGTAACCTATACGGATTATCCTGAAAGAATGGCCAATGTGACAGGAAAACTGCGTTTCTTTGCGCGTGTAGACCACCAAGTCGTCAAAGGTCAAAAGACACTTGATTTTACTCTCACGATCGATAAGAAAGTGATTTCAGGTGGGAATATCGATTACAAAGGGGTGAATCCGGGTGAAAATCCTCCTACTCCAGAAGTCTTTAGCAAATGGGGTTGGACCAACTCAGATAATAAATTAAAATTGACCTATACCTTGAACATCAATCAAGGTCACACTGCCCTTCATAATATTGATATTAAGGACCAATTGGCCTTTACAGATGGAAAAATCAAAGCAGATTCTGTCAACATCCATACAGGAACTTGGCAGGTCGATAACGAAGATGGTGCCTATCATCTGCGGAATACTACAAATGTAACCAAGAATTATTCCCCTGTTGTCAGTGCTGACGGTCGTTCTCTGACGGTTCATATCGGAGATCTAGCTCCAGAACAAGGGATGACTGTTCGCTATGATGTTTATTTGGACAAGGTCCCAGCCATCAATACATCCTACAAAAACAATGCGATGATGACCGCGACAGAAATCAAGGAGCAAAATAAGGTTGCAGATATTCTGTATCAATTCCTTGATGGAGACTTCAATGGTGAGAAATACTCCTTCACCATTCATAAAAAAGGTGAAAATGGTCAGGCTCTTGCAGGTGCTGTTTTTGCTGTGACAGCAGATGATACAGGTGAGCAAGTGGGAACCATTACGACAGATGAGAATGGTGTTGGCACCATTACGGGCTTGATCAAGCAGGCTTATACGGTTAAAGAAATTCAAGCTCCGACAGGCTATGTGCTCTCTGAAGAACCTATCAAGATCAGCAAGGATGATTTTGGAAATGACCTCGCGATTTCTCGTGATGTCGTAAACCAAAAAGAAAAAACAAGCGTTGCTGGTCAAAAGACATGGAATGATAATGATAACCAAGATGGCAAGCGTCCATCAAAAATCACAGTCAATCTCCTAGCAAATGGTGTCAAAGTCGCTTCTAAAGAAGTGAAACCAGATGCAGCAGGAACTTGGACTTATCATTTTGATAATCTCGATGTGGTCGATGATGCTGGCAATGTCATTGCCTACACTGTTTCAGAAGAACCTGTTGAAGGCTATGAAACAACTATTGAAGGAAGTAATATTACTAACACTCGGACACCAGAAGTTGTTGAGATTCCAGTAACGAAAGTTTGGAAAGACAATGACAACCAAGATGGCGTTCGTCCTGACAAGGTCACTGTTCGTCTCCTTGCGGATGGTCAAGAAGTAGCTAGCCAAGAGCTCAGTGAAGCAACTGATTGGAAGACAGTCTTTACCAATCTTCCAAAATACAATCACGGTAAACAAATTGTCTACACAGTCACAGAAGACACAGTAGCCAATTACTCTGCTGCGATTGATGGAACAACCATTACCAATAGCTACAAGCCAGGTAAAACCAGCGTCACTGTTACAAAACGTTGGGAAGACAACAATGACCAAGATGGCAAACGTCCAAGCGCCATTAAGGTACAGCTCTATGCAGATGGCAAAGCTCAAGGAAAAGAAGTGGAACTTTCTGCTAAAAATAACTGGACTCATACCTTTAGCAATTTGCCTCTAAAAGCGAAAGGCAAAGAGATTCAGTACCAAGTGAAAGAAGTTGGAACAGTCAAAGGCTATACTAGTACGGTCGATGACAGTAACAAGGGAAATGTAGTGATCACCAATAGCCGCACACCAGAAGTAACGGAAGTAGCGGTCAAGAAGATCTGGGATGATGCAGACAATAAAGATGGTCTTCGTCCTGAAAAAATCACAGTTCGTCTCCTTGCGGATGGTCAAGAAGTAGCTGTAAAAGAAATCACAGCTACTGATAATTGGCAGGCAAGCTTCACGGATCTACCTGTATACAAGGAAGGTAAGAAGATTGCCTACACGATTACAGAGGATCCAGTAGCAGGTTATACAAGCAACATTGATGGTTTCACGGTAACCAATCGTCATACACCACCAACAACACCTCCTACCACACCACCAAGCACACCGCCAACGACTCCGCCTACAACCCCACCAACGACACCGCCAACAACTCCACCGACGACACCACCAACAACACCTCCTACCACACCACCAAGCACACCGGAAAAACCAGAAATTCCAACTACACCAAAAGAAGGAAAGAAAAAAATTCTTCCATCAACTGGTGAAGTTGTTGCTTACGGGTTGACCATACTCGGTGCCCTCTTAGCAATTTTTGCTTTGGCTTTGCTCTTGCGTGGTAAATGGAAAGAGAAATAAGCTTCATACCGATAAAGAGGCTGGGACAAAAGTCCTAGCCTCTCAATTATTTTTGGATTGTCGAGCAAGACGCAGTGGTTGAGTGGGCTCTACTACGCTGATTTCATCAGCTTTTACAGCCCTACTCAACTGTGCGGAGGTGGGACGACGAAATCAAATTCTAACGAATTACCGATTTCTGTCCCACTCTCTTTTGAATAAGTTGCTTGAAGAATGTTCCATCAAATTGTCCAAATTCCCAAGGTTCTTTTTAGAAAAGAGAAAAGCTCCTCTCAAAGGAAACATAAGTGTTTGACAGAAAGATGAAATCTTGGTAGAATAAGAAGGTCGAATAGACAACTAACTCTTTCTTGGTAGCAGGATATGCCAAACCTGCCACTCGGATAGAGCATAAAGAAAAGGAGCTTATCATGGCAATCTCAAAAGAGAAAAAAAATGAAATCATTGCACAATACGCACGTCACGAAGGTGACACTGGTTCAGTAGAAGTACAAGTTGCTGTCCTTACTTGGGAAATCAACCACTTGAACGAACACATCAAACAACACAAAAAAGACCACGCTACTTACCGTGGTTTGATGAAGAAAATCGGTCGCCGTCGTAACTTGTTGGCTTACCTTCGTACAAACGACGTTAACCGTTACCGTGAGTTGATCAACTCTCTTGGACTTCGTCGTTAATCATGATGCTAAGGGCGCCAAAAATCCGTATGAAAATAGGGAAACGACACAGTGTTCGATGAACACAAGGAGTTTCATCTTTTTCACTAGGATTTTAGCCCGAGCTCAAAACAGCTCTCTGAATTCAGGGAGCTGTTCTTTTTTGCCAAGTGCTTAGGCCGTGTTCAATTGAGCATATCTTGAAATAAAGCTACTCTAGTTGAGTAGCTTTTTTGTTTTTTGTCACCTTGCCTCGATATACTCGAGTATAATCTTCGGCTACGGTTCCTAGCATCGTAAGGTAAAATAGACCAGAACTATCTCCCTTCGGGGAGATTTTTTGTTTTCAGAAGAAATCCGGTACAATCTTCGGTTCGTCGCCTTGTCTAGAAACGTTTTATCTAGCAAGAATGGAGCTCTCTGGATTCAGAGGGCTTTTTTCTTGTCTTTTCCTTATCGAACGAGATTCATCATTCTGAGGAAGTCGTTTTATTTGACAGATGTAATGTCTAGAGTTACAATTGATGCATCATAAGAAATAGAGGTTATCGATATGATTGAAATTACATATCTAGACAGTGCAAAACAAGAAAGAGTCATGCATTTTGATTCCTACGAAGAGTTTGAACGCTCCCAACAAGCTTGCTTGATTGGGGTAGCAGATTTTTATCCTGTTGTGAAACTGACCTATAATGGGCATGAGTTGGATTACCAAGGGACTTACGGGGATGTTTTCTTCTATTTGATGAAGCAAGATTTGACGCAGTACCAAAACTAAAGGAGAAAGAAAATGGCAAAAGCAATTACAGACGCAACATTTGAAGCAGAAACAAAAGAAGGTTTGGTCTTGGTAGACTTTTGGGCAACCTGGTGTGGTCCATGTCGCATGCAAGCTCCTATTTTAGAAAAATTATCGGAAGAACTTTCGGAAGATGAGTTAAAAATCCTAAAAATGGATGTGGATGAAAATCCAGAAACAGCGCGTGCTTTCGGCATTATGTCCATTCCAACCTTGCTCTTTAAAAAAGATGGGCAGGTTGTTAAACAAGTAGCAGGAGTGCATACCGCAGCACAAATTAAGGCCATTGTGGCAGAGTTAAGTTAGTAAAAAAGAGTAAGATGGGAACGAATCGTTCTATCTTACTCTTTTTGTATTGACCTTTTAAAATTGGCTTATTGAGTCAAGAGATCCATAATCTCTTCGATACTTGATTTGCTACCTTTTTTTAGATAGTTTTCTTTACTACCTTTTTTAAAAGTTGACAAATTTGGTACCGTCTTGACATTCATATCATGTGCAAAAGCTGTGATGTTTTTTCGCTCCTTTGAGTCGTTATCCAGGTAATAAACGGTCTGATTCGTTTTTTGAATAGCAACTGCTAATTTAGGAGCGAATTTTTGACAGTATGGACAGGATTCGCGACCGATATAGAGAATGAAATCTTCTTTATTGTTGATTTTCTCTTGTACTTCAGATAGCGGAATCTTTTTGACGTAAGTCATTGCTTCCTTGTAAGAATCTGGAGTAATAATTTCTCTCTTTTTGAAATTCAAGTATAAAATAGCAAGCAGAGATGTTGTGCAAATGGACAAAATGAGAATCGTTAATTTCTTATTCACAAGCAACACCGTCACCATCTCTATCTAAACGAGGGCTATAACCAGCTTGTCCTCTGTATAGCGGTGCAGCACCTGCAGCGCGTGCTTCACTACAATTTCGATAGCCCCCTTGTTGAGGTTGTGTGACAAATGCTTGTTGTTGCTGCGTTTGTTGGGCAGCCGCGGCTTGTCTTGCCTGCTCAGCAGCTGCGGCTTGTCGAGCTCGTTCAGCTTCAGCAGCTTGTTGTTCCCTGACAGTAATGGCATTTTGTACTAATCCAACACGATGAGTTAAGCGATCTTTTGTTCCTTGATCAGCTACATTTGCGATGGCAGCTTGGGCTGGGGCGATATTTTCTGTTACTTGATTGTTTTCTAAGGCTTGTACGGCAGCTTCAGCTTGAGCAGCAAGTTGTTTTGCTTCAGCCTCTTTCTTTTCACGCTCTTCTTTTTCTTTTCGTTCCTGTTCTTCTTTCGCCTTTTTCTCGCGCTCTTCTTTTTCTTTTCGTTCTTGCTCCTCCTTTGCTTTTTTCTCTTTTTCTGCTTTCTCCTGTTCGTCGCGTTCTTTTTTTGCTTTTTCTTCTTTTTGAACGAAACCTACCTGTTTTTCAGTTTCTTTTTGAGAAGCTTCATTTTGATTTGAGCAAGCTCCAAATAATAACGCAATTAAGATTGTTAAAATCAACCGTTTTTTCATAATGTTACTCCCTTCGGATATTTATCCAAGAATAATCATACCATAATATAAAAGCGCTTTCAATCACTAACTGGTAATATTTAAATAAAAAATCAGACTTAGAATAAACTAAGTCTGAAAACTGTACTTATTCTCCCAATTCGGCACTGTAAGCAATGATTTGATCGACAGTGTCTGAAAGGAATTGGATGGTATCGCGGAGTGGTTTGTCAGTCGAGATATCTGCTCCGATAATCATAGCTGACTCAAGTGGGGTCTTGCTGCCACCTGATTTAAGGAGGTCTAGCCAATCTTTAGCTCCGTTTTCGGAGTTTTTCAAATGCAAGTATCCCGCTGTTGAGATAACCAAGCCAGCTGAGTAGGTATAGCTGTAAAGCCCCATGTAGTAGTGGCTTTGGCGCATCCAGGTCAAGGCTGCATCGTCATCGATTTCAACGGCATCTCCCCAGAACTCTGTCAAGACTTCCTTCATGATGCTATTGAGTTTGCTAGCGCCGAAGGTGCCACCTTCTTCGATCAAGGTGTAGACCTTGCGTTGGAAGGCTGCTTCTAGCAAGTGGGTGATGAAGTTGTGGAAGTAGGTATCTGTCAAGCGGTGAGCTAGGGCAAAGCGTTTTTGACGAGGATCGTCAAACTGGTGTTCCAAGTAGTCGCTGAGGAGGAGCTCGTTAAAGGTAGAAGGAGCTTCCACATAGTAGGTCGACATGTGGGCGTTGAAGTAGCTTTGGTTATTGTCTGAGAAGATGAATTGACCAGAGTGTCCAATCTCATGGATCAGGGTATAAACATCGCTCATCCGTCCTGTCCAACTCATGAGGACATAAGGATGGACGCGGTAAGGGTCAGCTGCATACCCACCGGAATCCTTACCTTCATTGGCCGCAAAGTCGACCCAGCGTTCGGTTTGGTAGCGAGCAATTTCGCGAGAATATTCTTCGCCAAGAGGTGCCACCGATTTCATGACCAAGTCATAAGCGTCATCAATAGTAACATCTGGGTTGAGCGCACTGTCCAAATCCAACTTCCAATCAGCGAAAGTCATTTTTTCAAGGCCGTTGACCTTGGCTACGTGTTTGAGGAATTTTTGAGCGACCGGAGCGAAGTCCTTCATGATCAGGTCAATCTGGCGATCAAACATGGCACGATCTACTTCCTGCTCAGCCAAGAGATAGTCAAAGACAGAGTCGTAGCCCCGCATATCTGCAATCAGTTTTTCAGACTTGACTTGAGCTAGATAGGTAGCAGCAGCCGTGTTTTGGTGCTTGCGGAGACCTTCTGAGAAGGAACGAAAGGCTTTTTCACGAACTTCCGCATTCTCATGGTTTTGGTAGAAGTTTTCATAGGTAACAAAGCTATTCTTGTAAACTTTTCCATCCACTTCAAAATCAGCCATTTCAAAGTCGCCTGCCCGCATCTTGGTATAGATGTCTTGAGGCCCGTAGAAGACTTCACCCAGGTTGGTCAAGGTCTTTTCCACATCAGCTCCCAAGTAGTGAGCTTTTTTGATTTTAGCCTGACGAATGGCAAAAGTGAGGTGAGGGAGTTGCCCCAGGCGTTCGAGGACTTCTTCATCCGATTCTACCAAAGCATCATCAAAGAAGGAAAGTTCGACGCTGGCCCAAGTTTCGAAATCCATCCCTGCTTGGGCAATTTCTGCAAAAGCTTCGTCGCCAAAGTCAGTGGTTTGTGGCATAAAGCTGTAGTTGCCAATGTGGCTGAGTTGGATCTGAATTTGCTCAAAAATCGCAAAGGCAGCTTCGAAGTCTTCAACGGTGTGGAGGTTGCCCTTGTAATTACGGACAAATTCATTGATTTCTTCACGTGTTTTTTCAATGGCACGCAAGAAGTCTTCCTGGTCTTGGTAGAGGGCTGTGAGGTCCCAGAGTTCGTTCTCAGGAAATTCAGAACGTTTTTTTAATTCCATAATGTTCTCCTTTTGATCGGTATTCTTCCTTAAGTATAGCAGAAAATAGGACAGAAACATAGAGGGAGAGGGGAAAATGCTTATGTAAAAATCTTGAAAAGAGCTGGAAAAATTGACCATTTTTGATATACTAGGATAGATATGAGGAGGTTTTTATGAAAAAGGTTATGATTTCACTACTGGCGGGTGCGTCCGTTCTAGCTCTGGTGGCTTGTACGCCCAAACGCTATGAACGCCAAAGCAAACCAAAGACAGCAACGTCATCATCAGTTAAAAAAGAGAAGAAAGATACAGGTCAGAAGTATTATCAAGATGTATTAGATCGCTATAAATCTTATGCGGTTGCCATTAATACTAAGGACCAAACAGCTTTACAAAATGAACTAAAGAAGATCGAAGCAACTTCAGAAGAATATGCCTATGTCTTTAACCTTCAAACACTTGGAAGCACCAATGAGTGGCAATATGCTTTTGAGGATCTTAATCGTGATGGTAATGATGAACTGCTGATTGGGGATGGCAAAACGATTGCTGCTGTGTATTATTTGAAAGATAACCAGCCAACCTTGCTCCATGTAGCCTATGTGGCTTCTGCAGGTGGCTATCGCTCTAGCTTAGATCTTTTTGACAATGGACAAATCGTCTATGCTACTTGGCAATCTGTGAATCCAGAAATGGAATTGACCCTTTATTCGCTAGGAAAAGGGGAAGCAAAGGAAGAAAAGAAAGCAACCATTCAAATTGGTGGGAAGGAAACGGCAGAACAGGCTCTTGGGATTTCAGCCAAGAAGTTGGACCTTAGTAAGCTTGACTGGAAAAAATTTGATGGTTCAGGGAATTCCAAATCAACAGCGAAAGCAGAAGAGAAAAAATCAGAAAGCTTCCAAGTACAAGTTAGCGTGGCCGATCTTCGTATTCGAAAAGAACCGTCTACCTCCGCCCCATCTGCAGGAATGATCGCAAAAGGAACTCACACCATTACGGAAACAGTAAACGCGGATGGCCATACTTGGGGCAAATTGGAATCTGGGCAAGGCTGGATCGCCCTTGACTATACAACGCGCGTGAGTGGCAATACTGAATCAGCTTCAGCGCCTGCCGCTACAAAGACTGGAATGAATCTAGAAGAAATTAAAGCTGGAAATTTCTCAAGTGTAGCGGGAGTTTGGAAAAATAAGTACGGTACGAGCATTGAGTTTGATGCGCAAGGAATTGTGAAGGTCAATGGTAGTGCTGTCAATGGTGTTCAATTTTCTGGTTTTTACTTCAAGGAAGGCAATTTACACGGAGTTAGTCGGATGCCTGGGGCAACGAATGACACGCCTATTCTTTTCATTCCTTCAAGAGAAGGTGGCAGTGAATCCATTTACTGGAGTAAGAGTGATGCTACGAATGGGAACGATTTGTACTACCGTGTGAACTGAAAAATAAGGAGACAAACATGAAAAAAATTGGAACATATTTACTAGCTGCAGCCCTCTTGCTTTCCCTAGCAGCCTGCGCCCCAAAACGCTATGAGCGTAAGCACAGTCCGGTAGGGGCTTCATCGGTCAAAAAATCATCTGACAAAGCCCAAGAAAAAGAGCAAACAGAAGAAGCTAAGTCAGATGAACATGATAAAGAAGCCATTGGGACCTTATCAAAAGCAGACCAAGCGGACATCTATTCGATTATTGAAAACAGTGCGTCTTTGACCTACTCACTTCAGGTGCAACCGACTCGTTTGCTGGAGTTGAACAATGATCACGGTGCGGTTGATGGTTACCCGCAAGACATGTTCATTGATTACTACAATACCTACACGCCAGAAACCTATAATTTACAAGATATCATTGATAAATTGAATGCTGAAGAGACATCGGACTCTATCCGTAGTCTGTCACAAGACCAGTTGATCCAACTAACAAATGAAAAGAAAGATGGCTGGATCTATTCGACAAAAGACAAGGCCTTTTACGAAATTGTAGCTGGTGGTCGTGGCGGAGCGATGCCACCGATGGAAATTCCTTCACCGGATGAATGGGTGATCAATGAAGATTCAGTTGAAGTGACCACATCGATCCAAGGGACTTCTGAACCCTACAGACGTTTTGTCTTGAAACGCAACAACAAGAACTACAAGGGTGGAACCCACAAAACACGCTTTTATGTCGACAGCACAGAATTCGTGAAATCGTAAAAATAATCAGAAGCTATATCTAGCTCTAAAATTTTTATATAGAACTTGCTGAAGAATCAAAGAAAAAGGCCCTCAAAGCCTTTTTCTTTTGGGCTTGAATATGTTAAAATAAAAGGTATACGTGCTTGGATACAAAGATGAGGATATAACATATAGATGGGCTCTTGAAATACCTATCTCATTGAGTTGGGTGGCCTTGGTATCTTGGGTAATTGAATTTTGGCCTCATTTCTTAGGAAAAAAGATCAGCTTCCTAGCACTCCTCGAGTGCGGCGTCACCTTCCTATTTTTCTACAGAAATGTTCGGCAAGCCGAACCGTCCAAAATATCTTGAGTAATTGAACCCAGCCGAAAAGCTGTGTAAAAAAGATAAACTGTCTTGTCTTCATCGAAGACTTCGCCAGTTTCCTATTTTTACTTTGCTTTTTGCGGCCTTAGTATCTTGATAGTTGAACACGGGCTAAATCCCTAGTGAAAAAGATAGATTTCCTGGTGTGCGTGGCACACTGCGTCAATCTCCTATTTTCATACGGGATTCTTCACGCCCTTTGTATCCTGATGAACTGAATTTTGGCCTCATTTCTTAGGAAAAAAGATAAGCTTCCTAGCACTCATCGAGTGCGGCGTCACCTTCCTATTTTTCTACAGAAATGTTCGGCAAGCCGAACCGTCCAAAATATCTTGATCTTTGTAGGCAAGTCGTATAATTTTATCAATCCAAAGGGGATTACAATGACAAAACAAGTGTTTCAAACGACTTTTGCGGGTCGTGAGTTGATCGTAGAGACTGGTCAGGTTGCTAAGCAAGCAAATGGCTCTGTTGTCGTGCGTTATGGTGAGTCAACTGTCTTGACTGCTGCCGTCATGTCTAAGAAGATGGCAACTGGGGATTTCTTCCCACTTCAAGTCAACTACGAAGAGAAAATGTATGCGGCTGGGAAATTTCCTGGTGGCTTTATGAAACGTGAAGGACGTCCTTCTACAGATGCGACTCTGACAGCGCGTTTGATTGACCGTCCAATCCGTCCAATGTTTGCGGAAGGTTTCCGTAACGAAGTGCAAGTTATCAACACAGTCCTTTCTTACGATGAAAATGCATCTGCCCCAATGGCAGCTATGTTTGGTTCATCCTTGGCTCTTTCTATCTCAGATATTCCGTTTGACGGACCAATCGCTGGGGTACAAGTGGGCTATGTTGACGGGGAAATCATCATCAATCCAACGCAAGAGCAAGCTGAGCGCTCTCTTCTTGAATTGACAGTAGCTGGTACCAAGCACGCTATCAACATGGTAGAGTCTGGTGCCAAAGAATTGTCGGAAGAAATCATGTTGGAAGCTCTTCTTAAAGGGCACGAAGCCGTTAAAGAATTGATTGCCTTCCAAGAAGAAATCGTTGCGGCAGTTGGGAAAGAAAAAGCAGAAGTGGAATTACTTCATGTAGATGCTGACTTGCAGGCTGAAATCATCGCAGCCTACAACAGTGACCTTCAAAAAGCGGTTCAAGTAGAAGAAAAATTGGCTCGTGAAGCTGCGACTCAAGCAGTCAAAGACCAAGTCACAGCAGTTTACGAAGAAAAATATGCCGACCACGAAGAGTTTGATCGCATTATGCGGGATGTGGCTGAAATCTTGGAACAAATGGAACATGCAGAAGTGCGCCGTTTGATTACAGAAGACAAGGTTCGTCCGGATGGTCGTAAGGTCGATGAAATCCGTCCTTTGGATGCACAAGTGGACTATCTTCCTCGTGTGCACGGTTCAGGTCTCTTTACGCGTGGACAAACGCAAGCCCTTTCTGTCTTGACCTTGGCACCAATGGGTGAAACCCAAATCATCGATGGTTTGGATCCTGAGTACAAGAAACGCTTTATGCACCACTACAACTTCCCACAATACTCTGTAGGGGAAACAGGGCGTTACGGTGCACCTGGTCGTCGTGAAATTGGTCACGGTGCTCTTGGTGAACGTGCCCTTGCCCAAGTATTGCCAAGCTTGGAAGAATTCCCATATGCCATCCGTTTGGTAGCAGAAGTATTGGAATCAAATGGTTCTTCATCTCAAGCATCTATCTGTGCGGGAACACTTGCCCTTATGGCTGGTGGTGTGCCAATCAAGGCCCCAGTAGCTGGTATTGCTATGGGTCTGATCTCAGATGGAAATAACTATACGGTATTGACAGATATCCAAGGTTTGGAAGACCACTTTGGAGACATGGACTTCAAGGTAGCTGGTACGCGTGACGGGATTACCGCCCTTCAAATGGATATCAAGATCCAAGGGATCACTGCAGAAATTTTGACTGAAGCACTTGCTCAAGCCAAGAAAGCTCGTTTTGAAATCCTTGACGTGATTGAAGCAACCATTCCAGAAGTGCGTCCAGAATTGGCACCAACTGCTCCAAAAATTGATACCATCAAGATTGATGTCGACAAGATTAAGATTGTCATCGGTAAGGGTGGAGAAACCATTGATAAGATCATCGCTGAAACAGGCGTTAAGATTGATATCGATGAAGAAGGAAACGTATCTATCTATTCTAGCGACCAAGATGCCATCAACCGTGCTAAGGAAATCATTGCTGGTTTGGTTCGTGAAGCGAAGGTGGATGAAGTCTACCATGCCAAAGTGGTTCGGATCGAGAAATTTGGTGCCTTTGTCAACCTTTTTGACAAGACGGACGCCCTCGTTCACATCTCTGAAATGGCTTGGACGCGTACCAACCGTGTCGAAGACTTGGTAGCCATCGGCGATGAAGTGGATGTGAAGATTATCAAGATTGACGAAAAAGGTCGTGTCGATGCTTCTATGAAGGCACTATTGCCACGTCCGCCAAAACCTGAACATTCAGAAGAAAAAGGTGAAAAGGGTCCTCGTCATGGCGATCGTCCTCGTCACCACAATAAAGACCACAAACCTAAAAAAGACTTTACCATTACACAAAAAGATTCAGAATAAGCATTAGAAAAGGAGGAGCACGGTATGGGATGGTGGCGTGAAACCATCAATATTGTAAAAGAAAATGACCCAGCAGCGCGTACCTCGCTGGAGGTCCTTTTGACCTATCCGGGCGTCAAAGCACTGGCAGCTCACCGTGTTTCCCACTTTTTGTGGAACCATGGCTTTAAGCTCTTGGCGCGGATGCATAGTCAATTTTGGCGTTTTTGGACTCAGATTGAGATCCATCCAGGTGCGACCATTGCTTCTGGTGTCTTTATCGACCATGGAGCGGGCCTCGTTATCGGGGAAACGGCCATTGTTGAAAAAGGAGTTATGCTCTACCACGGGGTGACCCTTGGGGGAACAGGGAAGGATGTCGGTAAACGCCATCCAACGGTTCGTGAAGGAGCCTTGGTCTCCGCTCATGCTCAGGTCATCGGTCCGATTGAGATTGGGGCCAAAGCCAAAGTAGGAGCGGGAGCGGTCGTCGTCTCCGATGTACCGAGTGATGTGACCGTTGTCGGTGTTCCTGCCAAGATTGTGCGGGTACACGGTCGAAAAGACGAACCAGTCATTCATCAAGAAGAAGAAAAACGGGAATACTACATGAACAAGCTGGAGCATGCTAAGGAAGCTAGCCATCGGTCTTCGAGCTTGTAAGGAGATCGCTACGTGATTCAATCAACCAATACATTGAATGACCACCAACTACTGGAAGTAAAGGCCCTTATTGCCATCTGTCAGAAGTATGACGGAACGTTTCGGGATCCTTATCTCTCCAATATGCTCAATTTTGATCCCGATATGCCGGCCTTTTTCCTTTATTATGAAAAAGGTGAACTTGTTGGCCTATTAACTATCTATGCGGATGACCAAGATGTGGAAGTAGCGATCCTGGTCCACCCTAATCACCGTCGTCAGGGAATTGCGCGTGCTTTGTATGGAAGTTTTGAGAAAGAAACGGCGTCTTATCCAATTGAGTCTGTGACTTTTCAGACAGAGCGTATTTTTCTAGAGAATCATCCTGATTTTGCCAGCAATTGGGGACTGGTTGAGGATGACGAAACAGAAACCTGGTTAGGACGTGATCGAACCGCTTATGCATTAGATTCCCGTTCGGATGTCGATGTGCTCTTGGCGGGACCTTCTTATCTTGAAGCCATTGCCCAGCTCCACCACCAAACCTTTTCAGATGAAGTGGAAGCACCGGAAGTGAGCCACAGATATATTTCAGAGGCCTTGAAGGATCCTGATAGTCTGCTGTACATATTACTCAAAGAAGGTCAAGTGATTGGCGTTTGTACGGTCGATGTGTCTGGAACTAGCAACTACCTTTATGGACTTGCGATTGCTGAACTTGAACGCGGAAAAGGCTACGGAAGCTATCTAGCAAAATCCCTCATCAACCAACTCATTGAGCAAAATGATAAGGCATTTCAGATTGCAGTGGAAGACAGCAATGTAGGTGCCAAACGCTTGTATGAAAAGATTGGCTTTGTCACACAGACTCAGGTGGTTTACATGAAGCCAAAAGAGTAGAAACAGAAAGGAAATGAAGCGTGTTAAAAATTTATGATACCATGTCTCGTGATCTGCGAGAATTTATCCCCATCGAGGAAGGAAAGGTCCGCATGTATGTTTGTGGTCCGACGGTTTACAACTATATCCACGTAGGGAATGCCCGCTCAACGGTGGCCTTTGACACGATTCGTCGCTACTTTGAGTATCGTGGCTACGAAGTTGCCTACATTTCCAACTTTACAGATGTGGATGATAAGATCATCAACCGTGCCAAAGAAGAAGGCATTACGCCACAGGAAGTGGCAGACAAGTATATTGCAGCTTTTCGTGAGGATGTGACGGCTCTTGGAGTGAAACCTGCAACCCGCCACCCTCGTGTGGTCGAGTTTATGGATGACATCATTCGTTTTGTCGCTGACTTGATCGAAAAAGGCTATGCCTACGAGAGCCAAGGCGATGTCTATTTCCGTGTGGAAAAATCCCACAACTATGCAAAATTAGCCAATAAAACCTTGGAAGACTTGGAGCTAGGCGCTTCTGGTCGGACAGATGAGGAAACAGCTCGCAAGGAAAATCCAGTCGACTTTGCCCTCTGGAAAGCTGCCAAACCAGGAGAGATTTCTTGGGACAGCCCTTGGGGACCTGGTCGTCCTGGCTGGCACATTGAGTGTTCGGTCATGTCGACGGGGATTTTAGGGGATACTATTGATATCCACGGTGGTGGGGCCGATCTTGAGTTTCCACACCATACTAATGAAATTGCTCAGTCTGAAGCTAAAACAGGCAAGACTTTTGCCAATTACTGGATGCACAATGGCTTTGTCAATATTGATAATGTCAAGATGTCCAAGTCCTTAGGCAACTTTATAACCGTGCATGATGCATTGAAGACTATCGACGGCCAAGTGCTTCGCTTCTTCTTTGCAACCCAGCACTACCGCAAGCCCATTAACTTCACAGAAAAAGCGGTGCGCGATGCGGAGACCAACCTCAAGTATTTGAAAAATACCTATGAGCAACCGTTCACAGGAGAAGTAGATCCAGCAGACTTGCAAGGCTTTGTGGACAAGTTTATTGCCGCTATGGATGAAGATATCAATGCGGCAAACGGAATCACTGTCGTCTTTGAATTGGCTAAATGGATCAATTCAGGTCACTACAATCAAGACGTCAAAGATGCCTTGACCAAGATGTTAGAAGTCTTTGGAGTGGTCTTTGTCGAAGAAGTCTTGGATGCGGATATTGAAGCCTTGATCGCTGAACGTCAGGAAGCGCGGGCTAAGAAAGATTTTGCGCGAGCAGATGCCATTCGCGATGAATTGGCTGCACAAGGAATCAAGCTCTTGGATACAAAAGAAGGTGTAAGGTGGACACGTGATTGATGTCAATCTAATCAATGGGATTGCCCTTGCCTTTGAGGGAGATGCGGTCTATTCCATGTATATTCGCAGACACCTGATTTTTCAAGGTATGACCAAGCCTAATAAGCTTCACCAGGCTGCCACCCGCTATGTCTCTGCTAGGGCTCAGGCCAGCTTGATTGAAAGCATGCTGGAGCAAGAAATTCTGACGGAAAAAGAGTTGGAGATCTACAAGCGCGGTCGCAATACCAATAGCCATACCAAGGCCAAAAATGCGGATGTCGTGACCTATCGCATGTCGACGGGCTTTGAGGCTGTCATGGGCTATCTCCATATGACGGGGGAGTTCTCTCGTCTAGAAGAGCTGATTGACTGGTGCATCCAGCAAGTAGAAGAAGGAAGAAAGCAGTGAAAAATATCAGAGAGTGGTTTCCTCATGCAGAGGTGACGGATCAAGCCAATCCACCAGCTGGTTATGTAGCCATTCCCCTTCAGGCTCATCAATGGCTGCTGCTGAAGGAAGAAGAGCTAACCGAGCGAGAAAAACAATTGATTTCCTGGTTGGGTGGTGAAGAAGAGGTTGCCCCTAATCCTTGGTACCAGTACCTGATCGATGGAAAGGGAGAAGCCCCTCAAGTCATCAAAAAAATGCAGCTCGTCTATTGCCACCTCTCGCATTCAACAGCAGAAGGGACGGCTTCTTGGTTAGAGATGATGCAGACACTCTTGCCCAACTTTCGGGCAGTCTTGCAACTGAGTGGACAGGACTATGTACTCATTCTAGATCAAGAGCAGTCGCTGGTTGTGGCTGATATCTTAAAAGATACCGTCTCTGCCATGGAGTATGATTTCAACATTCGCTTATCCATCATGGTCGGGCAAATATGGACTGAGTCAAAAGCTGGGAAAGTATCTCCGGTTATCCGAGCAGAACAGGCCGTCTTTCGAGCTTGGATTCGAGAAGGTCATCAAGGTGTCTATCGCTTTTCTCAACTCTATCTGTGGGGAATCGAGCAGGCAGATTTGGATCTCACTCCAATCAAGGCAAGTTTGCATCAGTTGATTGAAAGTCAAGATCAATTGCAAGACATCATTGTCGCTCTTTGGGACAATGGGGCAGTTGTAACCAAGGCCGCCCAGCAACTCTATCTCCACCGCAATTCGCTCCAATACAAGATTGACAAGTGGGAGGAGTTGACGGGTCTTCAGTTGAAAAATCTGACAGATCTAGCCCTGTGCTATCATTTGGTCTTACAAGATGTGATTTAAACGAAATAAATCCAGAGTTTTGTGCAACTTGCACAAAACTCTTTTTCTTTTTTGTGAGACTTGCCATAGATTTGTAAAACGTTTTCATTTACAATAGAACTATAAAAATCAAAGGAGTACCATCATGGTAGAATTGAATCTTAGTCACATTTATAAAAAATATCCAAATAGCGAACATTACTCAGTTGAAGACTTCAACTTGGACATCAAAGACAAAGAATTTATCGTTTTCGTAGGTCCTTCAGGATGTGGTAAATCAACGACTCTTCGTATGATCGCTGGTCTTGAAGATATCACAGAAGGTGAATGTTCAATCGATGGTACTGTTGTAAACAACGTGGCACCTAAAGACCGTGATATCGCCATGGTATTCCAAAACTACGCTCTTTACCCACACATGACTGTGTACGATAACATGGCATTTGGTTTGAAATTGCGTAAATACAGCAAGGAAGATATCGACAAACGTGTACAAGAAGCAGCTGAAATCCTTGGCTTGAAAGAATTCTTGGATCGTAAACCAGCTGACCTTTCTGGTGGTCAACGTCAACGTGTAGCCATGGGACGTGCTATTGTCCGTGATGCAAAAGTATTCTTGATGGACGAACCTTTGTCAAACTTGGATGCGAAACTTCGTGTATCCATGCGTGCTGAAATTGCGAAAATCCACCGTCGTATCGGAGCTACAACGATCTACGTAACTCACGACCAAACAGAAGCGATGACATTGGCTGACCGTATCGTTATCATGTCTGCTACTAAAAACCCAGCTGGTACAGGTACTATCGGACGTGTAGAACAAATCGGTACTCCGCAAGAAGTGTATAAGAACCCTGTGAATAAATTCGTAGCTGGATTCATCGGAAGCCCTGCCATGAACTTCATTAACGTGAAATTGGAAGGTGGACACATCGTTGCCAATGGATTGAACTTGAAAGTTCCAGAAGGTGCTTTGAAAGTCTTGAAAGAAAAAGGCTATGATGGTAAAGAATTGATCTTTGGTATCCGTCCAGAAGACGTGAATACAGAAGCTGCTTTCCTTGAAACATTCCCAGAATCAGTCGTGAAAGCAACCATCTCTGTATCTGAGTTGCTTGGTTCAGAATCTCACTTGTACTGCCAAGTTGGTGACAACGAATTCATCGCTAAAGTAGATGCACGTGACTACCTTGGAACTGGTGAAACCATCGAACTTGGATTTGACTTGAACAAAGCTCACTTCTTCGACAAAGAAACTGAAAAAACAGTATACTAATACCTACTGACACTGTAGAGACTGATACGATATGTCTCAGTCTCTTTCATTTTAAGGAGACAAAACATGGAAAAAGACTGGTGGAAGGGGAAGGTCGCTTATCAGATCTACCCAAAAAGCTTTAAAGATAGCAATGGTGATGGCGTTGGGGATTTGAAAGGAATCACGAAGAAACTCGATTACCTTCAAAACTTAGGAATTGACATTCTCTGGTTATCGCCTATTTACAAGAGTCCGTTTATTGACCAGGGCTATGATATTTCAGACTACTATGCCATTGATCCTGTTTTTGGAACTATGGAAGATATGGAGGAGCTAATTGCTGAAGGTAAGAAGCGGGGCATTTCTATCATTATGGACTTGGTGGTTAACCACTGCTCCAGTCATCACGAGTGGTTCCAAAAAGCTCTATCAGATCCAGATGGCCCTTATGCAGATTACTTTTATTTCATCGAAAGTGACAAGGAACCCAACAACTGGGAAAGTTACTTTGGAGGCAGTGTCTGGGAACCAGTTCCTGGCACCAACAAATACTATCTCCATTCTTTTCACAAGGATCAGCCAGACCTTAATTGGCAAAATCCTGTCTTGCGCGAAGAAATTTACAAGATGATCAACTGGTGGTTGGACAAGGGAATTGCGGGCTTTAGGATCGATGCTATTATCAATATCAAAAAAGATCTAGAATGGCGTTCGCTTCCGTCTGATCGCGAAAATGGCTTGGTCCCAGTACTGGAGTCTCTAGTGAATGCCCAATCGATTGAACCTTTCTTGCATGAGTTAAATGAGCGAACCTTCGCCAAGTACAATGCCTTCACAGTAGGGGAAGTGTTCAATGAAACCGACGAAGAGTTGCATTTCTTCATTGGAAAAGATGGCGTTTTCTCATCGATCTTTGATTTCAAACAAACCTGCTTAGGGCAGGAAGGAAAGGGCTGGTTTGACCATAGTCTTCCAACAGCAGATGAACTCAAGGAAAGTATTTTCCAAGCGCATGAGCGCGCGGATAGCATTGGGGTTCTCTCGACGATCATTGAAAACCACGATGAGCCTCGTGGGGTGTCCCATTATATTGTGGAAGGTCCAGTAAACGATACCAGTAAAAAAGCCCTGGGGACCATTCAGGTTTTGCGCAAGGGAATTCCGTTTATCTATCAAGGCCAAGAAATTGGGATGGAAAACCAAATCTTTGAATCAGTTGAGGACTTTGATGATATCGCGACCATCAATGGCTACCATGTGGCTAAAGAAGCTGGTTTGAGTGAGGAAGAAGCATTAGCTGCGATTGCCAAATACAGCCGGGACAATGCACGGACACCCATGCAATGGTCAGCAGAGCCAGGTCTGGGCTTTAGCGATGGGTCAGCTTGGTTGATCAGTCCCAAACCAGATGTTGCCATCAATGTGGAAGATCAGGAAAAGGATCCAGATTCTATTTTGAATTATTACCGTCAGCTGACGGCCTTGTATCGCCATCCCCTCTATGGGAATACCATCCGGTTTGGAGATATGATCCCAGCTTATCGGGACCGCGAGAATATCATTGCCTTCGAACGCCGTGGGGACAAGCGTCTCTTGGTTGTCAGCAATTTCCAAAATCGCCAGGCTACCTTGGAGTTGCCAGCTCCGATTAAAACAGTCGTTTTAAATAATACAGCAGGATTATTCCAAGAAGGAGACCAAGTGCTAGAATTAGCTCCTTACCAAACGGTTGTGTTGGAATTGGTGGAATAAGGAGAAACTTTGCATCAGTGTTAGGATTTAATGTAGAATAGTATGTTCATTAAATATTCTGGAGAACATTATAAAAGTTTTCTATACTTTAGAATCAGTCAAGTATAAACTGAAACTTTCCGCTGTGAGAAAAGTGTTTGAAACATTATTGTTTCAAACACTCGGGAGTTTTGAGACCTTAGGCTCAAAACTAAGTCATGGAACTTCGAAGAAGTTCGCTGACGTCCGTACTCACCTAAGGAAAGTTTTGAAAGATATTTTATCTCCAAAAAGAACCTTCGCGTCTGCGAAGGTTCTTTTCGTGTCATCCAAGTCTAAACCTGGAACTTACTCAACTTCTTTCTTTTTCAAGAGGAGGAAGCCTCCGCTAACGGCTAACAAGAAGCCTGAAAGAATGAAGTGTGCGGTTGTGTCTTCTCCAGTTTGTGGCAATTGTGCCTTAGCTGGACTTTCTTGGAAGCTTTGTCCTACTTGGTAAGTCAAAGCTTGCACGCTTTCTCCATTTTCCACAGTTGTTTCTTTTTGTGGAAGGAGCACTTTAGGAGTGTCCTTCTTGGCCAAGATTGGCTGTGGAGTGGTTGTTTGGTTATGAATTGGAACCACCACTTGATCTGGTTCTTTAGCTGGAACGTAATCCATCAAGCTAGCCAATTTGCTGCCAAAGATCGCATTGGTTACCCAGCGGAAGAAGTGGACAGGGTGTTGACGGTTGGTTGGATTTCCTGCATAGACAAAGAGTGGTTGTCCCATGAGTTCTCCAGAGATCGCCATGACTTTGTTGGCTAGAACATCGTTATGTGGCCACCAGCCAGCAATGTAGTAGTCGCTCGGAGCGATACTCATCAAGGTTTTGAAATGCTCTGGAACCTTTTCAATCCAGTTTCCTGAGTTGGAGTAGAAGAGGGTATTCTTCTTGTATCCGCTGGTCAATGGATCCTGATCATCAATGATCGCTTTCATCAAGCCTTCGTAGTCGCTACCGCCTTTTAATTTTTCAGCGTCAAATCCTGCAAGAACTCCCAATTTTTCCAGTTTCTGCATGGCTTCCCCGCCGATGACGAGAGTTGGTTTCTTACCAAATATGGAAGCATCAAAGCGGTTGCTTTCCAAAATAACAACATCCGCTTCTTCTGGCGTATTGACGATTTGGAAGCCTAATTTTTCAAGGACCAGACTAGTATGAGCAGGCGCATCGACTCCAGCCCAATTATAGTGGTAGTTTGGAGAGTAGACCTTCATCGGTTTCAAGGTTGGTCCGCTTGGTACCTTGTAGAGGGCATCCCCATAAATGGCATAGTTTGGCAGGAGCGAAGCAAAGGTATCGCGGTCAACGATGTAGCCATCGTCTGTTAGGTAGACGGATTTTCCTTGTGCAATAGCCTGGTTAACCGCTTTAACGGCACTGGCTGAGGTATTTGCGATCACATAGTAAGGAGCTTTTGGATCGATCTCAGAAGTACGAGTCGCACGGGTAGTGGTGACTTCCCCTAATTTTCCATTGAAAAGACCATCCGCAAAGACAGGTTCGGACTTGAACCCTCTCATATCTGGGAAGTTAACCAGCAATTCTGCGTACATCGCAGCCCAGGCAGATTCGTTGGAGCCCTTGTAGAGAATATGGTTGGCATAGCCCCGTTTGGCTTGGGCCATGTCAATGACTAAGTCCCCTTTTTTATAGTTGCCAATATCTTCTTTGAGTTCCTTAACGAGGACACCATTGCGTTTGAAGTAGTCGATCATATTGAAGGCTTCTTGGGCATCGTTGTCTTTGTCGAGGCTCATTGGGATGACGTAGTAGTCTGGGAAGAATTTCGGACGACTGTTTTTCACACGTCCAACGATTTCCCCATTTGGGCCAACCAGTTCATTTTCGGCTTTTGGATCTTCGGTTCTATTGAGACCACGCAGGTAGAAGTTGAGACGCATCTCAAGGAGACGGTCCGGATCTTGGTTAAGGAAGTCAATTCCTCCTAGGACAGCATTGCGACCTGCTTTGTAGGATTCTTCATTTCCTTCTGGAATTTCAATGGTATGACCTAAGATACCATGGTAGACAGCATAAACCCCTGTATAGCCAGAGAAGGAGTCATCCCAGCCATCGCCCCAATCCAGTTTTGGAATGATGTAACTATTGTATTTAGAATTGGCAACTCCTGCCCGTCCCATATGATGGGCATTTTCTAGCATCAGGTCTGACAGAAGATCGTATTCGAAGTTCGGATCATGTGGTGGCGTTGCAGGTTCGATCAAGAATTCTTTGATAAAACCGTGTAAGTCGTAGAGAGCGATCGGATTCCATTTGTTGATCATTTGGATAACCGTGCGAACTTCAGGGTTGGTTTGGTAGCTGGCATCCCGGTTTGGATCGAGCCCGTTTGCTAGGGCCCGCAGGTTGAGAGCATCCCCATCTGGGTTTTCCGTGAAGTCAAATAAGAAAATGAATTTATTGAGCAAGCTTGGAATATCTAGCGTGACTGTTTTAGCATTTCCAGCTTCATCTGTGGTGTTAAAGGTCACCTTTTCCTTGGTCGCAAAGGTATTGAAGAGGCCTGTGATGATATCAATGCCTGGCTGTTCATCCGCGTGGGTGTTGTGGACTAAGACAGGTAATTTGTAATCCAAGGTCTTGTCTTTTAGTGCGGCCAGCATTTCGCTTGGCTTAGTCAAAGCTGTAGGGTTGGTACTAGACAGGTAGTGATCGATGCTGGCTTGGTCCTTGCTCACGATCCCCATCTTCATATCCCGGCCTTGGGCACTCTTGCCAAGGGTTTCCAGCTGCACTAAACGATCGGGTTTCGCTTCTTCCTTGGATTTTTCGATAGCAGCTAGCATCTCTTCATGTGTATGGTAGTCTTGGTAAGGTCGAAAAACAAGAGTTTTATTGATGGTCACACCCAAGTCTGCATTGGTTCCGACCAGCTCATGATTGCCGATGTAGTTGCGATAAGTCCGGCGGATATTATTTGGGCTCCGAAGGCTAAGATCTTCACCAAAGAGATCCTGCACGTCGATGTGGAGATCCAGATCATTTCCGTTTGCGGTCTCTGTGATGGTAAGGAATGGATCCTTGCTTAGTGTTCCTGTCTCCATATCCCAAGTTTTCCACTCAGAGAGAGGCTTATTGTCTAAGGTCCAGTTGATCTTGCCAGCAGCTTGAGCTTTTTCTTGGACTTTGTCATCAATCGTACTCTTTTCAGAGAGATAAATGGTGCTATCAGCCAATCGTGTCGCTTGGTCAGCGGTCGTTGTCGCACGGGTAGTGCTTGGACTAGCGGTTGGCGCAACTTCTGTAGTAGAAGCCACATCAGAAGTCGCTGTTGCTTCTGCAGAAGTGGCAGGGGCTGCGGTGTCTCCTTTTTCAGCTGTAGCAGGACTGGCAGTCTCAGCTGTCACAGCTTGCTCAGTAGCGGGTGCCGCTTCAAGGACCGTACTTGGCTCTGTTTGAGGCGCTTCTAAGCTATCGGCTGATACTTGGCCATGACCGATGACAGAAAGCAAGACAGCAGCTGAGAGGCTGAGTGTCGTAGTGTACAAATGTTTCTTATACGAAGACTTCATATAGAAGACCCTCCTTAAAAAGTTATTTTCCTACTCCAGTATACCATTTTAGGAAAGCGTTTTCAACATTTCCCGCAATAAAGAAGCCTTTGCATTTCGCAAGGGCTTCTCTGTCTATTCTGTCTCCTGATGAAATTGTTGGTAAAAATCAACCTTGACCTGAATGAAGGTTTCTAAATCTCTTAACAATTGGAGCAAGGTGGCGCGTGTTTCAAATTCTTCCCGGGTCTTGGGCAAGGGCCGTTCGCGGAAGATCGCCAAATACTGAGTAATATCATCTAGAAGATTTTGGGCAGGATTTTCCTGACTTAACTGTTGCGCAGTCTTCTTAAAAAGTTGAGCCAAGATCATACTTTCACTCGCTGCTAACTGACAGCGGTTGACGTTTTCTGCCATATCCCGCAGGATATCGTTTTGGCGCTTGCGCATTTCGAAGTAGTGAATGTGGTAGTTGGTTTGGTGAAAAAGGTGGTTAGAATGATCCAGATAGACCAGATTTAAAGCGTCCTTTAGGATACTATCCAATTCCTTGATCAAGCGGGCATCGTTGCGACCATCCCCTTTACCAAGTAATTCCGCAAAACGGGCAAGAATCTTCTTTAGTTGGTCTTCGACAACATCATGATAGTGATCGATCGCTGCCTGGTGAGAGGGCATATAGAGATTGGCTAGTAAGGCAAAGCTGGTTCCTATTAAAAAGAGGGCAAGTTCATTGAGCAAGAGCCCCCAGGAAGTAGACTGCTCAATCAAGAGATGGGTGACGAGGACCGTACTAGGGGTGATGCCGATCTGCCAGCCCATTAGAAAGGCGCATGGAACATAGAGAGCGATAAAGACTCCCAGTGCCCAAAGGTTGAAGCCAAAAAAGGAAAAAGCGAGACTTCCGATCACAAGGGCCAGCAAAGTCGACATAAAACGCTGATAGGCTTGCTTGATCGTACTGCGACGCGTATCAGAGATACTCAAGATGGCAATGACGCCAGCTGAGATGGCATAGGTCAAGCCCAGAGCATAAGCAAGGGCAGCTGCTAAACAGGTGGCCAAGGTGAGCTTGATGGTTCGTTGAAAAAGAGGCATGGCTTCCTTTCTATTTTGCTGGTTTCGCTGAGATAGATTTCATTTCATTATATCATGAATTGGCCTCATCCTCCTTTCTTGTGGTATACTAGTTCTATGGAAAATAACGATATCGTATACGGTGTCCATGCAGTCACCGAGGCTTTACAAGCCAATACAGGCAATAAATTATATATTCAAGAAGACCTCCGAGGAAAAAATGTCGATAAGATCAAGACCTTAGCAGCTGAAAAGAAGGTGTCGATTTCTTGGACGCCAAAGAAAACCCTGCAGGAAATGACAGAAGGAGCTGTTCACCAAGGCTTCGTTCTTCGTGTGGCAGCCTTTGCTTACACAGACTTGGCAGCGATTCTGAAACAGACAGCCCAAGAAGAGAACCCGCTTTTGTTGATTCTCGATGGTTTAACAGATCCGCACAATCTTGGATCTATCCTACGGACAGCTGATGCGACCAATGTATCAGGAGTCATCATTCCTAAGCACCGGGCAGTCGGGGTAACCCCAGTGGTTTCTAAAACTTCTACCGGAGCAGTGGAACACATTCCCATTGCGCGTGTGACCAATCTTAGCCAAACCTTAGACAAGCTAAAGGAAGAGGGTTTCTGGGTCTTTGGAACCGACATGAACGGCACGCCATCGCACCAGTGGAATACGGCAGGCAAGTTAGCCTTGATCATTGGCAATGAAGGAAAAGGAATCTCAGCCAACATCAAAAAGCAAGTCGATGAGATGATTACCATTCCCATGAATGGTCATGTGCAAAGCCTCAATGCCAGTGTGGCAGCAGCCATCCTTATGTATGAGGTCTTTCGCAATCGACTATAATCCTAGAAAGGCAATGATATGAAACGAAAAATCTTATTGGTTGACGGCTATAATATGATTGCCTTTTGGCAGGAGACCCGCCAGCTCTTTCAAAAAAGTGAGCTCGATGCAGCCCGCAACATCCTCCTGCAAAAACTGAGCCACTATGCTAGCTTTGAAGGGATCGAAGTCATCTGTGTCTTTGATGCCCAGTATATGCCAGGAGTGCGGCAGACCTATGAGGAGTTCAATGTTCAGGTGGTCTTTACCGGTGAGGATGAGACGGCAGATGACTATATCGAGCGCTTGGCGGCAGAGCTTAATACGCCCCTCCACCAAGTTTCGGTAGCGACCAGTGACTTAAATGAGCAATGGACCGTATTTGCTCAAGGAGCTCTTCGGGTATCTGCCAGAGAGTTAGAAAAACGGGTCGCAGTCGTCAAAGGAAACCTCAACCAGGCGCAGCGAGTGGTCAACGATCAAAAACCACCCATGCGACCACTCGATCACGAAGTATTGCGACAATTACAAGAAATGATGGGAGACAAGTAATGACATTTGCTATTTTAACCGATTCGACCGCAGATTTGGACCAAAACTGGGCCAAGGAACACCAGGTAACCATTCTGGGTTTGACCATTGAGTTAGATGGGACGGTTTACCAGACAGTAGGAGAAGGTCAATTGACCAGCCCTGAGCTTTTAGAAGCCATGAAAAATGGAGCCAAACCGACAACCAGTCAGGTCAATGTGGGCCAATTTCAGGAGACCTTTAAGCACTTTGCAAAAGATGGAAAAGCTGTACTTTATGTAGCCTTTTCATCGGTCTTATCTGGGACCTATCAGAGTGCAGTCATGGCACGAGACCTGGTTTTAGAAGACTACCCGGAAGCCGTGATCGAGATTGTCGATCCGAAGGCTGCTGGGATTGGAGAGGGCTACCTGGTCATGCGGGCAGTAGCAGCGCGCGATGCGGGTCGCTCATTAGCAGAAGCCAAAGAAGAGATCATGGCTCTAGCTCCAAAACTGCGGACCTATTTCCTCGTCGATGATCTCTACCACCTCATGCGTGGTGGTCGCCTCTCAAAGAGCGCTGCGATCATGGGAAGTCTAGCCAGCATCAAGCCCATTCTCTGGATTGATGCAGAAGGGAAATTAGTGCCCATTACGAAAGTTCGTGGACGCAAAAAAGCCGTCCGAGAATTACTGGAGTTGATCAAAACCGATATCGGTGAAAGCACAGCCTTGGTCTCTTATACAAACGATCTAGAAGGAGCCGAAGCGTTGAAGGCAGAAATGCTTGCGCTTGAAGGCATCGACGAAGTCCTTGTAACGCCCCTTGGACCAGTCATCTCCGCCCACGTCGGCCCAAATTCCTTGATCGGATTTGTCATAGGAAAAGAAAATCGCAAATAATTTTCCAAATCGGTTGACTTTTATCTTAGAATTTTGATACAATAGTAGGCGGTATTGTTTACCCCATTTGTAAGGCCCCGGAACCTTTCAAATACCCTGCGGACCGGAACATCCGCCCTGTAAACAAAAACGACATTCATATAGGAGAAATCATGAACAAAACTACATTCATGGCTAAACCAGGCCAAGTAGAACGCAAATGGTACGTTGTTGACGCAACTGATGTACCTCTTGGACGCCTTTCAGCAGTTGTTGCAAGCGTGCTTCGCGGAAAAAACAAACCAACATTCACACCTCACACTGATACAGGTGACTTCGTAATCGTTATCAATGCTGAAAAAGTTAAATTGACTGGTAAAAAAGCAACTGATAAGATCTACTACACTCACTCAAACCACCCAGGTGGATTGAAATCAATCTCTGCTGGTGAACTTCGTTCTAAAAATGCAGTACGTTTGATCGAGAAATCAGTTAAAGGTATGCTTCCACACAATACTCTTGGCCGCGCTCAAGGTATGAAATTGAAAGTATTCGTTGGAGCTGAGCACACTCACGCTGCCCAACAACCAGAAGTTCTTGATATTTCAGGACTTATCTAAGGAAAGGAACAATAAAGTATGTCACAAGCACAATATGCAGGTACTGGACGTCGTAAAAACGCTGTTGCACGCGTTCGCCTTGTTCCAGGAACTGGTAAAATCACTGTTAACAAAAAAGATGTTGAAGAGTACATCCCACACGCTGACCTTCGTCTTGTAATCAACCAACCATTCGCAGTTACTTCAACTGCAGGTTCATACGACGTTTTCGTTAACGTTGTAGGTGGTGGATACGCAGGTCAAGCAGGAGCTATCCGTCATGGTATTGCTCGTGCCCTTCTTCAAGTAGACCCAGACTTCCGCGATTCATTGAAACGCGCAGGACTTCTTACACGTGACTCACGTAAAGTTGAACGTAAGAAACCAGGTCTTAAGAAAGCTCGTAAAGCATCACAATTCTCAAAACGTTAATCAATACGATTATATCAACGTTTCGAAACACTTCATGGTTCACACCATGGAGTGTTTTTTTGATGATTTTTAGCAAAATTCACACCACTTTTCACACCAAATTCACACCATTACTTTTTAAGATTACGAAAGGCAATTTCTCCAACAGCCATTGGGATTACGTTTGAAGTGTTCACATAAGTCTTAGTTGTAATCGTATCACTATGAGTGAGTGCTTCAGAAATAGCCTCCATAGAGGTTCCAGCCTGTTTAGCGAGTGTAGCTCCTGTATGTCGTAATTTATGAGGGGTTGCATGTGCGAGTTC
>NZ_JADNLT010000005.1:0-182455 GCF_015556095.1 Streptococcus parasanguinis
CAGCCCTACTCAACTGTGCGGAGGTGGGACGACGAAATCGAATTCTAACGAATTACCGATTTCTGTCCCACTCTCTTCTTTCGTCTACCTATCAAGAAGTGAGGAAGGAATGAAAAAGAATATTGTAAAAGATGTCTTATTCTTGGGTCAAAAGTCAGAGGAAGCGACACCTGAGGATCGCACCTTGGCTTTGGATTTGCAGGACACTTTAAATGCTCATCTCCTTGAGTGTGTGGGTTTAGCGGCTAATATGATCGGGGTGAAAAAACGGGCGATTATCATCCGAATGGGAAGTGAAAATTTGGTCCTGTTTAATCCTGTTCTCCTTGAAAAGAAAAAGCCTTACCAAACAGAAGAAGGATGCTTGTCCTTGGTGGGGAGTCGGCCGACCACTCGTTATGAGGAGATTTCAGTGGCCTATCGAGATGTGAATTGGAAAGCAAAAACAATTCAGTTGTCAGGTTTTCCAGCCCAGATCTGTCAGCACGAAATGGATCATCTAGAAGGTATTATTATCTAAAGATGAAGGATGGAGTCGATTCGACTCCATTTTTTACTAGGAAAAAGTGATAGAAAAGTCGATTCTTGGAGACATAAAATTGATAAAAGCAAAAAAAGGAATAGCGGTTGTATAGAAAAAGAAGAAAGAAACAATAAAAAAGAAGCCTTGCTTGACAGGTTTTCTTAGGATCGCGTATACTAGTAGTACAAAAATGAGATGAAAGACAGGAGTGCCAACATGAAGCGTAACCTTCACGATTATCCAAAATTTTATCGTTGGCTAACCTTGCCTTTTACGAAAAAACCAAGTCGGATACAGGTCCTTAAACGGATGAATCGAATCTTGACGCTTGTGATGCCAGGCGTCTACGGAATGGTTTTTTGTTGGCTGTTTTTAAAGAAAACTTCGCTTGGAGGAATCTGGCCTTTTATCTGGATCCCTGCTTCGGGTTTTGTCTTGTTTAGCCTCTTTCGTCATTGGGTCAATGTTCCAAGACCTTATGAAAAATGGGAGATTCAACCATTATTAGAAAAAAATTCATCCGGTCATTCCTTTCCTAGCCGACATGTTTTTTCGGCGACCATTATCTCCATGTGTGTCTGCCAGTTGTCTCTTCCGCTAGGAATGTGCTCGATGCTCCTATCTCTTCTATTAGCCCTTGTCCGAGTTCTTGGAGGAGTTCATTATCCCAAGGATGCCCTCGTCGCTTGGGGGCTAGGACTCGTCTGGGGAGGACTCTTTTTGCTGGCTTGAATGAACAAATTGCTGAAAATTGACCTTTGTCTAAGAGCGAGGGATAGTGTATACTGGAAAGTGGACTTAGAATAGGAGAGAAGATGAAGTACAGAAAAGCAAAAAAAGCAGATCTGGATCAGGTGGTTCGAGTAGCCAGTACAGCTTTTGAGGACTATCTATTTTTAAAAGTTATCAAGGATTTGGTGCGTGATCCCAAGCAATACCCTGCCTTTGTTGAGGCAATGATGCGCATCCTGGTAAAGGTTTTTCTTAAGCACCATATTTGCCTTGTGGCAGAAAAAAATGATGAAATTTATGCAGTTGCCTTGTTGCAAAAGGGACCGATTCCTTTTCGGGCCTATCTCTTAAATGGGGGATTCGGTTTGCTCAAGTTTATTTCCTTGAAGAATATGTTGTCCTACTTTAAATTTATGGAGGACACGGATAAGGAATTGGAGCAAAATGTAGACTTTGATTGGTATTTGATGCTTCTCGCAGTCGCCCCTAAACACCAACGGCAGGGCTATGGCAGTCGCTTTATGACAGAAGGAATTGAGCCTTTCTTGGAAGAGATCAAAGGTGAAAAACTAGCCTTTTATACCAATACCAAAGGTAATGTCTATTTTTACACGAAAAATGGTTACAAGGAAGTCTATTCAAGTGAGATTAGCTTTAACCAAGTAGAGATGGGTAGTTGGTATTTCTTGAAGGAACTAAAAAAACACTAAGGATACAACCTTAGTGTTTTTTCATTGTAGCTGTGAATCTGCTTGAATGCCGAATTTTTCAAAGAAAGCAGTTCGTTCTTCTATGATAGCATCGGTCGGATGTTTGATATTCCGTAAGAGCTCAACAAGGTCCGGCGTGACTTCACGAAGCAGTTGCCCTAAGGACCAGATAGCCGTTGCAATATGAATCTGATTTTGTGAAGTTTCGATGATGTTCAGGAGCTTAGGGATGGCCGAACGGTCATTGGCATTGGCTAATGCAATGATGGCATTGCGCTGGAGGATGTTCTTGCCTCGCCAACTTCCAGCAACATGTCCGAATTTTTCCTTAAATTGTCCGTTGGACAGCTCGATAAAAGGAATCAACTCTGGATGAGCCAGATCAGGATCGATTTCTGTTGCTAAGGGATTATCTAGCCCTTTGTTATAAGGGCAGCAAATCTGACAGATGTCACATCCATAGATGACCGTTTTAATTTTCTTGCGAAATTCTAGGTCCATCATGCCCTTGTCTTGGGTTGGGAAGGACAAACAACGCTTGGCATTCATAGAGCCATCTCCGATTAAACAGGAGGTTGGGCATGCATCTAAACAACGTCGACAGTCTCCACAACCATAGTCGACTGGCTGATCCGGTTCGATTTCGAGGTTGGTAATCAATTCGCCCAGAAACATGTAAGAACCGTATTCTTTTGAAATGACCAAGCCATTTTTTCCGATAAAGCCAATACCAGCTCGTTGGGCGACAGCCGTATCAACCAGTGCTCCAGTATCGACCATGCCCTTGTATTCAAAATCTTGCGTCATTTCTTCAATCCCAGCAGCTAAGCGGTTGAGCTTGTCTTGAAGGACATAATGGTAGTCTAATCCCCAGCTGTTGGGCGTGAATTTTCCTCTTTTATAGGCTGTTTTTTGAGGTTGCTGCTTGAGTTTGTGGGGGTAGGCGACAGCGATTGAGATGATGGTCTTAGCGGAGGAGAGACTTAATTTGGGTTGGATGCGCTCTTCAATATTCTTATGCTCGAATCCAGAATTCCGTCCTTCCTCAACGGCCAAGCGGAGCGATTTTTCCAAATAAGCGAAGTCATCAGCGGTTGTAAAGCCAATTTTTGAAATCCCAATAGAATGCGCCAGTTGGATAATGTTTTCTTTTAGTGTCATCCCTTTCATTATACACAAAAATGAAGTTTCTGGCGAGAGAGGAAAATGATGGAAAGGGCTTTCAAAAACTTTCTTTTTTTTGTATAATAGAAACATGAAATGCGAGGAGGATATTATGGGACAACCATTATTTTTACATTCAGTCATGCAGGAAAAAATTTGGGGAGGAACTCGTCTGAAAGAAGAATTTGGTTACGAAATTCCGAGCGACCATGTCGGTGAATTTTGGGCGATTTCAGCCCATCCACATGGGGTTTCTAAAGTAGCCAATGGTCCATACGAAGGAATGGGATTGGATCAGCTCTATCAAGAGCATCGGGAATTATTCGGTAATCGTAAAGAACCTGTCTTTCCTTTATTAACAAAGATTTTGGATGCCAACGATTGGCTCAGTGTACAGGTGCACCCAGATGATACCTATGCAATGGAGCATGAAGGAGAACTTGGAAAAACTGAGTGTTGGTATGTGATTGCGGCTGATGAAGGATCTGAGATTATCTATGGGCACAATGCCAAGTCAAAAGAAGAACTCCGCCAGCAAATTGAGGACAAGAACTGGGATGCCTTGCTGACAAAAGTTCCTGTCAAGGCTGGAGATTTCTTCTATGTGCCAAGTGGGACCATGCACGCCATTGGATCTGGAATATTGATTCTTGAAACCCAACAGTCGAGTGACACCACCTACCGGGTTTATGATTTTGACCGTAAGGATGCTCAAGGAAACTTGCGTGAACTTCACTTGGAAAAATCAATTGATGTGTTAAACATCGGTGAGCCTGCCAATAGCCATCCAGATACAGTTGTAATCGATGATCTTCGAATGACCACCTTGGTTGCCAGTGATTTCTTCACCGTTTATAAGTGGGAACTGACTGGAAAAGCTGATTTTGAAAAGACCGCTGATTACAGCTTGTTGAGCGTCTTAGCCGGAGAAGGGAAATTGACGGTAGATGGAAAGGATTATCCTATTCAAAAAGGAAGCCACTTTATCTTACCGAGCGATGTTGAATCTTGGACTTTGGAAGGACAAGGTTTAGAATTAATCGTAAGTCATCCATAAAAAAGAAAGGGTTTGAGTTAAAAGTTGTGAAACAACTCAAGCCTTTTTTATCTGAAAACTTTTTTATGTTAAGCCTTGACTCTGACCTAAGGGTAGGGGTTATACTATCCTTGTAATACTCTTCGAAAATCAAATTCAAACCACGTCAGCGTCGCCTTGCCGTACATATGTTACTGACTTCGTCAGTTCTATCTACAACCTCAAAGCAGTGCTTTGAGCAACCTGCGGCTAGCTTCCTAGTTTGCTCTTTGATCTTCATTGAGTATAAGGAGGAAATCATGTACCATATCAAAGAAGCTGCAGAGCTGTCGGGTGTCTCTGTCAAGACCTTGCACCACTATGACAAGATAGGACTTCTCGTCCCTGTGAAATCTGAAAATGGCTATCGGACATACAGTCAAGAAGATTTAGAACGATTACAGGTGATTCTCTACTACAAGTATCTAGGATTTTCCTTAGACCAAATAGCAGAACTCTTAGCCGAAGAAAAATCTAACTTATTGCCCCATTTGACCAGGCAGTTGGACTATCTAACTCGAGAAAGACAACATCTGGATACCTTGATTGCCACCTTGCAAAAAACCATTCAAGAACAAAAAGGAGAAAGAAACATGACCATTGAGGAAAAATTCACTGGATTTAGCTATCAAGACAATCAAAAATACCACCAAGAAGCAGTAGAGAAATATGGTCAAGAAGTCATGGACCAAGCGCTTGAACGCCAAAAAGGTCGAGAAGAGGAGGCGACAAGAGCCTTTAATCAAGTCTTTCAAGCCTTGGCTAAAAACCTCCAAGCAGGTTTGCCAGTAACAGCATCGGAAAACCAAGAAGAAGCCGCCAAACTTTTAGACGCGATTCGAACGTATGGATTTGACTGCTCTATAGAGGTTTTTGGCCATATCGGCAAAGGCTATGTTTATAATCCAGAATTCAAGGAAAATATCGACAAGTTTGGAGCTGGCACAGCCCAGTACACTTCGAATATCATTGCCTTTTATGTCGAAAATCAAGCAAAATAAAAAAGTGAGAGTGGGACAGAAATCGGAATTCGTTAGAATTCGATTTCGTCGTCCCACCTCCGCACAGTTGAGTAGGGCTGTAAAAGCTGATGAAATCAGCGTAGTAGAGCCCACTCAACCACTGCGTCTTGCTCGACAATCCAAAAATAATTGAGAGGCTAGGATTTTTGTCCCAGCCTCGTTTTTGCTTGGATCGATTTGAAAAGAAGCTGACCGATCTAAGAGAGCTTGAATGGATGAACACAATGAAAACTTTATGAGAATTTCACAATTTTGGTTGACAGTCTTGAAAAAAAGGAGTAGAATAACCCCTGTTTTATGAAAAGAGGCAGGGAATTCCCGGCCTCATGATCTTTTTTCAAGGAGTTTTTTATGTTTTCAACATTGAAAAAATGGTTTATTGGCCGTCCGTTGAAATCTGGTGCAGAAGGTGAAGGCGGATTGCTAGGGAAAATGCAGGCTTTGGCCATGCTCTCTAGTGACGCACTTTCTTCTATCGCCTACGGTCCAGAGCAAGTTATCCTGGTCTTGATGACCGTATCAGCAGGAGCCATTTGGTGGTCCATTCCAATTGGGATTGTGGTCCTGATTCTCCTAGCCAGTTTAACAATTTCTTATCGCCAGGTCATTCATGCCTACCCTCAAGGGGGAGGGGCCTACATGGTGACTACGGAGAACTTGTCTCCCAAAGCGGGTTTGATTGCTGGTGGTAGTCTCTTGGTCGATTACATGCTGACGGTAGCGGTATCTGTTTCTTCCGGTGCAGATGCCATCACGTCAGCGATTCCATCTCTTCATCCTTATAATCTTCACATTTCCATTTTATTGGTCTTGATCTTGATGCTGATGAACCTTCGGGGACTGCGCGAATCGGCTACTTCCTTGATGATTCCGGTCTATCTGTTCATTGTCAGTACCATTGCCTTGATCGGCTATGGTGTGATCCAAATCTTGACGGGTCACTTGGCCTATAACGCAACTGCTCATGTGGGTCAAACCATTTCAGGGGTTAGTGTCATTCTCTTATTGCGGGCCTTTACGAGTGGATCGGCTTCACTAACAGGGGTTGAAGCCATCTCCAATTCGGTTCCTTTCTTTAAGAAACCAAAAGCAAAGAATGCAGCCTCTACCTTGACCATCATGGCTTTGATTTTGGGGATTATGTTTGCAGGGATTACCTTCCTCAATTACTGGGTGGGTGTCGTTCCGGCAAAAGGGGTAACAACTCTAGCCCAAATGGCCCAAGCCATCTTAGGGAATTCCCCAGTCGGACAAGCCTTCTTTTACGTCTTCCAATTATCAACAGCCTTGATCTTGGCAGTTGCGGCTAATACCGGTTTCTCAGCCTTTCCAATGTTGGCCTTTAACATGGCTAAAAATAAATACATGCCACACATGTATATGGAAAAAGGGGATCGTCTGGGCTATTCTAATGGGATTTTGACCTTGGCGATTGGTGCCATCGTTTTGCTCTTGATCTTTGATGGGCAAACAGAAAGCTTGATTCCGCTTTATACCATCGGGGTCTTCATTCCTTTTGCCCTTTCTCAAACAGGGATGGTGATCCACTGGAAACGCCAATATCAAAAAGGATTTCTTAAGTATTCGCTTGCCAATATCCTGGGGGCAGCCATCTGTTATGGGATTGTCTTGATCCTCTTATTATTCCGTTTGCGTGAGATCTGGCCCTTCTTCCCTATTATTGGTCTCTTGCTTTGGATGTTCTTGAGTATCCGTAATCACTATGATAAAGTTGCGGCTCAATTGCGCTTGGGAGGTAAGATTGAAAAGACAAGTTATGCGGGCAATACCGTGATTGTCCTTGTTGGGAATGTCACTCAGGTAAGTGTGGGAGCTATGAGTTATGCAAATAGCCTAGGAAACGATGTTATAGCTATGCACGTCTCAACGGAAGAAACCAAGGTTAAAGATGCGGAAGTGGCGGAAGAATTTAAGCATTATTTCCCTCATATTCGCTTTGAAAATGTCATGACCAGTTACCGGGATATTATCCAGCCAACAGTTGAATTTGTCTCAAAAGTAGCTGAGGAAGCCAAGGAAAAAGGCAACACTGTTACAGTCTTAGTTCCTCAATTTATTCCTAAAAAACATTGGCAAAATATTCTCCACAACCAAATGAGTTTGAAATTGAAGTATGCACTTCGTTGGCATGAAGAAGTGGTTGTGGCAAGCTATTCTTACCATTTGTCTGAATAAACACCGTATATAGAAAAGATGTCTGCTTGAGCAGGCATCTTTTTGGATTTTCTTACACGAAAAAAACCACTCGAAAGTCTTGTAAGATACAGCCTTGATCTTGAAAAAATGTTTAAAAAATGCTAGAATAAAAAGAACATTTTAGATTTTGAAAAATTCAAAGTAAGGAAAAAAATGGCAAATTTATTAAAAACAATTATTGAAAATGATCGAGGCGAAATCAAACGCCTTGAAAAAATGGCTGACAAGGTCTTTTCTTATGAAGACCAAATGGCAGCTTTGACGGATGACGAATTAAAAGCGAAAACAGTTGAGTTTAAGCAACGCTACCAAGATGGTGAGTCTTTGGATGATCTCTTGTACGAAGCTTTTGCAGTTGTTCGTGAAGCTGCAAAACGGGTTCTTGGTTTGTTCCCATACAAGGTTCAGGTCATGGGGGGAATCGTCCTTCACCATGGTGACGTTCCAGAGATGCGTACAGGGGAAGGAAAAACCCTGACAGCAACCATGCCGGTATACTTGAATGCCTTGTCTGGCAAAGGGGTGCACGTTGTCACCGTCAATGAATACTTGACCGAGCGGGATGCAACAGAGATGGGAGAACTATACTCATGGCTTGGCCTTTCAGTAGGGATCAACCTTGCAGCAAAATCTCCAGCTGAGAAAAAAGAAGCTTACCTCTGTGATATCACTTACTCAACCAACTCAGAGATTGGTTTTGACTACTTGCGTGACAACATGGTTGTGCGTGCAGAAAACATGGTTCAACGTCCATTGAACTATGCCTTGGTCGATGAGGTAGACTCCATCTTGATTGACGAAGCCCGTACTCCGTTGATCGTTTCTGGTCAGACAGCTTCTGATACGAGCCAGCTCTATCACATGGCGGATGCTTATGTGAAGACCTTGACAGAGGACGATTACATTATCGATGTCCCATCTAAAACCATCGGTTTGTCTGATTCAGGAATCGATAAGGCAGAAAGCTACTTTAATCTTGAAAACTTGTACGATATTGAAAACGTAGCTTTGACTCACTTTATCGACAATGCCCTTCGTGCCAACTACATCATGATTTTGGATATCGACTATGTGGTCAGCGAAGATCAAGAAATCTTGATCGTCGACCAATTTACTGGTCGGACCATGGAAGGACGTCGCTATTCTGATGGACTTCACCAAGCGATTGAAGCCAAAGAAGGTGTTCCAGTTCAAGAAGAAACCAAAACATCTGCGTCGATTACTTACCAAAACCTCTTCCGTATGTACAAGAAGTTGTCAGGGATGACAGGGACAGGGAAAACCGAAGAAGAAGAATTCCGTGAAATTTATAACATTCGCGTGATTCCAATTCCAACAAACCGTCCGATTGCCCGTATTGACCATCCAGACCTTCTCTACCCAAGCTTGAAATCAAAATTCAAAGCTGTTGTGGAAGATGTCAAGTCTCGTCATGAAAAAGGTCAACCAGTCCTAGTAGGTACCGTTGCCGTTGAAACCAGTGATTACCTTTCTCAATTGTTGGTTCAAGCAGGTGTCCCTCACGAAGTTTTGAATGCGAAAAACCACTACAAAGAAGCGCAAATCATCATGAACGCTGGTCAACGTGGTGCTGTTACTATCGCGACTAACATGGCCGGACGTGGTACCGATATCAAGCTTGGTGAAGGTGTTCGCGAACTCGGTGGACTATGTGTTATCGGGACAGAACGTCACGAAAGTCGTCGGATCGATAACCAGCTTCGTGGACGTTCAGGACGTCAAGGGGATCCAGGTGAATCTCAATTCTACTTGTCTCTTGAAGATGAATTGATGCGCCGTTTCGGTTCTGAACGGATCAAAGCAGTGCTTGATCGCTTCAAGTTGAGCGAAGAAGAATCGGTGATCCGTTCAAATATGTTCACCCGTCAAGTAGAGGGTGCACAAAAACGGGTTGAAGGAAACAACTACGATACCCGTAAACAAGTCCTTCAATACGATGACGTGATGCGGGAACAACGGGAAATTATCTATGCTGAACGCTATGATGTTATCACAGCTAACCGTGACTTGGCACCTGAGATCAAGGCCATGATCAAACGGACCATCAAACGGATTGTTGAAGGAGCCAGCCACTCAAGTAAGGAAGAACGCGTTGAAGCGATTCTGAACTTTGCCAAATACAATTTGGTTCCAGAAGATACGATTTCTGAAAGCGATATTGAAGGAAAATCTGACAAGGAAGTTATCGATTACTTGTATGGACGAGCAGAAGAAATCTATGCCAGTCAGGTAGCGAAATTGCGTGACGAAGAGTCTGTACAAGAGTTCCAAAAAGTCTTGATCCTTCGCGTGGTGGACAGCAAGTGGACAGACCACATCGATGCTTTGGATCAATTGCGAAATGCCGTTGGACTCCGTGGGTATGCGCAAAATAACCCAGTAGTGGAATACCAATCAGAAAGTTTCCGTATGTTTAACGATATGATCGGATCGATTGAATTTGATGTGACTCGTCTTATGATGAAAGCCCAAATTCACGAACAAGAACGTCCACGTACGGAACACAGTATTTCAACAACTGCGACTCGTAACATTGCAGCGCAACAACAAGATATTCCAGCAGATATTGACTTGTCACAAGTGAAACGCAACGATTTGTGCCCTTGTGGTTCAGGCAAGAAATTTAAAAACTGTCACGGACGTAAATTTTAAGAGCTCCTCTGAAATAGAAAGAGGATGGGTCTAGCTAGCATAAGGAGGCCGTATGGTATTCATTACGAAGAGCAATAAGATTGATGAGCAAGAGATCACTTCGCTTTACCGCTTGGAAGGTCCAGCCTTGGAGCGCAAAGAAGCGCGTGATCGAGAATTGGAAGCTATTATCAAAGGAGAAGACCAACGGATCCTTCTTGTGATCGGGCCTTGCTCTTCTGATAATGAAGAAGCTGTGATGGACTATGCCCGTCGTTTGGCAGACTTGCAAGAGCAAGTCAAAGATCAGATTTTCATTGTGATGCGGGTCTATACGGCTAAACCTCGGACCAATGGGGATGGCTATAAAGGCTTGATGCACCAACCAGATACACATGCAGCACCAAGCTTTGTGGACGGTTTGAAAGCAGTCCGACATCTCCACTACCGTGTGATTACAGAAACTGGTTTGACAACTGCGGATGAGTTGCTTTATCCAGCAAGTCTTCCGTATGTTGAGGATTTGATTTCTTATCATGCCATTGGAGCGCGTTCAGTTGAAGACCAGGAGCACCGCTTTGTATCTAGTGGGATCTCTGCTCCGACAGGCATGAAGAATCCAACTTCTGGAAATCTTTCTGTCATGTTCAATGCGATTTATGCAGCCCAACATCCCCAAAACTTTTTGTTCAATGCCCAAGCAGTGGAAACATCAGGAAATCCTTTAGCTCATGCGATCCTTCGTGGAGGCTTGGATGCAAGTGGTAAGAATATTCCAAACTACCATTATGAAGATTTGCTAGCGGCAGCAAAACGCTATAGCGAAATGGGCTTGCAACATCCCTTCATCCTGGTGGATACCAACCATGACAATTCTGGCAAACAATTCGAAGAGCAAGTACGCATCGTGAGAGAAACCATGATGAACCGTGCTTGGAACAAGGATTTGGCAACTTTAGTTCGTGGTTTCATGATTGAATCCTATCTAGAAGATGGCCGTCAAAATGAACCAGTGGTTTATGGTCAATCCATCACAGACCCTTGCCTGGGTTGGGAAAAAACACAGGCCTTGGTCAAAGAAATTGCAACGATGAATAAGTAAAAGGCAGGGGCGGAAGGAGTGATTCTTTAGCCTCTTCTCTTTTGTCAGTAAAACGATACTGAAACGATAAATAAGGATAAAACAAGATGATCAAAGGACATGGCATCGATATCGAATCGATCGCTGCGATTGAAAAAGCCTATCAGAAGAATACCCGATTCGCTGAAAAAGTCTTAACCGAGGCTGAGCGAGAGCGCTTTGAGGAATTGTCTGGAAAACGGAAAATGGAATACTTAACGGGCCGATGGTCCGCCAAAGAAGCCTTTTCAAAGGCAATGGGAACAGGGATTGGACCGGTTGGTTTTCAAGAGTTAGAAATTTTAAATGATGCCCACGGAGCTCCCTATTTTTCCAAGTCTCCTTTTTCTGGGAAGGTATGGATTTCGATCAGTCATAAGGGAGACCTAGTGTCGACCAGTGTCATTTTGGAGGAAGAAAATGAAAGCAAGTAAACATAGACCAACGGTTGCAAGAGTCGATTTGGATGCCATTGCCTTTAATGTGCAACAAGTCAGTGAGCATATTCCAAGTCAAGCCTTGAAATATGCAGTCGTCAAGGCCAACGCCTATGGTCATGGGGTCGTTGCGGTGACCAAAAAATTGGCACCTCAGGTAGATGGTTTTTGTGTTTCCAATATGGATGAAGCCCTTGAAATTCGTGAAGAAGGTTTGCAACACCCTCTTTTGATTTTGGGAGTTGTGCCGAGTGAAACAGTGAATCTAGCCAAAGAGCATGACATCCGCTTAACGGTGGCTAGTCTTGCTTGGTTGGACCAATTGCTTGGACAAGAAGCAGATCTTTCAGGATTGAAGGTCCATATCAAGGTGGATTCAGGAATGGGGCGGATTGGATTCCGAAGGATCGAAGAGATCAAAGAAGCTGAACGCCTTCTCTTAGCAGCTGGAGCTGAAATTGAAGGGATCTTTACTCATTTTGCGACAGCAGATGAGGCAGATGATCGAAAATTTCAAGCGCAATACCAGTTTTTCAAAGAAGTATTGGCTGCTCTTGAAACCCTTCCTCCCATTGTCCATGCGAGTAATTCTGCCACCTCTTTGTGGCATGCGGATACGATTTTCACAGCTGTGCGCTTGGGAGATGTCATGTACGGTTTGAATCCCAGTGGTTCTGTGTTAGACTTGCCTTATGAAATCAAGCCAGCCTTGAGTTTGGTGAGCGAATTAGTTCATGTGAAACAGTTAGAAGCTGGTCAAGATATTGGTTACGGGGCAACCTATACGACGGAAGAACCCCAATGGATTGGAACGATTCCTATCGGCTATGCGGATGGTTGGATCCGAGAGATGCAAAACTTTCATGTGCTGATTAAGGGGGACTATTGTCCCATTGTTGGTCGCGTTTCGATGGACCAGATTACTGTTCGCCTTCCAGAAGAATTGCCTCTGGGGACCAAGGTTACCCTAATTGGCCGAGATGGAGAAAAAGAAATTACGGCAACAGAGGTTGCAGATTACCGTGGGACCATTAATTATGAAGTGGTCTGTCTCTTGAGTGATCGGATTCCTCGTGACTATACAGGTGAAGAATAAGAAGAAGCAGGTGGGATTTTCCCGGATGGGCCTGCTTTTTTATAAAAGAAAGGAGGAAAAATGAATCTACACCAACCCTTATCCGTACTTCCTGGAGTCGGTCCAAAATCGGCGGAAAAATTTAAAAAGTTAGGGATTGAAACCTTAGAAGATCTGCTCTTGTATTTCCCCTTTCGCTATGAAGACTTCAAAACGCGCAATGTTTTAGAGTTGGAAGATGGTGAAAAAGCCGTCATCTCTGGGGTGGTAGCAACACCAGCCAATGTCCAATATTATGGCTACAAACGAAATCGCTTGCGTTTTTCGATCAAACAGGGAGACCAGGTCATTGCGGTTAATTTTTTCAACCAACCCTATCTAGCAGACAAAATTGAGGTTCAGCAGACAGTGGCGATTTTTGGGAAATGGGACAAGGCCAAAGGCAGTTTGACAGGAATGAAGCTCCTGGCTCAAGTGGAAGATGATTTGCAGCCGGTCTATCGAGTGACGCAAGGAGTCAGCCAAAACAGTCTGGTGAAATTGATCAAAATAGCATTCGACCAGGGCTTGGACCAGCTTTTAGAAGAGAATGTACCCCAAATCTTACGAGAGCGTTATCAACTCATGTCCCGTTCCCAAGCAGTGCAAGCTATGCATTTCCCTAAGGATCTGGCAGAGTACAAGCAAGCCCTTCGCCGGGTAAAATTTGAAGAGCTCCTCTTTTTCCAGCTGCAACTCCAAGTGCTAAAAGAAGAAAATCACGATGCAAGCCAAGGGATTTCCTTGGCCTGGGATCCAGAAAAATTAGCAGAACGAAAAAAACAGCTCCCTTTTGAGCTAACGCAAGCTCAAGAAAACAGCTTGAATGAAATCTTGACAGATATGGCTTCTCCTTATCATATGAACCGCCTCTTACAAGGGGATGTGGGAAGCGGGAAGACAGTCGTGGCCGGTCTTGCTATGTATGCAGCTATTAGTGCTGGTAAGCAAGCTGCCTTGATGGTTCCAACGGAGATTTTGGCAGAGCAACACAAGGAAAGCTTGCAAAATCTTTTTCCAGATTTGCCAATTGCCCTTCTAACAGGAGGATTAAAGGCGGCTGAGAAACGAGAAGTCTTAGAAGAGATCGCCTCAGGAAAAGCCCAATTGATTGTGGGGACACATGCCTTGATTCAAGAGGGAGTTCACTACCAAGATCTAGGCTTGGTCATTATTGATGAACAGCATCGCTTTGGGGTTTCCCAACGTCGTATTCTTCGAGAAAAGGGACAAAATCCAGACGTCCTGATGATGACGGCTACCCCTATTCCCCGGACCTTGGCTATTACAGCCTTTGGAGATATGGATGTGTCCATCATTGATCAGATGCCTGCGGGACGCAAGGAAATCATCACACGTTGGGTCAAGCATGAGCAGTTAGAAGTGGTCCTCGACTGGTTAGTCAAAGAACTTGGCAAAGGTTCTCAAGCCTACTTTATTTCTCCATTGATTGAGGAGTCAGAGGCGCTAGATTTGAAAAACGCCCTTGCCCTCAAAGAAGAGCTAGAGACCTTCTTTGGACAGCGAGCACGCGTTTCTCTTCTTCATGGGAAGATGAAAAGTGAAGAAAAAGATGCTATCATGCAGTCCTTTAAAGAGCACCAAGTCGATGTTTTGGTGTCTACGACCGTTATTGAAGTAGGAGTCAACGTGCCCAATGCGACCGTTATGGTCATTATGGATGCAGATCGGTTTGGTCTTAGCCAACTTCACCAGCTTCGAGGCCGGGTTGGTCGGGGAAGCAAGCAATCCTATGCTATTCTAGTAGCCAATCCTAAGACAGATAGTGGCAAGCAGCGCATGAAAATCATGACAGAGACGACCAATGGGTTTGTTCTAGCGGAAGAAGATTTGAAAATGCGGGGTTCAGGTGAAATCTTTGGAACCCGTCAATCTGGGATTCCAGAATTTCAAGTGGCTGATTTGGTAGAAGATTATCCCATTCTGGAAGAAGCGCGGAAAGTCGCCAGCCAGATTGTAGCCACGCCAAATTGGCGTGAACACCCCGATTGGCATTTGCTCTCGCTTTACTTAGAAAAGAAAGAACATTTAGACTAAAATATAAAAAGGGAGTAGAGTGGAAATTCTTTGGATTCCACTCTACTCCCTTTAAGATTGTATTTTACGGGCTTTGTATCTTATTAATTGAACACGGGCTGCGGATTGTGTCAAAAAGATGAATCCTCCTAGAATCTTTTGGATTCTTCGTCGTATTCCCTATTTTGACTGTATCCGCTACGCCCTTTGTATCTTATTTTACCCTTCGATATAGTCTTTGAGTTCTTGTCCTTTTAGGCCGGCATTGAGGGCGATGAGGAGTTTGATGCGCGCTTTGGGGGCATTTAATTCTTTGATGAAAAAGACACCTGCTTGATGGAGTTGGACGCCTCCTCCTTCATATGCGTAGACGGGTTCAGCGATTCCATTGAAGCAACGGGATACTAAAGCGATTGGAAGGCCTGCATCCATGAATTCTTGGAGTTTATGTGCCGTTTCTTTAGGGATGTTTCCTGCTCCAAAGGCTTGGATAATGAGGCCGTCGAGCTTTGAAAGATCCAGCATATCCAGCAGATCGGTTTTCATCCCTGCATAGGTAGCAATGATCGGAACGAAACCATCGATGGTATCGAGATCAAAGCGCACCCTTGGCTCGGCTGTTTTAAAGAAGAGGATTTCCTTTTTCATGACCAAACCTAGTGGTCCGTGGGTTGGTGTCTGGAAGGTGCTGACATTGGTGGTGTGGGTTTTGGTGACGTACTTAGCCGCATGAATTTCATCGTTCATGACGACTAAGACCCCTTTATCACGTGCTTTTGGATCGGCAGCCACTCGAAGGGCTGTCAGAAAATTATAGACGCCATCGCTTCCTAGCTCATTGGAGCTTCGCATAGCTCCTGTAATGACCACAGCGATCTCTGGTAACTCCATGGTATCCAAGAAATAAGCCGTTTCTTCCAGCGTATCTGTTCCGTGGGTAATAACGATGCCATCATAGTTGTGAGCTTCCTCTTTGATTTTTTGATACAGGGCTAACATGTGACGAGGAGTCATTTGAGGGCTGGGAAGGTTGAAGAAGTCCTCTGAGGTGACTGCAATCCCTTCAATTGGTGAAGTAACTTGGGTCATGGGATTGACTTCATTGGTAATCACTGCCCCAGAGTCATCTGCCGCCATCGAAATGGTCCCTCCGGTATGTAGTGCTAAAATTTTCTTAAACATGTGAAGCTCCTTGGAATATGTGATATAATTTATTTTATCATAAAAAGAAAGAAACAGTAGACATGGAAATAAAAGCAGTCTTTTTTGATATCGATGGAACCTTGGTGAATGATAGTCGAGCGGTCCTCAAATCAACAGAAAAAGCTATTCAGTCTTTAAAGGAAGAAGGGATCTATGTAGGCCTTGCGACAGGGCGGGGACCGGCCTTTGTCAAACCGTTTATGGAACGCTATGGCTTTGATTTTGCCGTGACCTATAATGGTCAGTATATTTTGACCAAGGACCGCGTGCTATTTACCAGTCCAATCGATAAAAAGAGTCTGCACCAACTAATTGACTATGCTCGAGAACACCGCAAGGAAATTGCTCTCGGTACCAAGGATGGGGTATTCGGTTCTCGGATCATGAGTTTTGGGATGAGTCCTATTTCAACCTGGTCCAGTCGCTTTGTGCCCCGCAAAATGGCCCGTACAGTCAGTCGTGGATTTAACAAAGTGGTCAGCAAGGTCGTCCCACAAGATCAGGATACCCTCTATGCACTAGCGCAAGAACCAATCTACCAAGTGTTGATCTTATCGAGTCCAGAGGAGACTGCAAAAATTGAAAAAGAGTTTCCGGATCTGAAATTCACACGGTCTAGTCCTTTTGCAGCAGATGTCCTCAACCCAGGCATTTCCAAGTTAGAAGGGATCCGCATCGTTGGTCAGGAATTTGGCTTTGACATCGATGAAGTGATGGCTTTTGGAGATTCTGATAATGACTTAGAGATGCTGTCAGGTGTTGGCTTGTCTATTGCGATGGGAAATGGGACGACCAGTGTCAAGGCAATTGCCAAGCATACCACGACTAGTAATGGCAAGGATGGCATCCAAAAGGCCCTGCAACACTTTGGTATTCTCTCAGAGAAAGAACTCTTTCTTTCTAAGGATGATCACTTCAATAAGGTCAAAACCTTCCATGGTGTGATGGATGGGGAAACCCAGGAGAAACCAGTTGTTTGGCAGCCTCAAGACGCCCTTTATCGAACCATGTTCAAGCAAGAGGAGTTGGTTGAATTTGTCCGAGCAGCTAGCACAAGTGAGGAAGAATTTGACCGCTCGGTAGCAGCTCTTCACGAAGCCTTGGATAAGGCTGCAGATAAGGTTCGGAGCAAGCATCCAGCTGAGATCTCCATGGTAGGGCAGGTTGATGCCTTAATTGATACCCTCTATCTGACTTATGGTAGCTTTGTACTAATGGGAGTTGATCCTGAAGAGGTCTTTGAGATTGTTCACCGGGCCAATATGGGCAAGATTTTCCCAGATGGAAAGGCGCACTTTGATCCAGTAACCCACAAAATTCTGAAGCCAGATGATTGGGAAGAAAAATACGCCCCGGAACCAGCTATCAAAAAAGAACTCGATCGCCAGCTCAAGGCCTACGAAAAACATGCAAAACAAAAAGAAGCAAAAAAAGACAACTAAAAAAGTTTGGAACCTTTGTTCCAAACTTTTTCTTTCTTACATGGTTTTATCCTTATCACGTACCACTAGTAAGTCTACTTTGGCGTGGCGAAGGATATATTCTGAGGAGGATCCGACCATTAACCGTTCGAAGGCATTGAGTCCGGTAGCCCCGACCATAATAAGGTCAACCCCTTCCTTACTTGGGATATCATTGGCTAAGAGGACTTTTGGATTTCCCATTTCTACAACAGTCACAACATTTTGAACGCCGACTTTTTCAGCACGTTCCTTGTAGCCCTTGAGCAATTCGTTAGCTTCTTCTTGCAATTCTTCGTAGACCTCAGCATCAAAAGTTGAGACGCTTTGAAGGGCACGGGTATCGATGACGTGGGCAATAGTCAATTTAGAGCCGTTGCGAAGAGAAACGTTAACCCCTTTTTCAAAGGCTAATTCTGCTTCATGAGAACCGTCGACAGCGACCATAATGTTTTCGTATTTTTGAGACATAATCCTACCTCCTTATAGCTTGAAAACATGGATAGAATAGAAGGGAATCCTATTCTTTATACACTTATATTTTATCTCTTTTGAGCTAGAATGTAAAGGTAAAGTCTCGCTTTTCTGCTATATTTTTGCAGAATTTTTAAAGTCCTCGGTTTGTACTCTATTTGAACTAGTGGTATAATAGAGATAATTTCGTGAATCGAGGCAGAATATGAAGGAATATAATAAATCAAGCAAACTCGAACATGTCGCTTACGATATTCGTGGTCCAGTCTTGGAAGAAGCCATGCGCATGCGAGCAAATGGAGAAAAAATTCTACGTTTGAATACAGGGAATCCTGCTGAATTTGGCTTTACAGCTCCAGATGAAGTTATCCATGATTTGATCATGAATGCGCGTGATAGTGAAGGTTATTCAGACTCAAAAGGGATCTTTTCAGCCCGCAAAGCCATCATGCAGTACTGCCAGTTGAAAAAAATTCCAAATGTGGATATTGATGATATTTACCTTGGAAATGGAGTGAGTGAGCTGATCGTCATGTCCATGCAAGGACTGCTCGACAACGGGGATGAGGTCTTGGTTCCCATGCCGGACTATCCTCTTTGGACAGCAGCCGTCAGCCTAGCTGGTGGGAATGCGGTTCACTATCTTTGTGATGAAGAAGCAAACTGGTATCCAGATATTGAAGATATCAAGTCGAAAATCACCTCAAATACCAAGGCTATCGTTGTCATCAACCCGAATAACCCAACAGGTGCCCTCTATCCAGATGAGATCCTGCTTGAGATTGTAGAGATCGCTCGTCAAAATAACTTGATCATCTTTGCGGATGAAATTTACGATCGCTTGGTCATGGATGGTGAAAAACACACGGCTATCGCAAGTTTAGCGCCTGATCTCTTCTGTGTGAGTATGAATGGCTTGTCAAAATCTCACCGGATTGCCGGTTTCCGTGTTGGTTGGATGGTTCTGTCCGGACCAAAGCATCACGTGAAGGGCTATATCGAAGGCTTGAACATGTTGTCCAATATGCGTCTTTGTTCAAATGTCTTGTCTCAACATGTTGTGCAAACCTCTCTTGGAGGCTACCAATCCGTGGATGAACTTTTACTTCCAGGTGGTCGAATTTATGAACAACGGAACTTTATCTACAAAGCCATCAATGATATTCCAGGCCTCTCAGCTGTTAAGCCAAAGGCTGGTCTCTATATCTTCCCTAAGATTGATCGGGACATGTACCGCGTGGATGATGACGAGCAATTTGTTTTAGAGTTCTTGAAGCAAGAAAAAATTCTCTTGGTTCATGGCCGTGGCTTTAACTGGAAAGATCCAGATCACTTCCGGATCGTTTACCTTCCACGTGTCGATGAGTTAGCTCAAATTCAAGAAAAAATGACTCGTTTCTTGAAGCAATACAAACGTTAATTAGATAAAGGATTGAAGAGGAAAGTCTTCAATCTTTTTTTTGATTCATTTTATAAAATCCATGTCATCGAAACGACATTTTTCTGAATTGCGCATAATTGTAGAAAAAATAAATAATTTTCAGATAATTTGATTGAAATTCCCACACTTATATGATATACTTGAGCTGACTATATGCGAGGTTTATTATGGCAAACTTATTAGAAAAGACACGTAAAATTACATCCATCTTGAAACGGACTGATGAACAGTTGCAGGTCGAGATGCCTTATAATGATATTGCCCAGCAATTAGCGGATATTATCCACTGTAATGCCTGTATCATTAATAGCAAGGGAACCCTTCTTGGTTATTTCATGCGTTACAAGACCAACAATGACCGGGTAGAAGCTTTCTTTCAAAATAAAAAATTACCAGAAGATTATGCCAAGGCGGCTAGTTTGGTCTACGATACAGAAGCTAATTTAGATGTGGACCATGATTTGAGTATCTTTCCGGTCGAAACCAAGTCTGAATTTCCTGATGGCTTGACCACCATTGCGCCTATCCATGTTTCTGGGATTCGGTTGGGTTCCTTGATCATTTGGCGCAATGATAAACAGTTTGCGGATGATGATTTGATCTTGGTTGAGATTGCGAGCACCGTGGTGGGGATTCAAATGTTGAATTTCCAACGCGAAGAAGACGAAAAAAATATTCGTCGCCGCACAGCGGTGAATATGGCTGTCAATACCTTGTCTTACTCTGAATTGCGGGCTGTTTCTGCCATTCTTAGTGAATTGAAAGGAAATGAGGGGCAGTTGACTGCTTCTATCATCGCGGATCGGATTGGCATCACTCGCTCTGTGATTGTCAATGCACTTCGGAAATTGGAGTCGGCCGGCATTATTGAAAGCCGTTCTCTTGGAATGAAGGGAACTTATCTTAAAGTGTTGATACCAGATATTTTTGAAGAAATTAAGAAAAGAGATTACTAATGACCAAAGCTTTGATTTCAATTGACTATACTGTCGATTTTGTGGCGGATGATGGTAAGCTTACGGCAGGTGCTCCTGCACAAGCCATTTCTGAGAGCATTGCTCAGGTGACCCAATTGGCCTTTGATCAAGGAGCCTATGTCTTTTTTGCCATTGATGCGCATGATGTAGACGATCCTTTTCATCCTGAAAGCAAGCTCTTCCCACCCCATAATATCATTGGGACTAGTGGACGCGATTTGTACGGCCCTTTAGCAGATTTTTATCGAGAACATAAAGCGGATTCACGTGTCTTTTGGATGGACAAGCGTCATTATTCTGCTTTTTCAGGGACGGATCTAGATATCCGCCTTCGGGAACGTCATGTGGATACTGTTATTTTGACGGGTGTCTTGACCGATATCTGTGTCCTTCATACAGCGGTTGATGCCTACAATCTGGGTTATCAGATCGAAGTTGTGGAACCTGCAGTGGCATCGCTCACTCCTGAAAATCACCAGTTTGCTTTGAATCACTTCAAGCATGTCTTAGGGGCAAGTTTGGTAGACGATACACTAGCTGAATTAGACCCAAAATAAGAAACCGATGTAAAAGAGGTCATAGACACTTGTCTAGGCCTCTTTTTTGGGCTTAGAAATTGTTTTCCTCTCTTGAAAATGGTATTCTAATGAAAGAAAAAAGGGGAAGTTATGAGTAAAAAAGCTGTCGTGTTTTCAGCCAATCTGTCTTATATGGAGAAGTTGGAAACCGCTATGAAGTCACTGTGTGCCCATCAGGACCAGTTGAAAATTTATGTTTTAAATGAAGATCTACCAACTGAGTGGTTTACTATCATGAATCAGCGCTTGCGCAAGTTGGATTCAGAAGTGATCAATTGTCGGATGTCTCCCGAGCAATTCCAGTCCTTTTCGCTTCCGAGTGACCATATTCACTATGCAACCTATTTCCGTTACGCTATTCCAGAGATGGTGGAAGAAGAGCGAATCCTCTATCTGGATTGTGATATGATCTTTACACAGGATTTATCGCCTTTATTTGAGGTCGATCTAAAAGGTTATGGACTGGGTGCAGTGGTAGATAAGCCGACGACTACAGATGGTTTTAATGCTGGACTTTTGGTGATTGATAAGGCTTGGTGGCAAGAGCACCAAGTGACAGAGGCTCTTTTTGACCTCACTCGCGAGCACCATCAGCATGTTTACGGAGATCAAGGAATTTTGAATCTGTATTTCAAAGATGCTTGGTATCCATTACCTTGGACCTATAATCTACAAGTAGGGTCTGATAAGGATCAATATCTCTATGGTGATTTGGACTGGTATGATGCCTTCCAAGGGATCCCAGCAGTCGTTCACTATACCTCTCATAATAAACCATGGACCTCCAAACGCTTCAATCGTTTTCGTGAATTATGGTGGTTTTATTATGCCCTCTCTTGGGAGGAAAGTTTGCTTCGAAAACCGATTTTGAAGCAAACCTATCAAGATCTAGTGGGAGATTTTCCTTATCATGCGGCTATTTATACCCATACAGCAGATATCCACGAGTTGGAGACCTTGTTAAAAGAGTTGCCAGACGTAGCGATTCATGTCCTTGCCCATAGCCATTTTGGTTTTAACTTGGTGCAATTGGAACGCTACCCCAACCTCTTTCTTTATCCCTCTTTTGATCCTTTGACCAGTCGAAAGGTCTTAGAGAAATTGGATTTTTACCTGGATATCAATCCTTATGATGAGGTGGATCAGATGACGCAAACGATCCATCAATTGGGCTTGCCGATTTTCTCTTTTGAAGGAACCAATCATGTAGAGAATGGTGTGAACCAAGTGTTTGCGGATGATCAGGTGCAGGAGATGGTGGCAGCGATTCGCGATTATTTAAAGAGAAATGAGAAGAAGCATGGAAACAAATGAAGTAGTGAGTATCATCATTCCCATCTATAATGTAGAAGCTTATTTGAGACAATGTTTGGAAACGGTTATCCATCAGACTTACCCTCACCTTGAAATTATCCTGGTCAATGATGGTTCGCCAGACCAGTCAGAAGAGATCTGTAAAGAATTTTTTAGGAAGGATGCACGCATCCGCTACGTTCGCCAAGAAAATGGTGGCTTATCTGCTGCTCGGAATACAGGGATTGAGTTAGCGACTGGTGATTACATCACCTTTATTGATCCAGATGACTGGGTGACGGAAGACTATGTAGAAGTGCTCTATCGCCAACTTCAAAAATATAATGCGGATGTTTCCGTAGCCAACTATAACCTCTATGATGACAGTAGTAGCAAATACTTGATCAAGGTAACGGACGACGATTATTCAGAGACCCTTTATGAGGGGAGAGAGATCATGGACCACGATGCCATCCAGGAGACCAGAGATATGGCCTGGGCTTGTGCCATGATGAAGCTCTATAAGCGTGATTTATTTGAAGGACTTCGTTTTCCGGTCGGAAAAAATGTTGAAGATAACTTTCTCATGTACAAGCTCTTCTTAAAAGCCAATCGGGTGGTCCATACGGAGAAATGTATTTATTGGTATCGCGTGGGTCGTTCAGATACTCTGTCCCAGGTTTGGACAGAAAAGCGGGTACTGGATGAGATGGAAGCCAAGCAAGAAAAATTGGCTCTTCTTGGGATGTTGGGCTATGATCTGACCTGGCACCGCTATATCTATAAAACGCGGTTGAAACGGGCTCTTGAAAACTAGAAGAAGCTGGCTTACAAGAGTCAGAAACCTATGAGCGCGTGGTGATCAACCTCAGTTTCGTTGAAACCATGGACTAAGAACTTATTGATGAGAAAGGATCAGCATGTTCATTATTGCATCAGAGCAGACCAGAGAGCTGGAACGTTTGCGAAAATTATTGGACAAACTTGGCCAGCCCTACCGTGTGTTTGTGACCAATCTGGAAACAGATTTGGATCAACAGACAGATAGTCTGGCGACCTTTTTTACCCAAAAAGACCCGGCATCAAAAGTTGGGCAACCATTATTTTTCAATGATCTAGAAGTTCCAGATTTATGGGAATGTTGGACCTTGGGGATTACGACCTATCTTTTTGATGGTGAGGAACGTCGTGCCAACGTGGTTTTGCGAGAGGATATCTTGTCTCGAACAGTTGACAGAGTGGAATGGTTTGGTCAGGGAGAAGAGATCGTATCCATTGATGTCTACAACCGCTATGGCTGGAGAAGCAAGCAAAGTCTCCTTACGGAATCTGGCCAACCATATTTAGACATCTATTTGAACCGTCAACAAGAAGAAGTCTTGCTTCATTTTGTCTTGCAAGGAACCTTTTTGCTTCAAACTCCTAAGGGACGGGATCGCCTGTATGCCAATAAGAAAGAGCTGCAAAGAGCTGTCCTAGAACAAGTCTTGCCGGAAGATGAAGCCGTTCTTTTGATGGACAAGGCATTGCTAGATGTTGTGAAAGAGAAACCAAAGGAAAGACTCGCCTACTGTGCCAGTGACGCGCATGATCTAGACGAGAACAAAGAACAAGTCAGTCAGATTTTGTTGGTAGAAGATGGTCTGTTGAGTGAGAAAATAGACGGAATCACAGTCTTGTCAGGGCTGGTAGATGTGGAGCAGGAAAGTTTTCAACCAGAAGCCATGGTTATGACGGCTTCTCAAGAGGTCGAAGGCCTATCTAGCCTGGTCCATCAATTCCCACAAGTCACCTTTCACATTGCTGCTTTGACGGCTATGGGGCCGAAATTAACAGACTTAGCGACTCGCTCCAATGTGCGCCTCTATCCAGGGATTTCGCTGGACAAATATGAGGACTTGTTATCTAGCTGCTCTATTTATCTGGATTGCAACCAGGGAGAAGAAGTGTGGAGTAGTAGTCTTCATGCTCTTGAAAATGGGCAAGTCTTATTTGGTTTGAAGAGCACGGTTCATCAGGAAGCCTATAAAAACTTGAGCACAATCACAGATACAGTCGAAGAAATGAAACAGCAACTAGATACCTTGCTCCAGCATCCAGAGACCCACAAAGAATTGGTAAGAGAGCAGGCACGAATCTTGAAATTGCCTGAAAAAGAAGCTTTGGAAGAGCTGTTTAAGCGATTAGAGGGAGGAACCGCATGACCATTTATACCTTTAATCTATTAGTGGGATTCGAACCTAATGGGGTTGATGTTGCACAAGCCTCTCGGGCAAAGATGCTCCGGAGACTAGGAGTGGCAGCGAAGTTTGTCTTTACCACTTGGCCCACTCCAGAAAAATTGGCCTATTACCTCTCATTGGGGCACCGGGATGAGGAACTGCTTTTTGCCCATTTAACTTTTACGGATCAACAGACTACGGTCCCTCAAAAGTCGGTAGGGGCCTTGCAAATGGAGTTTCAACTGACTCGTCTGGATGTTGTTGAAAAAACGGAAAGAGTCATTCGCTACCAATTTGCGGATGGAAACGCCTTGAGCTTTCATTTGGATCCCTATCATCCAAACTGTGTCCGCTATGTAGACTATCTTTTGGCTGGAAATAGGATCAAGCGAGAGTATTATGGAGCTTGTAAACTTGTCACAGAGTATTTTCAGTATGGTAGTGTTGTCAGACGGATCTATCACCATCAAGATGGGACTATCGCTTTTGAAGAATCGAGGTTAGGTGGAAGCTGGCTCTATAAACTGGGGTCTGAGATTTTGACCAACCATACAGAAGTGATGAGACGTTTTTTGTCGCAGCTGTCGCTAAAAGAAGAAGATCTGATTCTGCTTGACCGGGCTTCGCGCATGGATTTTGCTCGCCCTTTGTTGGAGAAACCTGCCCCTTCAAAGCTCGCCATGGTGTTTCATTCGGAGCATGAATTTGAAAATGGCCATCTCAATTATGAATATTATTATGTGTTCAAGTATGCTAAACGCTTCGATTATTTCATCACGGCAACGGATCTTCAAAAAGAAGTCTTGGAGCAGACACTTGCTAAACAAGGATGCCAAGGAATTCCAATCTATAGCATTCCGGTTGGGCATCTAGAAGAATTGACAGAATCACAAGGAGATCGACCTCCCTTTAGTGTGCTCACAGCTTCCCGTTTGGATCCAAGAAAACGCATCGATTTGGCTATTCGAGTAGTGGCCCAAGCTCATGAAAAACTCCCAGCCCTTCAGTTTGATATTTATGGGAAGGGTGGAGAAGCGGACAACTTGCGCCACCTGATTCAGGAGCTTGCAGCACAAGATTATATTCACCTACGCGGTCATGCGGATCTTCAGCAGATCTATCCTTGCTACCAAGCCTACCTCACCACTTCTCAGTGGGAGACCTTTGGTTTGACTTTGATGGAGGCGGCTGGAGCAGGTTTGGCCTTGCTGGGCTTTGATGCCCGTTATGGTAATCCAACTTTTATAAAAGAGGGTGAAAATGGCTTTTTGGTACCTTATAGCGAGACAGTGCCAGAAGAAGAGTTGGTGAAAGAGTTGGCAGACAAGCTGGTCCAGCTCTTTGAAAGCGACCTCGCTCCATTCCATCAGGCTTCTTATGAGTTGGCCTCTTCTTACCTCGCTTCTAAGGTCCAGGAAGTCTGGAAAGAGACTCTAATGGAGATGGGGCAATTAGGCGGAAAAGAAATATAAAATGAAGAATCTGTAGCGACAAAAAAGTCCTACAGATTTTTTCTAAGGCAAGCAAATTGGGCTAAATTATGGTAAAATAGAGGGTATTGAAAAATCATCATTTCACGAAAGGAAGCAAGATGAAAATAACGCAAGAAGAGGTAACCCACGTTGCCAATCTTTCAAAATTGAAATTCTCTCCAGAAGAGACAGCTGAGTTTGCGACAACCTTGTCTAAAATTGTCGACATGGTGGAATTGTTGGAAGAAGTGGACACAACAGGCGTTGCTCCAACAACGACCATGGCGGATCGTAAGACTGTATTGCGTCCGGATGTTGCTGAAAAAGGGACTGACCGAGACCGCTTGTTTAAAAATGTACCTGAAAAAGATAACTACTACATCAAGGTACCAGCTATCCTAGAAGATGGAGGAGATGCCTAATGTCATTCAACCATAAAACCATTGAAGAGTTGCACGACCTCCTTGTCTCTAAGGAAATTTCGGCAACCGAATTGACACAAGCAACGCTGGACGATATCAAGGCGCGTGAAGAAGCGGTTAATGCCTTTGTAACGGTGGCCGAAGAAGCAGCTCTTGCACAAGCCAAGGCCATTGATGAAAAAGGAATCGATGCAGACAACCTCCTGTCAGGGATTCCACTCGCTGTCAAAGACAATATCTCAACAGATGGTATCTTGACAACTGCGGCTTCAAAAATGCTCTATAACTACGAGCCAATCTTTGATGCGACAGCGGTTGCCAATGCCAAAGCCAAAGATATGATTGTCATCGGAAAGACCAACATGGATGAATTTGCCATGGGTGGATCTGGTGAAACTTCTTACTATGGACCAACCAAGAATGCATGGGACCACAGCAAGGTGCCTGGTGGATCTTCTAGTGGTTCAGCAGCTTCTGTCGCTTCAGGTCAAGTCCGTTTGTCCCTTGGTTCAGATACAGGTGGTTCTATCCGTCAACCGGCTGCTTTTAATGGGATTGTTGGTCTCAAACCAACTTATGGAACAGTTTCCCGTTTTGGTCTCATTGCTTTTGGTAGCTCACTCGACCAAATTGGGCCGTTTGCACCAACGGTTAAGGAAAATGCGCTCTTGCTTAATGTTATTGCCAGTGAAGATGATAAAGATTCAACTTCAGCGCCAGTGCGCGTAGCAGACTATACTTCTAAGATTGGTCAAGACATTAAAGGCATGAAGATTGCCCTTCCGAAGGAATACCTTGGGGAAGGGATTGACCCAGAAGTCAAAGAAACTATCCTTAAAGCGGCCAAACACTTTGAAAAATTGGGAGCAACTGTCGAAGAAGTCAGCTTGCCTCATTCTAAATACGGAGTTGCCGTATACTACATCATCGCTTCATCTGAAGCTTCTTCAAACTTGCAACGTTTCGATGGGATTCGCTATGGTTTCCGTGCAGAAGATGCTAAAAACTTGGATGATATCTACGTGAACACTCGTAGCCAAGGCTTTGGTGATGAGGTCAAACGCCGTATCATGCTGGGTACCTTTAGTTTGTCATCTGGTTACTACGATGCTTACTACAAGAAAGCTGGTCAAGTCCGTACCCTTATTATCCAAGACTTCGAAAAAGTCTTTGCGGATTACGACCTTATCCTTGGTCCAACAGCTCCTAGCGTAGCCTTTGATTTGGATTCGCTCAACCATGATCCGGTAGCCATGTACTTGGCTGACCTCTTGACCATTCCAGTCAACTTGGCAGGCCTTCCAGGGATTTCGATTCCTGCAGGTTTTGCGCAAGGTCTTCCAGTTGGTTTGCAGTTGATTGGTCCTAAGTATTCTGAAGAAACCATCTACCAAGCTGCAGCTGCCTTTGAAGCTACGACGGATTACCACAAGCAACAACCCCTTATTTTCGGAGGTGACAATTAATGAACTTTGAAACAGTCATCGGACTTGAAGTCCACGTTGAATTGAATACAAACTCAAAAATTTTCTCACCAACCTCTGCTCACTTTGGGAACGAGCAAAATGCCAATACCAATGTGATTGACTGGTCTTTCCCAGGGGTGCTTCCTGTCTTGAACAAGGGTGTTGTGGATGCTGGTATCAAGGCTGCTTTGGCGCTGAATATGGATATCCATCAGCACATGCACTTTGACCGGAAGAACTATTTCTACCCTGATAATCCAAAGGCCTACCAAATTTCGCAATTTGACGAGCCAATCGGTTACAACGGTTGGATTGAAGTGCAATTGGAAGACGGCTCAACTAAGAAAATTGGGATTGAACGGGCCCACTTGGAAGAAGATGCTGGTAAGAACACCCACGGAACAGACGGTTTCTCTTATGTAGACCTCAACCGTCAGGGAGTGCCGTTGATCGAAATCGTTTCTGAAGCAGATATGCGTTCTCCTGAAGAAGCCTACGCCTATTTGACAGCCCTCAAAGAAGTTATCCAATACACTGGTATTTCAGACGTCAAGATGGAAGAAGGATCGATGCGGGTGGATGCCAACATTTCCCTTCGCCCATACGGCCAAGAGGAATTTGGTACCAAGACGGAGTTGAAAAACTTGAACTCCTTCTCAAACGTCCGTAAAGGTCTTGAATACGAAGTGGAGCGCCAAGCGAAAATCTTGCGTTCAGGTGGGGTCATTCGTCAAGAAACACGCCGTTATGATGAAGCTAATAAGAGTACGATTCTTATGCGTGTTAAAGAAGGGGCAGCGGACTATCGTTACTTCCCAGAACCAGACCTACCACTCTTTGAAATCTCAGATGAGTGGATTGAGGAAATGCGTACGGAGTTGCCAGAGTTTCCAAAAGACCGTCGGGCTCGCTATGTGGCAGAGCTTGGCTTGTCTGACTATGATGCCAACCAATTGACAGCGACGAAAGTCACTTCTGACTTCTTTGAAGCAGCTGTAGCCCTTGGTGGCGATGCCAAACAAGTGTCTAACTGGCTCCAAGGTGAAGTCGCACAATTCTTGAACGCAGAAGGCAAAACGCTGGAAGAAATCCAATTGACACCAGAAAACTTGGTTGAAATGATTGCCATTATCGAAGATGGAACCATTTCATCTAAGATTGCCAAGAAAGTCTTCGTTCACTTGGCGAAAAACGGTGGCGGCGCGCGTGAATACGTCGAAAAAGCTGGTCTGGTACAGATTTCAGATCCTGAAGTCTTGATACCAATCATCCACCAAGTCTTTGCAGACAATGAAGCAGCCGTAGCTGACTTCAAGTCAGGGAAACGGAATGCGGACAAGGCCTTTACAGGCTTCCTCATGAAAGCAACCAAAGGTCAAGCCAACCCACAAGTAGCCCTCAAGTTACTTGCTCAAGAATTGGCGAAGTTGAAAGAAGAGTAATAGAGAAAAAACCAGCCGAGAGGTTGGTTTTTACTATCCATAAAATTGTGTTAGAATAGGAAAGACCATTACATATCAACTGGCATTAGGAGGAGTTACATGAACAAATTTTTAAGAGTCTTATTTGTCCTGGTTATCATCGCCATGACTGGAGCGATTATCTTCCAGCTATTCTTTCCATCCTATATGGGAAGTCATTCGGGATATGGTATTTCTGTCGGTTGGCAACGGGAGATTGGGATTTGGAATGTGGCGGTCCTTGTGATCCTGATTGCTGTCAATCTCAAATACGATTGGTTTTATCTTCGAACGGTTCTATTGGCTTTGATCCTAGGTGGGCTTGGGATCGGTACTAATCATCTCTTCAGTTATTTTCACTATCATCTGCCGGTCAATGGGATCGGTGCGCTTGAAAATTATCTCCTAGTCCTTGGTTGGATTGTTGGGTGGAGATTGGAATCTTCTCGGATCAAGAAGAAATAAGAAGGAGCAGTCAAAGGGCTGCTCTTTTTCATCTTCAGTTTTTCCTTGACAAACAAAAGGAAAACGTTTACAATTTTAAATATAAAGTTTCCTGAAAAGAAAACAAAAAAGGTGAAAACAAGGAGATCATCATATGGCTACTATGAAAGCAGCTCGCTGGCATGCAGCAAAAGACGTTCGTATCGAAGAAGTGGAAGTACCTGAAGTACAACCACATCAAGTAAAAGTGGCAGTTAAGTTCACAGGGATCTGTGGTACGGACTTGCATGAATATTTGGATGGACCGATCTTCATCCCAACTGAAGAACATGTGTATTCTGGTCAAAAAGCACCGGTCACTTTGGGACATGAATTCTCTGGTGAAATTGTAGAAGTCGGAAGTGATGTGACTCGTGTCAAAGTTGGCGATCGTGTCACTATCGAACCAATTCTTGCAGAGCACAATTTGATTGGTGATTATAACCTTGATCCAAACTTGAACTTTGTCGGCCTTGCTGCAGATGGTGGTTTTGCCAAATATTGTGTCCTTGATGGGGATTTGGTTCATGTGATTCCAGATGGCTTGAGCTATGAACAAGCTGCGCTTACAGAACCTGCAGCTGTGGCTGTTTATGCCGTTCGTCAATCTGCATTGAAAACTGGGGATACAGCCGTTATCTTTGGCTTGGGTCCAATCGGTCTTTTGATTGTTGAAGCCCTTCGTGCAGCAGGAGCATCAAAAATCTATGCGGTTGAATTATCTCCTGAACGCCAAGCGAAAGCGGAAGAATTGGGAGCAATCGTTGTTCGCCCAGAAGAAGGAGAAACAATCGTCGAAGCCATCCATCGTTTAACAGGTGGTGGAGCAGATGTTTCTTATGAAGTGACTGGGGTTCCAGTTGTTTTAGGTCAAGCCTTGGCAGCTGTTCATAAAGCTGGGGAATGTATGGTCGTATCTATCTGGGAACGTGAAGCTAGCATCAATCCAAATGAATTCGCTATCCAAGAAAAATCTCTCAAAGGAATTATTGCCTACCGTCATATCTTCCCTAAAGTGTTGGAATTGATGGAACAAGGCTACTTCTCTGCTGAAAAATTGGTTACCAAGAAAATTAAATTGGAAAATATCGTTGAAGAAGGATTTATTGAATTAACACAAGATAAATCTCAAATCAAGATCTTGGTTCAACCTGAATAAGCGAATAAATTTATATGAAATATATGAGGCTGAAACGTTTCGTTTCGGCCTTTTATGATACAATAAAAGTAAGGAACAGATTTGGGAGGGGACTATGTCAAAGACGATGAAAGGAACACTCATGACCTTGATTGCTGGGATCGCTTGGGGACTATCCGGAGTTAGCGGGCAATATTTAATGGTTCATGGATTTTCGGCTATTGAGTTAACAAATCTCCGTTTGCTTTTTTCTGGAATTGTCCTTATTCTTCTTTCCTACGTTGCAGATAAGGAGAAGTTTTTGGCCTTTGTCAAAGATAAATCTTCCTACCTCCCCCTCCTTGTTTTTGCCTTTTTAGGATTGTTATTGACTCAGCTGACCTATTTAGAGGCGATTGCTGAAACCAATGCTGGGACTGCTACGGTGTTACAGTATCTCTGTCCAGTGGGAATTTTAGCCTATACCTGTATCATGGATAGGGTGGCCCCTACACTAGCAGAAGTGGTTTCGATGCTTCTAGCGATTGGTGGCACATTCTTAATAGCAACCCATGGTCAACTCAATCAATTGGCCATCAATCCCAAAGGTTTGGCTTGGGGAGTGGTGTCAGCCTTTGCCTATGCCCTTTACATCATTCTACCTCTGAACTTAATTCAAAAATGGGGAAGCATGCTGGTGATTGGAGTTGGGATGGCTATTCCAGGAATCCTAATGCTCCCTTTTAGTGGTCTTCTCTCTTCTTCTGAAAACTACAGATTCGATACCTGGATGGCCCTTTTTGGCTTGGTGGTTATTGGGACGATTTTTGCCTATACAGCCTTTCTGAAAGGAACCTCTTTGGTAGGAGCCGTTAAAGGAAGCTTGCTGGCGTCCTTTGAGCCTGTTTCGGCAGTTTTCTTTGCCTTTGTCATTATGAAGGAGCATTTTTTTATGGTTGATGTGATTGGGATGGCCATGATCCTCCTTGCAGTTCTCTTGATTTCCCTCAAGGATTTCATGATTCAAAAAGAAAAAGGCATCTTGTAAAATCAAGACCAATCATATTTTAGTTAAAAGGTTGAGACGAAGGTCTTAGCCTTTTTATGACAGGGAAGAGTTATCACTATATAGCGTATACATAAATAGAAAAAGATGTTAAAATAGAACAAAACTTTTTTAAGGAGATAAGGATGAAAAAGATTTTTAAATGGACCCTATTTGCTGTGGCGACTTTGAGTCTAGTAGCTTGTGGCACCACTGCTCAAAAGACAAATTCGCAGCAATCAAAGACGGGAAAAGCAGCAAAAAGCTCAGCATCTGACGGTCAAGTAGAGCTGAGCCTAAAAGGAGGGCAATACATCAAACCGCCTGTCCTCAATGACTCAGAAGACGGCACTTATTTGGCCCTTCAATTAGAATTTAAGAATGTTGCTAAAGAATCTATTAACGTGTCAGATTCAGATATCACCATTTACGATGCGGAGAATAACAAGGTCAAATTGCAGTCAGGAATTTATGACCAAACGGAAGCCTTCCAATTGCTCAAGAGTGATCAGTTGGCCCAGGATAAAAAATTAACCGGCTATATTGTCTTCCCAGTCGAAAAAGGCAAAAAATACGAAGTGCAGTATGAACGAAAAACCTATAGCTCTGATAAAAAAACGAAGCCTCTAAAATTTGCGGTGGATTCTTCTCAGTATGAGGACAAGGTGGAAGATTCCACCCTTCTAGCTGATGAATACATCAATCAAGTTTACTTTAGTGGCCAACGAAAGGTCAAAAAGGATGATGCTTTTGTTTTGGGAACTGATTTGAAAAAGGAAGCCAGTGATTTCCGTGCGAAATTTGCGGCTGATTTTACTCGTAAACTACACGATTACCAATTCCCAGAAGAAGAAGTGACCCAGTTTATCGATGCTTATGAAAAGGAAAATGCAAAGCGCGCTAAATTAACCTATAAGGTTAAACAATATCTCCCGGACAAGGTGGTCATTAGTCTAAATCCTGAGACTGTCAGCATGGAAAAGACGATTTTAAACCACATGCAGACCTTCTATCAAGAACATCGGAAAGATTATTCGAGTATCATTGAGGCCAATCAGGCTCAAAACAAAGCCTATAGAGAGGAAATGATGGCTTCTCTTGCGGATCGCCCCTTGACGACGCCGGATCGATACGACTACCAGTTGACATTTGTTAAGAAAGATGGCAAATGGGAAGTGGAAAAAGCCTATAATAGTGATAGCTTTATGGAAAAATTCGAGGGAAATCTTTCTTAATCATGAAGAAGACACTCCTAGGACAGAAATCTAGGAGTGTTTTTTGTCTATAGTTTGAAACTATATCAAAACCCAAGAAACAAGAATTAGACGGAAACACCTATTAGTGATAAAATAATTTTAAGTTTGAAAGGAGATGAAGGCTCGTGTCTTTTTCTTATGAAGAGTTAGCAGAGATTCGCCACTATATCCACCAACACCCTGAATTGTCTGGTCAAGAATACCAGACAACCGCCTTTCTAAGGGAACGTTTGGAAGAGTTGGGGATTCGTATTTTAGAGAGTGGATTAAAAACTGGTCTGATTGCAGAAATTGGATCTGGTAAACCAGTGGTGGCGCTACGTGCAGATATCGATGCCCTTCCAATTTTGGAACAAACAAATCTGCCCTACCAAAGTCAACATCCAGGTGTCATGCATGCTTGTGGTCACGATTTTCATCAAACCAGTCTTCTAGGAGCAGCAGCTCTTCTCAAGGAAAAAGAAGACCAGCTGGAAGGAACAATACGCTTGATCTTTCAACCGGCAGAAGAAATTTCAGAAGGTGCTTCTGACGTTTTGGCAACAGGACTGTTGGAGGATGTTCAAGGAATTATTGGTTTTCACAACATTCCTCAGCTAAAAGCAGGGCAACTTGCCTTGAATGCTGGAGCTATGATGGCAGGGGTTGAGAAATTCAAGGTTACTGTGACAGGGGTTAGTAGCCATGCTGCAAGACCAGATTTGGGAGTTGACACTGTAACGGCCGTCACAACCATGGTTCAGAATGTACAATTATTAATTTCACGGACCGTTTCTCCCTTTGAAACAGCTGTTTTGTCCATTACGCACCTGGATGTGGGCTCAACTTGGAATGTGCTCCCAAAATCAGGCTATTTTGAAGGGACCATTCGTTCCTTTAATCCAAGTGTGCAAAGAGACTTGAAGGCACATTTTATTTCCATCATTCGACACATTGCAGAAAGTCTGGAAGTAGATGTGGCTTTTGAGTGGGGTGTGACACCGCCCGTTACCTTTAATGATGAGGAATTGACGAAAGTGGTTTGGGAAGCTTCACAAGGCTTGGCTGAAGTGATTCCAGCAAATCCTTCTACAGCTGGAGAAGACTTTGCCTTTTACCAAGAACGAATTCCTGGAGTCTTTGCCTTTATCGGTTCAAATGGAGAGCCGGATGCGCCAGACCTCCATCATGATCACATGACCATCGATGATGCAGCCTTTGAGGTATCGGTTCCCTATTATGTTGAAAATGCGCAAGCTTTATTGCGGTATTTTAAAGCCAAAGAAGTGTGATAAAGAAAAACTATCACCTCCATAAAAAATATATATTAGGCAAGTAAATGCTTTTTTGATAAAATAAAAAAAATACTTTTAGAATGGTGTTTTATGTGCCTGAAACGAATAAGGAGATCCTATGAATCTAAAAAAAATCATTAAATACTCTGCTTTAGGATTAGTTGCAGTCCTTGCAACCAGTGCTTTAGTAGCATGTTCATCTGGTAAATCAGCCAGTGGGAAGAAAACCATTGAAATTGGGACTGTTGGAACAACAAAACCATTCTCTTACGAAGAAAAAGACGGCAAGCTAACAGGTTATGAAATCGAAGTTTTGCGTGAAATCTTCAAAGGTTCAGACAAATATGAAGTAAACTTTAACAAAACAGAGTGGTCTTCAGTCTTTGCTGGCTTAGATAGTGACCGTTTCCAAATCGGTGCCAACAACATTAGTTACTCAAAAGAGCGGGAAGAAAAATACCTCTATCCAAATCCATATGCTCGCAATCCATTAGTATTGGTCGTACCAAAAGATTCTTCTATTAAATCTTTGGATGACATTGGTGGCAAGAAAACAGAAGTGGTTCAAGGAACCTCTACTGCTAAACAATTAGAAGATTTCAATAAAAAACATTCAGATAATCCAACTGACTTGCAATACACAGATGGAACGATTCAAACCATCATGGCCAATCTAGCTGATGGACGGACCGATTACAAGATCTTCGAACGTATTTCTGTAGATACCATCATTCGAGATCAAGGCTATGACAACTTGAAAGTGATCGAGCTTCCAAGTGACCAACAGCCTTATGTTTATCCAATCATTGCAAAAGAGGATAAAGAGCTTCAAAAATTCGTTAACAAACGTATTAAGGAACTCTATGACAATGGAACCCTTGAAAAACTGTCTAAAAAATACTTTGGTGGAGTTTATCTACCAGAAGCAAAAGATATTAAAGAATAATATTTAATTAAAGGAGACTTCAAAATGAAATTGAAAAAAATTCTTGGTTTAACAGCTCTTGCAGCTATTGCAACATTTGCTCTTGCAGCATGTGGTTCTTCAAAATCATCTAGCAAAGATGGTGAAACAACTGTAAAAGTGGGTGTTATGACTTTGAGCGACACTGAAAAAGCTCGTTGGGATGCAGTCGAAGAAAACCTCAAAGGAAAAGGCATCAAATTGGAATTCACCCAATTTACAGATTACTCACAACCAAACGTGGCTGTAAAAGATGGTAGTGTAGATATCAATGCTTTCCAACACCACAACTTCTTGGATAACTGGAATTCTAAAAATGATGATGCGCTTGTCTCTGTAGCGGATACTTACATTGCTCCAATCCGTCTCTACTCTGGTACAGAAAACGGTAAAAATAAATACACTTCTATCAAAGAAATTCCAAAAGGTGGAACCATTGCCGTACCAAATGACCCAACAAATGAAAGCCGTGCCTTGTATGTCTTGCAATCAGCAGGTTTGATTAAATTGGATACCAAAGATGGTCAATTGGCAAACGTGTCAAACATTAAAGAAAATCCAAAAGATTTGAAGATTTCTGAATTGGATGCTTCACAAACACCATCTGCTCTTCCATCAGTAGATGCTGCAGTCATCAACAATACCTTCGTTCGTGAAGCAGGCGTTGATTTCAAAAAAGCTATCTATGTTGAAAAGAAAGACAACAACTCAAAACAATGGTACAACGTGATCGCTGCTAAGAAAGATTGGGAAAAATCTGATAAAGCAAAAGCAATCAAAGAAATCATCAAAGCCTATCACAAAGACAATGTGAAGAAAGTGATCGAAGAATCTTCAGAAGGAATGGACCAACCAGTCTTCTAAGATTTGATCTCAAGTGTATGAAGGAGGTGGAGAAGCAATTCTCTACCTCTTATCGTGTATTAGGAGGAATGCATGCCTTTTGCAACAGAAGCGGAACAAATCCGTAAATTTGAAAATGATGAGGTCGCACAACATTATTTTGAAGTGTTGCGAACCTTGATTTCAAAAAAATCCATCTTTGCCCAACAAGTAGGTCTCAAGGAAGTGGCCAACTATTTGGGGGAAATTTTTACAGCTGCAGGAGCCAAAGTCGAAGTTGATGATAGCTACACAGCCCCTTTTGTGATTGCCAAATTTTTCTCCCCAAATCCAGACGCAAAAACCATCATCTTTTATAACCACTATGATACAGTACCAGCGGATGGAGACCAACCTTGGACGGGAGATCCTTTTACCTTATCGGTTCATTACGGGACCATGTACGGTCGAGGGGTTGATGATGACAAGGGACATATCACAGCTCGTCTCACAGCTCTTCGAAAATACATTCGTGAAAGTGGCGATTTGCCAGTCAATATCACCTTTATCATCGAAGGGGCAGAGGAGTCTGCATCGACTGACTTGGATAAATACTTAGCTAAACATAAAAAACACTTGCGTGGGGCAGACCTCTTAGTGTGGGAACAAGGTACCCGAAATCATCAGGGTCAGTTGGAAATTTCTGGTGGTAGCAAAGGGATCGTCACCTTTGATATGGTGGTGAAGAGTGCAGAAGTGGATATCCATTCCAGCTATGGTGGTGTCGTAGACTCTGCTTCCTGGTATTTGTTAAATGCCATTGCAAGTCTACGTGACAAAGAAGGTCGAATCTTGGTGGATGGGATTTACGATCAGATTCAAGAACCCAATGAACGCGAGCTCGCTTTGATTGAACAATATGCCAACAAAGGCCCAGAAGATGTTGCAGAAACCTATGGTCTTACTCTCCCCGTCTTGAAGGAAGACCGGAAAGAATTCTTGCGCCGTTTCTATTTTGAACCAGCCTTGAATATTGAAGGTTTTGGTTCTGGTTACCAAGGTCAAGGTGTCAAAACGATTCTTCCAGCAGAGGCGCGTGCCAAGATGGAGGTGCGCTTGGTTCCAGGACTAGATCCCAAAGATGTCTTAGAAAAGATCAAGCAACAATTGAAGAAAAATGGCTATGATCAGGTCGAATTGGTCTACACTCTCGGTGAAATGAGTTACCGAAGTGATATGAGTGCCCCTTCGATTTTAAATGTCATTCGGCTAGCCAAAGATTTCTATAGAGAAGGGGTTTCAGTTCTTCCAACAACAGCGGGAACAGGACCAATGCATACAGTATTTGAGGCTTTGCAGGTACCTATGGCAGCCTTCGGAATTGGTAATGCCAATAGCCGTGACCATGGGGGCGATGAAAATGTGAAAATCGCCGATTATTACACCCATATTGAATTGATAAAGGAGTTAATAGCAAGTTATGAGTAAAGCAATGATTCAGCTGGACCACATTGATGTGACCTTCCAGCAAAAGAAACGTCAGATTCAAGCTGTCAAAGATGTGACCATTCAGATCAATGAAGGCGATATCTATGGGATTGTAGGTTATTCCGGAGCCGGAAAATCTACCTTGGTTCGGGTGATCAATCTCTTGCAAGTGCCTAGCACCGGAACCATCACTGTGGATGGAGATGTGATCTACCAAAATCAAGTAACTTTGAAACCAGCTGCCCTAAGAGAGAAACGTCGGGATATCGGGATGATCTTCCAACACTTCAACTTGATGGCTCAAATGACTGTCGCAGAAAATGTTACCTTCGCTCTTAAACATTCTAAATTGAACAAAGAACAAAAGAATGAGAAAGTGGCGAAATTGTTGGAACTAGTCGGTCTAGCTGACCGTGCAGAAAATTACCCAGCCCAATTGTCTGGTGGTCAAAAGCAACGGGTAGCGATTGCGCGTGCCCTTGCCAACGATCCAAAAATCTTGATCTCAGATGAGTCAACTTCAGCCCTGGATCCGAAGACGACCAAACAAATTCTAGCTTTATTGCAAGAATTGAATAAAAAACTAGGCTTAACCATTGTCTTGATCACCCATGAGATGCAAATTGTCAAAGACATTGCCAATCGCGTAGCCGTGATGCAAAATGGCGAATTGATCGAAGAAGGATCTGTTTTAGATATCTTCTCGAATCCGAAAAATGCCTTGACCCAAGACTTTATCACTGTTGCAACAGGAATCGATGAAGCCATGGTGAAAATCAACCAACAAGCGATTGTTAAGAACTTGCCAGATGATTCGATTTTAGCGCATCTCAAGTATGCAGGTTCTGTAACAGATACAGCGATCATCAATGATATTTACAAGCAGTACCAAGTATCTGCCAACATTTTATTTGGGAATATCGAGATCCTTGATAACACGCCTGTTGGAGAGTTGGTGGTCATCTTATCAGGTGAAACTCAAAATCTGGAAACGGCCAAAGCTGAGTTAGAAAATGCAGGAGTTTCCGTGACTATTGTGAAAGATGGGAGAAAAGCATGATCCAGTTAATTCAAACATATTTACCAAATGTCTATAAATTAGGGTGGTCTGGCCAGTATGGTTGGGGAACCGCTATTTACCTGACCCTTTATATGACCGTTATTTCCTTCATTATTGGTGGATTTTTAGGTTTGGTGACAGGGCTTTTATTAGTCTTGACCCGTCCAGGTGGCGTCATCGAAAATAGAATCGTTTTTCAAATTTTGGACAAGATTACTTCTTTGTTCCGCGCCATTCCCTTCATTATCTTGTTGGCCTTTATTAATCCATTGACTTACTTGCTCTTGAAAAATACCATCGGACCTACAGCAGCCCTTGTTCCATTGTCCCTAGCTGTCTTTCCATTCTTTGCTCGCCAAGTCCAAGTGGTCTTGTCCGAATTGGATGGTGGTGTGATTGAAGCGGCCCAAGCCAGTGGGGCAACCTTCTGGGATATTGTCGGTGTCTACCTTCGTGAAGGGCTTCCAGATTTGATCCGTGTAACAACCGTGACCATCATTTCCTTGATCGGGGAAACCGCCATGGCTGGTGCCGTTGGGGCAGGAGGACTAGGAACCTTAGCCATCAACTACGGGAAAAACATGTTTAACAATGATGTCATCTTTGTAGCGACCTTGTTGATTCTCATTCTGATCGTTCTGGTCCAATTTATGGGCGATTTCCTATCTAAGAAAATTAGCCACCGGTAATGATGGGATAGATACATGAAAATAATACAGAAACATCAGTTTAAGCAGGTTGCGGCCTTTGCAGGCTTGTATTTTCTTGCTATTTGCTTAGGCGTCCTGCTTGGAAGTCTGGTTGATCATCGAGGCAACATGTTTTATGCTCCAGCCTTCTCTGCTCTAGTTGGTGGAGCCATCTATCGAGTCTATGTTGAAAAAATTCAACGAACAGGAGCCATTCTAGTCGTTGCTCTTGTGATTGGTGCTTTTTTCCTTTTCACTCGTCATGGGGCCGGAGCTTTTCTTCCTGCTCTTGTTGGAGGCCTCTTGGCTGAATTGGTCGCAGCCCGTGGCCACTATCAGTCGAAGCTAGGCAATGCGCTTTCCTTCCTCCTCTTTTCCTTTACGACGACAGGGCCCATTCTTATGATGTGGATCCAACCGGCTAGTTACCGTGCTTCTTTACTAGCCCGTGGGAAGTCGATGGATTATATTGAACGCGTTATGGTACCGTCGAATATGGGAACGGTGAGCTGGTTTATACTGACCCTTCTTCTTGGAGCTCTACTAGGTTATCTTCTTGGACAATTGGTCTATCAAAAGCTAGATAGAAAATGATATGATGGAGAAGAAATATGCACAATAATTTACTAGTCCTTCAGTCAGACTTTGGTCTGGTGGATGGGGCTGTCTCTGCTATGATCGGGGTTGCCTTAGAGGAATCACCAACCCTCAAGATACACCACTTGACCCATGACATTACACCTTATAATATCTTTGAGGGAAGTTACCGCCTCTTTCAGACAGTGGATTACTGGCCTGAGGGGACAACCTTTGTTTCGGTCGTCGATCCGGGTGTCGGCTCTAAACGAAAGAGCGTCGTAGCCAAAACGGCCAAAAATCAATACATTGTCACACCAGATAATGGGACCCTCTCTTTCATCAAGAAACATGTAGGGATTGTTGCCATTCGTGAGATTTCAGAGGTGAAGAACCGCCGGGCCAATACAGAGTTTTCTTATACCTTCCATGGGCGCGATGTCTATGCCTATACAGGAGCTAAGTTAGCCAGTGGCCATATCAGCTTTGAGGAAGTGGGTCCAGAACTCAGTGTTGAACACATTGTAGAAATTCCAGTGGTGGAGACCATCTTTGAAGAGAACTTAGTTAAAGGAGCAGTCGATATTCTCGATGTGCGCTTTGGTTCTCTGTGGACTTCGATTACTCGGGAAGAGTTTAATCATTTGGAACCCGAATTTGGGGAACGCTTTGAAGTGACCATCTATAACAATGACATGCTGGTTTACCAAAACCAAGTGACCTATGGCAAGTCTTTCGCTGATGTGCGGATTGGACAGCCAATCCTTTATATCAATTCCCTCTACCGTGTTGGTCTTGCCATCAACCAGGGATCCTTTGCCAAGGCCTATAATGTAGGAGTTGGAGCTTCTTGGCATATCGAAATTAGAAAAATGGAAAATTAATAGGAGATAAAATATGAAACAAAAACAAGCTTTTTCAATTAAGGATGTTGTAGCCATTGGGGTTGGAGCAGCCCTCTTTGTGGTCATTGCGATGATTCCAATTCCGGCACCTGCACCGAATACGAGTATTCAGTTGCAATATGCCCTTCAGGCCCTCTTCAGTGTAGTTTTTGGACCAATTGTTGGTTTCTTAATGGGCTTAATTGGTCATGCCATTAAGGATGCTATGTCAGGTGGTCTATGGTGGACTTGGATCATTTCAAGTGGTTTGTTTGGACTCTTTGTTGGTTTCTTCCGTAAGCAAATCGGTGAACTTAAAGGGGAAGTGACGAAGAAAGAATTGATCGTCTTTAACGTTGTGCAAGTCATTGCCAACTTGCTTATTTGGGGATTGATTGCACCGATTGGGGATGTGATGATCTACAAAGAAAGTGCCAACAAGGTCTTCCTTCAGGGTGTTGTAGCAGGTTCTGTCAATGCTTTAGTTGTAGCTATTGCAGGTTCTCTTCTCTTGATTGCCTATGCTCGTACCCAAACAAAAGACGGAAGTTTGTCTAAAGATTAATCATAAATAAGAAGAGAAAGCCTGAGAAACCAGGCTTTTTTTGTTTATCAAAAATATTTTTTACAAAATGTAATATATATATTGCAAAATAGAAAATATAGTGTATAATAGAGCTATAAAAACAAGAAAGGAAAAACATGTGGCGAAAAATCTCAAATTAAAAATGGCCCGGGTCGAGCATGATATGACCCAGGGGGATCTTGCAGATGCCATCGGGGTGACGCGTCAGACCATTGGTCTGATTGAGGCGGGAAAGTACAATCCGACCCTCAGCCTCTGCCTAGCAATTTGTAAGACCTTGGATAAGACGCTGGATCAACTGTTCTGGGAATAACAGTTTTAACAATAGAAAGAGGAAATAAATGAAACAAAAGAAAGAACCAATTGTAAAAGATGAGCGGACCATGCTGCTTGATGGAAAAATTGCAGGGGAACTTGTTCTAGGAATGACCTGCTTTATTGCAGTCTCTGCCTTTGTGAAAGCTAGTATCCTGGACTTGGACCTAATAGCCTATATTCCAGAGCTCATTCTCTTGATTGTCATGGGAGCTTATGCCTTTGTGAGAAGGATCAGTTCAGGGATTGATGTTCGAGATATGTTCGAAAGAGATAGCTGGTTGAGCCGCCTTGGGTCAGGTCTAGTCTTTGCTGTGCTGTTGATAGCCATGGATGTGATTGGAAAGCGAGAGGCAACGAGCTTTATCTTGAGTCCCAAGTATCTGGTCAAAATTTTATTAGAAATCGTCGTCTTTGCCATCTTGACTTATCTGCTTGAAAAACCACTTGCTCTTATCAATCGGAAAAAACAAGAGAAGATAGAGGCAGAGTTAGAGGATGAAGAATAAGGAGAAAGCAATGAGATTACAATTGCTGAACAAACAAATCATAGATGAACGAGAAGAAAGCTTAGCTAATAAGGCTGGAGCTGAGACGTCTGGTTTTCTGTTCCTTACCTTAACTGTTTTTAGTGTGGGATCCATTTTTACGTCTAAGGTGGCGTTAAGTCCAATCATGGTGGTAGCCTTACTCATCGTCTCAGGATTGTATTATTCGGTTCGTTGTCAACGATTGGGTGTACGGTTTATCAGCTATAGCTACCTCAATCTAACTGGTATGGTAGTAGTGACCTCTATTCTTTCCTTATTCATCTGGGCTCAGAATTATCAATTAAACCAAGCTGTCTATCACCATAATCCTTTTCATTCAAAATTCTTGCTGGTACTTCCTATTACCTTTTTACTGAATTTCCCAATTGTAGGGGGTGTGAATGCTGTTGTAATGCTGCTTGCAAAAGTAGAGAAAAAACGCTATGAAGCCTATCTGGATCAGTTGGAAAAAGAAGAGTAGTTAGTTGGAACCTTATTTTCGTCGAAAAAAAAGTCTGGAACCCCAGGCTTTTATTTTTCAGTCAAATTAATTGCATCCCGTATGGAGGCAGAGTATACTAGAATGGTTGAATGAAAAATTCTGATAATTTAATCTTAGAAAAGAGAATCTTATGGCAAAACCTATTCGTGTTTTACTTTACTATAAATATGTTCCCATCGAAAATGCAGAACAATTTGCGGCTGACCACTTGGCTTTCTGTAAGTCGATTGGCCTCAAAGGGCGTATCCTAGTGGCTGACGAAGGAATCAATGGAACTGTTTCTGGTGACTACGAAACGACGCAAAAATACATGGACTACGTTCACAGCCTTCCGGGTATGGAAGACCTTTGGTTCAAGATGGATGAGGAAGAAGAACAAGCTTTCAAGAAGATGTTCGTCCGCTATAAGAAAGAGATCGTCCACCTTGGATTAGAGGATGATAACTTCGATAACGACATCAATCCTCTTGAAACAACAGGTGCTTACTTGTCGCCAAAAGAATTTAAAGAAGCTCTTCTAGACGAAGATACAGTTGTCCTTGATACTCGTAACGACTACGAGTACGACCTTGGACACTTCCGTGGGGCTATTCGTCCAGATATCCGCAATTTCCGTGAGTTGCCACAATGGGTCCGTGATAACAAGGAAAAATTCATGGACAAGCGTGTCGTCGTATACTGTACTGGTGGAGTCCGTTGTGAGAAATTCTCAGGATGGATGGTGCGTGAGGGCTACAAAGATGTCGGTCAATTGCATGGCGGAATCGCCACTTACGGGAAAGACCCAGAAGTTCAAGGCGAACTGTGGGATGGGAAAATGTACGTCTTTGACGAGCGGATTGCAGTCGATGTCAACCATGTCGATCCAAGCGTTGTCGGAAAAGACTGGTTTGATGGAACACCATGCGAACGCTATGTCAACTGTGGAAATCCTTTCTGTAACCGTCGCATCTTGACCTCAGAAGAAAACGAAGACAAGTACCTCCGTGGCTGCTCACATGAGTGCCGGGTTCACCCTCGCAATCGTTATGTTGAAGAACACAACTTGTCACAAGCAGAGGTTGCTGAGCGTTTGGCCGTTATCGGTGAGACGCTTGATGGAGCACCTGCATAATGGAAACAAACAGTCTGAAAGCTCAGGCTGTTTTTATATGGAAATTGATTGAAAATTGTGCTATACTTTAGGTAAGCGATTTCACAAAGGAGAAAACAAATGAGTATCGTGTTTTCAATCAAAAATAAAAAGAGCTTATTTGGCTATCAGAAAGTACTCGCAGCACAGGAAGTTCTTAAATTAGTTGAAGGGTTAACAACTTACAACTATGATCCTGCCACCCTTCATCGTCCCTTAAATGATTTTGAAGGCTTGAACTGTATCGTATTTGGTAAGAGCGGTCTTCCTCTGCAGTTACGCTATTTTGATGAGGAAGAGTCTTATCAGATTCAGGTGCCCTCTTTTGCGATAGAAGAAGATTGGCAGTTGGCCCTTCGATGGCTTAGTCGCCTCGCAGAAGTATTAGGAACGGAGATTGTGGCCAGTGACGGCGTGAGCTATACTCCAGATTCTGTTTTCCATTTTGATTATGAAGTCGTCATCCTAGAAACGCTGGGTAATGTGACGAAAGAAAAAGATCTAAAAGAGTTTGAAGTACAAGGCTTCGCTCATCCAGTCTATTTGGATCGGGATACAGTGCAGGAAGTCTTGAACCATGTCCATCCACTAGAAGCCTACTCTGCCTTTATCAAGAAGATTCAATATAGTGCAGCATATTTCAGTCAAGTCCGTTTTTATCAACAGGAGGAGACAGGAGCCTTCTTAGCCAGCTATAGCTTGACAGAAGATACGGATACGGTCTTGCCAAGCGTGCCACATGTTCCTGCAGAATATGTAGAAATTGTGGGCTTAGCGGGTATCATTGATTGGCGAGTTCTATTGGTTGCGATCGATGGAGATCCGGATAAGCCAGAGAATTACCATCCAATTGGGTCTCTTGCTCTGAAGAACCTTATAGAAGCGCTAGAGCCAGATGAATACCAGCTGCTAGATGCTAGTCAAATTGAAATCAAAAAATTGTCCAAAGAACGCTTGCTAGAATTAGCGCAGTTGGAAAACAAGTAAAAAATATCGCAGTGAACTGTCCCTTCGACGTTTGATCCTAAAAATCTAACGTCTGGGAGCAGTTCTTTTTTATACTCCTTCCTTTGATCAAAAACCAATGACTAGGCTAATTGTGGTATAATAGGGACCTAGAAGTAGAATGAAAGAGGTGCACGAAATGCTGTTAGAAGAATTTGATGCCAATCGACAGGCGATTATCAATCCACAAGACTTACACCAACCAATTGAAGGATTTCCCAAAGTAGTCATTTCTTGCTTTTCAAGAGTAACTTTTGCTCGCCTCCTTGAAAATTATGAACATGAGGTCATTGCAAGAACCTCCATGGCCAATTTTGAAGTCCTGGTCTATGGGATCACTATTGGAGACCAACAGATTGGTGCCTTTAATGCACCAGTTGGGGCTGCTTCCTGTGTGGGGATTATAGAGGACCTGATTCAATTTGGGATGGAAAAACTGGTGCTCTTTGGAACCTGTGGGGTTTTGGACAGGGATATCGAAGCAACCTCCATCATCATTCCAACGGCTGCTCTTCGCGACGAGGGGACCAGTTACCACTATCTTCCGGCTAGTGATGAAGTGGAAGTAAACAAGAAAACCCTCCCTCTCTTCCAAGCCTTTCTGGACAGTCACAAGGTTTCTTATCAGTCAGGAAAAGTGTGGACGACAGATGCACCCTACCGGGAAACCATCGACAAGATGAAGCGACGAAAGGAAGCAGGAGCCATCTGTGTGGATATGGAATGTTCGGCAGTGGCAGCCTTAGCAGCTTATAGGGGCTTTGAGCTCTGCCATTTCTTCTATGCAGCTGACCACCTCTCGGAAGAAAAATGGGATATCCGAACCTTATCTAGTCATGAGGATTTAGATAGCAAGGATCGCATCGCGGAGTTAGCCATCCAATTTGCGCTCTTTTGGGAAAAGGCAAACTAAATGAAAGAAGCAATGATTGAACTGAAGGATTTTTCCTTCCAATACAAGGCACAGTCTGAGCCAACTTTAAAAAATCTCAACTTAACCATTTATAAGGGGGAAAAGGTTCTGATTGTTGGGCCATCTGGTTCTGGAAAATCAACGATTGGCCAGTGTCTAAATGGGATTATCCCCAATATCTATAAGGGAACCAGTAGTGGAAAATTCCTCATTCAGGGGAAAGAAGTCTTTGATCTCAGTATTTATGAGAAATCTCATTTGGTCAGTACGGTTTTGCAAGATACAGATGGCCAGTTTATAGGTTTGAGTGTCGCAGAAGACTTGGCTTTTGCCCTTGAAAATGACATGGTGGATCTGAGAACGATGAAAGAGCGTGTGCAGAGTTGGGCAGAACGCTTAGATTTGATGAAGCTCTTGGATCATCGGCCACAAGATTTGTCCGGTGGGCAAAAACAGCGAGTGAGCTTAGCAGGTGTCCTGATTGACGAAAGTCCGATCCTGCTCTTTGATGAGCCACTGGCTAATCTAGATCCCAAATCGGGTCAGGATATCATAGATCTGATTGATCAGATTCATGAAGAGCAAGGGACAACAACTATTATCATCGAACACCGTTTGGAGGATGTGCTCTATCGTCCGATCGATCGGGTCATCTTGATCAATCAAGGGCAAATCCTCTTTAATGGGAGCCCAGATGAGTTGTTGAGGACGACACTGCTGGCTGAAAATGGGATTCGTGAACCTCTGTATTTAACAACTCTTCGCCAGCTAGGGCAGGATATCGATCAATTGGAGCATCTAGATCGTCTAGAAGATATCGAGCTTACTGGTGTGAATCGTTCCATTCCAGAAGCGACCTTTACAAAAACTGGAGAAGCAGAAGAACTATTGAAGTTGGAGCAGATTTCCTTTGCCTATCAAGAAAATCATCCGATCTTAAAAGATATATCCCTCAGTATACCTAAGGGGCAGCTCTTAGCGATTGTCGGGAAGAATGGAGCAGGGAAATCAACTCTTGCGAAAGCCATCTGTGGCTTCATTGCAACAGAAGGACAATACACCTCTAGAGGTGAAGATATCAAGCAGGAGAGTGTCAAGGAACGGGCAGAGCGAGTCGGCTATGTCCTGCAAAACCCCAATCAAATGATTTCGACCAATATGATTTTTGACGAAGTTGCTCTAGGTTTGCGCTTGCGGGGTGTCGCTGAAGAAGACATCAAAGAGCGTGTCTATCAAGCACTGAAAACTTGTGGTCTCTATGAGTTTCGTAAATGGCCGATTTCTGCTCTCTCATATGGGCAAAAGAAACGGGTGACCATCGCCTCTATACTAGTTTTAGGACCAGAAATTTTGGTCTTGGACGAGCCGACAGCAGGTCAGGACCAACGCAATTACACTGAAATCATGGAATTTCTAGATAGCTTGCAAGAAAAAGGCCATACCATTGTCATGATTACCCATGATATGCAACTGATGTTGGATTATTCTGATCGTGCACTTGTGGTATCAGACGGACAAATTCTAGCTGATCTCTCACCTGCAGAGCTGTTCACTCATCCGGATATTTTACAAGAGGCTAATCTCAAAGAGACTTCGATTTTTGCCTTAGCCAATCGATTAGGAATGGATCCCTTGGCGCTAACGCAGTTTTATATGCAACAGAAAGGAGTAGGTCATGAAGCATCGATTAGTCGGCTACCATGAGGGGACGAGTTTTCTTCATCGCCTTTCAGGTGCGAGTAAGTTACTCTTTCTTCTTTTTGTATCTCTTGCGGCCATGTTGAGTTATGATACCCGGCTCCTTCTAGGAATTGGTGTAGGCGCCTTGCTTTTATTCTCTACAGCTCGTATTCGATTTCGGGATATTTCATTTGTACTTGCATTTGCTCTTGTTTTTGCACTGTTAAATGTTGTCATGGTCTATCTCTTTGCCCCCCAGTATGGTGTAGAGATCTACGGGGCAAAGACTATACTGATGAAGGGGTGGGGTTCCTATAGTATCACCTCGCAGGAACTCTTTTATCTTTTTAATCTAGCTCTTAAGTATGTCTGTACCATACCTCTAGCCTTGATTTTTTTGATGACGACCCATCCTAGTCAGTTTGCTTCAAGCCTCAACCAAATTGGCGTATCTTACAAGATTGCCTATTCTGTCAGCTTGACTCTGCGTTACATTCCTGACGTACAAGAAGAATATCAAACGATTAAATTGTCTCAGGAAGCCAGAGGGGTGGAATTGTCCAAAAAGGCCAAGCTGATCAAGCGGATCAAAGGCAATTTACAAATCATCTCTCCCTTAATCTTTAGCTCACTTGAGCGGATTGATAGTATTTCTACAGCCATGGAATTACGTCGCTTTGGTAAAAATAAAAAGCGGACCTGGTATTCTCATCAAGCCATGGAAATGAAAGATTATGGGATGATTCTATCAGCCTTGGCTGTTCTGGTTTTGAGTATCGTCCTGATCTTTCTCAATCAGGGACGTTTTTACAATCCATGGAGGTAATGACATGTCAGAAACGATTTTAGTAACAGGAGCTTCAGCTGGTTTTGGTCAAGCGATTTGCCGTCGCTTAGTAGTAGATGGATACCGTGTGATCGGATCAGCTAGACGCATTGAAAAATTACAGGCTCTTCAAGAAGAGCTGGGAGAAGCTTTTTATCCCTTGCAAATGGATGTGATGGAACCTTCTCAGGTAGATCATGCCCTTGCTAGTTTGCCAAAAGCTTGGGAGAGAATTGATGTCTTGGTGAATAATGCTGGCTTGGCCCTAGGCCTCGCTCCAGCTCATGAAGCAGAGATCGTAGATTGGTTGACCATGATTCAGACCAACATTATCGGTCTGACCTATTTGACCCGGCAAATCCTCCCCCAGATGGTGGAAAGAAATGACGGTTATGTCATCAATATGGGGTCAACTGCTGGGACAGTGCCCTATCCAGGAGCTAATGTTTATGGTGCTTCCAAGGCCTTCGTTAAACAGTTCTCATTAAATCTGCGCGCTGACCTAGCTGGAAAGCAGATTCGGGTGACCAATATTGAACCTGGTCTCTGTGAAGGGACTGAATTCTCGACGGTTCGCTTTAAAGGAGATGAAAAACGAGTAGAAGCTCTCTATCGAGATGCCCATGCCATTCAGCCTGAAGATATAGCCAACACGGTGTCTTGGCTTATTCAACAGCCCAAGCATGTCAATGTCAACCGGATTGAAATCATGCCGGTTTCCCAAACCTTTGGCCCTCAACCTGTTTATCGAGATTGAAAAGAGAAACAACCAATCCACAAGGCATTGGTTGTTTTTTATGTTTCCTCTGGTATAATAGAAGGCAAAGTAAGGAGAAAAAGATGACAGCTGCGTTAATTATTGGTTCTACCGTTTGTGATGTGATGATCTACTTGGATCGGTTGCCGAGTCGTGAAGGAGATGCTCATATTGATCACCAGCAATGGTCTGTGGGAGGTTGTGCATTTAATGTCGTCAATATTCTTCATTTTTTGTCGCAACCCTACCAGTTTGTCTCGCCTGTTGGTTCTGGGATGTATGGTGATTTTATTCGGAGAGAGCTGAAACAATTAGGGATTTCCTCCTCCATCTCATTAGAAGGGGCCAATGGGTGCTGTTATTGCTTTGTAGAGTCTGATGGTGAGAGGACCTTCTTATCAGATCACGGAGTGGAGTATAGCTTCCGAGCAGAGTGGCTAAAAGAGATCAAGACAGATCCGTTTGATTACATCTACTTGTGTGGCCTTGAAGTCGAGGAGCCAACCGGTCTTGCATTGGTGCAGTCTGTTTCGCAATTAGAAGGCCAGGTGATTTTCGCACCAGGACCACGCGGACTTATGATTCCCAAAGATCGACTGGAAGCAATTTATGATCTGCATCCGATTCTCCATGTTAATGAGGCTGAAGCACTGGCTTTTTCTGGGTGTAGAGAGATCCAGCCAGCCATCGAACGTTTGTATCAGAGAACGGGGCAATTAGTCATTGTCACCTTGGGGGAAAAAGGAGCGGTTGCCTATGATGGCAACTGGTATGAGGCGGACGGTTTCCCAGCAGAAGTCGTTGATACAGTAGGTGCTGGGGATAGCCATGTCGGAGCTTTTCTGTCAGCCCGATTAGAAGGCTTAGATATCGCGCAAGCCTTAAGCTTTGCCAATAAAGTCTCTAGTCAGATTGTTGCAAGTAAGGGAGTTCATCTGACTCAGGAACAGTACCAAGTACTAAGAGCAGAACTCGCACAAAACTAAAAAGAGAGTGGGACAGAAATCGGTAATTCGTTAGAATTCGATTTCGTCGCCCCACCTCCGCACAGTTGAGTAGGGCTGTAAAAGCTGATGAAATCAGCGTAGTAGAGCCCACTAAACCACTGCGTCTTGCTCGACAATCCAAAGACAATTGAGAGGCTAGGACTTTTGTCCCAGCCTCTTTTTTGACTTTATCCGCTTGGCCCTTTGTATCTTATTACAAAGGCCGCTTATTGGGCAAGCCTGCTTTTCTTGGGTATTTGTTGGGTGTTTCTTTTTTCTTCTCCACAATAGTGATGTAGCGAGGATCCCCATTTGGCAATTCATACTGTAGATTGTCTTCAACCTTACTAAATAGCAGGTTGAGGGCGTTTTTGGCTTCCTCCAACTCTTCTGGAGCATTGCTAGCTTTAAGTGCGAGGAGGCGCCCCCCTACTTTCAAATAAGGAATGGTCAGCTCAGAAAGGACCTGCATCCGAGCAACGGCGCGCGCAGTTACGAGGTCAAATTGAGCACGGAAGGCCTTGTCTTGCGCAAAGTCTTCAGCTCGTCCATGGTAGAAATGAACTCCGCTCAAGCCTAACTCTTCAGCTAGTAAGTGGAGAAAGTTGATCCGCTTATTGAGGGAATCAATGATGGTCACATCCAACTCAGGGAAAAGGATCTTCATTGGAAGACTTGGAAAGCCTGCACCAGCTCCGATATCCAAAAGACGGATGGGTTGGTTTTCGATCAACCCCTGCAAGATGGGGGCGATTGAATCATAGAAATGCTTGATATAGACCTCGTCTTTTTCGGTGATAGCGGTGAGATTAATTTTCTCATTCCATTCCACGAGGAGCTCGAAATAGCGTTCGTATTGTTCTTTTTGTCGATCAGTTAATGGGAAGCCGAAATCGGCTAAATGGGTATAAAATTCTTCTGGTTTCATAAGATAATTTTACCACAAAATAAGAGAAATTTGATATACTGGTAGAAAGAAATGAAAGGAATTCAATAAAATGATTTGGATTATTCTTGGGATCCTTGTGGTCCTTGTGTTGATGGTAGTAGGAGTTTACAACGGTTTAGTGAAAAGTCGGATGCAAACTCGCGAAGCTTGGAGTCAAATCGATGTACAATTGAAACGTCGGAATGACTTGATTCCAAACTTGATCGAAACGGTTAAAGGGTATGCCAAGTACGAAGGAGATACACTTGCTAAGGTCACTCAACTTCGCCAACAAGTAGCTCAAGCATCTTCACCTGCAGAAGCAATGGCAGCCAGTGATGCTCTTTCACGTCAAGTTGCAGGCATCTTTGCGGTTGCTGAAAACTACCCAGATTTGAAGGCTAACACCAACTTCATGCAATTGCAAGAAGAATTGACCAATACAGAAAATAAAATTTCTTATGCCCGTCAATTATACAACAGTGTGACAAGCAACTACAATGTGAAATTGGAAACTTTCCCAACAAATGTAATTGCTGGAATGTTTGGCTTCAAACAAGCCGAATTCCTTCAAGTGCCTGAAGAAGAAAAAGCAGTACCAAAGGTGGACTTTAGCGGATTAGGAGACTAATATGCTGTTTGACCAAATTGCAAGCAATAAAAGGAGAACCTGGATTCTCCTTATTGCTTTTTTCATACTCTTGGCCCTCATCGGAGCAGCCGTCGGCTACCTCTGGTTAGGCTCCTCTCTTGGTGGCGTCATCCTTGCTTTGATTATTGGTGGCATCTATGCCTTTAGCATGATTTTTCAATCAACGGAAGTTGTGATGCGAATGAATGGTGCACGCGAGGTGACAGAAGATCAAGCTCCTCAACTTTACCATGTTGTCCAAGACATGGCCATGGTGGCTCAGATTCCTATGCCCCGTGTCTATATTGTAGACGATCCGTCCATGAATGCATTTGCGACAGGGTCCAATCCTCAAAATGCGGCTGTTGCAGCAACGACAGGTCTTCTAGCTGTGATGAATCGTGAGGAATTGGAGGGAGTTATTGGACACGAAGTTAGCCATATTCGCAATTACGATATCCGCATCTCCACTATTGCAGTTGCTCTTGCCAGCGCCATCACGATGCTATCAAGCATTGGTGGCCGGATGATGTGGTGGGGCGGTGGCCGTAGACGGGATGATGATCGAGAAGGAGGCAGTGGTTTAGAAATTATTATTCTGATCCTTTCCTTGATTGCCATCGTATTAGCTCCGTTAGCGGCGACCTTGGTACAGTTAGCCATTTCTCGTCAACGGGAGTTTCTAGCGGATGCTTCAAGTGTCGAATTGACACGGAATCCTCAAGGGATGATCAATGCTCTTTTGAAACTGGATCATAGTGCACCCATGCAGCGAGAAGTTGATAGTGCCAGTAGTGCTCTCTTTATCAACGATCCCAAAAAGGAATCCGGTTTTCAAAAGCTCTTTTATACCCACCCACCCATTGCTGAACGGGTCGCTCGCCTAAGAAAAATGTAAAGTAAATCCACCCAACGGTGGATTTTTTATTTGGTTGTTAAGAGGAGGGTAGTGAAACCAAGGATGGCAAAGATCCCCCAAGCTAGGGGAAGGCTCCAGATAGCTAGACTAGAAAAGAGAGCTGTCCCAAGTGGCATGGCAAAGCTGACCATCAGTCCCAAAAAGCTAGAGGTAGAAGCTAATTTTTCAGCGGGTAATTTGCTCATTAAAAGGCTGGAAACTTTTGGGTTGATTTTTGCTACAAGATAACCAAGGAAAGTGATGAGTAGAAGGGAAAGAATGTTCCAGTGCATCAGGATGTTTGTAAGCCCAAGCATGGTCAGTCCACCTGCGATCCACAGGAGGGTATGGTGGAGCGATTGCTTGGAAAAATAATCGTGGGGTGTCAGACTAGCCCAGACCATACTTAAAATAGTCACAGCCTCTAGGATCAAGAGGGATTGGCTAAAGCTCAACTGAAAGAAGGGAGAGTGAAGCAGTTGCAAATTGTAGATACCAGAGATGGATCCACCTAAGGCATTGATGAGAACCAATGAGAAGAGCAACTTACCAAAGTGGTGGACCTCCTCATCTGCAAAAATACTTTTAGCGTTCTGGTACATCTCTTGGCATTCGTGTATCAAAGAATTCTTGCTTTTGGGCTCAATGACGGGATCATGTGTCAGCTGCTTTTTTCTCATCAGGAGACAAGTGGAAGACAGGAGAAAAGCCAGTGCATTGATTGAAGCGACCAGGGCAAAATTTTGATGGCTGATGGCTAGCAGCCAAACTCCTAGAGCTTGTCCAGTAATCGAGCAGACCATACTAAGTAGTTGGTTGAAAGAATAGGCCTCCATCAAATCCTCGTCGGGGATGTTCTTTTTCATGATGGGGAGTTGCAAGCCTCCGCGATAATCACTCAAACAATCTGAAACTATGTTTAAGAAGCAAACAATCGAAAAGGCTAGGTAACCCGGAATCTTGGTCATGAGAGCAATAAGGATGAAGAGGATGGCTTGAAGATAGCCAATGCGGATCAACCAGTTAGCTTTTTTCTTCGTGCGGTCAGCCTTCATCCCGACAAAAATGGTAAAGAGGCTAGGAATAAATACAATGAGATTGGCAATGCCAACTGCTAGGCTCGGTTGCGGCATACTGGCAGCAAAGACCACAAAGACCAGATTGTAGATGGCAGCGCCAAGGGTATTTAAAAAGCGAGAAAGGCTGAGTAAGGCAAAAATTTTATTACGAGCTAAGAGTTTCATAAGCCTTCCTCCTTCACGTGATCAGTTGGTAGGACTTGTTTGATGGATCGAAAGATCTGTTTGAAGAGATCCAACTTCTCCTTTTCAGAGAGAGCTAGTTCCTGATCCTTCAGATAGACGCTGGTATGTGAGAGAAGAAAGCGGAGGAAGCGGCTTTTTAGTTTGGTTATCATGGGAAGAACCTTCTTTCTTTACTTGATAGTCCTATTGTAAACCTAAAAAGTAAGAAAAAATTAATGTTGCATATTTTCAACAAAAACTCACGGAACAGATCTGTGAGTTTCTTAGGTTTCTTTGATGAGTTCCTGCATGCCCTGCCTGTAGTAGCGGGCACTGTCCTTGCAATCAAGAATGGAGAGGACCTGAATGGCCTGCTCCATCTTTTCAAGACCAATTTCTTTCTCTCCCTTTCGATAGAGAAATTCTCCTTTGGCGTAGAGATAAACCGTCCGATGGTAGGCTTCATTTTCGGAGTAAAAGTGGTCCTTGATCAACTGATCAAAATAGGTTGCATCTTCAAATTCATTTGAACTAATGGCCAGAAAGAAGCCATTAAGAAAAATAGAGTTAAGGGCAGGACGAGAGGAATCTAGGAGAAGCTTGAAATCCTCCCTTTGGACCAACTCCTCTGTGTATTGTCGATAGAGGCGACTAGAGAAAAGTGGAGAGGTCAGAGAGAACAGGTTCAATTCAAAATTTCCCCAGATCATGACAGAGAAGAGATAATCATGGAGGAAATCCAGTTCCTCTTGGCTAGCAGCCAACTCTACCTCAGGATAGAAGCCAAGCATTTTGGCCTTGAGAATAATGCTGGCTAAGAAGTCTTCTTTTTTGTGATCTTTCTGATAGGCTAGCTGGTAGTTTTGGTACAAGGCTTGATCGTGTTCCAAGCTCATGTTTTCATAGTGCTCTTTCAACAATTTGGGAATAAAAGAGTGCTGATCGATTCCAGCTAGATGGGAAAACTCACTGAGGCTCGTTTTGATCTGTTGAAGGGCCTGAAAAAAACGTTGCGTGGTCAGGTCATTTTCCCCTCTTTCAAATCGAGATAGCATGGAGCGCGAAAATTCGCCACCCGTAGCTTCCTCTAAAGAGATGTGGCGACTTTCACGTATTTGCCGAAAAACAGCTCCGATTTCTTTCATGAATTCTCCTCTATCTAACATTGCTCAATGCCCTAGCCAGTGACCCTCTTTTGTCCAAGAGATGGTGGGACCTTGTGTACAACACCAATTGGCCTAGTTACTGTATCTTTTTTCATGATTATAACAAATTTTTGAGGAGACTTCTTGGTTGAGGGGCAGCTTCATGATATACTAGTAGTATCTAGAAGATTTGAGGACAAAAGAATGAACCTATTTACACAAGAAATCCGTAAAAATCCTGAAGGACTAGCCTTTGATCAAGAGTTGGATTTGTTAAAGGATCTGCAAAAGCGTAATCCAGAAATTCTTGATTTAAAGAATGTGACAGCGACAGGACGAGTAGCCTATGATACAGGCCTCTATGTCTTGGATTACCAGTTGACCTACACCATCGTTTTGGCATCTAGCCGAAGCATGGAGCCTGTTGAGCTTCAAGAGTACTATCCTGTAACAGAGGTGTTTGCGGAGGATGTACAGTCTGACGCAGATATCGAGGCCCTAGAGGAAGACTTGATCCTTCCAATCGAAGGTGGGAAGATTGACCTGAGTGAGAGTGTAGCGGATAATATTCTGCTCAATATTCCTCTCAAGGTTCTCACTCCAGAAGAAGAGGCTGGACAAGGTTTTATCGAAGGCAATGATTGGAAAATCCTGTCCGAAGAAGAATACCAAGCCGCTCAAGCGATCAAGAAAGAAGAAAACAGTCCTTTCGCTGGTCTAAATGGCTTGTTTGACGAAGAATAAGCTAGAGATTGCATTTGATAAATTTAGACATAAATACAGGTCTTTTCTTTGAGGAAAGGCCTTCTTTTGATATACTAGGATTAATAAACAACAGAGGGGAGACCTCTAAAAAAGGAGAAAAAGTATGGATACTTTATTTATTCCAGGTTGGTTGATTACTTTTGTAATCGTAGCCATTCTTGTATTGATCTTGTTGGTCAAAGGGTATGTCAATGCTAAACCCAACGAAGTCGTGGTCATTACCGGTCTTCGGAAACAACGTCACTTGCGTGGGAAAGCTGGCTTTATGATTCCCTTTGTCGAACAACGCTCTTATCTTGATATTGAGCAATTCTCGACAGATGTTCGGACGTCAGAAGCAGTCCCAACACTGGACTTCATTAACGTCCGTGCCGATGCAGCTGTTAAATTAAAAATTGGTACTACCGATGAAATGATTGCCCGGGCTGCAGAAAACTTCTTGAACTGGAATACGACAGATATTTCCAACTCTGTCCAAGATGTCTTGGAAGGAAACTTGCGGGAAGTGATCGGTCAGATGGAGCTCCGTAAGATGGTCAATGACCGTCAAGAGTTTGCCTCAAAAGTGCAGGACAACGTAGCGCCAGACTTGGCTAAAATGGGTCTAGAAGTCATCGCCTTTACGGTTCAATCCTTCTCTGATGAAGGGGGAGTCATCGATAACCTTGGGATTGAAAATGTTGAAACCATTAAGAAAGATGCCTTGATTGCCAAAGCCAAAGCAGAACGTGAACGCAAGGAAGTCGAAGCAGAACAAGATAAATTGGCTAACGACAAACGCGTCGCTGCCGATCTTGAAATTGCGCAAAAACAAAATGAACTGAAACTCAAACAAGCAGCCCTCAAGCAAGAAGCAGACATTGCCCAAGCAAAAGCAGATGCCGCTAAAGGAATTGAGGCAGAAGTGCAACGTCGTGAACAAGAGCGCGTGGCAGCCGAAGCCAATATCATGAAACAGGAAAAAGAAGCGGAAGTCAAAGAGCGCGAAGTTAAGGTTCGTGAGCAAGAATTGGATGCCAACATCCGCAAACAAGCTGAAGCTGAAAAATATGCGCGTCAACAAGCTGCAGAAGCAGAATTGATCGAACGCCAACGCAAGGCCGAAGCTGAACTCTTCGAAACACAAAAAGAAGCCGAAGCTCGGAAAGCCCAAGCCGAAGCTGAGAAATTTGCCCAATTGCAAGAGGCCGAAGCTATTGAAGCCAAAGGTCGTGCCGAGGCTGAAGCTATTCGCTTGAAACTGGAAGCCGAAGCCAAAGGTTTGGACCAAAAGGCCGAAGCGATGAAGAAAATGCAAGAAGCAGCCATTACTGAAATGGTCGTTGACAAGTTGCCTGAAATTGCGCGTGCTGTCGCAGAACCATTAACCAAGGTTGATAAGATCACCATGTACGGGGAAGGCAATGCTTCTAAGATGGTGGGCGATATTATGCAAAGTATCGACCAAGTCTCTCAAGGAGCCGGATTTGATATTCGTCAATTGCTAGCAGGAGCCCTTGGGGTCAATATGACGGTCAATAAACTCAAAGAAGGAGAACAACCGGTCATTGAAGCAGAGGAGTTAGCTTCAAAAGAAGATTAATGTCATTCATCAGGAAGTGTCTGAGAACTGTTTCTCGGGCACTTTTGTTTTTAAGATCAAATGACTTGCATGATCTTCTCCCTCTTAGAGAAGGCGGGAAGCTATTTTCTGCTTTCATTTGATGTCAAAAAATGGTAGAATATAGGCAAACTATAAAGAGGAGTGTCACATGACTAAAGCAAACTTTGGTGTTGTTGGTATGGCCGTAATGGGTCGTAACCTTGCCCTTAATATCGAATCTCGTGGCTACACAGTTGCCATTTTTAACCGTAGTAAAGAAAAAACAGAAGATGTTGTTGCTTGCCATCCTGATAAGAACTTTGTGCCAAGCTATGATATCGAAAGCTTCGTAAACTCTATCGAAAAACCACGCCGTATCATGCTCATGGTTCAAGCAGGACCTGGTACAGATGCAACCATCCAAGCCCTTCTTCCACATTTGGATAAAGGCGATATCTTGATTGACGGAGGAAATACTTTCTACAAAGATACCATCCGTCGGAACGAAGAGTTGGCAAACTCTGGTATCAACTTTATCGGTACAGGGGTTTCTGGTGGTGAAAAAGGTGCCCTTGAAGGTCCTTCTATCATGCCTGGTGGACAAAAAGAAGCCTATGAATTGGTAGCAGATGTTCTTGAAGAAATCTCTGCAAAAGCACCAGAAGATGGCAAACCATGTGTGACATACATCGGTCCTGATGGAGCTGGCCACTATGTGAAAATGGTCCACAACGGGATCGAGTACGGGGATATGCAATTGATCGCAGAAAGCTATGACCTCATGCAACACTTGCTTGGCCTTTCTGCAGAAGACATGGCTGAAATCTTCACTGAATGGAACAAGGGTGAGTTGGACAGCTACTTGATTGAAATCACAGCTGATATCTTGAAACGCAAAGACGATGAAGGTCAAGATGGACCAATCGTAGACTACATCTTGGACGCTGCAGGAAACAAAGGAACTGGTAAATGGACGAGCCAATCAGCGCTTGACCTTGGTGTGCCATTGTCACTCATCACTGAGTCAGTATTTGCTCGTTACATCTCTGCCTACAAAGAAGAACGTGTACACGCTAGCAAGGTTCTTCCAAAACCAGCTGCATTCAAATTTGAAGGAGACAAGGCTGAGTTGATCGAAAAAATTCGTCAAGCCCTTTACTTCTCAAAAATCATCTCTTACGCACAAGGTTTTGCGCAATTGCGTGTTGCTTCTAAAGAAAACAACTGGAACTTACCATTTGCGGACATCGCATCTATCTGGCGCGATGGATGTATCATCCGTTCTCGTTTCTTGCAAAAGATCACAGATGCTTACAACCGCGATGCAGATCTTGCTAACCTTCTATTGGATGAGTACTTCTTGGATGTCACTGCTAAGTACCAACAATCAGTTCGTGACATTGTAGCTCTTGCTGTTCAAGCAGGTGTACCTGTACCAACCTTCTCAGCAGCCATCACTTACTTCGATAGCTACCGTTCAGCGGATCTTCCAGCGAACTTGATCCAAGCACAACGTGACTACTTTGGTGCTCACACATACAAACGTAAAGACAAAGAAGGTACCTTCCACTATTCTTGGTACGACGAAAAATAATCTTGCTCTATGGTCAAACGAGTTCTACTAGTAGAAAATGAGAAGCAAATCGCTCGCTTCATTGATTTGGAACTTCAAAAAGAGGGGTATCAAGTTGATGTGGTCGAAGATGGGAAAGCGGGTCTGGCCTTGATTGCTGCGACCAAATATGATCTGATCTTGTTTAATTACGATTTGTCAGATATGTCTGGTGAAACATTCGCAGAGGAAATCAGTCAGATTCGCCCAGCTTCTGTTTTGATTGTTTTGGATAGCCGCGAAAAAATTGCTGAGCACAAAGAGAGTATTCAGCACTTTGCTGTTTCCTATATGGTCAAACCCTTTATTATCAGCGATTTGGTAGATAAGATCACAGCCATTTTTAGAGGACGTGATTATATTGACCAACATTGTAGCCAGATGAAAATCCCAACATCATACCGCAATTTGCGCATTGATGTGGAACACCATACCGTCTATCGTGGGAAAGACATGATTAGTTTAACCCGCAGAGAGTATGATCTCTTAGCGACCCTGATGGGAAGCAAAGGAGTGGTGACACGAGATCAGTTATTGGAGAGTGTCTGGAAGTACGAGAGTACAGGTGAGACTAATATTGTGGACGTCTATATCCGTTATCTCCGTGGGAAAATTGATCTACCAGGTCAAAAAAGCTATATTAAGACCGTTCGTGGGATTGGCTATGCCATGCAAGATGCATTAGAATAAAATATTCGAACCCTTAGAGGGTTCGAATATTTTTATACTCCAAGGGAAACGTTTGCGTTTGGAAAGGATGGGTTTTAAAAAGGATTTGGCTTAAAAAAGATAAAAAATGATAAAATTTGGAGAAAAAATGAATGTAAGGCTTTACAAATTTTTAAAATGTGGTATACTAGAAGCAAATTAAGCGCAAACGTTTTCTTAAAAACAAAAGCCTTAAACAATATAAGGAGGTTGAATGATGAATAAAGGATCATTCAAAAGTTTATTTAGCTTTGAATTCTGGCAGAAGTTTGGTAAGGCCTTGATGGTCGTTATCGCTGTCATGCCAGCGGCTGGGTTGATGATTTCAATCGGGAAATCAATCCCTATGATCAACCCGAATTTATCTCCACTTGTTATTACAGGTGGAATTCTCGAACAAATCGGTTGGGGGGTTATCGGAAACCTTCACATCCTCTTTGCCCTTGCTATCGGTGGTAGCTGGGCCAAAGAACGTGCAGGGGGTGCCTTTGCAGCTGGTCTCTCTTTCATCTTGATTAACCGTATTACCGGTGCAGTTTTCGGAGTGACATCTGCAATGTTAGCTGATAAGGCTGCTACGGTTCACACAATCTTCGGTGGATCAATTAAAGTTGCGGACTACTTTATCAGTGTTCTTGAAGCTCCAGCTCTTAATATGGGGGTATTTGTAGGGATTATCTCAGGTTTCGTTGGAGCAACTGCCTTCAATAAATACTACAACTACCGTAAACTCCCAGAAGCCCTTTCTTTCTTCAACGGGAAACGCTTTGTACCATTCGTTGTTATCGTTCGTTCAGCACTCACAGCCTTGGTTTTGTCAGCCTTGTGGCCAGTAGTTCAATCAGGAATTAATGGATTTGGTGTTTGGATCGCCAACTCACAATCAACAGCTCCAGTATTGGCACCATTCTTGTTTGGTACCTTGGAACGTCTTCTCTTGCCATTTGGTCTTCACCACATGTTGACCATTCCAATCAACTATACTCAATTGGGTGGTAGCTACCAAGTTCTTACAGGTGCTGCCAAAGGAACAACTGTATTTGGACAAGATCCACTTTGGTTGGCTTGGGTAACAGACCTTGTTAACTTGAAGAAAGCTGATCCTAGCCAATACCAACACTTGCTTCATGCTTACACACCAGCTCGTTTCAAAGTTGGTCAAATGATCGGATCATTTGGTATTTTGATGGGGATTGTGGTTGCTATCTACCGCAATGTGGATCCAGATAAAAAAGAAAAATACAAAGGGATGCTTTTTGCAACTGCTCTTGCAACCTTCTTGACAGGTGTTACAGAACCAATTGAATACATGTTCATGTTCATTGCAACACCATTGTACTTGATCTACGCCTTTGTTCAAGGTGCTGCCTTTGCAATGGCTGACTTGGTTCACCTTCGTGTTCACTCATTCGGTTCAATCGAATTCTTGACACGTACTCCAATGGCCATCAACGCTGGTTTGGCATTAGATATCTTTAACTTTGTATGGGTAACAGTCCTCTTTGGATTTATCATGTACTTCATTGCCAACTTCATGATTAAGAAATTCAATTATGCGACTCCAGGACGTAACGGTAACTATGAACAAAATGATGATGCCCCTGCAGGAGATGGTGCAGCAGCAGGTGCTGCTACAAGCTCAGCAAGCTCACAAGTCATTAACATCATCAACCTTCTTGGTGGACGTGCCAATATCGTAGACGTTGACGCATGTATGACTCGTCTTCGTGTAACCGTTAAGGACGCTGAAAAAGTCGGAACAGAAGAACAATGGAAAGCTGAAGGCGCTATGGGTCTTGTCATGAAAGGACAAGGTGTCCAAGCCATCTACGGACCTAAAGCTGACGTATTGAAATCTGATATCCAAGACGTTCTTGATTCAGGTGAAGTCATTCCTGAAACACTTCCTAGCCAAATGACAGCAGTTCAAAAGGCTGAAGCAACCTTTAAAGGGGTAACTGATGAAGTTCACTCTGTTGCAGATGGTGAAGTGATCAACATCGAAGATGTGAAAGATCCTGTATTCTCACAAAAAATGATGGGTGACGGATTTGCAGTTGAGCCTGAAAATGGCCACATCGTTTCACCAGTTGCTGGTAAAGTTACTAGCGTCTTCCCAACCAAACATGCCCTTGGTTTGGTAACAGATAATGGTTTGGAAGTCTTGGTTCACATCGGTCTAGATACTGTTAGTCTTGAAGGAAAACCATTTGAGGTTAAAGTTTCTGAAGGTCAAACAGTGGCTGCTGGAGACCTCTTGGTAGAAGCAGACCTTGATGCAATCCGTGCAGCTGGTCGTGAAACTTCAACAATTGTTGTCTTCACAAATGCAGATGCGATTAAATCCGTTAAGGTCGAACATACTGGTAAATTGGCAGCAAATGCACCAGTTGCAACAGTAGAATTATAAAAGACATCGGCAAAGAAAATGAGGTTGGGACAGTGCACCCGGCCTCTTGCCGTTTCTTGATTTGGAGAGAAGGAGAAATCAGGGGATGAAATTTTTAACATTAAATTCCCATAGTTGGATGGAAGAGAATGCTCAGCAAAAATTTGAAACCCTCAAGGAACAAATTTTAGAAGCGCAATATGATGTGATCTGTTTCCAAGAGGTCAATCAAGAAATGGCCTCAGAAACAGTCGAAACAGATGAGTATTATCAAGCTTTGCCATCATCTGTAGCGATTCACAAGGACCACTTTGTTCGCGTATTGGTAGAAGAGTTAGCTGCTCATGGACTCCACTATTATTGGACTTGGGCCTACAACCATATTGGCTATGATCACCTCAATGAGGGTGTGGCCGTTCTTTCGCGTCAACCCTTGAAGGCAGATGAGATTTTGGTATCCAATATGGATGATCCAACGGACTACCATACTCGTCGAGTAGCCGTTGCCCATACAAGTGTAGATGGCAAAGAGATTGCTGTTGCCAGCGTCCATCTTTCTTGGTGGGACAAAGGTTTCCAATTTGAGTGGCCACGCATTGAGAACTACTTCAGCCAAGTAGGGAAACCCTTTATTCTAGCGGGTGATTTCAATAATCCTGCTGGTCAAGAAGGCTATGAAACGATTCTATCAAGTTCACTTGAACTTCAAGATAGCTTTATTGAAGCTAAAGAAACAAAGGGTACCTATACTGTAGGTCCTGAAATTGATGGCTGGACGGACAATCAAATTCCATTGCGGATTGATTACGTCTTTGCAAGTCCAGAATGGGACATCCAACGTCTTTATGTCATCTTTGATGGGGAAAATAAACCCAATGTCAGTGACCACTATGGCTTAGAAGCTGAATTATCACTTTAATATAAACGGAGAGTCGAAAGGAAAACGATTTTTTTCAAATCATCCTTCGACTCTTTTTTTATGTATCAAAGAGGAGCACGCATAGGGGGCTTCTCCTGTTCTTCTGCTTTCTTTACGATTCAATTTATGGTAAAATGAAGTGTTAAAACAGTTTAAGGAGGTAGCAAATGCGTTGTCCAAAATGTGGTGGAAGTAAGTCTAGTGTGGTGGATAGTCGACAAGCTGAAGATGGGAATACCATCCGTCGTCGCAGGGAATGCGAAGAATGCCATTATCGCTTTACTACCTACGAACGTGTAGAAGAACGGACACTAGTAGTTGTCAAAAAGGATGGGACACGCGAGCAATTTTCTCGTGATAAAATCTTTAATGGTATTATCCGCTCAGCTCAAAAACGGCCTGTTTCTAGTGACGAAATCGAAGAAATTGTAAACCGGATTGAACAAAAGGTTCGCAGCCAAAGTGATAATGAAATCAACAGTGAGTATATTGGTTCATTGGTCATGGATGAGTTAGCAGATCTAGATGAGATCACCTATGTCCGTTTTGCTAGTGTTTACCGGAGTTTCAAGGATGTCGGTGAGTTAGAGACCCTCTTGAAACAAATTACGAAGGGAACCAAGAAGAAAAAGGAAAAATAGATGAAGCCCAATACGCCTTTCGCATTTTTAAAAAATAATCTTCTTCCACCGGCAGGGGCTGCATTGGAGCAGTATTACCTGCCTATTTTGGAGACGGAAACAGTAGCAGTTTATCGTTATCTGCTGGCCTCTTATGATCAGGGTGAAAAACAATATATACTTGCTCAAATCCTCAATCACTTGAATATAGGATTTCCACAATTGCTACTAGCCTTTGATCGTTTAATTGCCATGGGTTTGCTCGATCTCTATGAGGAAGAAGTTGGGATCACCATCCAGTTACATGCCCCTCTTGCCTCAGAAGAATTTTTTTCAAATGCTGTTTTTAAACGCTTGCTTGAAAAAAAGATTGGGGAAAAGGCCGTGGAGGATCTGCTCCCAGCACACTCTTTAGGGACTAGACGGCAAGTTTCCTTCTCGCAAGTCTTTGGACTAGATGCTGGGGAGGCGACAGTTCTTCCAAGCAAGAAACAGCAGTTTGATATGGAGATGTTTAAGCGAATGATGGGGCGTGATGGGCTTCGTTTTGCGGATGAAGGAGAGGCAACCCTAGCCCTCTTTGCCATCGCAGAAGAGCAACAATGGACCTGGTATGAAACCTATCTCCTAGCAAAAGAAACGGCTGTAGACCGGATTGTCTCTCCAAAGAGAATGAAGCAAAAGTTGGCTCAGGCTAGCCAAGAGCAACCACGCATGTCCTATAGCCGTCAGGAAGAAACTATTCTGAGGGAAGCTAAGGCAAAATCCAGCCTACAATTTCTAGCGGAGATTAAGAAGGCGCGCAATGCGACCATTACGCAGAGCGAACGCAAGACTTTATCCAAGTTAGCTGATCTAGGCTTACTAGATGAGGTGATCAATATCATCTTATTGTTGACCTTTAATAAGACCCAGTCTGCTAATCTCAATGAAAAGTATGCTTTGAAGGTAGGAAATGATTTTTCTTATCAAGGGGTCAACAGTGCAGAACTGGCGATTTTAAAAGTTCGAGAACGCCAGGAACAAGCTAAGGGTCAAGGAAACAAGGGGACGAGTCCTACATCAGCCAAGGGCAAGCACAGCAATGTTCCCAAGTGGAGTCAACCAAATTATCAAAATCAAACCAGCCAAGCAGAAAAGGTGGATCTTGCTAAAGAGAAACAACGTCTGTTAGAAAAACTGAATCAAGGAGGTGAGTAGATGGAAAGTGTAGGTCAAACCATGTCTCACATGAACCGTGCGCGTCAATTTAACTATGAGGATTTGGTCGTACAGATCTTGGCAGACCAAGAAGTGGCTGCCTTTATCAAGGACCAGTCTTTGTCTGAACAAGAAATTCGACGGAGTATTTCAAAATTTAATCAATACATTAGTGAACGCAACCGTTTCTTATTGGGAGATCCGGATTATATTGCCAAAGGTTATAAGCCCATCCTCACCATGAATGAAGGCTATGCGGATGTCGCTTATGAGGAAACGCCAGAGTTAATCGAAGCCCAAAAACGAGCTGCGATCAACCAACGTCTCAACTTGATCAATCTCCCTTCAACCTTGAAAGAAGCGAGTCTAGCCAAGGTGGAACTCGATGATAAGGGGCGATTTGAGGCCTTTGAAGAATTAGCTAATTTTGTGGCCAACTATCCTGAATATCAAAAGGGGATCTACCTCTATGGTGATTTCGGAGTAGGAAAGAGCTACATGATGGCAGCCTTGGCTCATGATTTATCCGAAAAACGCCAGGCCTCTACTACCCTACTTCATTTTCCAAGTTTTGCGATCGATGTTAAAAATGCCATCAGTTCAGGCTTGGTCAAAGAAACCGTCGATCAGGTGAAAAAAGCCGAAATTTTAATTCTCGATGATATCGGTGCGGAACAGATGTCAGCCTGGGTGCGAGATGAAATCTTACAGGTGATTTTGCAGCACCGAATGCAGGAAAATCTCCCAACCTTCTTTACTTCTAACTTTAATTTTGAAGAGTTGGAACGTCATTTTGCGGCTTCGCGCAATGGAGATGAAACCTGGCAGGCCAAACGGGTCATGGAGCGCGTGAAATTTTTAGCCAAGGAAATCCATCTGGAAGGAGTCAATCGTCGATGAATGAAACCATCCGTTTAATGAAATCTCATTTTTCTGTTCGCCGTTTTAAGGAAGAAGCCATCAAAGAAGCTGACCTCAAGGAAATTTTATCAGCTGGGCAGATGGCATCAAGTTGGAAAAACTTTCAGTCTTATTCTGTGATTGTGGTCAAAAGCAAGGAAAAGAAAGAAGCTCTATACGACTTGCTTCCTCAAGAAGCAATTCGCCAATCAGCCGTCTTTCTCCTCTTTGTTGGGGATTTAAACCGTGCTGAAAAAGCTGTCAAACTTCATGAGCAGGATTTCCATCCTGAAGGGGTGGACAACTTACTGATCACCTCAGTGGATGCGGCTCTAGCAGCTCAAAATACGCTATTGGCAGCTGAAAGTCTCGGCTATGGTGGAGTGATTATCGGCATGTTGCGCTACTGTTCAGAAGAAGTCGCAGAACTCTTCCGTCTGCCAGACTATACCTATCCTGTTTTTGGGATTGCTCTCGGAGTACCTAATCAGCAGCATGCAGTGAAACCACGTTTGCCATTGGAGCAGGTTGCTTTTGAAGAAGAATACCAAGAACAAGACCTATCAGTTGTGACTGCCTATGACAAGGTTCAGGCAGATTATGCTGGAGCGCGTGCAACAGATAGCTGGAGCGAGCGCCTTGCAGCTCAATTTGGTCAACCTGAACAAGAAGAGACCAAAAAACTACTAGAAAAACACAAACTATTATGAAATGAAGAGAGGCGTTCTTGAACCGAAATCTCGCCTTTCATTAGAAAAGAGGAAATCATGGCCCTACCAACTATTGCGATTGTAGGCCGTCCCAATGTCGGAAAATCTACACTCTTTAACCGGATTGCCGGTGAGCGGATTTCCATCGTTGAGGATGTAGAAGGAGTCACTCGTGACCGCATTTATGCAACAGCTGAGTGGTTAAATCGAAAATTTAGTATCATTGATACAGGGGGGATTGATGACGTAGATGCCCCATTTATGGAGCAAATCAAGCATCAGGCAGAAATTGCCATGGACGAAGCAGATGTGATCGTCTTTGTTGTTTCTGGAAAAGAAGGGATCACGGATGCGGATGAATATGTCACTCGTATCTTGTATAAGACCCATAAACCGGTCATTCTTGCAGTCAACAAGGTGGATAACCCAGAGATGCGCAATGATATCTATGACTTTTATGCCTTAGGACTGGGCGAGCCACTACCGGTATCCTCTGTCCACGGGATCGGAACTGGGGATGTTCTCGATGCCATCATCGAAAATCTTCCGAATGACACAGAAGAAGAAAATCCAGATATCATAAAATTTAGCTTGATTGGTCGTCCAAATGTTGGAAAATCAAGCTTGATCAATGCGATCCTTGGAGAAGACCGGGTCATCGCAAGCCCTGTTGCTGGAACCACACGGGATGCCATCGATACCCATTTTACCGATGCAGATGGCCAAGAATTTACCATGATTGATACAGCTGGTATGCGCAAATCTGGTAAAATCTATGAAAACACTGAGAAATATTCTGTCATGCGTGCCATGCGTGCCATCGACCGTTCAGATGTGGTTTTGATGGTCATTAATGCCGAAGAAGGGATTCGGGAGTACGACAAGCGGATCGCTGGCTTTGCTCATGAGGCTGGTAAAGGTATGATCATTGTTGTCAATAAATGGGATACTATTGAAAAAGACAACCATACCATGAAGCAGTGGGAAGATGACATTCGCGATCAATTCCAATACCTTTCTTATGCGCCGATTGTCTTTGTTTCTGCCCTAACTAAACAACGCTTGCACAAGTTGCCAGAGATGATTAAACAGATCAGTGAGAGTCAAAATACGCGGATTCCTTCAGCTGTCTTGAACGATGTGATTATGGATGCCATTGCCATTAATCCAACGCCGACCGACAAAGGAAAACGCCTCAAGATCTTCTATGCGACACAAGTGGCAACCAAGCCGCCAACTTTTGTGGTCTTTGTCAATGAAGAAGAGCTCATGCACTTCTCTTATCTTCGTTTCTTGGAAAACCAGATTCGAAAAGCCTTTGTCTTTGAAGGAACCCCGATCCATTTGATCGCGCGAAAACGGAAGTAGCCTGAGTGCCTCAGGAAACTAATACTAGTAGACTATTTGCTGGTCTTGCCATCCTTCACTTAACAGTTAGGTAGTCAAGGTGCCAAGAAGATCTTGTCAGTCCTTTGAAAAAGGAGATGAATGGATCATTCTAACTATAAAAAAGAACTAAATAGGACTCTTTGTCGACCGCGAGAGACAAGAAGAGTCCTTTTTTATATGAACATCTGAAAGATTAACTAATTCAAAGAAAAAGCCTGATGTGCTTTAATGGATAGAAAAGGAAGGTAACCATGTCTAATATAGAATGCCTACTGTTTATTTCTTTGTTATGCTTATTGGCACTTGTGCGTATCATGAGGAAATTCTTAAAAAATACTTTGGTCTTTTTGGGGTAGGCCATCCTTTATGGGGCCTCCCTCATTCTAATCATTTGGGGATAATTGAATAGTAGATTGCCCGAAAACGCCTATTTTAATCAGTTTTATCGAATTAATTTTAACTATACTTTGAAATATGGTATAATAAAGGGATTAATCTAAGGTGGTAAACATGGCAAAATTAATTCCTGGGAAGGTTCGTTCACAAGGGAGCCTTCTCTATGAAGCTGGGAAGGTTTCCCTTCAGGAAGTAAAAGAAAAATACCTATATTTTCGGGTGGAAGAAGAAAGCTTGCGGTACAGTTTGGACGACGATGCTGTTTTTTGTAGCTGTGCTTTCTTTCAAAAGAAAAAATTCTGTACGCATCTGGCAGCTGTGGAAGCTTTTTTGAAGAATGATGACAGTGGGAAAGCAGCTCTTGCAAGTCTTGAAGAAGACGCCACGGCGACTGAAGAAACGCAGGAGAAGGTCTCTTTTGGAAGTTTGTTTTTAGACCAGGTTCTTCCAAAAATCGAAAAGAAAGCAACACGTTATGTCTTATCAGCAGTCGGGCAAGAGGATGAATACTCTGGTCAATTCTTGTGGACCCTTCGCATTCGTCGCTTGCCAGACGAGCGTTCTTATGTGATCAGAGATGTGCTAGCTTTTTTGCAGACCCTTCAAAAAGAAGGCCACTTTGCAATTGGCAAAAGTTACTATGAACCCATTTCTTATTTAGAATTTGATGGGCCTAGTCAGGATGTGATCAATTTCCTACAAGGCTTGGTCACAGATAGTGGCTCGAAAGAGCAAGATTTCTTTCCCAATGCTGGGCGCCATCTTTATTTTCCACCGACTCTCTTTGAAGAAGCTGTAGAATTACTGATGAATTTGGATTCTTTCCTCTTGCAATACAGCTTGTATGATTTTTCTGAAGTCTATTTTCAGGATGTCCATGGGGAGGAAGATCTCTTTCATTTTCAGGTGGAAGACCATGGTGATTTTTACGAATTGATCATTACGGAGCCACAAGTGAAGGTTGTCGAGTCGGCTGTTTACCTGTTTCGAAATGGTGTCTTCTATCACCTGACGCCCCAACAGCGAACCCTATGGAAGGCCATCCAAGATCTTCCAATGGATCAGGATCGCAAAAAACGCCTGCATTTTGATCCAACGGATCAGACCAAACTTTCCTATAGTCTAAAAGAGTTCAAAAAACTGGGACAAATAACAGCCCCGACCAGCTTTTTAATCCACGATTTCACTCCGGAATTTCATTTTGATCTAGCACAGGATCAGACTGTATTACTGGATGTTGTCTTTCAATACCAGGATCGTGTGGTGACCACGCGTGAGGAACTTCTCAATCTTCCTTATTCTAGTGATTTCGATAAGGAGCAAGAAGTCTTTTCAACCATGCTAGCAGCAGGTTTTACGGATGATTTTTCTTCCCAAAGAAGTCCTTTATCAAGTGAGCAAATCTATCCATTCTTTCACCAACAGATCCCGACTTTTGAAGCCTTAGGAGAGGTTACCCTCTCTGATAGCCTTTTAGATCTTTATCAAGTGGAGCGTCCAAAAATTGATGTTAAAACCAATGGCAGTCTACTGGAGATCGGTTTTGACTTTGAAAGTGTGGATCCAGCCGAAGTGGACCAGGTCCTCAAAGCTCTAGTAGGGCAAAAAGACTATTTTGTCAGCCATACAGGGAAAGTTCTTGTCTTTGATGAAGAAACCAAGAAGATCAGTCGAGCCTTAGCAGATCTGCGGGCGAAAATGAGCAAGGGTGGGAAACTACAAGCCCGCCGGATTGCCGCTTATCAGCTATCTGATTTGTTGGCAGATCAAGACAATGTTCATTTTTCAGAAGACTTTCGAAATTTAGCTCATGATTTGACTCATCCAGAAGACTTCCAACTCCCTCAGATGACAATCCAAGCGACCCTAAGGGATTACCAAGAAACAGGGGTTAAATGGTTCTCCATGTTAAATCATTATGGTTTTGGTGGTATTTTAGCGGATGATATGGGGCTTGGGAAAACCCTGCAGACTATTTCCTTCTTGACCAGTGTCGCAAAAAAAGAAACTAAAATCTTGATTCTAGCTCCATCTAGTCTCATCTACAATTGGAAACAAGAATTTTCAAAATTCGCTCCTCAGATGGAAGTGGCAGTCGTCTATGGTCTCAAGCAGCACCGAGATGAACTCATCGCAACCAATCCACAGGTAGTTATCACTAGTTACGCGTCTTTTCGTCAAGATGTGGAGGAATACCAGAAGAATCAGTATGAGTACTTGATTCTAGATGAAGCCCAGGTCATGAAAAATGCCCAAACCAAGATTGCCCAACACTTACGTGGCTTTGAGGTTCCGCATGTGTTTGCCCTATCTGGGACACCGATTGAAAATCATGTGGGTGAACTCTGGTCCATTTTCCAAATTGTCCTTCCAGGGCTCTTCCCAGCTAAAAGAGAATTTCAAAAATTGAGTCCTGAGACCATTGCACGATTTGTCAAACCTTTTGTCATGAGACGGAAAAAAGATGAAGTGCTCCAAGAATTACCGGACTTGATTGAAACAACCTACCACAATGAGTTGGATGAAAGCCAAAAAACGATCTATTTGGCTCAATTAAAACAAATTCAAGATCGGGTTCGAAGCTCTAGCGAGGAAGAACTAAATCGGAGTAAGGTGGAAATTCTCTCGGGTCTCATGCGCCTTCGCCAAATCTGTGATACCCCCGCCCTCTTTATGGAAGACTATCAGGGAGATAGTGGGAAATTGGAGAGCCTTCGAGATCTTTTGGGTCAAATCAAGGATGGCGAACACCGGGTTTTGATCTTCTCTCAATTTAGAGGCATGCTGGATATCCTAGAGCAGGAGATTGACCAGCTTGGCATGACCTCCTTTAAAATCACAGGTTCTACTCCCGCTAAAGATCGACAAGAAATGACCAATGCTTTTAATGCAGGTGAGCGCCATGCTTTTCTCATTTCTCTGAAGGCTGGAGGGGTTGGATTGAACCTCACTGGTGCCGATACGGTCATCTTAGTCGATTTGTGGTGGAATCCTGCAGTGGAAGACCAGGCTATTGGACGTGCCCATCGAATGGGACAGGAACAAAATGTTGAAGTTTACCGCATGATTACTCGTGGTACGATCGAAGAAAAAATCCAAGAACTACAAGCTTCCAAAAGACACTTGGTCTCAACGATTTTAGACGGAACGGAAACACGATCTAGTTTATCGGTTGAGGAAATTCGTGAGATTCTTGGAATTCAGTCAGAATAGCTTGAAAAATTCTGTGAATAGTTTATAATTAATGGAGTGTCGAAAGGAAGAAAGCATGACAGAAAAATATTTTCCTCAAGTAGGGGATAATGAGTTGATGTTAACAGAGATGCCCCACATGAACCTGTATGATGAAACAGACTTGATTAGTAACATTACAGGCGACTATGTGGATAAAAATTATTTGGAATGGCAACCGATTGCTGAAAATACCAAACCTAAGCATCCTTACCACCAACCATTAGAAGAGCCCCTACCGAAAAGACGGCCAGTAAGAAAACCTGATTTTAAAGAGCCGATTGATAAAAAAAGCCCAGCCAATCGTTATGCAGAGGAAGCGAGAGAGCGCGCTCGTGAAGATCTGAAAAAGAAACGCACAGCTCCCTATCTGACAACGGATCCAGCAGCTACTACAAGTAAACGGAAAAAACCATTTATTTCTGAACGAAAACCTGGTCAGCCAACGGCTCCCTTCCAAAAGGAAAATCCGGGTGAATTATTGAAATATAGCAAACGATTACGACAAGATCAGTTGATCCTTGCAGAGTTCGAATCTGCAGGAGAACCAGAAGTGGCAGAACCGACTGAAAAGAAAAACAATTATGATTTCTTAAAGACTAGCCAAATATACAATAAAGATCAGCACAAGTTGAAACCACAGCCAATCAAACAAGAATTGGATTTAACCCATCTAGATCAAGAATAAGGAGAAAACATGTCTAATACATACCATTTTATTGGAATTAAAGGAGCAGGGATGAGTGCTTTAGCCCTCATGCTTCACCAAATGGGACATACGGTTCAAGGGTCAGATGTTGAGAAGTATTACTTTACGCAACGTGGCTTGGAACAAGTAGGAATTCAAATTTATCCATTTGATGTGAAAAATTTGGAAGGCGACAAGATCCTCATTGCCGGGAATGCTTTCCGTCCAGATAACAATGTGGAAATTGCTTATGCAGATGAGCATGGCCTAACTTATAAACGCTACCATGAATTCCTTGGTGAATTTATGCGTGACTTCGTCAGCATGGGGGTTGCCGGAGCACACGGAAAAACCTCGACAACAGGGATGCTTTCTCACGTCTTATCAAATATCACTGACACCAGTTATTTGATTGGTGACGGGACAGGTCGTGGCTCTGCAGCAGCCAAATACTTTGTCTTTGAATCAGATGAGTATGAACGCCACTTTATGCCTTACCATCCTGAATACAGCATCATCACCAATATTGACTTCGACCATCCAGACTATTTCACGAGCTTGGAAGATGTCTTTAATGCTTTTAACGATTATGCCAAACAAATCAGTAAGGGCCTCTTCATCTACGGAGAAGACAAAGAATTGCGTCGGATTACCTCATCAGCACCAATTTATTACTATGGTTTTGATAAGGAGACGAACGATTTTGTGGCAAGCAACTTGCTTCGCTCAACGACAGGTTCAACCTTCAACGTTCATTTCCGTGGAGAAGATTTGGGGCAATTCCATATCCCAACATTTGGTCGTCACAACATCATGAATGCTACAGCAGTCATTGGTTTGCTTTACATTGCAGGATTTGATTTAGATTTAGTCCGCGAGCATTTGAAGACCTTTGCTGGAGTGAAACGTCGCTTTACTGAAAAAGTAGTCAATGGAACAGTGATCATCGATGACTTTGCGCACCATCCAACGGAAATTATTGCAACCTTGGATGCGGCCCGTCAAAAATACCCAAGTAAAGAGATTGTGGCCATTTTCCAACCACACACCTTTACACGGACCATTGCCCTCTTAGATGAATTTGCTGAAGCTTTGAATCAAGCAGATGCTGTTTACTTGGCACAGATCTATGGTTCTGCACGGGAAGTCGATCACGGAGATGTGAAGGTTGAAGATTTGGAAGCAAAAATTGTCAAACGTTCAGCTATTATTACAGCTGAGAATGTTTCTCCTCTTCTTGACCATGACAATGCGGTCTATGTCTTTATGGGAGCTGGAGATATTCAAACCTATGAATACTCATTTGAGCGTTTATTATCTAGTTTGACACATAGTGTCCAATAAAGAGATGATTGAGTCTGGAATCGATTGGTTCCGGACTCAAATTTATCTGTCCGCTGAAGAATCATGAAATGAGGAGAGCAGGATGATGATTCGACAAATCACCTTGGCTGATCAAGAACAGCTGTTATTGCTAGAAGAAGAACTTCATGACAATGAAGGAAAGGAGCACAGGGCTACTCTTGAGGAAGCGCTAGGTTCGAAGGAAGCCATTTCTTTGCTTGCAGAGCAGGGTGGCGATACTGTGGCTTACTTGTTGGCGACAGAAGACCATCATTTAAAGGGGGACCTCATCGTATTGCGATTAGCAGTGAGGCCTGCCTTTCAAGGTCAAGGATATGGTGCGATTCTGATCGCTGCTTTAAAAGATGTAGCTGTTCAAAAGGAAAAGGAAGTCATTTGGATCGATTGTTCAGAAGATTTACTTTCTTACTTTGCCCAGCAAGGATTTCGAGATAATGCTGAGTCTGATCAAGGTGTCCATATGGTTTGGAAACGGTAGAAAGAGTAAATGATGAAAAAAAAAATTCACATTAGACAAGCAGAGCTGCAGGATTTGGATGCCATCGAGCACATTGAGCTTGAGAATTTCTCAGAAGAAGAAGCAATTGCGCGTGAGATTTTAAAAGATCACATTGAAAAGATTCAAGCGACTTTTCTTGTAGCAGAGTGCCAAGGTCAGATTTTAGGGTACTTAGAAGGACCTGTTAGACCGGAGCGCTATTTGATCGATTCCTCTTTTTCAAAGGTTGAAGATCTAAGCCATCTAGAACAGGGTTTTATTTCCATTACGAGTCTATCCATTGCCAAAGAAGCCCAAGGGCTAGGGGTTGGAACCCTCTTGCTTGATGCGCTCAAAGAGATTGCGGTGAAAGATCATCGTCAAGGGATCAATCTAACCTGTCATGATTATTTGATTCCCTATTACGAGAAGCAAGGATTCACCAATGAAGGTCTTTCGAAATCCCAATATGCGGGTGAAGTTTGGTATAATCTGGTCTGGGAAAATGAAAACCTTGATTAAATAGGTATTTTGAAGAAGAAGGGCGATTTGTATTGCTTTTCTAAATCTTTTAAGATATAATATTAAGGATTATGATGAGGGAGGTCAATTATTTGACTGATAAATCACAAGACAGTGAGAAGTTATTAAGCTTCAAAGAGCAGATCCTCAGAGACTTAGAAGAGGCAAATGAGCAACTTCTAAAGATCGAAAAAGAGTATGATCTACCTGATCGAAGCATTGAAACCCCTTCTTCACTGAAAGAGGAGGAAGAAGCAACACCACCTCCAAAAGAAGAAGCTGTTGTGGCTTCCACAGAAATACCAGTGGAGCCAGAAAAGGCGACTCCTATTGTAGAAGAAAAGAGTGAGTCCACAAAGCCTTTTATAAAAGAACCAAGTCAGGAACCGGTAGAGGAAAGCTTATCGCGCTCTTCTCGTAACCAGCGCCAACAAAAACAAAAGAAACAAAATAAAATCGCTAAACGAATTGTGCGGACAGTGGTCAGCCTTTTGCTGATTGTGATCGTGGCTACAGGGATCTTTGCAGCGACCTATATCCATTCAGCTGTCAAGCCAATGGATAAAAATGCAACAGAATTCGTGACGGTTGAGATTCCAGCAGGTTCAAGTAATCGTGAGATTGGCGCGATCCTTGAGAAAAAAGGACTCGTGAAAAATGGTCAGTTCTTTAACTACTATACCAAGTTCAAGAACTATAGCAATTTCAAATCCGGTTACTTCAATTTGCAAAAGAGCATGGATCTAGAAACCATCATCCAAAAACTGCAAGAAGAGGGTACCAAAACTCCTCAGGCTCCAGTTCTTGGGAAGGTGACGATTCCAGAAGGTTATACGATCGATCAGATTGCGACGGCTATCACCACCGATGTCTCCACAAAGAAGGCCGGCAAGACTCCATTTAAGAAAGAAGATTTCTTGAAGGCTGTCCAAGACGATGCCTTTATTGAGAAGATGGTGGCCAAATATCCTAAGCTCTTGGCGAATCTGCCAAGTAAGGATTCTGGTGTTCGCTACCGTTTAGAAGGTTATCTCTTCCCAGCTACTTATAACTATGGGAAAGATACCACAGTGAAAGAGATGATCGATCAGATGCTTGCGGCAATGGATCAAAACTTAAGCCCATACTATGAAACACTTGAGAGCAAGAATATCAATGTAAACGAAGTATTGACTCTTGCTTCCTTGGTTGAAAAAGAAGGGGCGACGGATCAGGACCGCAAAGATATCGCGAGTGTCTTCTATAACCGTTTGAACCAAGACATGCCTTTGCAAAGTAATATTGCAATTCTTTATGCAGAAGGGAAACTTGGTCAAAAGACGACCTTAAAAGAAGATGCAACGATCAATACAGAGCTGGATTCACCTTATAATATTTATAAGAATACCGGCTTGATGCCTGGCCCAGTGGATAACCCTGGAGTATCAGCGATCGAAGCGGCGGTGAACCCAAGTAAGACCGATTACTTGTATTTTGTCGCAAATGTCGAAAATGGTGAAGTTTTCTTCGCTAAGACATACGAAGAACACAATAAAAATGTTGAAGAACACGTCAATAGTAAATTGACACAAGCAAGTTCAAACTAGAAAAAGCATGTGGCGCGTCCACAGCTTTTTCATTCAAATAATAGAAAGAGAAGAATAATGGCAGAAAAAACATACCCAATGACCCTAGCAGAAAAAGAAAAATTGGAACAAGAATTAGAAGAATTGAAATTGGTCCGTCGACCTGAAGTGGTGGAACGGATTAAGATCGCTCGTTCATATGGTGACCTCTCAGAAAACTCTGAGTATGAAGCGGCAAAAGATGAACAAGCTTTTGTGGAAGGTCAAATCTCTAGCTTGGAAACAAAAATCCGTTATGCAGAAATCGTCGATAGTGACGCTGTTGCAGTAGACGAAGTAGCGATCGGAAAAACCGTTACAGTTCAAGAAGTTGGCGAAACAGATGAAGAAGTATACAGCATCGTTGGTTCAGCAGGGGCAGATGCCTTTGCAGGAAAGATTTCTAACGAAAGCCCAATCGGTCACGCTTTGATTGGTAAGAAGACAGGTGACGTTGTCACGGTTGAGACACCAGCTGGGAGCTACCAAGTGAAAATTTTGAACGTAGAAAAAACAGCGTAACTATAAAACGCAAGCCCTCCAAGAGGGCTTGTTTTTTTGTGCTCTTAATCTTTTTGTGAGAGTGAAAATTCTTTGCTGACTGAACGATATCAAAAAAAGCACTTGAACCTTGGGTTCAAGTGCTACTGTATACCGCTAGAATTAGTAGTTTGTACTACTTTCTATTGCGTTGTTTTCCTGCATTGCGGTTGTTTTTTGGTTTGTGTTGGATTTGTGTCGTTGCAGTAGGTGTGACATCTTTTTTCACGCGGTGACTAGTCGCTTTAGGAGGATTGTTTTTGTATTCCTCAGCGACTCGTTTGCGAAGATTTGGACGAATCAAGTAGTTGATGACAAATTGTTGGATAATTTGGATCACCCCACCGACTACCCAGTAAAGAGTCACTCCGGCTGAGGAGATCAATGAGAAGACACCGATCATAATCGGACTCATCAGTGATGCTTTGCGCATGCTTTCCTTTTGGGTTTCATCTTCAATTCCATGAAGAGAAAGCATACTTTGGATATAGTAAAGAACTGCTACGATCGCTGTCAAGAGCAAGCTTGGTTTGCCGAGAGCAATGCCAAGGAAGCTACTATCTGCTACCCCTTTGGTGTGCTGAGCTGCAAAGAAGAGAGCTGAGAAGAATGGCATTTGGATCAAGAGTGGCAAACACCCAACTCCACCAAACATGCTAACTCCATTTTCACGTTGAGCAGCCATTAATTCCTGTTGCGCCAATAGCTTTTCTTCTTGTGTGCTAGCGTTCTTCATGCGCTCTTGGATTGGCCCAAGGATAGGTTTTAAGTAGTTCATCTTTTCAGATTGGTAGGTTGCCTTCCATGATTGGTACAAACCAAGTGGCAAGATGATTAACCGTACGATCAAGGTGACGATAATAATCCCGATCCCAAAGCCTAAGCCAAGGTTGTTGGCAAAGAATTTGATGGCTTCGCCCATTGGACGGCCAAGAAGATTCCAGATCAATCCAGTCGGATTTCCAGTTTTCCGATCGACACTCACGCATCCTGATAAGAAGACAAGCGAAGCTAGTCCCATCGATGCAAGTAATGCAAGTTTATTTTTTTTCACAAATAGTTCCTTCTTTTTTTTAATGTTACCTTTCTATTCTACTGTTTTTTTTGAAAATACACAATAGTTCTCTAGTCTTAATTTGCAATTTTGAAGTCTGTATAGTTTTCAAAGTTTGCGAGCGTAACATCTAAATAAGTCACATGCGCAAAAGGCGTAGGACCTTTGCGAATTTCTTGGATGAATTTGGCCATTTGGCTACTAGACTCTGCCTGGGCCAGAATGCCAACTGTTCCGTCGTCATTATTCCAGACACGGCCAGTGATCCCACCGATCTCTAAAGCAAGACTGTAGACTCCCCAGCGAAAGCCAACCCCTTGAACCCGTCCTTGGGCAATCATTTTTACCTTTTGCATGTGCGACCTCCTTGACTCGAAGAAATCTATCTGAGGTATGATTTCTTCTTTTTCTTTGTGCTATAATAGTTCTATGAATATTATAACGTCTAAATCCAATAATGTAATCAAAAATGCAAAAAAATTACATCAAAAAAAATACCGGACAGATTCTTATCTCATTGAAGGCTGGCATCTGTTTGAAGAGGCAGTAGAAAATCAAGCGAAGATTCAACAGGTCTTTGTTTTAGAAGCCTATTTAGACCGGGTAGAGGACATCCAAAAAGTCACTATCGTGACTCCGGAGATCTTAAGCCTCTTGGCAGATTCGAAGACTCCTCAAGGGATTGTCGCAGAGATTCTTCTAGAGCAGCCAGAGCTTCCGGATCAGCTACAAGGGCGATTCCTCTATTTGGAGGATGTACAGGATCCTGGCAATGTAGGGACGATGATTCGAACAGCAGATGCAGCAGGTTTTGATGGCGTCATGCTTTCGAAAGCCTCCGCTGATCTATACAGTCTCAAGACCCTTCGATCCATGCAGGGCAGTCATTTCCATATTCCTATCTGGAAACTGGATCGAGAAGAACTATTGGAACGAGCTGCGCACTCTCATCTAGCAGTTCTCGCAACGACGCTTTCAGAAGCTTCCATTGACTACCGTCAGCTTTCTCAGACCGATCAGTTTATCCTGGTTATGGGGAATGAAGGAAATGGCATCAGCCAGGAAATGGCGGCACAAGCAGACCAGCTGGTTCATATTCCCATGCCAGGTCGGGCAGAGAGTTTAAATGTTGCAGTGGCAGCAGGAATTTTGATGTTTTCTTTAAGGAAATTTTGAGAAAAAGAAGTATACTTAACCTGTAAGAAGAAGTTGATGGAGATCTTATTGGGAGAGCTTATCAACGAAAGGTGGTTATCTTATGCAATATCATCGTGACAAAGAATACATGACCTATGTAGGCCATCTGATCCAGCATCCTAAGGTTCAAAAATTAGCCGACATTCCCCACCATATTCATTCCAATCGTTTGGAGCATTCCATTCATGTGAGCTATACCAGTTATAAACTGGCTAAAAAATTTGGTTGGGATGCCAAAAGTACGGCTCGGGGTGGCCTCTTGCATGACCTCTTTTACTATGATTGGCGCGAGACCAAGTTTACGAAAAGTCACGCCTGGATCCATCCCCGCATTGCCGTGAGAAATGCACGAAAGATCACAGATCTCAATGCCAAGGAAGAAGACATCATTATTAAACACATGTGGGGAGCTACCCTTGCTCCGCCTCGCTACAAAGAATCCTTCGTAGTGACCATGGTGGATAATACTTGGGCTGTTAAAGAAGCTTCAGAACCATGGCGTAAAAAGATGGCTAAAAGGAGATTTTTTCATCGAAAAATGTTAAAATCGTAGTAAACAAATTTGAAAGGAACTTGTTAATATGTATAATGATTCAGTAATCCAAGAACAAAGTGGATTGAATGCTTTTTATAACAAAATCTACTCATTAGTTGGGATCGGTGTTGGGATTTCAGCCCTTGTCTCTGGCCTGATGATGACAGTCTTTCAAGACTTCTTCGTACAAATCTTGACAACCGCACCAATGGTTTACTACGCAGCAGTGGTTGTAGAATTGATCTTGGTCTTTGTTGCAAGTGGGAAGGCTGTTAAAAATAGCCCGTCTGCTCTTCCGATCTTCTTGATCTACTCAGCTTTGAATGGCTTTACCTTGAGCTTTATCATTGCTCGCTACATGCAAGCGACTGTCTATAAAGCTTTCTTGGTCAGTGCCTTGATGTTTATTGTCATGGGAGCTATCGGACGCGTCGTGAAAAAAGACTTGTCTGGAATGGGACGTGCCTTGATGGGAGTCTTGATCGGTGTGATCATCGCTTCTGTTGTGAACATGTTCTTGAGAAGTTCTGGAATGGACTATATCTTGAGTATTATCTCTGTCTTCCTCTTTGCAGGATTGACAGCTTGGGATAACCAAAAGATTCGCTATGTCTATGATCAAACAAATGGTCAACCTGCTACAGGCTGGGCAGTAGCGATGGCTTTGGAACTTTATCTTGATTTTATCAACCTCTTTATCAGCCTTCTTCGTATCTTCGGAAGAAACGACTAATCAAAGAGTAATTGAGCTGGGGCAGTTGCCTCGGCTTTTTTTGTCTTCCGACTTGTGCTATACTAATAGTGACTAAAGAATAGAAATGAGCGCTTATGAAAACACCTTTTGTAACCCGTGAACAATTAGAAAGTCTGACCCAAGAATTTCCTACTCCTTTCCATCTCTATGATGAAGCAGGAATTCGTGAAACGGCTCGTGCCCTCCATCAGGCTTTTGCTTGGAATGAAGGATTTAAGGAATACTTTGCCATCAAGGCAACTCCTAACCCATCGATCCTAAAAATTTTGCAAGAAGAGGGCTGTGGTGTCGACACTGCCAGCTATGTCGAATTGTTAATGGCGGATAAACTGGGCTTTAGTGGAAAAGAGATCATGTTTTCTTCTAACAATACGCCAGCAGATGAATTTGTCTATGCTAGAGAATTAGGGGCAACGATCAATCTGGACGCCTATGAAGACATTGCTTTCTTGAAGTCTGTGACTAGCATTCCCAAGGTCATTTCTTGCCGCTATAATCCTGGTGGAGTTTTTGAACTGGGAACCGATATTATGGACAATCCTGAAGAAGCTAAGTTTGGCATGACCAAGGAACAATTGATCCAAGCTTTTATCGAGTTGAAAGAACTAGGTGTGGAAGAGCTTGGCATTCACGCCTTGTTAGCTTCTAATACAGTATCCAACGACTACTATCCAGAGCTGGCGCGTCAACTTTTTGAATTGGCAGTGGAAGTCGTCGAGAAAACAGGTGTTCACTTGGGCTTCATCAACCTCTCTGGTGGAGTTGGGGTCAATTACAAGCCAGAGCAGGAACCAAATGATATTGCCATTATTGGGGAGGGCGTACACCGCGTCTTTGATGCGATTCTCAAACCGGCAGGACTTGGTCATGTGAAAATCTATACGGAGCTTGGTCGCTTTATGCTAGCTTCACACGGTCTCTTGGTAACCAGAGTGACGCATAAAAAGAAAACTTACCGGACTTATGTCGGGGTTGATGCTTCAGCTGTGAACCTTCTTAGACCGGCTATGTACGGTGCTTATCACCATATTACCAATATGGATCGTCCAGAGGAACCGACTGAAGTGGTCGATGTCGTGGGAAGTCTTTGTGAAAATAACGATAAATTTGCCAAACAACGAGAACTACCCGTGACGGAGATTGGAGATTTGCTCGTGATTCATGACACTGGAGCCCATGGATTTTCAATGGGCTATCAGTACAATGCCAAGTTGCGTTCGGCAGAAGTTTTGCTTCAAGAAGATGGGCAGGCCCGTTTGATTCGTCGAGCAGAAAAACCAGAAGATTATCTTGCGACACTCTACGGCTTTGACATTGAAAAATAAGCGATTGTCTGATATAATGATAGTTATGTAAAAATAATGGATCGGAGAAAATTGTATGAATCTCTTTTTAGGAATTTTGTTGATTATTTTAGCTTTCTTTGGTGGGATGGTTGCAGGAATGTTCTTGCTTCGTCGTCAATTTGAAAAAGAATTTGCATCAAACCCACGTTTGAATGTTGAAGCAGTCCGTACGCTTTTAGGTGCGAGCGGCCAACGTCCAAGCGAAGCAAAAGTTCAACAAGTCTATCGCCAAATTGTGAACCAACAAAAATCAGCAATGGCGAAAAGCAAGAAAAAATAAGAGTGGGGCAATCTCACGATAATAAATGAGAGGGGCTTGGAGGAATTTCTTAGTCCCTCCTTTTGGAAGGAAGAGATATGGATAACCGACCGATTGGTTTTTTAGATTCTGGCGTAGGGGGCCTAACTGTTGTCCGCGAATTGCTCCGTCAGCTTCCTCACGAAGATGTCGTCTATATTGGAGATTCAGCGCGTGCACCTTATGGTCCTAGACCAGCAGACCAAATTCGCGAGTATACTTGGCAGATGGTGAACTTTCTTCTGACCAAAAATGTCAAGATGATTGTCTTAGCCTGTAATACAGCGACGGCAGTTGTTTGGGAAGAAGTCAAGGAGAAACTTGATATTCCCGTTTTGGGAGTGATCTTGCCCGGAGCTTCTGCAGCCATTAAATCGACGACCCATCAAAAAATTGGGGTCATTGGGACACCAATGACGGTTTCTTCTGGAATTTATAAAGAGAAGATTCAAAGTCTGGCACCAGACATGGAAGTCAGCAGTTTAGCTTGTCCCAAGTTTGTTCCTCTAGTGGAATCAAACGAGTTGGCATCCAGTGTGACCAAAAAGGTAGTTTACGAAACCCTAAAACCACTAGTTGGAAAGGTTGATACCTTAGTCTTGGGATGCACCCATTATCCCCTTTTAAAACCGATCATTCAAAATGTGATGGGACCGGATGTTAAATTGATTGATAGTGGGGCAGAGTGTGTTCGGGATGTTTCCGTTTTATTAAACTATTTTGAGCTCAATAAGAGTCGCGAACTCTTAGAGCAGACCCACCGCTTTTATACCACTGCAAATGCCAATAGCTTTGCAGCGATTGCCGAAAAATGGCTAGAACGTTCAGTGAATGTGGAGCATGTAAATTTATGAGTGACAAACTATTTGAATACAAAGATCCCCAAGATTGGTATATTGCCCAATGGGGAGAAGATGCAGACTACAACCAATTTAGTCAAGTGCCTGCGGAAGCTTCCACTCTGTTAGATCAGCTGGAACTTCTCTTTGCCAAGGATCCTGAAGGATTCCCTCTCAATCTATCGGTGATGCGCTATGGTTCAGCCTTTCGTTTTCTGACCTTTTTGACCGAAATCTTGAATGAAGTCAAGGGAAGAGCTTTTGAAATCGTACAGCGTCAAGGAGCCTTGCTCTTGGTTGAAAAAGGGAAATTGCTCTATTTGCATTTGCCAAGTGACGGGGTGGATTTGGAAGCCTTCTTGGGTCAAGACAAGGTCAAAGATACGATTCTCATTGCGACTCGAAATGAGGGAAAAACCAAAGAATTCCGTAATATGTTTGAAAAGCTGGGCTTTGAAGTGGAAAATCTCAATCAATACCCAGAGCTTCCAGAAGTCGAAGAGACAGGTCTGACCTTTGAAGAGAATGCCCGCCTAAAAGCTGAAACGATTGCAGAGCTAACTGGGAAAACAGTCTTAGCGGATGATTCAGGTTTGAAGGTAGATATCTTGGGAGGCTTACCAGGAGTTTGGTCAGCTCGTTTTGCGGGAGTCGGTGCGACAGATGCGGAAAACAATGCGAAATTGTTGCACGAATTGGCCATGGTCTTTGATTTGAAAGATCGTTCAGCTCAGTTCCATACGACCTTGGTGGTTGCAAGACCAGGCAAGGAAAGCCTAGTGGTGGAAGCAGATTGGCCAGGATATATTAATTTTGAGCCCAAAGGGGAACACGGTTTTGGCTATGACCCTCTCTTCTTAGTTGGGGAAACCGGCCGTGCTGCTGCTGAATTAACGCTAGAAGAAAAAAATACACAATCACATCGTGCTTTAGCTGTTAAAAAGTTATTGGAGGTATTTCCATCATGGCAAAGCAAACAATCATCGTTATGAGTGACTCGCATGGAGACCGCTCCATTGTTGAAGCTATTAAAGAAAAATACCTAGGCCAGGTCGATGGGATCTTTCACAATGGGGATTCTGAACTAAAAAGTGATGATCCTGTCTGGGAAGGGATCCACGTTGTCCAAGGAAATATGGATTTTTATGATGGCTATCCGGAACGCTTGGTGACCCAACTAGGGCCAACACGGATCATCCAGACCCACGGACATCTTTTCCAGATCAATTTTAGTTTTCAAAAATTGGATTTGTGGGCCCAAGAGGAGGAAGCAGATATCTGTCTATACGGCCACCTTCATATCCCAGATGCTTGGAAGGAAGGAAGAACCCTCTTTGTGAATCCTGGATCCGTTAGCCAACCTCGTGGTCTGATTCGCGAGTGTTTGTATGCCAAGATAGAGATTACCGATTCGAACTTCAAGGTAGAGTATTATACGCGAGATCATGAATTGTACCCTGAATTGACAAAGGAGTTTAGCAGATGATAGCAAAGGAATTTGAACGTTTCTTGCTGGAGCAGGAAGAGACGTTCTTAACTCCTGCCAAAAATTTAGCGGTCTTGATTGATACCCACAATGTAGACCATGCGGTTTTGCTGTTGAGCCAGATTAGCTATAGTCGCATCCCGGTAGTGACGGATGAACGCAAGTTTGTGGGGACGATCTCCCTAACGGATATTCTATCTTATCAATTGAAACACGATATTCCTGAGGAGACTTTTGCTTCGATGGATATCGTAGACGTTGCAAAGAAGGAGGTCGGGGTCATCGGCTTAGACTTCAATTTGACAGAAGTCCTTCACAAGTTGGTGGATGACTCCTTCTTATCAGTGGTGGATGAAGAAGGTTATTTCCAAGGGATTATTACGCGGAAATCGATCCTCAAAGCCATCAATTCGCTAATGCATAATTTTTCAAATGAATACGAGATGATTCCAAAATGAAAGAATTTATTGCAAGTTTTATTGATCAAAAAGAACTAAGTGAAAATTCTCAGTCAGCCTATTTCTATGATTTGGACCAATTTGTTGAATCAATTCATGGAAAAGTGACACCGACGAATTTGAGAATTTACCAAGCTTCGATTAAAGATTTTAAACCGGCGGTTCAAAAACGAAAATTATCCGCTGTTAACCAATTTTTATATTATTTGTATCAAGAACGCTTTATTTCTGAATACCATCGTTTGGTCTTGCCTAAAATTCAACCGGCCAAGACCCATGATCGTGAATTGTTGGATCTGACCCATTTTTGGGAAGAATCAACTAACCCACAGGGACGCTTGATGGCCTTGTTGATTCTGGAGATGGGCTTATTGCCAAGTGAGATCCTCCAAGTCAAGGTAGAAGATATTCAGCTGGACTTTCATGTCATTCGAGTGGGCAAAGATGGCCAAAAACGGGTTTTAAAAGTTCCAGAGCCTTTACTAGATGAGTTGCAACTCTTCCTCGATGGTGTCTATCTCTTTGATAATAAAGGAAAATCATACTCTCGTCAGTGGGGATTCCGACAATTAGAAGCCTTCTTGATCGAAAAAGGCAACCAAGACCTTTCGGCACAATCGATTCGTGAGCAGTATATTTTGAAACAACGTGAACTCGGTGTGGATCTCTTTAGTATTGCACGTGAATTGGGCCTAAAAACCATGGTGACATTAGAAAAATATAAATAATGGATATTAAAATTAAAGATTTTGAAGGGCCTTTGGACCTCTTGCTCCACTTGGTCTCTAAATACCAGATGGATATCTATGAGGTCCCCTTGATTGAGGTGATCGAACAGTATCTGGCTTATCTGGCGACTCTCCAGGCTATGAAATTAGAGGTAGCAGGGGAATACATGCTGATGGCTAGTCAACTAACCCTGATCAAGAGTCGTAGACTTCTTCCTAAGGTCGCAGAGGAGATGGATGAAGCAGAGGATCTCGAGCAGGACCTCCTTTCTCAATTGGAAGAGTACCGTACTTACAAGCAATTAGGAGAGTTGATGGCCTCGCAGCACGAGGAGCGCGCCCTCTATTATTCGAAACCGAAGATGGAATTGGTCTATGACGATACCGAATTACTTCATGATCGCACCACGGTGGATCTCTTCTTGGCTTTCTCAAAACTATTGACCAAGAAAAAGGAAGAATTCCGTCAGAACCATACAACCATTGTCAAGGATGAATACAAGATTGAGGATCTGATGGACCAGCTGCGTCACCGATTCCACGATCGCTCACAAGTTCTCTTGCAGGACTTGTTTCTAGAAGCAGCGGATCTCCAAGAGATCATTACCCTATTTCTTGCAACCCTTGAATTAATCAAGATTCAAGAGGTCACAGTGGTACAGGATACGGCTTTTGGAGAAATTTACTTAAATAGGATTGAACATGAGCAAATTAGCTGAAATTGAAGCACTCTTATTTGTAGCGGGTGAAGAAGGAATTACTGCCAGACAAATCGCAGATCTTCTCTCTTTACCCCCAACAGGTGTGGTGCAAAGTTTAGAAAAATTGGCCCAAAAATACCAGGAGGACACAGATACCAGTCTGTGTTTGATGGAGACAGCTTCCCGTTATAAATTGGTGACAAAGGCAGACTACGCTTCGGTTTTACGAGACTATTCTAGAACGCCTATGAACCAAAGCTTGTCTCGGGCTGCCCTTGAAACCTTGTCAATCATTGCATATAAGCAACCGATCACCCGCGTGGAGGTCGATGATATTCGAGGCGTTAATTCCAGTGGTGCCATTACCAAACTACTGTCATTTGATCTGATCCGCGAAGATGGAAAAAAAGAAGTCCTCGGGCGTCCTAATTTGTATGTCACGACGGAGTATTTTTTGGATTATATGGGGATCAATCATTTGGAGGAATTGCCAAAGGTTGAGGAAGTGGACATCGATCCAGAGGAAGGTCAATTATTTTCAGAGAGAACAGAGGAACTAGATGAGAATTAATAAATATATTGCCCATGCAGGAGTGGCTAGTCGTCGCAAGGCCGAAGAACTGATCAAGCAAGGCTTGGTGACGGTCAATGGCCAAGTTGTGCGTGAATTAGCGACTATCATTAAAACCGGTGATCAGGTTGAAGTAGAAGGGACTCCAATCTATAACGAAGAAAAGGTCTACTATCTTTTAAATAAGCCACGTGGTGTCATCTCTAGTGTATCGGATGATAAAGGACGGACAACAGTCGTTGACCTTTTATCTCAAGTACCAGAGCGCATCTACCCAGTAGGACGTTTGGACTGGGATACATCTGGTGTCTTGATTTTGACCAATGATGGCGATTTTACAGATGAGATGATTCACCCGCGAAATGAAATTGATAAAGTCTATGTGGCGCGTGTCAAAGGGATTGCCAATAAGGAAAATTTGCGTCCCTTAACACGAGGGGTGACCATTGATGGCAAGAAAACCAAGCCAGCGACTTACGAGATCTTAAAAGTGGATGTTGAAAAGAACCGTTCAGTGGTTCAGTTGACCATTCATGAAGGGCGCAACCACCAGGTCAAAAAGATGTTTGAAGCTGTAGGACTTTTAGTGGACAAACTCTCCCGAACCCAGTTTGGAAACCTAGACGTCTCAGGACTTCGTCCGGGTGAATACCGTCGCTTGAACAAAAAAGAAATTAGCCAGTTGCACAATCTAGCAGTGACTAAATCTAAAAAATCATGAAAAAAATCCTGATTGTTATGGTCAGAGGCTATCAAAAATGGATCTCTCCCATATTTCCGCCTTCTTGTCGCTTTCAACCGACCTGTTCCAATTATATGATCCAAGCGATTGAACGCTTTGGTGTGAAAGGTGTCTTGATGGGGGTTGCGAGAATCTTGCGATGCCATCCTGGTACCCAAGCGGGACCAGACCCTCTGCCAGACCACTTTAGTCTGAGACGAAATGAAGAATCAAAGTAGGACGATCACAAATAAACAGAAATGAGAGTGGGACAGAAATCGGTAATTCGTTAGAATTCGATTTCGTTGTCCCACCTCCGCACAGTTGAGTAGGGCTGTAAAAGCTGATGAAATCAGCGTTGTAGAGCCCACTCAACCACTGCGTCTTGCTCGACAATCCAAAAACAATTAAGAGGCTAGGACTTTTGTCCCAGCCTCATTTTTTTATAACACTCTCGTTTTATCAACGTTTAGACCATGTTTTAGGCAGGAAGAGCAGAATCATTGGATAGATTTCAAGCCGTCCGGCAATCATGGCTAAGGAAAGTAACAGTTTTGAAATCGGACTAAAGATGGAGAAGGTTTGACCCGTACCAATCATAGGTCCAATATTGTTGAAACAACTAAAGACAGCACTGACAACCGTCATGAAGTTATTGTTGTCTAGACTCACTACAAAGAGTAAGCCAATCGTAATAAAACTGTATATTGTAAAGTACTTGAGGATCTGATGTTGGGTATCCTTATCGAGTATCGTATCGTTGACATGCAAGGTCAAAACGCGATTTGGAGACAAGGTCGAAAGAACCTGATTTTTTGCGATTCGCCACAAGGTCAAGCACCGAATGACTTTTAACCCCCCAGCGGTCGAGCCAGCAGACCCACCGATGACCATCAGCATCAAGAGGATGAACTGAGAAAAGAGAGGCCATTTTTCCGTCGTTCCATAACCAAAACCGGTGGTGGTGATGATATTGGACACTTGGAAGAAGGAAATCTCAAAGCTCTTCGCAACATTAGCATAGAGATGAAGGCAATTGTAGGCAATCAATACGCTAGATAGGATTACAATAGTGATGTAGGTCCGCAATTCCTCATCTTTAAAGAAGGCCTTGAATTTTCGGATCATAAGGAAGTAGTAGAGGTTAAAGTTAACCCCAAAGACCAAGACCCCGATACTGACCAAATAGGTGATCAAACTACTATTGTAGTGAGCGATCCCATCATTAAAGACGGTAAAACCCCCAGTACCAGCTGTCCCCATGGCGATGACAAAACTATCATAAAGGGGCATGCCGGCAAGGAAATAAAGAACCACAAAGAGGAAGAACAAACCCAAGTACAAGAAGTAGAGAATTTGAGCCGTGTTTTTTAATTTGGAAACGACCTTGCCAAACACTGGACCAGGAACCTCTGCCTTCATGACTTCCAGGTGGCTGTTCTTGTTGTTGTCCATAATAGCCAGAGCAAAAACCAATACTCCCATCCCTCCGATTAAGTGGGTAAAACTGCGCCAAAAGAGAAGGGAGTGACTAAGGACACTGACATCGTCTAAAATCGTTGCCCCTGTTGTTGTAAAGCCCGAGCTAATTTCAAAGAAGGCATCGATGATGTTTGGGATTTGTCCGGAAAAAACAAAGGGAAGGGCACCAAAGAAGGACCATAAGATCCAACAGAGGGCCACAATTAGGACTCCTTCCTTGGCATAGATATGAAAGTCTTTGGGTTTTTGAAAACTCCCAAGAAGTCCAAGTCCAAGTAAGATGGCCATGGTTGCCCCAATAGAGATAAAGACCTTGGCAGGTTCCCGATAGATTGCAGCGACCACTAGGGGAACGATTAGGAGACCTGCCTCGATTAAGAGGAGTTTGGATAAGAGGTAACGAATCATGCTTCTATTCATCAGGCTTACCTCTCAAGTAGATCGTAGATTTTAGTGACATTTTGAATCAAGGTGGTCACGATAATCCGATCCCCTACCATCAAACGGTCATCCCCATTCGGGAAAATAGCCTTGCCGTTTCGAATAATGGCAGCGATCAAAACGCCCTTCTTCAATTTCAATTCAGAGAGGGGATATTGGGTTAGTTTATTGTCTTCCTTGATTTGGAACTGCAAGGTTTCAATCCGGCCGTTTGCGACATGGTGCAAGGCTTCTAGGTTTGAGAACTGTGCATTGTAGCGCCCGCGAATAAAGTGCATAATGGTGTCTACAGCGATGCGTTTTGGAGTGACAATACTGGTCATATCCTGATCGCCAATGATCTCCAACAGACTGGTTCGGTTGACTTTGGTAATGTTCTTTTTGACTCCGACAGAATCCAAGAACATGGAGGTGATGATGTTTTCTTCATCGACCCCTGTCAAAGTAGCCACAGCATCAAAATTATTGGCACTCTCTTCTAAAAGAATGTCTTTAGCGGTTCCGTCTCCATGGACGACATAGAGGTCAGGGAATTCTTGGCTAAAGAATTCAGCTCGTTCGCGATTGACCTCGATGACCTTGAGATCGATTTTGCGGCGCACATCCTGGAGAATATTGAGCAGATAGTAGGCAATTTTTCCGGCACCAATCATCATCATGCTCTTAATGACTTGAGGTCGGACATTGTTGTGGAAGAGAACGATCTCGATCCTATTTCCTGTCACGAAAATCTTGTCTTGGGGCTGCAAAACAAAGTCTCCATTTGGAATCGTGAGTTCATTGCCACGCTCGATCGCACAAACAATGACATTTCCGTATTTCTTTCGGAATTGGGATAGGCTCATATCGCAGAGATTGCTATCTGGCTTGATCTTAAATTCCATCAAGGCAACACGGCCGTTTGCAAAATGCTCCACAGAAAGGGCATTTGGGAAGTCAATGATATTAGCAATATAACGAGCTGTCAGCAATTCAGGATTGACAACCAGGGAGAAGCCCAAGATATTTTTTTCCTTGAAGTAGGAATTGGAATATTCCGGATTCCGCACCCGAACGATGGTTTCTTTGGCTCCCATTTTTTTAGCTAAAACAGCAGAAACCATATTCACTTCGTCGTACTCGGTCATGGAAATGAAGATATCGCAGTCTTCAACATCTGCTTGCTCCAAGACCTTGAAGTTTGCGCCATTTCCTAAAATCCCAATGATATCAAACCGTTTGGTAATATGGTTGAGAACGGATTCGTCTTTTTCGATCAAAATAACATCGTGGTTTTCAGCAACGAGAGAACGACAAAGGGCCGTTCCGACCTTTCCTCCACCAACAACAATAATTTTCATAGATTACCTCCAGAGTATGCTTCTATCATACTCTATTTTCAAGAAAAATTCATCTATTTTAAGGACTTTCTGGAGGAATCTTACCAAGCTAAGAACAAGTGGGAAAAATTGTCAATATAGAAGAATGAGGAGGGATCGAAAACTTTGATAAAGTTTCTTAAAAAAATCTAAAAAAACTATTGACAGGAGCTTCAAAAGTGATATACTTAAAAAGTACCTTCGTTGATTTACCTCAAACCTGTTGTGAGTTAAGTTAATGAAGCTGTAACCACGCTGTTTGCTGAGCTTGACTCCGGGCAGTGTGGCTATTTTTTTATCAGAAAGAGATCGAGTATGAATATTGAAGAACTGGACTACCAAGAGTCAGCAGCTCAAAACCACATCGTCTTGTTCCAACCTCAGATTCCACAAAATACGGGCAATATTGCACGGACCTGTGCGGCAACCAATTCTCCCTTACATATTATTCGTCCCATGGCTTTTCCGATCGATGATCGCAAGATGAAGCGAGCAGGACTCGATTACTGGGACAAGCTGGATGTCCGTTTCTATGATAGCTTAGAAGAGTTTATGGAAGCAGCGCGTGACGGTCAGGTGCACTTGGTGTCTAAGTTTGCAAATCAGACTTATTCGGACGTTTCTTATCAGGATGGGAAATCCCATTATTTCTTGTTTGGACGCGAGGACAAAGGATTGCCGGAAGATTTTATGCGTCAGCACGAGGAGAAGACTATTCGCATTCCGATGAATGACGAGCATGTTCGTAGTTTAAATGTCTCCAATACCGTCTGCATGATTGTTTATGAGGCGCTCCGCCAGCAAGGTTTTAAGGGGCTGGAGTTGAGCCATCGTTATGAGCATGACAAGCTCAAATAAGAACGAAAAATTAAAAGACGAACGGTGTAATCTATCAAGTTACAAAAACTTGCCTTGGCAAGTTTTTTTTGTTATGATTAAGAAGTCTTCAGGGCAGGGTGAGATTCCCGACCGGCGGTGACTTTTACTAGGAAATGTTCTTTTCCTTTTATACTTTGTTGCCAAGCTTTGCTTAACGAGAAGTTATGACCACAGCTTGTCGTATCGTTTAAAAGAAAAATCTCCATTTCCATACTCTAAAAGAAGTCCGCGAGCGCAAGCTGATGTGGTGTGACTCCACAACCGACAGTATAGTCTGGATGGGAGAAGACGAGAGACGAATAGACTGACAGCTATTCTGATCTGTTTAGAGCTGATGCATAGGAATAAGACGTTAGGTGCTATGATTGACTAGCGGTATTTTCAATGGGGACCAGCTAAAGTGACTAGAATGTTCTCTAGTTTAAGCTTTGTTTAAATAGTTTAGAGTAGAATGATGGGGTAGACGTCTTTCCAGCTTCTCTAATTTTTAAAAAATTGGAGGAACCTGTTATGACAAATACACGTAAACTGACCCTAGTGGCTGTTTTATCCGCATTATCTTTTATTTTGATGTTCTATCAATTTTCTTTCTTGATAGATTTCTTCAAAATTGATTTGAGTATCATCGCCATTTTGTTGGCTTTGGTCTTGTTGGATTTTAAAAGTGCTGTTTGGGTGACCTTGATCCGATCTGTTCTTAAATTAGCTCTTAATAATAAGGGGCTTGAAACCTTGATCGGACTACCAATCAATATCATTGGAGTTCTTGTTTTTGTTCTTGCTTTTGCATGGATTTGGAACAAGGAACGGACCCATGGCCGATTTGTCCTAGCTACGATTATTGGAACGATCAGCTTGAGTATCACGATGGTATTGGTGAACTATATCTATGCAATCCCTTTGTATGCTCGCTTTATGAACTATGATATTTCGAAAACACTAGGGCTTGTCCACTATTTAGCCGCAATGGTTGCACCGTTTAACCTGATCGAAGGGGTGATTTGGGCCATCGCATTTGGATTGATCTACACTCTTTTGCAACCGATTTTGAAAAAATATGAAAAATAAACAACAACATTGGGCGAAGGCAAGCTTCGCCCTTCTCATTTTTGTCATTCTCGGGTATGTGATTCGTTTCTACCCGCAACAATTAACGGGCTTTGACAGCGCGCTTCAATCTACTATTCGAGGCGATCTGCCTGCACCACTGACAGCCTTCTTTACCAAGGTAACCCATGTCATGGATACCAAGATCATTGTCATCTGGGTGGGTCTTTTGCTAGCTGTCTTTGCCTGTAAGAAATGGTACAGCGAAGCCCTCTTTCTGGGGAGCAATCTTGTATTGACTGGTCTTTTGGTTCTTCTTCTAAAGAATATCTACCAGAGACCGAGACCAAGTATTCTTCATCTAGTAGAGGAAAAAGGCTTTTCTTTTCCAAGTGGTCATTCACTGGCGTCTACCCTTGTTTTGGGAAGCTTGATCATCATTGTTGGCCAGCATATAAAAAACAAAGTGGCCCGCTATTGTCTTCAGGGGCTTCTGATTCTGGGAATTGTGACCATTGTGATCTCCCGTATTTATGTCGGGGTCCACTACCCATCAGACGTTCTTGGCAGTATGATTTTGGGTCTTGCTGTCTTGCAATTTGAGTACCCCTTGTACGATCGCTTGCGGTTTCAATGGCGCTTTACAGGGAAGCAAAAATAACTAACAACTAGGAGTTGGACTCGTGTTTTGAGTTCGACTCTTTTTTTGCTATAATGAAGGGTATGAAATCCTACAATACCTTGAATGATTATTATCGAACCTTATTTGGAGAAAAGACCTTTAAAGTCCCTATTGATGCAGGCTTTGATTGTCCTAATCGTGACGGAACAGTCGCCCACGGTGGCTGTACTTTTTGTACGGTCTCGGGTTCAGGAGATGCCATTGTGGCCCCAGAAGCTCCGATTCGAGAACAGTTTTACAAAGAGATTGATTTTATGCATCGGAAATGGCCAGATGTGAAGAAGTACCTGGTCTATTTTCAAAATTTCACCAATACCCACGATAAAGTGGAAGTCATTCGAGAGCGGTATGAACAGGCCATCAATGAACCAGGAGTGGTAGGAATCAACATTGGTACGCGTCCGGACTGTTTACCAGATGAGACCTTGGCCTACCTAGCAGAGCTGACAGAGCGCATGCATGTGACAATTGAGTTGGGTCTTCAGACGACTTATGAAGCGACTTCTGAATTGATCAATCGGGCCCATAGTTATGACCTCTACGTTGAAACAGTCAAGCGGATTCGCAAACAGGTGCCCAAGGCAGAGATCGTCTCCCATTTGATCAATGGCCTTCCTGGGGAGACGCATGAGATGATGGTGGAAAATGTTCGCCGTTGTGTGACCGATAATGAAATTGATGGCATCAAGTTACACCTCTTGCATTTGATGACCAATACACGGATGCAACGGGACTATCATGAAGGACGACTTCAACTCATGAGCCAGGAGGAGTATGTCAAGGTCATCTGTGACCAGTTGGAGATCATCCCCAAACACATTGTCATCCACCGGATTACAGGGGACGCGCCACGGGATATGTTGATTGGCCCTATGTGGAGCCTCAACAAATGGGAAGTCCTAAACGCCATTGAAACTGAAATGCGTCGGCGTGGAAGTACCCAAGGATGTAAGCTAGAAGAAAAGGAGACTGCTGATGCTTCGACCACTTGAAATGGCCCATCAATTTTTAGCAGAAGTCATCACCAAAGAAGATGTGGTGGTGGATGCGACCATGGGAAATGGACATGATACGGCCTTTTTAGCCCAACTAGCAGGCCAGGTCTATGCCTTTGATATTCAAGAGCAGGCACTTGTCAATACCCAAGAAAGATTGGAAAAGTTGGGACTTCAACATGTCCGGTTGATTTTGGATGGCCACCAGCATGTGGACCAATATGTGGAGACCATCAAAGCAGCTATTTTTAATCTGGGTTATCTGCCATCTGCGGATAAATCGGTCATTACTCTTCCAGCTACCACGATTGAAGCGATGGAGAAAATTTGTGTTCGCCTAGAAAAAGGTGGGCGAATGGCTATTATGATCTATTATGGTCATGAGGGAGGAGACATCGAGCGTGATGCAGTGCTGGACTTTGTCAGTCAGCTCCCTCAAAAAGACTATACAGCGACCATCTACCGGACACTGAATCAAGTGAATCAGCCACCGTTTTTGGTCATGATCGAAAAATTAGAAAGCTACCGTCATGGATAAAGAATATTTAAAGAATAAAATTGAAGGATTGAGACATCATTTTGTCGAATCAACCATCCACGAGCGTGCAATGGGTTTTTATGATGAAGCTCATATGACCAAAAAGATGCTCAAAATAAAAAAGAAATTGGTTTCGCTTGAGATGGAACGGTCCCAAAAGAAGATTGAGCACAAGGATGTAACCAAGACAGACCAAAAGATTGCGGAGTTAAAACAGCAATTTGAGACCTACTGCCAAGAACGCTAGGGAGGGAGTGATATGGAACTACTCCTTTATGCAGTGATCTTTTCGATGATTTTGATCATCTCAAATGCCACGAATAAACTTGTGCCGAGTCTTCCTCTACCCTTGATTCAAATTTTACTAGGGATTGGTTGGGCTCTCTTTGTGCCAGAAGAAAATTTTCATCTGGATACCGAGCTCTTTCTGGCCTTGGTCATTGGCCCTCTCTTATTTCGAGAAGCAGAAGAAGCAGATATTACTTCCGTCTTAAAGCACTGGCGGGTCATCCTCTATTTGATTTTCCCAGTGATTTTTATCTCAACCATTAGTTTGGGCTGGGCAGCTCACTCCTTGTGGCTGAGCCTTCCATTAGCAGCCTGTATGGCCGTGGGGGCAGCCCTTGGGCCTACCGACTTAGTAGCCTTTGCCTCCCTGTCTGAGCGCTTTAGCTTTCCAAAGCGGGTTTCGAATATCTTAAAAGGCGAAGGATTACTAAATGATGCCTCTGGTCTAGTTGCCTTTCGAGTAGCCTTGGCAGCCCTTGCGACCGGAAGTTTCTCCCTTGGAGAAGCAGGGATTTCCTTAGGAATCTCCATCATTGGAGGATTTGCGGTGGGGATCTTGACGGCCTTTGTGAACCGTTGGCTACAAACCTTACTCTTGAGTGTTCGCGCTAGTGATATTGCCAGTGAATTGTTATTAGAATTGAGTCTCCCGTTATTGACTTTTTTCTTAGCAGAAGAACTCCATGTGTCTGGTATCATCGCTGTGGTCGTGTCAGGGATCCTAAAAGCTAGTCGCTTTAAGCACATTACCCTTCTTGAAGCCCGGGTGGATACTGTGAGCCATACCGTCTGGAATACGGTCAACTTTATCTTAAATGGGTCGGTCTTTGTGATTTTGGGAATGGAACTAGAAATGATCGCCAAGCCCATCTTAAGTAGTCCCATTTACAACAATCTTCTTTTAGTTCTTTCTGTCTTTCTTTTGACTACCTTGCTCTTTTTAATTCGTTTTGTCATGGTTTACCTCTTTTATTGGTTCCGAACGGTTCGACTAAAAAAATCATTGAGAAATTATCTGAAAGATGCCTTATTGCTGACCTTTTCGGGTGTGAAGGGAACAGTTTCGATTGCGACGATCCTTTTGATTCCAACCAAAATCGAAAAAGAATACCCCGTCCTACTCTTTTTAGTGGCAGGAGTTACCCTTGTCAGCTTTATTGCTGGCTTAGTGGTGCTTCCAAAATTATCAGAAGATAAGGAAGAAACCAATAACTACCTGATGCAGATCGCGATTTTAAATGATGTCGTCATGGAATTAGAAGCAGACCTAAAGAATAGTAAGCACAAGGGGCCCTTGTATGCGGCGATTGATAACTATCATGGTCGGATTGAAAATTTGATTCTAAGCCAAGAAAATAAGCTCATTCAAAAGGACTGGGAACAGCTGAAGCTCTTGATTTTGAGTATTGAAAGTGACGGCTTGGAACAAGCCTACGAAGAAGGAAAGATGCGCGAGCGGGGCTACCGTGTCTACCAACGCTATCTTCGTAATATGGAGCAACGGGTCAATCGCAACCTTTCGTCTCGTCTAACATACTACCTCTTGGTTTCTTTCCGCATCTTGCGTTTGCTGGTCCATGAAATCCTAACACTAGGTTCTGGCTTTCGAACTTGGTGGAACCGAGAAGATAGAAAGTTAGAAGCCATTGATTATGACCAGATTGCGGCCCTTTATTTGGCCAATACGGAAATCATCATTGAAAGTTTGGAAGACCTCAAAGGGGTTTATCGGAGCAGTTTGATCTCTTACCTGCAAGAATCTCGTCTGAGAGAGACGGCTATTATTACTAGTGGAGCCTTTGTGGAGCGGGTTATTAACCGGGTAAAACCAAATAATATCGATGAAATGTTGAGAGGCTATTATTTGGAGCGTAAGATTATTTTTGAATACGAAGCGCAATACCTGATTACCGCCAAGCAAGCGCGTCGCATGCGTCAAAATGTCAATGAATTAGAAAGCTACTCCCTAAGAGAAAGTGCCAACACTCTTCCATACGATATGATCGAGTATGCACGGAATCGTTGAGATAAGAGTAAAAGAGGCTGGGACAAAAGTCCTAGCCTCTCAATTATTTTTGGATTGTCGATCAAGACGCAGTGGTTGAGTGGGCTCTACTACGCTGATTTCATCAGCTTTTATAGCCCTACTCAACTGTGCGGAGGTGGGACGACGAAATCGAATTCTAACGAATTACCGATTTCTGTCCCACTCTCTTTTTGCTTTATTCATTTTCTTTTCAGTGTGCGATTTCTGGTTTGACAAAGAGTCGCTCATCGCCTAGATCAATAAGGGATACTGGTGCTTCGTAAAACTGGCTAAGGACATGAGGAGTTAGGATGTTTTCCTTTGGCCCTTGTTCGACCACTTGGCCATGTTTGAGCAGGAGCACATGGGTCATATCTTTTGTAATTTCTTCTGCATGGTGGGTGACGTAGATCATGGTTGGCGCGTGATCCAGTTGTTTGATGTGATGGATCTGACGGAGGAGCTTTTCTCTGGCAAAGAGATCCAATCCACTTGAAGCTTCGTCAAAGATGATCAGATCTGGCTGGTCCATGAGGCTTCGTGCAATGAGGACCGTCTGCTTTTCTCCCTGGGAGAGCTCCCGGTATTTGCGACCGATCAAAGAGCTAGCTCCAATCGAAGTCAGCATATCCCGTGCCCAGTTTAGTTCTTCCTCCCCGTATGCAGCATATAAAATACTACTCTTGTATTGACCGGTTAGGACAATTTGTTCTGTCAAAAGATGTTCTGGTAGTCTTTCTGAAATAAAGGAGCTAACGATCCCAATACGCTTCCGTAACTCAGGAATCCCACCTTCTCCAAAGCGAGTTCCAAGGACCGTAACCTGTCCTGAACTAGCCCAGTATTCAGACATCAACAGTTTGAGGAGGGTCGATTTTCCTGCTCCATTGAGGCCTAAAATCGCCCAGCATTCATTTTCTTTCACTTGCCAGTTAATCTCTTTTAAAAGGGCTTTTCCATTGCGGATCAAATTGACGTCTTGTAGTTCAATCAAATTATTCATAACTTCATCCTTTTGATTAAAATCTCCTTTATTCTATCATAAAATATGGTAGAATAGAAAACAGGAGGTAAGGAATGTTTCGAAATAGTAAATTGTTATTCTGGACATGTGAAATTTTATTATTGACGGTGATTTTCTATATTTGGAAATCAATGGGGACTTTAATTTCTCCATTTGTATCTGTTCTGAATACCATCCTCTTACCATTTTTAATTGCAGGTTTTTTATACTATATCACCAACCCGATTGTTGAATTGTTAGAAAAACACTTAAAAATCAAGCGTGTGTTTGGGATTTTGATCACCTTAGTACTATTGTTTGGGATCATTGGTCTAGGGATCTTTTATCTGCTCCCAATCTTAATCAATCAGTTAACCAGCTTGATTAATTCAACTCAAGGACTATACTGGGAAGTCCAAAGTTTGGTTCGAAAACTTTCGGCCAATCCTTTGTTCCAGAATGTAAATATCCAATCTACGATTCAACAGTTGAATCTCTCTTATATGGATATCCTACAAAATCTCTTAAATAGTGTGACCAACAGTTTGGGAAGTGTGGTTAACACCATTGTCAATACGGTCTTTATTTTGATCATGACCCCCGTCTTCTTGGTTTATTTCTTGATCGATGGGAAGAAGTTATTGCCCATGCTAGAGCGGACCATTTTACGCAATGACAAACTCCATATCTCAAGCCTCTTGATTAGTTTGAATGAAACGGTCTCCCGCTATATTAGTGGTATTTCAATCGATGCCTTGATCATTGGGACACTAGCCTACATTGGCTATAGTTTTATTGGATTGAAGTACGCTTTGGTCTTTGCCATCTTTTCTGGGCTGGCTAACTTGATTCCCTATGTAGGACCAACCATCGGTTTGATTCCGATGATCATCACTTATGCTTTTACCGATATGGATATGATGATCAAAGCAGTCATTTACATGTTGATTATCCAGCAGATCGATGGCAATATTCTTTATCCGCGTATCGTTGGAGGCGTGATGAAGGTTCACCCGATTACCATTATGGTTCTCTTATTGCTCTCAAGTAATATTTACGGAATTATCGGAATGGTCGTCGCGATTCCAGTCTATTCGATTGGAAAAGAAATTGTAAAATTCTTGGTGAATCTTTATGATAACCATCGTGCTGCTAAGGAACAGAAGAAAAAAGAAGAATTTGGCATCATTAATAAATCTTAGACTCTAGCGCCTATATGGGCCTTGGAGTCTTTTTTGTACATTTTTTTGAAAAATGCTGGAAAAAAGTCAACAAGTGCTATGAAATGTGTTAAAATATAAGTGATTTTGAAAGAAAATATGAAATTAGGTAGGGAAAGATGAGACTGCTCTTATCGAAAAAACAAAGACGTCAATTGCAATTGTTGGAAATCTTGATTAAGGAAAAAAGATGGTTCCACTTGAAAGAGTTGGCCAAGCGTTTGGATTGTACAGAACGTTCGTTAAAAGAAGATTTGTCTAATCTTCGTAGTACATTTGATGACTTTTTAATTGAATCCTCTACCAATGGGATCAAGATCAGTTATGAGGATTCGGTTGGGCTTGAGGTGATTTACCATCACTTTTTTAAAGAATCACAAGCCTTCGCCTTGATTGAATACCTCTTCTTCCACAAGGATGTTTCCAATGAATATATTTGCAGAAAGTTTGATCTGAGTTACCAGTCTTTCTACCGCTTGATTCGGACGATTAATCAGAAGCTTCAAACAAAATACAATGTAAAGATTGATTTGAAACCCTTGAATCTTGTCGGGGATGAAGTGGATGTTCGTTTCTTCTATGCCCAGTATTTTGCGGAACGTTATTACTATATGGAGTGGCCTTTCCCAGAATTTAAGGAAGAGGCCGTGACCGATTTGATCACCTTCTTCTTCAAGCTCTATGGCTATCCATTGACCTTCTCTGTCATTAAGTCTTACAAAGTTCTCTTGACAGTGTACTTATCACGTATTAAGCAAGGCTATTTCATCAACATTCCAACGACCTTTGAAGCCTATAAAGATCAATATCAAGGGGTGACCAATGTTGAGGAGATGTTGCGCTACTTTAGCTTGCAGTTGGGTGTCGAGTTAAATGAAAAAGTGCTGGAGCAGTTCTTCATCATCTTTATTCAAGAAAATTTCTATTTCAGCCCAGAAAGCTTGATTGAGGCCGCAGAAACAGATCCTTATGCAAAAGAATCCACTAGACTCATTAAAGATATGTTCAAAGATCTATGCTATACCTATGATTTAGATATCGAAAATCTTGATGAGATGTTGATGCACGTTCATAATACAGCTCACTTAGGTCGGAAGGAATTGTTCTCGGAGTTCCTCTTATTTGATACCAAGACCAATACCAACGAAGATTTTATGAGCATCTTCCCAGCCTTCTATGATGATTTGAGAGACCATATCATCACTTATATGAAGACCATGAAGCATAATCTGAATGAAGAAATTATCAAGCACATGATCTACACGGTCTACACTCACTGGGAACGTCTCTTACCACAATTATTGCGCCGCCGGAAGTCCATTAAGGTCTTGATTATCAGTCGTTTTGATGACCACCATGCTAAATCCATGATCGATTTTCTAGATTTCTACTGTACGGATAACTTTGAATTTACTCAGATGATCAAGTATAATCTAACAGTAGAGGATATCGAAGCTTCAGATGCAGATGTCGTGGTGGCCAACTTTATGATGCCGGAATTAAAGAAAAAACCTTTTATCTGTACAAGTAGTCTCTCATCGCTAGAGCTGGTTGAAAAACTCAATGCCTTCTTTTATGATTTTACCAGTGCAGAGCACTAAAATCAGGACCTGGTCCTGATTTTTTGATGGTGAAAAAAGAAAATGACATAGAAGAATGCAGGCTCTCATATTTTGTGGTATAATATACAATATTATATACTGGAGGAAAGTATCCATGGAAGACCCTGGCAGTCAGGAAATTTTATTGGAATTTATTTTATTGATTGTTTTGACATTATTGAACGCCTTTTTCTCGGCAACCGAAATGTCAATGGTATCGTTGAATCGTTCTCGTGTAGTGCAAAAAGCAGAAGAAGGGGATAAAAAATACATTCGTCTTCTTAGCGTTTTGGAACAGCCCAACCATTTTTTATCCACTATTCAGGTGGGGATCACCTTGATTACCATCTTATCTGGGGCGAGTCTTGCAGATAGCCTTGGTCATGTCATTGCTGGATGGATGGGCAATACTAAAACGGCTGTTGCAGCTGGAAGCTTTTTATCTCTAGCGTTTTTGACTTATATTTCGATCGTATTTGGGGAACTCTATCCGAAACGAATCGCTATGAACCTGAAAGATGAGTTAGCTGTTCGAACGGCTCCGATTGTCATTTTATTAGGAAAAATTGTTAGCCCCTTTGTTTGGTTGCTTTCAGCGTCGACCAACCTTTTGAGCCGTATCACGCCAATGGAATTCGATGATCCGGATGAAAAGATGACGCGGGATGAAATCGAGTATATGCTGACCAATAGTGAAGCAACACTAGATGCGGACGAGATTGAGATGCTCCAAGGGATCTTTTCATTAGATGAAATGGTAGCGCGTGAAGTCATGGTGCCACGGACGGATGCCTTCATGGTTGATATCAATGATGATACCAAAGAAATCATTGAAAGTATCCTTAAGCAAAACTTTTCACGGATTCCTGTCTATGATGATGACAAGGACAATGTCATCGGTCTCATCCATACCAAACGTCTCTTGAACGAAGGATTTATCAATGGCTTTGATAATATTGTCTTAAGAAAGATTTTACAAGAACCTTTGTTTGTTCCAGAGACTATTTTTGTGGATGATCTTTTGAAGGAATTGCGCAATACCCAAAATCAAATGGCTATTCTGCTTGATGAATATGGTGGGATGTCTGGTTTGGTTACTCTTGAAGACCTCTTGGAAGAAATCGTCGGTGAAATTGACGATGAGACTGACAAAGCAGAAATTGATGTCTTTGAAATTGCGGACAATACCTATGTCGTACAAGGAGCCATGTCACTAAATGACTTTAACGAATATTTTGATGTTGAGTTGCAAAGTGATGATGTGGATACCATTGCAGGGTATTATCTGACAGAGGTTGGGCGAATTCCAACCTTGAAAGAGCGACTCAGCTGTGAAGTCGATAGTCAAAAGAAACACCTCATTTTGACAAATGACAAAGTAAAAAATGGTCGTGTGACCAAGGTGAAAGTTGAAATTTCTGAAATCGTCGAGGAAGATGAAGAAACAAAATCAAAAGAAGATTAAAAAATAGAGGCTTGGACGTGTTCCAGCCTCTGTTTTTTTCTTGTCAGGAACAGTTGAATTTTCAAAAAATTTCAAAAATTTCTGAAATAGTCTTGACAGCCAAAAAAAATTAAGGTAAGATAATACCCATAAAAAAAGAAAGCAGAAAATAAACATGAAGCAACAAGCCATTTCAACTCAAAAATTTTACTTTAGCTACTTTAGATAGTGTTTGTAGACATGATCTCATGGATGCAAACAACCCAAGCAATTTGTTTGTATCTATGTGGCTAAGATTTTTGATGATGGTCCATAGAGCTAGTATCTAAATGGACCGAGGTTTTGTAACTTGTTGGAGAATTTCAAGCATCCGTTTAGAGTATCATCTAAGCGGATTTTTTGTTTATTTTGCAGAAAAGGAGTCAATAAATGAAAGTAGTGAAAAAATTGCTAGCACCTGTCCTGGTTGTAGGACTTCTGTTAACATCATTGGTGACCTTACATAACCTAAAAGATACTAAAAAAGACAATGTCTTTCGAATTGGGATTTCCCAGTACATCACCCATAAGTCGCTCGATGCGACACGAAAAGGCTTTATCGAGGAGTTGAAGAAAGAGGGCTATGTAGATGGGAAAAATATTCAGATCGATTTCCAAAATGCTCAAGGGGAGCAACGAAATCTGAAAAATATTTCTAAACAATTGGCAGAAGAAAGTGATCTAGTCTTTGCGATTGCAACTCCTTCTGCACAAAGTTTGGCTAATACCACTAAATCAACACCTATTGTCTTCTCAGCTGTGACCGACCCATTGGCAGCGAAATTGGTGAAAAACTTGAAAGAACCAGGTGGCAATATCACAGGGACAAGTGACCAGTCAGAAGATGCGATCGCTACACAGGTAGACATGATTAAGCAAGTGCTTCCAACGGCGAAAACAGTTGGGATTCTCTATACGCAAAGTGAGCCTAACTCCGTCGTCCAAAAAGACAATGCGAAGAAGATCTTAGAAGCTAAAGGCTATCAAGTGGTTGAAAAAACAATTCTTGATAGTAACAATGTGAAAGCTGCAGCAGACAGTATCATGTCAGAGGCAGATATCGTCTTTGTTCCGACGGACAATATTATCTCTTCTACAATGGACACTGTCAAACAGGTTTCTATCAGCCATAAGGTGCCAGTTTTTGGTGGGTCTGCTGAGATGGTGGCTACTGGTGGTTTGTACAACTTTGGTACCGATTATGAGGAATTGGGAAGACAAGCTGCTCGGATGGCTGTTCGCATCATGAAGGGTGAGAAAACTGGAAAAGTCGCAGTTGAAACACCTGAAAAATTAGAATTGCATACCAATAAAGAGATGGCTAAAGAGCTTGGAATTGATATTAGCTCGTTGAAGGTAGAAAAATAGGAGGTTTGAGATGAATTTCGTTTTATCAAGTTTATCAGAAGGTTTATTGTGGTCGATCATGGCGATCGGTGTTTACTTAACATTTCGAATTTTAGATATTGCCGATATGACGGCAGAAGGAGCCTTTCCACTTGGGGCAGCAGTTGTAGCCTCACAAATTCAAGCGGGAAGAAACCCTTGGGTTGCAACCTTGTTGGGCTTTTTAGCAGGGATGATTGCAGGCTTGGTTTCTGGGGTTCTCCATACAAAAATGAAAATTCCAGCCCTCTTGACAGGGATTGTCACTTTGACGGGGCTCTACTCTATCAATATCAAAATTATGGGAGGGGTTCCTAACCTTTCTATTGGAGATGCAGGTACCATTTTCAAGAGTGTCATGAAATTTGGACTTTCTAATGAAGAAGCTGTCTTTTTGATTAGTATTTCCTGCTTGATCATCGTATGTATCTTGTTGACCCTCTTAATGAAGACGCAACTTGGCTTGGTTCTGCGCTCGACAGGTGATAACATTCCGATGAGTGAGGCTAATGGGGTCAATGTGGACAACATGAAGATGTTGGGCTACATGATTTCAAATGGCTTGATTGCCCTTTGTGGCGCTATGTTTGCTCAAAATGATGGTTTCTCAGATGTGACTTCTGGGACAGGGACGATCGTGGTTGGCTTGAGTGCGGTGATTATCGCTGAGGTTTTGATCCACGAATTGACCATTGGTTGGCGCTTGCTTTCAATCGGGGTTGGAGCCATTGTTTATCGTTTGATTATCTTAAATATATACGAGATCCCAAATCTCGATCAAAATATGGTTCGTCTCTTCAATGCGATCTTGCTCGCAATTGTCTTGTTCGCTCCTGAGGCGCAAAAACGGCTTCGTGTTCGCGGATTGAAGTTAGGAAATAAGTAGGAGAAAAGTATGGCAACATTATTATCAATTGAAGGCATTCATAAGACATTTGAAGCAGGAACGGTTAATGAAAACCACGTCTTAAAAGGATTGGATCTCCAAGTAGAAGAAGGGGACTTCATTTCGGTCATCGGTGGAAATGGAGCTGGGAAATCAACCTTGATGAACATCTTGGCAGGAAATCTAGTCGTGGATGAAGGGGATATCTTGCTAGAGGGTAACTCCATCAAAAATACGAGTGTTCGTAAGCGTGCGAAAGATATTGCGCGTGTCTTCCAAGATCCTAAAATGGGGACAGCTTCTCGTTTGACCATTGAAGAAAATATGGCCATTGCCCAACGTCGTGGAAAATCTCGTGGGTTGGGCTGGGGAGTTCGGGAGAAGGATCGCGAATGTTTCCGTGAAGCCTTGAAGGAATTGAACATTGGTTTAGAGAACCGTCTCAAAGTCGATACTCAATATCTATCTGGTGGGCAACGTCAAGCTTTGACTTTGGTCATGGCAGCCTTGGTTAAACCCAAACTCTTGCTTCTGGATGAACATACCGCAGCGCTTGATCCCAAGACCAGTGAAATGGTCATGGAATTGACACAAAAGATCGTGGAAAGCCATGATTTGACAACCTTGATGATTACGCATGATATGAACCATGCTATCGAATACGGCAACCGCTTGATCATGCTCTACCAAGGCAAGATCGTTGTCGACGTCAAAGGAGAAGAAAAGAAAAACCTAACGGTTGAAGATTTGATGCGCCTCTTCCAACAAAACAGTGGTGAAACCCTGGTTAGTGATGAATTGGTATTAGGATAAAATAAAAGAGAGTGGGACAGAAATCGGTCATTCGTTAGAATTCGATTTCGTCGTCCCACCTCCGCACAGTTGAGTAGGGCTGTAAAAGCTGATGAAATCAGCGTAGTAGAGCCCACTCAACCACTGCGTCTTGCTCGACAATCCAAAGATAACTGAGAGGCTAGGACTTTTGTCCCAGCCTCCTTTTTATTTCCTCCGCTCTGCATAGTCGACAAAATGAAACTTGTCTAATTTGTGTCGGCTTTCGGTGAATTGGAATTGGCGTCCGTCTGCTAGGTGAACTTGGGAACGGACAGTTACCACGTGTTTGTCTTTTCCAAGATCCAGTAAGATTTTGTCACGATTATCGATTGGTGAAATCAAGATTTCTTTTTTGGCATAGCCAATCTGCAATTTCAAGTCTTCTTCTATATATTGGTAGATAGAGTGCTGGGCAATTTCCTTGGTCAGGCCAGGGATCAGCTCTCTGTCTAGGTAATCAATATCTAAGACAGAAGCGACACCATCCACCACCCGTTGCCGGGTTACTTTCCAAACCAAACGGTGAAGAGGGAAACCTGTCTTTTTAGCTCCTTTTTCATCGATACTGATTTGTTCCAAACGAATGACATTGGTTTCTGAGCGAAGACCAGAAGCTTTGACGATTTCTTGATAGCTGGTTAATTGGGAAACGGGGAAGTCAAAGTGTGCTTGCCTACAAATTTGCGACCCCATCCCTTGAACAGTCTCGATAAAGCCTTCTTCCTGCAAGAGCTCAAACGTCTCTATCATACTTGGGGCAAGGAAATGAGTGAACGTGGTGGTTGGAGTGCCCTTTTCTGGAATAACCATGACCAACCTCGTGCTTTGAATCGCTTTGTAGATATCAAGAACTTCCGCAATGAAGGAGCGACCATGCTCGCAGCTAGCATTCACTTGTCACGTGGGACCCCTTATATCTATATGGGGGAAGAAATCGGCATGATTGATCCAGACTATGATTCGATGGCAGATTACGTGGATGTGGAGTCCATCAATGCTTACCAAATGCTCTTGGACCAAGGCAAGTCACCTGAGCAAGCCTTCAAGATTATCCAAGCTAAGTCACGTGATAATTCACGTACGCCCATGCAATGGGATGCTTCTCTAAATGCCGGTTTTTCAACAGGCACGCCATGGTTGAAAGTTGGGAAGTCCTATAAAGACTTCAACGTTGAAAAGGAGATGGATGGACCAATCTTTACCTTCTATAAAGAATTGATTCGCTTGCGCAAAGAAATGCGGATCATTTCAGAAGGAAGCTACCAGCCAGCACTGGAAGATAGTCAAGAAGTCTATGCTTTTGAACGCCACTTAGACGGTCAAAAACTCTTGGTACTCAATCATTTCTATGGAAGTGAAGTTGAAGTAGCGATTCCAGAAGACTACCAAGCATGGCGCGTGCTCTTGTCCAACTATGAGAATGTAAAGCTTTCTGAAAAAGTAATTCTGAAACCGTATCAGACACTGGCAATTTTAGCTTAAGTTCTTGACACTTCGATCTTTTTGGGTCGAAGTGTTTTTCTTTTTGAAAAATATTTTTGAAAGCGCTTGAAAATGCAAAGTCATTCCCTTATAATAAAAGAGGAAAACTTTTTAGGGATGGAGAAACGCATGAGAAAAAACGGTAAAAAGATTCGCCTACTGGGAGTAGCCACCTTATTGGCTAGTCAGTTGGGGGTCTTTAGCAGTGCCCTCACGGTAGTTGCAGACGAGACCACAGCTTCGACTTCAGAGCCAGCGCTTGTGACGAACACTAGTAGCGAGGAAGGCTCGACAAATCATTCGACTTCCGCTACAACAACAACTACAGAAGCTACGACGAGAGCTTCAAGTGATAAAGAAGAGACATCTAGCAGTTCCTCAGACGATACTGAGGAGAAAACGGTTAAGATCGGGGACATTCAAGGGGAAGCGCAACGCTCTCCACTGGAAGGCCAAAAAGTGGCCATCCAAAATGCAGTGGTGACCAAGACAGACCGCTATGGTTTTTATGCCCAAGATATTGAATCGGATGGCAATAGTCGGACTTCAGATGGGATTTATGTTGTTTCCAAATACAAGGTGAAAGTCGGCGACAAGGTGAAAATCACCGGTACCGTCAAGGAAGGCTATATGGAAGAGGTTACCTTGGGAGCAGGGAAGACCTTTAAGGAACCAACGAATAGTTTAACAGTGACCATGCTGGTCGATGCTTGGATCACAAAAGATGGGACAGCCCCTCTTCCAGAAGCTGTGAATATCACTGCGGGCATGCCAGCAGATGTGAAGCCTAATCCGACTGCTTATGCTCCAGAAACCGATGCCCTCGATTATTGGGAAAGCCTGGAAGGAATGCTCACGGTGGTGAAGAAACCGCATGTCCTTGGTCCCCAGTACAAAGGAGATATCTATGTCTTGGGAGAAGATTTCACAGGTCTTCCTTTAAACAATATTGGAGGTCTGAATCTACGGCCACATGCGCAAAATACAGAGACGATCCCGATTTATGTTGGGAATCAGTTTGTCGCAAAAGCTAAGGATTACTTTACAGAAGATGTGACAGGAGTGGTAACGTATCGAAATAGCTTCTATAAATTAGAGCCCACTCAACAGTTGACGGTCCAAGATGGTGGCTTGCAGCGTCAAGCAGCTCAAACGCAACCAAGTGAGGACAAGCTGACCATCGCTTCCTACAATATTGAAAATTTCTCGGCCAACAATGCCAAAAATGAAACCCCAGAGGATAAGGTGACGCTGATTGCCAATTCCTTTATCCATGAAATTCACAATCCAGACATCATTACTTTGATCGAAGTGCAGGACAATAATGGTAGTGTGGATGACGGAACGACCAGAGGTGTTGAAAGTGGACGCAAACTAGCCAATCGGATCAAGGAATTGGGGGGTAAGAGCTATGAGTATACGGAGGTTGCTCCAGTAGATGGCGCTGACGGAGGAAAGCCTGGTTCCAATATTCGTTTGGGAATCCTCTACAATCCAGAACGCGTGAGCTTAGCCAAAAAAGAGGCAGCAACTAGCAACGAGGCAGCGCAATTTGACAAGGGACACCTGGTTAAAAATCCAGCTCGGATTGCCCCTAATGACCCATCGTTTGATCATACTCGCAAGTCCTTAGCCGTTGAATTTGAATTCAAAGGTCAACCAGTTGTGGTGATTGCCAATCACTTGAAATCAAAAATTGGAGATGATGCTATTTATGGGGCAAGCCAACCAGCAGTGGAACATACCTTGCCAACTCGTGAAGCACAAGCCAGTGTCATCCATCAATTCGTCCAAGAAGGCTTGAAGCAAAATCCGAAGACCACCTTTGTTTTGACGGGTGATTTTAATGACTACGATTTCTCAACCACGGCACAGATCCTTGCGGGTAGTGAACTAACCAACTTAATGGCTCAACATGATGTAGGCGATCGCTATTCTTATTTCTACCGTGGAAGCAATCAAGTTTTGGATAACATTTTTATCTCAAACAACATGGCAGCTAAAGCAAGGTTTGAACCAGTCCATATCAATGCTTCCTTTATGAAGGAACATGGTCGTGCATCAGACCATGATCCTGTCTTAGTCCAAATCGACTTTAGTGGAGCACAAACTCCAGGAATGCCGACGGATGATCAACAAGGAAATACAGGACAACCAACGGATCAAACCAGCTCTTCTTCATCGAATACAGGATCTCAACTTGTCTCTCATCAGACCCAAGCCAATGAACAAAAGAGTTCAACATCTGAAAGCAAAGAGAAGGGCAAGAACGAAGATGAGAAGCAAGACGACAAGGAAGAGGCCACAACAGAAACCAAGACACCAGGCAAGCGGAAAATCCTTCCATCTACTGGACAAGAAACAAGCTATCTAGCTCTTTTTGGAGTGGCAATAGCTACGATGAGTCTTGTCTGGTACAAGAAGAAAAGGATGACTCACTAACGTGTTTTATAAGAAAGATCTAAAAAAGGAGTCGCTGGCTCCTTTTTTCTCCTAAAATACAGGACAGATAGTCCCATATTGGAAACTGTACTAGGACAATGAAAACTACTGAAAAGAACAGTTTCTTTTCAAAAAGAAGCTTAAACTCTTTAAAATAGATGGAATCGTGTTATAATAAAATCATAAAACGTTTTCAAGAGAAGAGGTTCCTCAATGGAAAATGAAACAGTTGACTATGGAAAAGTAACAGGAATGGTACACTCAACAGAAAGTTTTGGTGCAGTAGACGGGCCTGGGATCCGCTTTATTGTCTTCCTTCAAGGCTGTCAAATGCGGTGTCAATACTGCCACAATCCAGATACTTGGGCAATGGAAACCAACAAGTCCCGTGAGCGGACGGTGGATGATGTCTTAGAAGAAGCCCTCCGTTATCGTGGATTTTGGGGCGAAAAAGGGGGAATCACTGTCAGTGGTGGAGAAGCCCTCTTGCAGATTGACTTTTTGATTGCACTTTTTACCAAGGCTCAAGAGTTGGGCATTCATTGTACTTTGGATACCTGTGCTCTTCCTTTCCGGAATACGCCTCGTTATTTGGAAAAATTTGACCGCTTGATGGCAGTGACTGACTTGGTACTTCTGGATATCAAGGAAATCAATGATGAACGGCACAAAATTGTGACCAGCCATACCAATAAAACGATTTTAGCCTGTGCCAAGTACTTGTCTGATATTGGAAAACCCGTTTGGATTCGCCACGTCTTGGTGCCTGGGCTTACAGACCGAGATGATGATTTGATCGAGCTTGGAAAATTTGTTAAAACCCTTAAAAATGTCGATAAATTTGAGATCCTTCCTTACCATACTATGGGGGAATTCAAATGGCGTGAATTGGGAATTCCGTACAAATTGGAGGGTGTGAAACCACCGACAAAAGAACGGGTCCAAAATGCAAAAGATTTGATGGAAACAGAAAGTTACCAAGATTACCTGAAACGGGTCAAAGGATAAAACGTATAGACAGTTGGTCACTCCAGCTGTCTTTTCTATTGAAATGCACAACTATTCCCTTTCTTTAAATGGCAAAACGTGCTAAAATAGAGTGAATCTATAAATGAAATAAAGAGGTAGAAACATGTCAAAAATTCTCGTTTTTGGTCACCAAAATCCTGACTCAGATGCTATCGGCTCATCTGTAGCTTTTGCTTATCTTGCAAAAGAAGCTTATGGTTTGGATACAGAAGCAGTGGCTCTTGGAACTCCAAATGAAGAAACAGCTTTCGTATTGGACTATTTTGGTGTGGAAGCACCACGCGTCATCACATCTGCTAAAGCAGAAGGTGCAGAGCAAGTCATCTTGACGGACCACAATGAATTCCAACAATCTGTTTCAGATATCGCTGAAGTAGAAGTATATGGTGTGGTGGATCACCACCGTGTGGCTAACTTCGAAACTGCTAGCCCACTTTACATGCGTTTGGAACCAGTTGGATCAGCATCTTCTATCGTTTACCGCATGTTCAAAGAACACGGTGTAGCAGTGCCAAAAGAATTGGCAGGTTTGATGCTTTCAGGTTTGATTTCAGATACTCTTCTTTTGAAATCTCCAACAACACACCCATCTGATAAGGTGATTGCGCCTGAATTGGCTGAATTGGCTGGTGTCAACTTAGAAGAATACGGTCTTGCCATGCTCAAGGCTGGTACCAACTTGGCAAGCAAATCAGCAGAAGAATTGATCGACATCGATGCCAAGACTTTTGAATTGAACGGAAACAATGTTCGTGTGGCTCAAGTGAACACAGTTGATATTGCGGAAGTCTTGGAACGCCAAGCTGAAATCGAAGCAGCCATCCAAGCAGCAAATGCAGCTAACGGATACTCTGACTTTGTTTTGATGATTACAGACATCGTCAACTCAAACTCAGAAATTTTGGCCCTTGGTGCCAACATGGACAAGGTAGAAGCAGCTTTCAACTTCAAACTTGAAAACAACCACGCTTTCCTTCCAGGTGCTGTTTCACGTAAGAAACAAGTGGTACCACAATTGACAGAAAGCTTTAATGCTTAATGATAAATGGGGAAAACCATCGTTAAAAGGAGTTTCGGCTCCTTTTTTGCTAGGAGAAGATCATGTTAGAGACGGGCGATTTGATTTTTGTCAGTGAAAATACAGAAATGGGGCAGGCTATCCAGACATCTACTGGTCATTATAGCCATGTGGCCATCTTTTTGGACGGCTCCATTTATCATGCCACGGTGGAAGGTGGTGTTCTTTCCCAGTCACCCGAAGATTTCTTTGAAGACGGGAAAGCATATGACCTTTATCGCTATGTGCAGATTGATCACGAAGAAGTCAAAAAGCGAGCAGAAAACCTTTTAGGGGCTCCCTACAATGCTTCCTTTTATCCGGATGGAGATGGTTATTACTGTTCCCAGTTCATCGCAGAACTACTCCCTATTTTTGAAACCATTCCCATGAAGTTCGGAGATGAGGAACAGGAGATTAGTCCGTTTTGGGAAGATTACTACAGAGGGCTCGGTCTAGCGGTTCCTTTAGATCAGCCCGGGACCAATCCTAGTCAGTTAGCCCAATCACTACAGCTACAGTTTAAAGAAAGGTATTTGGATGATTACAATCATTAATCCCACACGTTTGACACGTCAGCCATTTTTCAAGGACTTGATCAACTTTTTGGATCAGCACGACGATGTGATCCTGCGGCAAATCAAGGCCCAATTTCCAGATCAACCAGTGGATAAGCTGATGGAGGAATATATCAAAGTGGGCTTCATCCTTCGAGAAAATAAACGCTACACCCTCAACCTGCCCTTCTTGGAGTCAGCTGATCGAGTGGACCTGGATCAAGAGGTCTTTGTCCGAGAGGACAGTGCAGTTTATCAAGAATTAAAAGCCAAGGTCTTCCAAACGGAACTCCGCAATACGACCAATGCAGCGATTCTCAGAGAGGAGACGGACTTTGCGCGACATGCACAGACCCTTTCCAATTACTTCTACAAGGTTGCTCACCAATATCCATTGACAGAGGAGCAAGAAAAGCTCTATGCTATCTTGGGAGATGTCAATCCTGAGTATGCTCTCAAGTATATGACCAGCTTTTTGCTCAAATTTCTCAAAAAAGAAGAAGTCCAGCAAAAGCGCAGAGATATCTTTGTCGATAGTTTAGAAGTCTTAGGTTATATCCACAAAAATGATGAAGGAAAATATGAATTAGCAGTGGACTTGGATAAGGAAAGACTGATGTTTATGAAGCAATAGAAAAGGCTAGGAAAATTTCCTAGCCTTGTTTCGTTTGATTATAGATAACGTTCAGCAATGGCGGCGTCACCTGGATACTCTTCTTTTACGCCATTGACGATTTGGTAGCAATCCGCTCCTTTTCCGGCGATAATGATGGCATCTTCAGGCTTGCTGGTTGTTGCCATAGCCACTTGAATGGCTTCTTCGCGATCTGCGATTTTCTCGACAGGGCGCGTGATAAAACTACTAATCTCTTCAGCGATAGCCAAAGGATCTTCATAGTTGGGATCATCAGCTGTGAGGAAGACTTGGATCTCAGGATGCTCTTCTAAGAGTAAGCCAAAGTCCTTTCGGCGGCTCTCTCCTTTATTCCCAGTTGATCCGAGAACTAGTGAAATGGTCCCCGTTTGATGGGTTTCAACAACTGATAGCAGTTTTTTCAAGCTATCTCCATTATGGGCATAGTCGATGAAAACCTTGGCTCCATTTTGCTGAGTCAAGACTTCCATTCGGCCAGGAACGCGCGTCTTAGCAATCCCTTTTTGGATATCCTCGAGGCTCGCACCTAGGTGAAGACAGGCAAGACCTGCTGCTACAGCATTTTCTTGGTTAAAATGGCCAATCAGTTGGATATCGTAGTCGCCTGCTAGCTTACCAGTGGCTGAGAAGCTGAAGGCCTTAGAGTTTTCAATTTGATTCTCAGACTGGCTTCCATAAAAATCGTGGTCTTGGTTCGCTACTTGATCCGCTAAAACTTGGAAATGATCCATATCGCTATTGATGACAACGGTTTGGCTATTCTTCATGAGGAGACGTTTGTGGTAGAAATAATCCTCAAAAGTTGGGTGTTCAATCGGTCCAATATGGTCTGGACTGATGTTGAGAAAAACACCGACGTCAAAGGTCAGACCGTAAACCCGCTTCACCAGATAAGCTTGACTGGAGACTTCCATAATAAGGTGGGTCCGATCATTGGCTACTGCCTGAGCCATCATGGCAAAAAGATCCAAACTCTCTGGCGTTGTCAGGGTCGATTTAAAGAAGTTTTTACCATCCAGCGTCGTATTCATAGTCGACAGCATAGCTGGTCGGTGACTTTGTTCCAAAATATGGTAAGCAAAATAGGCCGCGGTTGTCTTTCCCTTAGTCCCTGTGAAGGCCAATAGTTTTAATTGTTTCTCAGGGTGCCCATAAAACTCCATAGCAATTAAGCTCATGGCCTGCTTGATATCATTGACAAGAATGGCAGGAATACCAACTTCATAATCTTTTTCAGAGACATAAAAGCCGAGTCCATTAGAAATAGCCTGTTCCAGGTATTCTTTTTTGAAACTCGCCCCTTTGACAAAAAAGAGGGTACTAGCAGAAACCTTACGGCTATCATAGCTAATGGCATCAAAACTTGTTCCTTCTAGATGGTAGTAGTATTCACCATTTACTAGAACTTCTCGGAAATTTTGGTCATGTTTTAAAATGTTGAGGGTTTGTTCAATTGTAATCATAAAACTATTGTAAACCTAAAGTCCCTATTTTACAAGTGTCATGGAAAAGTTTATAATGAAGAGAAGAAGAAACGAAAGAGGACACCAATGAGTCACGAACAAAATGACCAGCAAGCCCAGATGCTACGCGGGACTGCCTGGATGACAGCCAGCAACTTTATCAGCCGTTTGCTAGGAGCCGCTTATATTATTCCTTGGTATATTTGGATGGGGAAATATGGGCCACAAGCCAATGGTCTTTTTACAATGGGCTACAATATCTATGCTTGGTTTCTCTTGATTTCGACAGCCGGAGTACCTGTAGCTGTTGCTAAGCAAGTAGCCAAATACAATACCCGGGACCAAGCGGATCATAGCTTTGCTTTGATTCGGGGCTTCTTGAAATTTATGGGAATTCTAGGCCTTGGATTTGCCATTCTCATGTATCTTTTGTCTCCTGTCTTTGCGAGTCTTTCAGGTGGGGGAAAAGAGTTGATTCCGATCATGCAGAGCCTTTCTTGGGCTGTCTTGATCTTTCCTTCGATGAGTGTCATTCGGGGATTTTTCCAAGGTTTTAACAACATGAAGCCTTACGCTATAAGCCAGATTGCAGAACAAGTGATCCGGGTCATCTGGATGTTGCTCACGACCTTCTTCATTATGAAGATTGGCTCAGGAGACTATGTGCAAGCTGTGACGCAGTCGACCTTTGCGGCCTTTATCGGTATGGGAGCGAGCCTTCTGGTGCTCTTTTATTACCTTGCAAAGACAGGCTTGCTCTCTTCTATTTTTAGAAAGCAAGAGAGAAGTGAAGGAATTGACACTCGGGCTCTCTTGATCGATACGATTCGGGAGGCCATTCCTTTTATCATCACAGGTTCCGCCATTCAGCTCTTCCAAATTGTTGACCAGATGACCTTTATCAATGTCATGTCTTGGTTCACAGATTATAGTCAAAAGCAGCTATTGGTCATGTTTAGTTATTTCTCTGCTAATCCAAACAAAATCACCATGATCTTGATTGCAGTAGCGACTTCGATTGGGGGAGTTGGGATTCCTCTGTTGACAGAGAATTATGTCAAGGGGGACCTAAAAGCAGCTGGGAAGCTCGTACAGGATAACTTGACCATGTTGCTAGCTTTCTTGCTTCCAGCCACCTTTGGTGCAGTAGCAGTCGCAAAACCACTTTATACGGTTTTCTATGGGCAACCAGATGGCTTGGCCTTAGGACTTTTCATCGTAGCGATGTTGCAGACCGTAATTCTCGGTCTTTACACGGTCTTATCGCCAATGATTCAAGCCCTCTTTCAAAATCGCAAGGCCATTCGCTACTTCCTTTATGGGGTAGTGGTGAAATTGGTCCTACAGATTCCATTTATTTTGGTCTTTCGTTCTTATGGGCCACTTCTGTCAACGACCATTGCCTTAATGGTGCCAATCGTCCTCATGTATCGAGAGATCCAAACCATTACTCAGTTTAATCGCACCATCGTCTTTAAGCGGACCTTACTTGGTTCTATCCTGACTGTGGTGATGCTACTTGGAGTCTTGATCGCTGGTTTGATTTTGGGCTGGATTTTCCCACCAAATGGCCGTGTATCGAGCATGATTTATATCGTCGTCATTGGCGGATTAGGAGTTGCTATATATGGAGCCTTAGGATTATGGCTACGGTATTTTGACCGCTTTATCGGAGGTCAAGCTACACGTCTCAGACAAAAATTTCGCATCAAATAAACCTGAGAGGCTGGGACAAAAGTCCTAGCCTCTCAATTATTTTTGGATTGTCGAGCAAGACGCAGTGGTTGAGTGGGCTCTACTAAGCTGATTTCATCAGCTTTTACAGCCCTACTCAACTGTGCAGAGGTGGGACGACGAAATCGAATTCTAACGAATTACCGATTTCTGTCCCACTCTCTTTTCTTATAGTTTGAAACTATAGCTAGGTCTTGAAAATGGGAAAACCGCTCTCCTCATAATAGTGATAAAATAGTAAGCAGTTAGATTGAATGTTTATCGGAGGGCAATATGAGTAAAAAACGCAATATCAATACGATCTTGGCACAGGCAGGAATCAAGTCGGATAAAGCAACGGGAGCTTTGACAACTCCTTTGCATTTCTCTACGACTTACCAACACCCAGAATTTGGTCAGTCTACAGGTTTTGACTATACCCGTACGAAAAATCCAACACGCGCAACAGCTGAGAAGACTTTGGCAGCTATCGAAAGTGCAGACTATGCTTTGGCGACAAGCTCTGGAATGTCAGCCATCGTGCTTGCTTTTAGCATTTTCCCAGTTGGTTCAAAAGTCTTAGCCGTTCGTGACCTTTATGGCGGTTCTTTCCGCTGGTTTAACCAACAAGAGCAAGAAGGTCGTTTCTCTTTCACCTATGCCAATACGGAAGAAGAACTGATCCACCATCTAGATCATGATCCGGTGGATGTCCTCTATATTGAAACACCAACCAATCCATTGATGTTGGAATTTGATATTGCTCATTTAGCCAAATTGGCCCATGCAAAAGGTGCTAAAGTAGTGGTGGACAATACCTTCTATAGCCCTATCTATCAACGCCCAATTGAAGAGGGAGCAGATATTGTTCTTCATTCAGCAACCAAGTACCTAGCTGGTCACAACGATGTCTTGGCTGGTGTTGTCGTGACAAATGAGGCAGACTTGTATGACAAACTCTTTTACAATTTGAACACGACAGGTGCTGTTCTTTCCCCATTTGACAGCTATCTGTTGATCCGTGGTCTCAAGACACTCTCTATCCGGATGGAGCGCTCCACTGAGAATGCCCGCAAGGTAGTCGAGTTTTTGAAAACCTCCCCTCAGGTCAAAGAAGTCCTCTACACTGGAAAAGGTGGAATGGTCTCCTTTAAAATTCAAGATGAGAAAAAAATTCCCAACTTGTTGAATTCCCTTCAAGTCTTTACCTTTGCAGAAAGCCTTGGCGGAGTTGAAAGTTTGATCACTTATCCTACCACTCAAACCCATGCGGACATTCCTGCAGAAGTTCGCCATTCATATGGTTTGACAGATGATCTTCTTCGTTTGTCCATCGGAATCGAAGATGCGGATGATTTGATTGAAGATTTGAAACAAGCATTGGAGGCTTAAGATGACCAAATATGATTTCACGACTTTACCGAATCGCTTGACCCACCATACCTACAAGTGGAAAGAAACTGAGACAGATCCAGAAATCATTCCGGCTTGGATCGCGGACATGGATTTTAATGTCATTCCAGAAGTACGAGAAGCTGTTATCGGCTATGCAGACCAAATGGTCTATGGCTACACCTATGCATCGGATAGCCTCTACCAGTCTATCCTTGATTGGGAAAAAGAAGAGCATGGCTATTCCTTTGACAAGGAAGCTGTCGTCTTTATCGAAGGTGTTGTTCCAGCCATTTCAACAGCTATTCAAGCCTTCACCAAGGAAGGGGATGCTGTCTTAATCAATACGCCGGTCTATCCTCCATTTGCCCGAAGTGTCAAGCTCAATCGTCGAAAATTGATCGAAAATTCATTAATTGAAAAGGATGGTCTTTTCCAAATTGATTTTGATCAGCTGGAAAAAGACATTGTGGAGCAAGAGGTGAAACTCTATGTTTTGTGTAATCCGCACAATCCTGGAGGCCGTGTATGGGATCGTGAAGTCTTGGAAAAAATCGGCCACCTCTGTCAAAAACATGGTGTCCTTCTCGTTTCAGATGAGATCCACCAAGATTTGGCCTTGTTTGGCCACCGTCATACCAGCTTTAACACAGTTGATCCAAGCTTTAAAGATTTCAGCTTGATCTTAACCAGTGCAACCAAGACTTTCAATATTGCAGGAACAAAAAATTCCTATGTGGTCATTGAAAATCCAAAGCTTCGTACGGCTTTTAAACAACGGCAATTGGCTAATAATCAACATGAAATTTCAGGATTGGGCTATATTGCAACAGAAGCGGCTTATCGCCATGGTAAACCTTGGTTGACAGAGCTCAAGCAAGTCTTTGAAAAACACATCGACTATGTGGTAGATGAATTGCATGCAAAGACCAAAATCCGTGTCATGAAACCCCAAGGAACCTATCTTCTTTGGTTGGACTTTTCAGCCTATCCTTATACCGATGATGAGCTGCATGCTAAAATTCATGACCAAGCCAAATTGATTTTGAACCGTGGAACAGATTTTGGAAAAGAAGGAAACTTGCATGCTCGCCTCAATGTAGCAGCCCCTTTCACCCTCATTGAAGAAATCACCAAACGCTTGGTGGAAACTTTTCTCAAATAAGTGTTGACTTTCTGTAAGTGAAGGAGTACAATAAACTCGAAATACGGTAGGTGAGGCTACCACAAGGATACGGATGACTACCGCAAAGCAGTGGAGACACTACTCGTTGGTCAACAGTCCTGATCGCAAAGGTCAAGACTAAGCTCATTTCATTGCCTTGCGGAGCTAAAGCTTGGACGGTCAGTTTTTTGAGAGTTTTGATTGAAAAATTAATGACGAGTTTCATGAGTCCTACCGATCGAAGGTAGGACTCTTTTTTATGCCTTACCAAGAAAAGAAAAAGGAGAGAGCTATGATACAAATCGACGATCATCCCGAACCGTACCGAACCAGCCAATCGCTGATTTGTGTCGTAGGGACTCCAAAAGTGATTGGCTCCTGATTGAAAAAGGAGATACCAATGCAAACAAATAAAGAAAGACTCATTGCTGCTCTTCAAGCACCACTTGAAAGCACCTTTGCCACCTACAAAACCAGTGCCCTTGGTCTAGTTGACGATCAAGTAGAAGAAAACCGCGATATTTATGGCGAAAATGTCATCACAAAAGGTCAAGAAGATTCCATGATCAAAAAGATCTACGAATCCATCATCAATCCTTTTACAGTGATTTTGTTGGTCATTGCGCTGGTTTCCTTCATCACCAATGTCTGGCTAGCAAAACCAGGTGAACAGGATCCAACGACCTCCATCATCATTGTGACCTTGGTCTTGATCTCTGGTGGTATCCGCTTCATTCAAGAATTGCGGAGTGACAAAGCAGCTAGCAACTTATCACGTATGATTGTCAATACAGCGACCGTTCTGCGTGATGGATCGGAACAAGAAATTCCGATCGATGAAATCGTCGTAGGTGATGTGATCAAACTGAGTGCCGGCGATATGATCCCAGCAGATGTGGTCTTGATTGATTCCCGTGACTTCTTTGTCCAACAATCTGGTCTCACGGGGGAAAGTGATGCTGTTGAAAAGGTTTGTCTCAGAAAAGCCGACAGTCAAAATCTAGATAGTCTCTTGGAAAGTGAAAGTTTGGCCTTTATGGGGACCAATGTCATCTCCGGACGGGCGACAGCCTTGGTCTTGGTCGTGGGAGATGAAACCATGATGGGAGCTATTGAGCAAACCATCAACACTTATGACGAACCAACCTCATTTGAGAGAGAAATGAATACCATCTCTTGGCTCTTGATTCGGCTCATGTTAGTGATGGTGCCCATTGTCTTTGTGATCAATGGCCTCACAGATGGTGACTGGTTAGAAGCGGGTGTCTTTGCCCTCAGCGTTGGGGTTGGTTTGACTCCGGAAATGCTGCCGATGATTATTACAGCGAGTCTTGCTAAGGGCTCCATCATTATGGCAAAAGAAAAAGTCGTTATCAAAAAGCTCAATGCCATCCAAGACCTCGGCGCTATCGATATTTTGTGTACTGATAAGACAGGAACCTTGACCCAAGATGAAATCGTTTTGGAGTATCCGCTTGATATCCATGGCGAGTTGGATCTATCAGTCCTTCGCCGGGCTTACTTGAATTCCTATTTCCAAACCGGACTAAAAAATTTGATGGACCGAGCGATTATCAATCGGACCCATAAAGAAGCCAAGAAACATGAGATTGTTCGCGATCTGGATCAAACCTTCCATAAGATTGATGAATTGCCCTTTGATTTTGAACGTCGTCGCATGAGTGTCATTGTCAAAGATGAAGATGGTGTGGTCAGCATGGTGACCAAGGGTGCCTTGGAAGAAATGCTTTCTGTATCGACTTATGTTGAGTACAAGGGAGAGATTAAACGCCTGACAGATGAAGTCCGTCAAGAGGTCCTCGCTGAAGTTGCTCAATTAAATGAACAAGGTCTTCGTGTTTTAGGCGTCAGCTACAAAACCGACTTGGACGAAAATGACATCTTTAGTGTTGAAGATGAACGAGACATGATCCTAACTGGTTACCTTGCCTTTCTTGATCCACCAAAACCTTCTGCGGCTCCAGCAATCAAAGCTCTTGCAGAATATGGGGTAACCACCAAGATCTTAACTGGGGACAATGAAAAGGTCACCCAAGCTGTCTGTGAAAAAGTAGGACTAGATGTAGAGCGGATTCTTTTGGGAAGCGAAATCGATACGATGACAGACCAAGAGTTAGCACAAGTTGTGGAAACAACAACGGTCTTTGCCAAATTATCACCCGATCAAAAAGCGCGGATCATCCTCTGCCTCAAGAACAATGGCCACAAGGTGGGTTACATGGGTGATGGGATCAACGATGCTCCATCCATGAAGGTCTCAGACGTTGGGATCTCCGTGGATACCGCTGTGGATATCGCCAAGGAAACGGCAGATGTCATCCTTCTGGATAAGGACTTGATGGTCCTTGAAAAAGGTTTGGTTGAAGGTCGCAAGGTCTATGCCAATATGACCAAGTACATCAAGATGACGGTCTCTTCTAACTTCGGGAACATCTTTTCTCTGCTCTTCGCCAGCATCTTTTTGCCTTTCCTTCCAATGGCTCCCGTTCATTTGATTGTGCTCAATCTTATCTATGATCTTTCTTGTATCGCCCTTCCTTTTGACAATGTCGACAAGGAATTCCTCAAGAAACCTCGTATCTGGGAAGCAAACTCTATCATGCGTTTTATGGCCTGGATTGGTCCCATTTCATCTGTATTTGATATTATTACCTACATGCTTCTTTACTTCCTTGTTGTTCCTATGATTTTAGGTCATGGCTACAACCATGGAGCAGCAGATGCAGCAGCCTTTATCATGGTGTTCCAAACTGGATGGTTTATCGAATCCATGTGGTCTCAAACCATGGTTATCCATATGTTGCGTTCACCAAAACTGCCATTTATCCAAAGTCGTCCAGCCTTCTCAGTCGTGGTGACGACTCTAGCAGCAGCCTTCTTTGTAACCTCCCTTCCATATAGTCCTTTGGCTTCTATCTTGAAGTTGAGCCAACTAAATGGATTGTACTTTGTTCTATTGTTTGCGATTATCGTCCTTTATATGCTGAGTGTGACGGTTGTCAAACGTATCTATATTAAGAAGTACAAAGAATGGTTGTAATTGATTGATAGAAAGAGTGAGTCCGAACTTAAAAAATTAAGTGTAAGGGCTCTCTTTTTTTGGTAAAATTTGGTATAATAAGAAGAATGTAAAGTTGGAAATGAAGATTTCCATGTGCTGTGAGTATCAAAGAGGGACTGAAAGAAAGAGTAGAGCTTGACTCCACTTTTATCATAGCTCTTTTTTGAATAATAACAGCTTAGAAAGAAGGATCTCAAAATGGGAAAATTAGAAGTTATTACACATCCACTGATTCAACACAAATTGTCTATTCTTCGTCGTACAGATACCTCTACGAAGGCCTTTCGTGAATTGGTAGATGAGATTGCTATGTTGATGGGCTACGAAGTATTGCGTGAATTGCCTCTTGAGGATGTTGAAATTGAAACTCCTATTACCAAAACCGTTCAAAAACAAATCGCAGGGAAGAAGTTGGCTATTGTCCCAATTCTTCGTGCAGGGATTGGGATGGTTGATGGTCTCTTGAGTTTGGTACCAGCTGCTAAGGTTGGCCATATCGGGATGTACCGTGATGAAGAAACCTTGAAACCAGTTGAATACTTGGTGAAATTGCCAGAAGATATTGATCAACGTCGTATCTTTGTAGTAGACCCAATGCTTGCTACGGGTGGATCCGCTATTCTAGCTATTGATTCCTTGAAAAAACGTGGCGCTAGCCATATCAAATTTGTCTGTCTAGTATCAGCGCCAGAAGGGGTGAAAGCTCTTCAAGAAGCTCACCCAGATGTTGATATCTTTACAGCAGCCCTCGATGATCATTTGAATGAACATGGCTACATTGTTCCTGGTCTTGGAGATGCAGGTGACCGTTTATTCGGTACCAAATAAGAAACCATTCATGATTCGTCCGAAAGGTGCTTAAGATTTGACCTTTTTTGACCATTGGTTTATAATAGCACATATACTTTGAACCTCACGAATCGTGAGAATGAATGGATACTAAAGGAGAAGAATAGATGATTCCAGTAGTTATTGAACAAACCAGTCGAGGAGAACGTTCTTACGATATTTATTCCCGTCTGTTAAAAGATCGAATTATCATGGTAACAGGACCAGTTGAGGACCAAATGGCTAACTCCATTATCGCTCAATTGCTCTTCTTGGATGCCCAAGATAATACAAAAGATATCTATATGTATATCAATACCCCAGGTGGCTCTGTCTCAGCAGGTCTTGCCATTGTAGATACTATGAACTTTATCAAGTCAGATGTCCAAACCATTGTTATGGGGATGGCAGCTTCTATGGGAACTATTATCGCTTCAAGCGGTGCGAAGGGCAAACGCTTCATGTTGCCAAACGCCGAGTACATGATTCACCAACCAATGGGTGGTACTGGTGGTGGTACCCAACAAACCGATATGGCGATTGCAGCAGAACACTTACTCAAAACACGGAACAACTTGGAAAAAATCCTTGCGGAAAATTCAGGTCAATCCATTGAAAAAGTGCATGCTGATGCGGAGCGTGACAATTGGATGAGCGCGCAAGAAACACTTGAATATGGCTTTATTGATGAAATCATGGCCAATAATAAATTGGGCTAAACCATCCTATGGGAAGGCCCGTCAAGAGGCTGGGACAAAAGTCCTAGCCTCTCAATTATTTTTGGATTGTCGAGCAAAACGCAGTGGTTGAGTGGGCTCTACTACGCTGATTTCATCAGCTTTTACAGCCCTACTCAACTGTGCGGAGGTGGGACGACGAAATCGAATTTTAACGAATTACCGATTTCTGTCCCACTCTCTTTTTTGCTCTCATAAAAGAGTAGTTCTTTTTCTTGAAATTTGATATACTAGTAACAGAACGAGAAAGGGATTGACCATGTTTGAGAAACAAGAAAGAACAGGCTTAATTGTTAAATTGTATTACAATCGAGACGGGAAAAAATTACAATCTGTCGGAGATGTCTTGTACCATTCTAAGAAATGCCGTTATGTCCAATTGTATGTGGACAGCGACAAGGCCGATCAAGTCATGGAAGACTTAAAGAAAGAACGTTATGTCAAAAAAGTCTTGCCTTGCCATCTCAAAGATTTAGATACAGATTTTGTGGGGAGTTTGCAACGATTGGAGACCCCATCTGTGGTCACAGAAGGTTAGAAAACGCAATCATTTGATGGATTGCGTTTTTTTTTATTGACAATTGTCAGATAATTCGGTATATTCTTAATGTATTTATTTTAAGATTCATTTAAGGAGATCATTACAAATGAAGAAAAAATTTGCTCTTTCATTTTTAACCATTGCAAGTGTCGCTCTTCTTGCTGCTTGTGGTGAAGTTTCTACTTCAGGTTCAAACACAACTGGTAACGAAATCGGCAAAGAACTAAAAGTCGGTTTTAACTTTGAAAAAACTGGTGAAGTAGCAGCCTACGGTAGCGCTGAACAAAAAGGTGCTCAATTGGCCGTTGATGAAATCAACGCTAAGGGTGGAGCTGACGGTAAGAAGATTGTTGTCACAGATAAAGATAACAAATCTGAAACAGCTGAAGCAGCTACAGTCACTACAAACCTTGTCACTCAATCAAAAGTGAACGCTCTTGTAGGACCTGCGACTTCAGGTGCTACTGCAGCAGCGGTTGCCAATGCTGGTAAAGCAGGTGTGCCATTGGTTACACCATCAGCAACTCAAGATGATTTGACAAAAGGTCAAGATTACCTTTTCCGTGCAACCTTCATCGATAGTTTCCAAGGAAAAATCATTGCCAAATACACAACTGATAACTTGAAAGCGAAAAAAGTCGTTCTCTACTACGATAACTCATCTGACTATGCGAAAGGGATTGCTGAAGCCTTCAAGAAATCTTACAAAGGTGAAATCGTAGCAACAGAAACATTCCAATCTAAGGATACAGACTTCCAAGCTGCTCTTACAAAAATCAAAGATAAAGACTTCGATGCGATTGTTCTTCCAGGTTACTACACAGAAACTGGTAAGATCGTAAACCAAGCGCGTGGTATGGGAATCAAACAACCAATCATTGGTGGGGATGGATTTAGCGATGCTAAGTTCGTTGAACAAGCAACACCTGCTGCAGCTACAGATATCTACTACGTAGCTGGATTCTCTACTGAAGGTGAAATGACTGATAAAGCCAAGAAATTCGTAGAAGCATACAAAGCGAAATACAATGAAGAACCTTCAATGTTCGCAGCTTTGGCTTATGATTCAGTTTACATGGTTGCCGAAGCATCTAAAGGTGCTAAGAACTCTGTCGAATTGAAAGATAACCTTGCGAAGTTGAAAGACTTGGAAGGTGTGACTGGTACAATGTCAATTGACAAGAACCACAACCCGGTTAAATCAGCTCTTATGATTGGCTTGAAAGATGGTAAAGTCAAATCTGTTGAGTCTGTTAAACCATAATTATCATTTGTTGTTTGTACAAGAGGCTGGGAGAATGAAAATTCCTGGCCTCGCTCTTTATTGTTAGAAAGGATGGTTCAAATGCTCCAGCAATTAGTGAACGGTCTAATCTTGGGAAGTGTCTATGCACTCTTGGCCCTTGGTTATACCATGGTGTATGGAATTATCAAATTGATCAACTTTGCCCATGGGGATATCTACATGGTAGGTGCCTTTATGGGATATTTCTTATTGAACTCATGGAAAGTGAACTTCTTTGTAGCCTTGCTCCTAGCCATGGTTGGGACAGCTATTTTAGGGGTTGTAATTGAATACCTGGCTTATCGTCCGCTTCGTCATTCGACTCGGATTGCAGCCTTGATCACAGCCATCGGGGTTTCCTTCTTGCTCGAATATGGGATGGTCTTCTTCGTCGGTGCCAATACCCGTTCCTTCCCGCAAGTGATTAAAACGGTTCGTTACAACTTCGGTCCTATTTCAATCTCCAATATTCAGTTGATGATCTTGGGAGTGTCTGTTTTCTTGATGGTCGCTCTTCAATTTATTATTCAAAAGACAAAGATGGGGAAAGCCATGCGGGCTGTATCTGTCGATAGTGATGCTGCTCAATTGATGGGGATTAACGTAAACCGTACGATCAGTTTTACCTTTGCTTTGGGATCTGCCTTGGCAGGTGCTGGTGGTGTCTTGATTGGTTTGTATTACAACTCGATCGAGCCTCTGATGGGGATGACACCAGGGATCAAAGCATTTGTCGCAGCCGTTCTTGGAGGAATCGGAATCATTCCAGGTGCTGCCCTAGGTGGATTTGTTATCGGTTTGTTGGAAACCTTCGCTACAGCGATCGGTCTTTCAGACTTCCGTGATGCCATTGTGTATGCCATCTTGATTGTGATCTTGCTCATCCGTCCAGCAGGTATCCTCGGTAAAAATGTGAAAGAGAAGGTGTAAGCCATGAAACAAAATTTAAAAGTGAATTTAGTCTGGCTTGGTCTTTTGGTCGCAGGTTTTGCCTTGATCCAAGTCTTGGTTGCAGCGGGTGTGCTCAACCTCTTCTATATCCAAATTTTAGAACAAATTGGAATTAATATTATCCTTGCAGTTGGCTTGAACCTCATTGTTGGTTTCTCAGGTCAATTCTCACTCGGCCATGCCGGATTTATGGCGATTGGTGCTTACTCTGCAGCCATTCTTGGTTCCAAATCACCAACCTATGGGGCTTTCTTTGGCGCGATGGTTTTAGGTGCTTTGATTGCTGGTGTCGTTGCCTTGATCGTTGGGGTTCCAACCCTTCGTTTGAAAGGGGACTATCTCGCGATTGCGACACTTGGGGTTTCTGAAATCATCCGGATCTTGATCGTTAATGGTGGTACTCTAACAAATGGTGCTGCTGGGATCCTTGGTTTGCCAGCCTTTACAACTTGGCAATTGGTTTACCTCTTTGTTGTAATTACAACGATCTTTACGATTAACTTCTTACGCAGTCCAATTGGACGCTCTACCCTTTCTGTTCGTGAAGATGAAATCGCAGCAGAATCTGTTGGGATCAATACGACCAAAGTCAAAGTCATTGCCTTTGTATTTGGTGCGATCACAGCAGCGATTGCTGGATCTCTTCAAGCTGGCTTTATCGGTTCTGTTGTTCCTAAAGATTACTCTTTCACCAATACTATTAATGTCTTGATCATTGTCGTTTTCGGTGGTTTGGGATCGATGTCAGGAACAGTTGTGGCAGCCATCGTCTTGGGGATCTTGAACATGGTGCTTCAAGACTTCTCAAGCGTCCGTATGATCATTTACTCATTGGCTTTGATTCTCGTGATGATCTTCCGTCCAGGTGGTCTTCTTGGAACATGGGAATTCAGCTTGAAAAAACTACTCTCAAAAAAGGAGGCTAACTAATGGCACTTCTTGAAGTAAAAAATTTAACAAAAAACTTTGGTGGTTTGACAGCCGTTGGGGATGTGACCATGGAACTCAATGAAGGGGAATTGGTTGGTTTGATCGGACCCAATGGTGCCGGTAAAACAACCCTCTTCAACCTCCTAACAGGGGTATATGAACCAAGTGAGGGGACCATTACCTTAGATGGTCAGCTACTAAATGGTAAAGCACCTTATAAAATCGCTGCAGGTGGTCTGGGACGGACTTTCCAAAATATTCGTCTCTTCAAAGACTTGAGCGTTTTGGACAATGTCTTGATTGCTTTTGCCAATCACCACAAACCACATGTCTTTGCCAGTCTTTTCCGCTTGCCAAGCTATTACAAGAATGAAGAAGCTTTGAAAGCAAAAGCTCTTGAATTGTTAGCCATTTTTGGTTTGGAAAAAGAAGCAGATACCTTGGCCAAAAACTTAGCTTACGGACAACAACGTCACTTGGAGATCGTTCGTGCCCTTGCGACAGAGCCAAAAATCCTCTTCTTGGATGAACCTGCTGCAGGGATGAACCCTCAAGAAACAGCAGAATTGACCCAATTGATCCGTCGCATTCAAAAAGAATTCAATATTACGATCATGCTAATCGAGCACGATATGAGCTTGGTCATGGAAGTAACCGAACGGATTTATGTATTGGAATATGGTCGCTTGATTGCCCATGGTACGCCAGAGGAAATTAAGAATAACAAACGCGTAATCGAAGCCTATCTAGGAGGTGAAGCCTAATGTCTATGTTAAAAGTTGAAAATCTTTCTGTACACTATGGCATGATCCAGGCTGTCCGTGATGTCAGTTTCGAAGTCAATGAAGGAGAAGTTGTTTCTCTTATCGGTGCCAATGGTGCTGGGAAAACATCTATTCTTCGTACCATTTCAGGTTTGGTGCGTCCAAGTGCTGGGAAAATCGAGTTTTTGGGGCAGGAGATTCAAAAGGTTCCGGCTCAAAAAATTGTAGCTGCTGGACTCTCTCAAGTTCCAGAAGGCCGCCACGTCTTTCCAGGCTTAACCGTTATGGAAAACTTGGAAATGGGAGCTTTCTTGAAGAAAGATCGAGAAGAAAATCAAGCCAACTTGAAGAAAGTCTTCTCCCGTTTTCCACGTTTGGAAGAGCGGAAGAACCAAGATGCAGCAACCCTATCTGGTGGGGAACAACAAATGCTAGCAATGGGTCGTGCACTTATGTCGACGCCAAAACTCTTGCTTCTGGATGAACCTTCTATGGGATTGGCCCCAATCTTTATCCAAGAAATCTTTGATATCATCCAAGATATCCAAAAACAAGGAACAACCGTTCTCTTGATCGAGCAAAATGCCAACAAGGCCCTTGCCATCGCAGACCGCGGTTATGTTTTGGAAACAGGGAAAGTCGTTCTTTCCGGAACAGGAAAAGAACTCTTAGCCTCAGAAGAAGTCCGCAAGGCTTACCTTGGTGGATAAGTTTTCTAAAGTTTGTTTGAAAGGAAAAGTTAGCTAAACCTTTCTTCGGATTGCTGACAAAGATAATTTAGAAACTTTCCTTAGGTGAGTATGGACGTCAGCGAACTTCGAAGAAGTTCCATGACTTAGTTTTGAAACTAAGGTTTCAAAACTCCCGAGTACTAGAAACATTAATGTTTCTAGCACTTTTCTCACGGCGGAAAGTTTCAGTATACTCCCAAATGATTCAAAAAATAGCATAATTTCTATTATGAAGAATTATTAATCTTATATTATAGGAAAGATAGTTTGAACATGTTCGAAAGAAAGGTCCTGAAGACCTTTCTTTTTTCATCTTTCTTGTTTGATTTTTCTAAATTTTGAAAACAAGAGAAAACTGCTGAAAGCGTTTGAAATCATTCTTAAAATCAAGTATAATAAAACTAATAAAAGCATAGGAGAACTTGTTATGGCTGTTAAAGATTTTATGACACGTAAAGTGGTTTACATTAGTCCAGATACGACAATTGCCCACGCGGCAGATTTGATGCGCGAACAAGGTTTGCACCGTTTGCCAGTCATTGAAAACGATAAATTGGTTGGGTTGGTGACAGAAGGTACGATTGCAGAAGCAAGTCCATCTAAAGCAACAAGCTTGTCTATTTTCGAGATGAACTATCTGTTGAACAAGACTAAGGTTAAAGATGTCATGCTTCGCGATGTCATTACCGTCTCTAAATTTGCGAGCTTAGAAGATGCGACCTACCTCATGTATAAGAACAAGGTGGGAATTCTTCCAGTCGTGGACAATGACCAAGTATCCGGTGTCATCACAGACCGTGATATTTTCCGTGCTTTCCTTGAAGTATCCGGTTATGGAGAAGAAGGAGTTCGTGTTCGCTTTGTGACAGAAGATAAGGTTGGCGTTCTAGAACAAATCATTCACTTGATTGTAGAAGAAGGGTATAACATCGCAAATACAGTCAATATCCCAACAAAAGACGATCGTGTGGTTATCGAAGTCCAAATTGATGGGGTGACAGATCTAGAAGGAATCCGTAGTAAATTTGAAGCCAACGGTTTGAAAGTCGATGAAATCACTCGAACAACCGCAAAAGCTATTTAATAAAAAAATCAGGCTGGATGACAATCCAGTCTGATTTTTCTATTAACGGTTAATGGGTTGTTTTTCTTTATCTAAAGTAAAGCCTTCGCCGAGAATTTCATGGGCTTCAGAAATGGTGATGAAGGCGAATGGATCGATCTGATTGATGATGTCTTTCATTTGTTTCATCTCATTCCGCGAAACGACACAGTAGACAATATCCAGGTCCTTACGGCTGTAATAGCCCATCCCGCGGATAAAGGTAATCCCGCGACCCAGATCGTCAGATACCTTTTTGGCAATTTCTTCTGGTTTAGAGGTAACGATAAGGAAGCCTTTTCCAGCAAAACCACCTTCTCCAATCAAGTCGATCACAAGGGTGTCAATCAGGATAAAGAAGAGGGTATACATAGCTGTGCGGACATCTTGGAAGACTACGACAACAGTTATCAGAACAATGGCATCGACAATCAACATGAGTTTTCCCATGGTGAGGGAAGTGTATTTGTTAAAGATGCGAGCGAGGATATCTGTTCCTCCAGTGGTTCCTCCAGCATTGAAGATAATCCCTAGCCCCAAACCAAGGACAACCCCTGAGGCGATACAGGCAAGCAGAATATCTCCTTTAAAGGCGTTAAAGATGAAGTGATGGTAGCGGTGGCTGAGGGGTATCGCTTCAAAAATCGCCATCCAAGCGGAAACCGAGAAAGTCCCCAGTAAGCTCAGGTAAAGAGATTTCTTGCCCAGCAGTTTCCAAGCCAGAATGAAAAGAGGGATATTGATCAGCAAGTTCATGATGGATACGGGGATTTTGAAGAGGTAATAGGTGATCAAGGTAATCCCTGTTGCTCCTCCTTCATAGAAGTGAAAGGGAATGACCAAAAAATAGATCCCAAACGAAAAAATGCCGGCCCCCAAGATGATAGCCAGAATATCTTTAAATTTAAACATGATAGGTTGTCTCCTAAAACTTTATAAGATCATTGTAACAAAAAAGTGAAAAAATGAAAATGACTTTGAAAAATTTTCTCTCCTAAAATACAAGATTTTTACCCTTATTTTTGGTAAAATAAAAAGAAGAAAAACAGAAAGAGGATACTATGGTAAACGGTACATTAATTTCATTTGAAGGTCCAGAAGGAGCGGGGAAATCATCGGTCCTAGAAGCCGTTTTGCCTCTACTTGAAGAAAAAGGAATTCCTTTTATTACAACCCGTGAACCAGGCGGTGTAGACATTGCAGAAAAGATCCGCCAAGTCATTTTAGATCCAGACCATACTCGTATGGATGCTAAGACCGAGTTGTTGCTTTATATTGCTAGTCGCCGGCAGCATTTGGTGGAACGTGTCTTGCCAGCCCTTGCAGCTGGGAAGATTGTCTTGATGGACCGCTTTATTGATAGCTCGGTCGCTTATCAAGGGTATGGTCGCGGTCTGAGTGTGGAAGATATCGAGTGGCTCAATCAATTCGCGACAGATGGTCTTAAACCAGATCTCACCCTTTACTTTGATCTGGATGTTGAAGAAGGGCTCGCCCGAATTGCCAAAAACCAAGAGCGGGAAGTCAATCGTTTGGATTTGGAAGGTTTGGAGCTTCACCAAAAAGTCAGACAAGGTTATTTGGCCTTGTACGAAAAGGAACCAGAGCGCATTGTGAAAATCGATGCCAGTCAATCCTTTGAAGCAGTCTTTGCGGATGTCTTGGCTGTTTTAGAAAATCGCTTGGGGATATTGAAATGAAGCTAGAAGAGATCCAACAGCTCCAGCCAGAATTGGTGGAGCGCTTCACCCAGATCTTGGAACACAAACAGCTCAGTCATGCTTATCTCTTTACGGGTTCTTTTGCCAGTTTTGAGATGGCCCTCTTGCTAGCTCAAAGTCAATTTTGCGAAGATTTGCAGGGAGTCTGGCCTTGTGGCAAATGCCGTTCCTGCCGCTTGATTGAAGAAGAAGAATTCTCAGACGTAAAGATCGTGCGTCCAGTCAACCAAATCATTAAGACGGACCGCATTCGCTCGCTCGTTCAAGACTTTTCTCAATCAGGATTTGAAGGAAGTCGGCAGGTCTTTATCGTCCAAGATGCGGATAAGATGCATACCAATGCGGCCAATTCTCTCTTAAAAGTCATGGAGGAGCCCCAGAGTGAGATCTATCTCTTCTTGTTGACTTCCGATGAAAACTTGATCTTACCGACCATCAAGAGTCGGGCCCAGCAGGTCCATTTTCCTAAAAAGCAAGCCTACCTAACCGAACTGCTAGAAAAAGAAGGCTTGATCAAATCACAGGCAAATTTAGTAGCTCGTTTTAGTTTTAGTCTCGAAGAAGCAGAGCAACAAAAAAAGAATGCTACATTTTTTGAACTGGCAAAAGTTTGTGATCAGTTCATCGAACGTTGCCAATCCAATTTGAATCGTGCTTATTTGGAAGTGACCCGCTTAGTGAGCCTAGCAGATGATAAGGAAAAACAAAGCCAGGCCTTTCGTTTGATGGAGTTGGCTTTAGAAGAGCAGTTGCGCTTGAGTAGATCTCAGCAGTTGCTTGAGAAATTGAGTCTTGCTCGCAGGATGTGGAAGGCCAATGTTTCTTTTCAAAATGCTCTAGAATATATGGTTTTGAGCTTAGAAAGTTAAGGAGTCAGAATGAATAAAAAAGAATTATTTGATGCTTTAGACGGCTTTTCTCAGAATTTGTTGGTCACCTTGGCTGAAGTCGAAGCCATCAAGAAAAATTTGAAACAAGTCATCGAAGAGAATACAGCTCTTCGCTTAGAAAATGATAAATTGAGAGAGCGTTTGGGGGAAGTTGAGAAGACTTCATCCGCAAAGTCACAACACCATGGCCGTGAAAATTTGCAACGTATTTACAACGATGGTTTTCATATCTGCACTTATTCCTACGGTCAACGCCGTGAGAACGATGAAGAGTGTATGTTTTGTGACGAGTTGTTATTTAGGGAGTAAGCATGCAGATCCAACGAAGTTTTAAAGGGGAAAAGAAAACAGGGGTGCTTTACCTGGTCCCAACACCGATCGGCAATCGGGAGGATATGAGTTACCGCATGGTCCAGACCTTAAAGGATGTCGACTTGATCGCAGCTGAGGATACTAGAAATACTGGCCTCTTGCTCAAGCATTTTGAGATTGCGACGCCCCAGACTAGCTTTCATGAGCACAATGCCATGGAGAAAATTCCAGATCTAATCGCCTATTTAGAATCCGGAAGGGATGTGGCGCAAGTCTCAGATGCAGGACTCCCTAGTATCTCTGACCCCGGTCATGATTTGGTCAAGGCAGCGATTGAACGAGAGATTCCTGTCGTAGCTGTTCCTGGTCCTAGTGCAGGTATAACTGGTTTGATTGCCAGTGGCCTAGCCCCTCAACCTCATATTTTTTATGGATTTCTGCCTCGCAAAGAGGGGCAACAGAAGGCCTTTTTCCAAGAAAAAGTGGCCTATCCGGAGACTCAGATCTTTTATGAATCGCCTCATCGAGTGAAGGCAACCTTAGAGAATATGTTGGCTGTCTATGGGGATCGTCCTGTCGTCCTGGTTCGTGAATTAACCAAGATCTACGAGGAATATACTCGCGGCAGTATTTCTGAGTTAGTCGCATTTCTGGAAGAAAATCCTCTCAAAGGGGAGTGCCTCTTGATTGTCGAAGGAGCCAAGGAAGAAGAGCTAGACCTAGAAGAGGTCGACTTGATCCAAGAGATCGATACCTTGGTCCAAGAGGGCATGAAGAAAAATCAAGCAATTAAACAGGTCGCCAAACAATACGGCCTGCAAAAGAGTGAGCTCTATGCTCGTTACCATCAAGACTAGGAAAGGTTGGAAGCAGGATGGAAATTAGAATGGCTTATCCCAATGAGATCAAGCGAATTATGGAAATCATCCAAGATGCCAAGGAAAGCCTGGCTCAAAGACAGGTCGACCAGTGGCAGGATGGCTATCCAAATGAAGAGATCATTTTTGAGGATATTCTAGAAAGTCGTGGCTATGTGGCAGTTGAAGAACAGGAAGTCGTGGCCTATGCAGCCGTCCACAAGGGAAATGAAGCGGCCTATAATGAGATTTACGATGGTAAGTGGGAGCATGACAACTATATGTATGTTACTTTTCACCGTGTCGCTGTAGCCAAAGAAGCTGCTGGCAAAGGGGTGGCTCAGACCTTCCTTCAAGGTTTAATCGAAGGGGAAAAAGGACCGGATTTCCGTTGCGATACGCACCCAGATAATCTGGTCATGCAACATTTGCTTGAAAAATTGGGCTACCATTATTGTGGGAAGGTCCCTATTGATGGAGTCCGTCTGGCTTATCAAAAGATCAAACGAAAAGCAGAAACCAGTCTATTCCAAGTGGTCTCAGAAGAGGACCGCTGGGACCAAAGAGCAGAAGCGGCCTACAATGATTCTCTATCTTAAACAATTTTATGAAAGCCCTATAGGGCTTCTTTCGATCGTTGTCAGTGAAGAAGGCCTTGTAGAGCTTGATTTTTATGATCCAAAAGAGAAGGCACCTGATCCCTATGGAGCGCTGGAACAGGTCCATCCCTACCATGAGAAGGTGAAGGAGTGGTTGGATCACTATTTTGCTGGGGAGCCAATCGCTATCAGCTTTCCACTAGCACCGCAAGGGACAGCCTTTCAAGAGCGGGTGTGGCAGTTATTGCGAGAGATCCCATATGGTGAGACCAAGACCTATGGCCAACTTGCCCAGGATCTTTCTTGTGGTTCAGCCCAGGCCGTGGGACAGGCTGTCGGACGCAATCCCTTGACGATCTTAGTCCCTTGTCACCGTGTGATGGGAAAAGATGGACAACTGACGGGCTACGCGTCTGGACTCGATCGCAAACGCTGGCTCTTACAACACGAAGGAATTACCTGGAAGGAGAAGTGAAATCGATGTATACCTTTATTGAATACCCAAAATGTTCGACTTGTCGAAAGGCTAAATCAGAATTGGATGGTCTCCAATGTGAGTTTCAAAGCCAAAACATCGTCACAGAAACACCGACTAGCCAAGAATTGCAAGACTGGATGGCAGCATCTGGCCTACCGATCAAGTCTTTCTTCAATACTAGCGGAATGAAATACCGGGAACTCGGTTTGAAAGATAAGGTGGATCAACTGACAGTGAAAGAAGCGGCGGATCTCCTTGCTTCAGACGGTATGCTGATCAAGCGGCCTCTACTTGTCAAAGACGGAAAAGTAGTTCAAGTGGGCTACCGGAAACCGTACGCAGACTTAGGTTTGTAAAAGAAAAGGGAGTTGGGCTCCCTTTTCATTTTGCAGTGAAGATGATATAATCATACGAGTGAAATCAATGAAAGAGAGTCAAGCATGAGTATTTTAGAAGTTAAAAATTTGAGCCACGGTTTTGGGGACCGGGCGATTTTTGAGGATGTGTCCTTCCGTTTGCTAAAGGGAGAGCATATCGGTCTTGTCGGGGCCAATGGTGAAGGGAAATCGACCTTCATGAGCATCGTGACCGGTAAGATGCAACCAGACGAAGGAAAGGTGGAGTGGTCTAAGTATGTGACGGCAGGTTACTTGGATCAGCATTCGGTCTTAGAAGAAGGACAAACAGTTCGTGATGTCTTACGGACCGCTTTTGATGAGTTGTTCACAGCTGAAGCTCGCATCAATGACCTCTATATGGCCATGGCGGAAGAGGGAGCCGATGTCGATGCTCTGATGGAAGAGGTTGGAGAACTCCAAGAGCGTCTAGAAAGTCGTGATTTTTATACCTTGGATGCCAAGATTGATGAAGTGGCGCGTGCTCTTGGGGTCATGGACTTTGGCATGGATACAGATGTGACCTCCTTGTCAGGTGGGCAACGGACCAAGGTCCTCTTGGCCAAACTCTTGCTAGAAAAACCAGATATCCTTCTCTTGGACGAGCCAACCAACTACTTGGATGCAGAGCACATCGATTGGCTTAAACGCTATTTGCAGAATTATGAAAATGCCTTTGTCCTCATTTCACACGATATTCCATTCTTGAACGATGTGATCAATATCGTCTACCATGTGGAAAATCAGCAGTTAACCCGCTATTCAGGAGACTACTACCAATTCCTTGAAGTCTATGAAATGAAGAAATCGCAATTGGAAGCAGCTTATGAACGCCAGCAAAAAGAGATTGCTGATTTGAAAGATTTCGTAGCCCGCAATAAGGCGCGTGTGGCTACACGGAATATGGCCATGTCTCGTCAGAAGAAGCTGGACAAGATGGAACTCATTGAGTTACAAAGTGAGAAACCAAAGCCATCCTTTGAATTTAAAAATGCCCGGACTCCTGGACGCTTTATCTTCCAGGCTAAGGATCTTCAGATTGGCTATGACCGTCCTTTGACCAAGCCTTTGAACCTAACGTTTGAACGCAATCAAAAGGTAGCCATCATCGGAGCCAACGGGATCGGGAAAACCACTCTCTTGAAGAGCTTGCTTGGAATCATCCCTCCGATCGCTGGAGAAGTCGAGCGTGGAGACTACCTAGAGCTTGGCTATTTTGAGCAAGAGGTCGAAGGGGGCAATCGCCAGACACCGCTTGAAGCAGTTTGGAATGCCTTTCCGGCTCTCAACCAAGCAGAAGTCCGTGCCGCCCTTGCTCGCTGTGGTTTGACCACCAAACATATCGAGAGCCAAATCCAGGTGCTATCCGGTGGAGAGCAAGCCAAGGTACGCTTCTGTCTCTTGATGAACCGTGAAAACAATGTCTTGGTACTAGATGAGCCGACCAACCACTTGGATGTGGATGCCAAAGATGAATTGAAACGGGCTCTGAAAGAGTACAAGGGATCGATTCTCATGGTTTGCCACGAGCCAGATTTCTATGAAGGCTGGATGGACCAAATCTGGGACTTTAATGAATTGACGTAAAGACAAAAAGAGAACCGTTTGGTTCTCTTTTCAGATTCTTCTTAGAAACTTTCCTTAGGTGAGTACGGACGTCAGCGAACTTCTGAGAAGTTCCATGACTAATTATTGAGCCTAAGGTCTCAATAATTCCGTGTGCCTGAAACAAATCTGTTTCAGGCACTTTTCTCACGGCGGAAAGTTTCAGTAGATGAATGACATAAATAATTAGAATTCATTTTTTTACCAATGAATCTATTAGCTAATTTTATGTAAAATGTTTATCAATATCTTAAAAAGAGAACCTCTCGGTTCTCTTTTCATTATTTCTTGAAATTGTAGTCTTTTAAGATCTCGATTTTCTCGATCTTGATATCTGTTTTTGGTTTGTCCTTATCATCGGTTTCGGCAGAGGCGATTTTATCCACCACATCCATGCCATCGATCACTTGGCCAAAGACAGTGTAGTTACCACCATCGAGGGTTGGATTTCCACCATTTTTATAAGCATCGATGATCTTAGCTGGGAAGCGATCAGTTGGGAGTTTACTTGAAATATCATCCTTATTTTGGTTGATATAGAATTGACTGCCATTGGTATTTGGACCAGAATTGGCCATGGCAAGGGCTCCACGAAGGTTGTAAAGGTATGGAGAATACTCATTCTCAAAACCAGTACCTGAATCTTTGGATTTGTCTTTGCCCTTCCAGATGGATTCGCCACCAGTACCATCTCCCTTAGGATCTCCAGTTTGGATCATAAAGTTGTTAATGACACGGTGGAAAAGTAAGCCATTGTAGTAGCCTTCTTTTGCATGGGTCAAGAAGTTTTCAACTGCAAGGGGCGCATATTTAGGGAAGAGCTTCACAGTGATATCGCCTTCAGTTGTTGTGATTTTAACCTCTGCTTCGTCTTCAGCCACATCAGTTGAGAGTTGTGGGAAGACGGCATTTTCATTGGTCATGGCATCGTTAAAATCTTTGCGCAGTTGTTCTAATTTCTTTTGTTCTTCTTCAATTTTCTTTTGATCTTTTTCACTAGAGCTAGAAGTTGCTGTTTGCTCTGTCTTTTCTTTGCTTGCACTTGAAGAGCTAGCGTCTGTCTTATTGGACGAACAAGCTGTCAAAGCCAAGCCGGAAAATAATAGTAGTGCGATTAATTTTTTCATATTCTTCCTTTCCAACATAGTTGTCTTTCTCTATTGTACCTTAATTTTGCGATACTTTCAAATCTGGACGGGATTCTCTATTTTCTGAGGTTGTTTCAAGACCGATAACATTTGATAAATCACTAATTAAGAAGGAAGTTGCGTATAGATAGATAATTCGGTATGATGGAAAGTGCTTTTAGAGTTGTGAAATAGATTTTTTATAGAGGAAGAATATCATAAATGAAACAACCACGTAAATTTTATATTTACTCGAGAAGTTCACTGTATTTTTTGACCTTTTTGGCAGTGTCGATGCTCATCGCTGTCATACAATTACTGATTGAAGATAATTTTTTTGAAAACCTAACAGCCTTATTGGCTGCTTGTTTTCTTCTAGTGACAGTTGGCTGGATTGCTTTTTCATCGATGGGAAGAATAGAGATTAGGAACTCAGAAATAGTGGTCGATCGCAATTTCAAGCGCTATCGCCTAGACCCATTCACCATTGTGGTCCGTATGGGAGAAAAGAATACGTCTCGAGGAATCACCAATTATCCAATTTATGTGGAAGGAAACGTCATAGGGCACGGGACTTCTGATTGTTCAGTTACACTTAAATTCCTTGGTACCAAACAGAGAAATAAGGAATTACTGAAGTATTACCAAGAGCATCTTCAAGCCCAGGTAGAAGCAAATAAGACTCTTGAGCAGGAAACTACGGAAGTGGATTTTGAACAGATTGTGTTAGCGTCGAAGGATCGACAACAATTCCCTTTACGCGATTTGGTCGAATTCGGAGTAGATCAAGGGAATCTCAAAAAAACAGTATTTTATCATCCTAAAGAAAATAAACTATATGTCGGAAAAAGTGTTCCATTTCCCATTATCTTTACCCCGAGTAGCGTTCTTTTTTATGGCATTTATCTGTTAACAGATCGAGTATCCTTTCATGGACTCATCCCACTAGTGCTATCGTTTGGATTGATGCTTGTCATCGCTATATGGCAATTGAAACGCAGAAGGCAGACGTATACAGTGAATGTCATTCCTTATGAAATACCTGAGCATTATTTTCAAGTACAGAAGTCGAATGGATTGAAAACCTATTTGCTGATTCTTGTTTTTGGACTCATCACCTTAGGATTATCCATCTTATATCTTACCTTCGGAAGCTTTCTGTTATTGTTTATAAGTTTTTTGATGTGGTATCTCTTTGTTGTGTTAACATTATCTGGCCAATTCAAGAAAACACACTATTTAAAAATTTTGGAAAAGAAATATTTTCCTTAATTTTTTAGCATTCGTCACCCTTGAGGGTGTTTTCTTTTTGGACTAAATCACTAATTAAGAAGGAAGTTGCGTATAGATGGAAAATTCGGTATGATGGGAGATATGTTAATTTGTTGGAAAATAAACGAATTCCCTCAAAAACTGTATCATGAATAGGAGGATACAAATTGGATTATAAAACTCTACGAAAAAACTATAGACTCTATATTAGATCTGCTGGCTTGTTGGCAATGCTTCTGATTGTTTGCATTGGGTTAGTGGTCAGAGATACCCTTCTTCAGACGGGTGGTCTCTTATTGGTCCTTGCAGGCTTGTTTTTATTTATCCAATGGCTCAGGAAGAGCTACACTAACAAGTGCAACACCTTGCTACATGTAGACTTAGATTTAGCTTTTTGGCAGCAATACCTTCAGTTGAACAAGAATGTGAAAAAGCCCATTTTACAGATAGATATGAAGCTAACATCGGTCGCCTATTCTTTTATGATGGGAGATTTCGATGCTGTTATAGAGGAAGCTAGGGAGGCACTTAGTCAGAAGGAACTACCGCAGAAATATAAGAACTTTTTTGAGAGTTATCTCATGCGATCAACGGTCCTGACAGATCCTGATTTGTCTAGAGAAGAGCTAGAGGCTCAGTTAAATGGATTGACCATTACAGACCTTACACTGGCTGAGAAAACAAAAGAGGTCTGTCTCGCTCTTTATGATTTAACCATTGCGTACCAAAGCAATGATTATTTTGAAGGCTTAAGCAATGACTTCAAGTACCAGCAGTTGGAAATCATCTACTACCAAGCCTTGAATGCTGCTCTCAAAGGAGATAAGCATAGAGCAAATGATCTCTTTCACAAGTTAGTCTCAGAAGATGAGTCGCTCTATATCGTTCGAAAGGCTCAACAATACTTGAAGGATGAAGGCAATCATCTGTAAATTCTACAATCGAAATAGAGATTAAATGAAAGAACCTGAGAAAACACAAGGAGTTATTGGAAGATAAGAATGAAGAAATCAATCTTTAAGGCCAATTTTTATGAGAGCCGTCGTTTGCGTCACGATGGCTTTATCGATTATATGGTCAAGGACACAAATAGTCGGAAAATCTACACAAAGCCATTTAGTATTGCGAGGAAACTATTTTCATTTATGGGGATACTGTTCATGTTTGGATTTTCTGCATTAATGGAGTCGCAAACTCATCACCCTGATCCAGATGCACCAGTTGAAACCTGGGGGATCAATTTCTATCCACTCTGGCTGTTTTTCTTGTGTTGGTTTTTATGGTTTCTTGTTTGTAGAAAAAATCTGCGTAGAAAATATGATGCAAAGATTCCTTATACTAGTATCTTGAATTCGAATCTATTTCTGATTTGGATGGTGCTTGTTCTGAATTTGTTTTTTATCACCTTCATAGGTAGATACCTTACGATTTTGGGGTTGGTTTTATTCTATGTTCTTACCGGAATCATATTGTTTATGATTATCCAATCTAGAATGAAATCGCTAAAAACTCGTCTTTATGGAGTGCAGGATCCTAGTGCAACTGCTAGACAGAAAAAGTTTATAGAAGTCATTACTGGACTAGGTGGGATAATTATAGTAGGTTGGTTAGCTCTGAAATTTCTTTTCCCCCAAGTTGGGGAAGTGAAAGCTGATTTTTTAGGAACCATATCATTTATAGGAATGATATTTTTTGGAAATATTATTATGCTGGGTATGATAGTAGTGATGATGTTACCATATTCACTGTATGGTTATTACCGAAACAAGTATTCAGAAGAGTATCGAGAGTTCGAAGGAAAATCGCTGGAAGAATGGTATGGAATTAAATACCTGAAAAAACACAAGGAGTTATTAAATAATGAATAAGAATTTTAACGAGATGTCGTTTGATGAATTGAAATGCTACCGTAGAGAAGGTCTTTGGAGATCTTTGGGACTATTGCTGGTCATTATTTTAGTGATTGTGGGAATGGTCTTGATGGAAGTGAACCATGTTTCTCCTTCCAATCAGAATCGTTTTCGAGTCATTGGTTTGACCACGGTCATTGCGCTCTTTGCCTACCTGATGCCTCTGATGGCAGCAAATCGCGTGATGCGAGACCATCCGGATTGGGTCAAGAAATCAGGTTTCGGAGCAAAAATTCCCTTGCCTATGGCTTGGCATGTCAAAAGACTTTGCGTCCTTGGAGCGAGTCTACTGGTGATTGGAGTAGGATTTGTCTCACTATACAAACCACAAGTTTCGCAGACAAATTTACAAGATCAAATAGATATCATTCAAATGGATCATGACTTGGAAAGAGAGCAAAAATTCGACCAAGTTCTAGATACCATCACTCCAGATGATAAAAAATCTGAATAAGATCCATTTTACATTAGGCACCTGTCATCAGGAATCTTTCTTGATCGACAGGTTCTTTTTATTTTGTTATGATACAATCAATGATAGATAGGAGAGACTTATGACGACTATTTCAGATGTAATGGAAAAATTTTACGCTGATCACGAGGTGAAACCCTATATTTCACCTGAGAGGGATTTGGAAGCTTGGTTGTTGGATCCAAAGCCTGTTTCCAAACGAAATATGGAGCTCCTTCACGATGATTTGCTTGCTGGAGATATCATTCTTTTGTGGCGGATCCATTTTGGAACCTTTACGACAGAGACTTGGTTTCCCAAGTATTTTGAATACACCTATGGGATTCATGCTTCAGAACACCTGAAGGCTTTAGTGGATAAGGGCTATGCTTTTATCGAATCTGCTTTTGATTCATTGGACCATATCAATGCGACCATGAAAAAAGCCATTCTCAAAAAGAAGGGAGTTGCGGGCTTATCCAAGATGAAAGCAGTTGATTTGAACCAAGCTTTGGCTGCTCATTTTACGGAGGAAGAACTGGCTGAGCAGTTCACAATTCGGGGTTATCAGTTAACGGACAAAGGAAAGCAAGCGCTGAAAGACTATCAAGCCACCATTGACCGCCACCCCAAGAAAAACATCTAAAACAGTACCCACTCGGTGCTGTTTTTTTGCTTTATACTGCAAATTTTTAGAAATGATTTTACTAGAGAACTGGCTTAGAAATGTGATATAATAAAGGTTATGGCAAACAATAATCAATCAAAAAAAACACGGTCGACGAGACGACTGTCCAAAGCAGAATTAGAAAGAAAAAAAGCAATTCACCGCATGATTGTGACCATTCTGATTAGTCTGGTTTTAGTCTTTGCGGCCTTGAAATTGGGAGCAGTAGGGGTCTTGGCCTACAACTTAATCCGACTCTTTGTTGGGAGTTTGGCTTACTTGGCTATTTTAGCGACCTTTTTCTACCTTTATGCCTTTAAATGGCTGGACAAACACGAAGGGGTGATTTCAGGATTCCTAAGTTTCTTTGCTGGGGTTCTCCTGATGTTTCAGGCTTTCTTTGTATCCTCCCTTCATTTAGACAATAATGGAATCAAGGTCACTTTTTCAAGAATCATGGCAGACTTGATTCATCTGCGGGTGGAGAGTTTTGCTGGTGGTGGTATGATCGGTGCTCTTCTTTATGCTCCGATTTCCTTCCTATTTTCAAATATTGGCTCTTATTTTATTGGTCTTCTCTTTATCGGGTTGGGGATCCTCTTGATGAGCCCTTACTCCATCTATGATTTGTTTGAAAAGGGGTCCGAAGCCTTCCATGCTTCTATGGAAAAACGCAAAGAGCGTCGCGAGCAGAAATTCCTAGAAAAAGAAGCAAGAGCTGCCGAGGAAGCTGCTGCAGCTGAAAGAGAGCAAGAAGAAGCAAGAGCTGTTCTTCCAACTCCCCTTTCTATGGAAGGGCATCCTGTAGATCCTGAAACGGGAGAGGTGTTGGCGGAAGAGCCGTTCACAGAGTCCTTCCCAGAAGCTGAAATTGTCGCACCAGCAACACCAGAGATCTACCTGCCAGATGAAGAATGGCCGGAAGAGCCTGAAGAATATGAAGAGCTTCCGGTAGCCGAAGAATTCGAGGACGATGGGGAGGAAGTTCAGGTGGACTTCACGCCTAAGGAACTCCTTCAGTACAAGCTTCCAACCATTGATCTCTTTGCGCCTGATAAACCCAAAAATCAATCCAAAGAGAAAAACATCGTTCGCCAGAATATCCGCATTCTGGAAGAAACCTTTGCAAGCTTTAACATCAAGGCGACAGTGGAGCGGGCGGAGATCGGTCCTTCTGTTACCAAGTATGAGGTTAAGCCGGCTGTCGGTGTGCGGGTCAACCGCATCTCCAATCTAGCAGATGATTTGGCCCTAGCCCTAGCAGCCAAGGATGTGCGGATCGAAGCGCCGATTCCAGGGAAGTCTCTGGTCGGAATTGAAGTGCCCAACTCAGAGATTGCGACCGTTTCCTTCCGTGAATTGTGGGAGCAGTCCAAAACTGATCCTGCCAAACTCCTTGAGATTCCTCTTGGGAAGGCTGTAGATGGTTCAGCTCGGACCTTTGATTTGGCTCGGATGCCCCATCTCTTGGTAGCGGGTTCTACCGGATCTGGTAAATCGGTTGCGGTTAATGGGATTATTTCGAGTATCTTGATGAAGGCCCGTCCGGACGAAGTCAAATTTATGATGGTCGATCCAAAGATGGTGGAGCTTTCTGTCTATAATGATATTCCTCACCTCTTGATTCCAGTGGTGACCAACCCACGCAAGGCCAGTCGAGCCCTACAAAAGGTTGTCGATGAGATGGAAAATCGCTATGAGCTCTTCTCGAAAGTGGGCGCTCGGAATATTGCTGGCTTTAATGCCAAGGTTGCGGAGTACAATGCCCAGTCTGAGATGAAGCAAGTACCACTTCCATTGATCGTGGTCATTGTCGATGAGTTGGCAGACTTGATGATGGTCGCAAGTAAAGAAGTGGAAGATGCCATTATTCGCCTGGGACAAAAGGCGCGTGCGGCTGGGATCCACATGATTCTTGCGACTCAACGGCCATCGGTTGACGTTATCTCAGGTTTGATCAAGGCCAATGTGCCTTCCCGTGTCGCTTTTGCGGTATCATCTGGGACCGACTCACGGACCATCTTGGATGAAAATGGAGCGGAGAAATTGCTCGGTCGCGGAGACATGCTCTTTAAACCGATCGATGAAAACCACCCGATTCGTCTGCAAGGATCCTTTATCTCAGATGACGATGTCGAGCGGATTGTCAACTTTATCAAGGAGCAGGCAGAAGCCGATTATGATGATGCCTTTGATCCAGGCGAAGTGTCGGAATCGGACTTTGACGGAGGCATGGGTGGCTCTGATGAAGGCGATCCTCTCTTTGAAGAGGCCAAGGCGCTCGTGGTTGAAACTCAAAAAGCCAGTGCTTCGATGATTCAGCGCCGCTTATCCGTTGGCTTTAACCGAGCGACTCGCCTCATGGAAGAGTTGGAAGCAGCCGGTGTGATTGGACCTGCTGAAGGAACCAAGCCTCGGAAAGTATTGCAACAATCATAAGGATAGGGAAAAAGGGCGCTTGTCCCACTCCCTTTTCTTTTTATAGGAAATAGAAAGTAGGACCAGATGAAGTTAGACATGATTCATCATATTGCTATCATTGGACGGGATCGCGATGCCATGTTGCATTTCTATGTGGACCAGTTGGGCTTTGCGATTGTCAGTGAATATGACCGTCCTGAACGCGGAGATATCTTGATCAATCTCCGTCAGGGCCAGCTGACGTTAGAACTCTTTATCAAACCGACGGCCCCAGAACGGCCTAAGCTTCCCTTGCCCGAGCATGCGGGACTGCGTCATCTAGCCTTTAAAGTGGAAGATGTCGAGGCGTATCTAGCTAGATTGGATCAGCTAGGTATTGAGAATACAGGCCTTCGCTATGATGACTTTGATGGTAAGAAAATGGCATTTTTCTTTGATCCAGAAGGACTGCCTTTGGAAATACATGAGTGAGGAACGCAATGGATAGATTAGAAGGACTCAGTCAGGAAGAAGTAGCAAAAAAGATCCAAGAGGGCAAGCAAAATAAGGTCACAATCAAGACAGAAAAAAGCCTAGGACAGATCATTCGAGACAATGTCTTTACCTACTTTAATCTGATATTTTTGATTTTGGCTATTTTGCTGGTAGCAGTGAAGTCTTGGAACAACCTCTTGTTTGTCCCGATTGTCGTGGTTAACTCCTTAGTTGGTATTGTACAGGAAGTCCGCTCTAGACGGATCTTGCGTCAGATGCAATTTCTACACATGAGTGAGGCGATCGCTCTTCGTGAAGGTAAAGAAGTCGCTCTACCTATCGATCAGCTGGTGGAGGGTGATCTCGTTCGCTTTCAAGCTGGAGACCAGATCTATGCGGATGGGGTCTTGCTGGAGGGCGAGCTAAAAGTCGATGAGTCGCAATTGACAGGTGAAGCTGATGAGGTCAAAAAAGGAGCGCAAGATGCGCTCATGTCAGGTAGCTTTGTGATTGCTGGTCAAGGACTGGCACGATTGGAAAAAGTGGGGAATGACTCCTACATCAACCAATTGAGCTTGGAAGCCAAGCAGGTCAAGTCCCATGAGGAGTCTGATATGGTTCATGCAGTTAACCGCATCGTAGGGATCATTGGTCTCCTTATCATTCCTCTAGGCTCGCTCCTTTTTCTTCGTAGCTATATCAGCCTAGGCGATAGCCTAAAGCTCAGTGTGACTTCAACAGTCGGAGCCTTGATCGGGATGATTCCAGAAGGTTTGTACCTCTTGATGACCTTGGCACTGGCTCTTGGTGCTGTCAGATTGGCCAAGGAAAAGGTTCTGCTCAATAGCATGAAGGGGATTGAGACCTTATCGCGCGTGGATGTCCTTTGTGTCGATAAGACAGGGACCATTACAGAGCCTGGTATGGAAGTGACAGAGATTCGTCCAGCTAAAGACGCTCAAGACTTGGAAGCTCTAGCTCAGTATGTCAAGGCTAGTATGGATCAAAATGACACCATGGATGCGATCCGAAAATTTCACAAGACACCAGTTGGCCGGCCTTGGAAGACTCTTGAAATACTGCCCTTTACGTCCAAGAAAAAGTATGGGGCCATTGCCTTTGAAACTGGGATCTATGTATTAGGCGCACCAGAATTTGTCTTAAGAGAAGACTTCTCTGAGCTTGAAAAAGAGATCGCCCCTGCTACGCAGGCAGGCCATCGGGTCTTGGCCTTTGGAAAATATAGAGGAGAAGACCTTAGAGAGACGTTAGAGGCTCCTGTAGATTTGGTAGCCTGGATTATTCTCTCCAATCCTTTGAGAAAAAATGCCAAAGAAACCTTTGCTTACTTTAAGAAACAAGGAGTGAGCATCAAGGTTATTTCAGGAGACAACCCAGCTACTGTCTCTGCTATTGCACAAAAAGCAGGCATTGAAGGAGCAGAAGACCTGATTGATGCCAGAACCTTGCAGACGGAAGAAGACTTGCACCAAGCGGCGAGCCAGTATACAGTCTTTGGTCGGGTGACCCCAGAGCAAAAGAAAAGCCTTGTAGAAGGCTTGCAGGCAAAAGGACACAAGGTCGCTATGACAGGAGATGGCGTCAACGATATTTTAGCCTTAAAAACAGCGGATTGTAGTATTGCGATGGAATCTGGAAATGATGCGACCAAAAAGATGGCGCAAGTGGTCTTACTGGATTCTGACTTTGGGAAGATGCCGTCTATCGTGGCAGAAGGTCGTCGGGTGGTCAATAACATTCAGCGATCAGCTAGTCTCTTTTTGATCAAGAATATCTTCTCCATTTTGTTGGCTATCTCAGTGACGCTCTTAGCCTTTACCTATCCGATCATGCCGTCGCAGATGTCTTTGATCAGTGGTTTTACAATTGGGATTCCAGGATTCTTCCTAGCGCTTGAGCCCAATAGCGAGCGCATCAAAGGACGCTTTATTGAAACGGTCTTTAAAAATGCGCTACCTGCTGCCTTGACGGATTTTATACTGATCTTCAGTCTGGTATTGCTCTCTTCAACATTTGGCATGAGTTCTGAAGAGCTCTCGAGTGCAGCCATCTGCTTGATGGCCTTCGTCGGTTTTACCATCATCTACCAAGAATCCCAGCCTCTCAATCACTACAAGAGACTGGTTCTCCTAGGAAATATCCTAGCTTTTCTGGTTTCAAGTAGTATCCTAGGGAAATTCTTTAACATGAGCCCCTTGAGGCTTCAAACGCTGCTTATCTGCGCCATCATGGCGGTTCTCGCTCTCATCTTGATTCAACTCTTCAAGAAGTTAGTGGGTTGGTTCTTTCATCGGAAGAAATAAAAGAAAGTGAGTGGGACAGAAATCGGTAATTCGTTAGAATTCGATTTCGTCGTCCCACCTCCGCACAGTTGAGTAGGGCTGTAAAAGCTGATGAAATCAGCGTAGTAGAGCCCACTCAACCACTGCGTCTTGCTCGACAACAAAAAGAGGCTAGGACTTTTGTCCTAGCCTCTTTTTGGCATTAGATAAATAAACTAGCGGTTAGGATCAGATAGAGCAAGAAGGTGACTAGAAATCCCGCACGCCAGAAGTATTTGATAAATTTCGGATAATAAAAACTCTTTTTCTTTTTTAAGAAATAAATCGTTAGCCCCAAGGCTAAAAGCGAAAGGCTTAAAGCTAGCAGCGGTAAGAGGCTGTGATAAAAGGCGCTGTCTGAGATCAGGTAGTACTCTAGGGCAAATAAAGGAAAGGCAATATCGGTGGATCGCCATCCTCTTTTTTGAAGCTTAAAGAGGTGAACAATGATACCACTCAGAATCAGCGTTAAAAAAATAAATAATACAGAAGCAACTTTGATTAACATAGCTTCATTCTATCATAAAACGAAAAAAAAGTTTACTATATTTTAATTTTTTCTTGCAAAAAAAGAGAAATCGTGTATAATAGAAAGGTATGCACAAAGCATACTTGTGGGAGGTAAAAATCTGTAATTACCGCCAAAACCACAAAGGAGGATTTAAGAAATGGCTAAAAAAGTCGAAAAACTTGTAAAATTGCAAATCCCTGCTGGTAAAGCTACTCCAGCTCCACCGGTTGGACCAGCACTTGGTCAAGCAGGTATCAATATCATGGGATTCACTAAAGAGTTTAACGCTCGTACGGCTGACCAAGCTGGTATGATCATCCCAGTTGTGATCACTGTTTATGAAGATAAATCATTTGATTTCGTTACAAAAACACCACCAGCTGCTGTTCTTTTGAAAAAAGCTGCAGGTGTTGAAAAAGGATCAGGTACACCGAACAAAACGAAAGTTGCAACAGTTACTCGTGCACAAGTACAAGAAATTGCTGAAACTAAGATGCCAGATTTGAACGCTGCAAACATTGAGTCTGCAATGCGTATGATCGAAGGTACTGCTCGTTCTATGGGATTCACTGTTACTGACTAATTGTAACAATCCTATTTGCCCGCAATACACTTGATCAAATGACGAGTGACGTGGGAGATGAAAATCGATATGACCACATTACAAGGAGAAAGATAAAATGGCTAAAAAAAGCAAACAACTTCGTGCTGCTCTTGAAAAAATCGACAGCACAAAAGTCTACAGCGTAGAAGAAGCTGTAGCTCTTGCAAAAGAAACTAACTTTGCAAAATTTGACGCAACTGTAGAAGTTGCATACAACTTGAACATCGACGTGAAAAAAGCTGACCAACAAATCCGTGGTGCAATGGTATTGCCAAACGGAACTGGTAAAACTGCTCGCGTTCTTGTATTTGCACGTGGTGCAAAAGCTGAAGAAGCAAAAGCTGCTGGTGCAGACTTCGTAGGTGAAGATGACCTTGTTGCGAAAATCAACGATGGTTGGTTGGACTTCGACGTAGTTATCGCTACACCTGACATGATGGCTCTTGTTGGACGTCTTGGACGTGTCCTTGGACCACGTAACTTGATGCCAAACCCTAAAACTGGTACAGTAACAATGGATGTTGCGAAAGCAGTTGAAGAGTCTAAAGGTGGTAAAATCACTTACCGTGCTGATAAAGCAGGTATCGTTCAAGCGATCATCGGTAAAGTTTCATTCGATGATACTAAATTGGTTGAAAACTTTAAAGCTTTCAACGACACAATCCAAAAAGCAAAACCAGCTACAGCTAAGGGTACTTATGTAACTAGCTTGACTTTGACTACAACTCAAGGTCCTGGTATCAAAGTGGACGTTAACTCACTTTAATTGAAATGAAAAAGCTACCTTCGGGTAGCTTTTTTCTTTTAAAAAATTTCAACAAATGTTAGAGAAAACGCTTACAAATCAAAAGTAAAATGATATACTAGATCTATCAAAAAATAAGGAGATCTATTATGAAGAAAGATCACAACCAATTAAATTGGCTCATGGTCTCACTCATTGCTTTTAATATGGTGTGGGGATTGGGAAATGTCGTGAATAACTATTCGACCCAAGGCATTTCTGTTATTGTTTCCTGGATCCTGATCTTGGCAATTTATTTCATTCCCTATGCTTTGATCGTTGGCCAATTGGGCTCAACCTTTAAAGAAAGTGGGGGTGGTGTCAGTGAGTGGGTTGAAAAGACATCTACAAAACGTCTCGCCTATTTTGCGGCCTGGACCTACTGGGTTGTACATATTCCCTATTTAGCTCAAAAACCTCAGCGAATTCTGATTTCTCTAGGTTGGGTTCTTCAAGGGAATGACAAATTTGTGAGTGGCTTAAGCATCCAATGGGTGGTTATCCTTTGCTTGATTATTTTTGGAATTTTTCTCTATCTCTCTACCAAAGGTTTGATGACCTTGAAAGTCATTGGTGGTTTGGCTGGTAGTGCCATGCTGATCATGTCCTTCCTTTTTGTCTTATTAGCAGTTGGAGTTCCTTTCATCAATCCGGGTATGCAATTTGCGACCCAACATATGGATCAGGTGAGCACCTATATTCCAAACTTTGACTTCTCTTATTTTACTACCATTTCTCTCTTAGTCTTTGCGGTAGGTGGAGCTGAGAAGATCTCTCCTTATGTCAACCAAACCCGTAATCCTGCGCGTGAATTTCCGAAAGGAATGATTGTCATGGCAATCATGGTTGGACTTTCTGCCATTCTTGGTTCCTTGGCTATGGGGATGCTCTTTGACAGTGGACATATTCCAGAAGATTTGATGCGAAATGGAGCCTTCCAAGCTTTCCAAATTCTTGGAAAACACTGGGGAGTTGGGAATGTCTTAGTGATTATCTATGCTTTGACAGACATGATTGGACAAATCGCAGCCCTGGCCTTTTCGATTGATGCTCCGCTTCAAATCTTGCTCCATAATGCAGACGATGAATATATTCCTTCTTGGCTTCGCAAACGTAGCAAGAAAGGCGTCTTGACCAATGGTTACCTCCTGACAGGGATTTTGGTCAGTCTTCTTATCGTCGTTCCCCTCTTTGGGATTCAAGAAATCGATGGGTTAGTAAAATGGATGACCAACCTGAATTCTGTTGTGATGCCAATGCGTTACCTCTGGGTCTTCTTTGCCTATATCATGCTCAATCGTGCTTGGAAGAAGTACAAAGATGCAGAATACAAGATGACCAAGAGTCCAAAACTAGGCTTTATTATTGGAGCTTGGTGCTTCCTGTTCACGGCCTTTGCCTGTATTTTAGGGATGGTGCCAAAAGTGGACTTTAAGGTGGACCCAGTCGCTTGGCAATTCTCTCTATTGACCAATATCTTGACTCCGCTTGTCTTGATTGCATTAGGCATTATTTTGCCATGGATTGCCCGTCGCGAAAAGAAAAAAGTCTAATGGTAAATCCTAGTCCTCGGACTGGGATTTTTCCTTGTTAGACAGCTTTTTGAAAATAAAAAATTTTGATGGATATGACTATATAAAAAACGTAATTTATGGTAAAATAATACAGATCAAAAAAGGAGAGAGAAAATGGTAGAACCTAAGTATAAACGTATCTTAATCAAGCTATCTGGTGAAGCCCTTGCCGGCGAACGTGGTGTCGGAATCGATATCAAAACTGTCCAAAAAATGGCTCAAGAAATCAAGGAAGTTCACGAACTTGGAATTGAAATTGCCTTGGTTATCGGAGGTGGAAATCTTTGGCGTGGAGAACCTGCTGCTGAAGCAGGGATGGATCGTGTCCAAGCAGACTACACAGGCATGCTCGGAACTGTCATGAATGCTCTTGTGATGGCAGATTCGCTTCAACAAGTTGGTGTGGATACCCGTGTTCAAACAGCGATTGCCATGCAACAAGTCGCAGAACCTTATATTCGTGGTCGTGCCCTTCGTCACCTTGAAAAGGATCGAATCGTGATCTTTGGTGCAGGGATCGGTTCTCCATACTTCTCAACAGATACGACTGCAGCCCTTCGTGCAGCTGAGATTGAAGCAGATGCCATTCTCATGGCCAAAAATGGGGTCGATGGTGTTTACAATGCCGATCCGAAAAAAGATGCTTCAGCTGTGAAATTTGAGGAATTGACTCACCGTGATGTGATCAACAAAGGTCTTCGCATCATGGACTCAACAGCCTCTACTCTCTCCATGGACAACGACATTGATTTGGTTGTCTTTAATATGAATGAACCAGGCAATATCAAACGCGTTGTCTTTGGTGAAAATATCGGTACAACCGTATCAAATAACGTAGAAAAATAATAGAAAATAGAGGAAGATTATGGCAAACCCAATCGTAGAAAAAGCAAAAGAAAGAATGACCCAGTCTCACCAAAGTTTGGGACGTGAATTTGGTAGCATCCGTGCTGGACGTGCAAATGCAAGTCTTTTGGATCGTATTTTCGTAGAATACTACGGAGTAGAGACACCATTGAACCAATTGGCATCTATCACCATTCCAGAAGCGCGTGTCTTGTTGATCACACCATTTGATAAATCATCTTTGAAAGACATCGAGCACAGCATCAATGCTTCTGACCTTGGTATCACTCCAGCCAACGATGGATCTGTTATCCGCTTGGTTATCCCAGCTTTGACTGAAGAAACTCGTCGTGAATTGGCAAAAGAAGTGAAAAAAGTGGGTGAAAATGCTAAAGTAGCGATCCGTAACATCCGTCGTGATGCTATGGATGAAGCGAAGAAACAAGAAAAAGCAAAAGAGATCACAGAAGATGAATTGAAAGGTCTTGAAAAAGAGATCCAAAAAGTTACGGATGATGCTGTTAAGCATGTAGATGAAATGACAGCGCACAAAGAAAAAGAATTGATGGAAGTTTAATCCATCCCAACCATTACAGGAAAGAAAGACTCAGTTGGCACTGCTGGCTGGGTTTTATTTCCATTATTCTTGTGAAGAGGCAAGAGGAAAGAAGGAAACATGAATACGAATCTAGCAAGCTACATCATGGGAATGGTCATCGATGAAAATGATCACTTCTATTTTGTTCAAAAAGATGGCCAGACCTACGCGCTTGATAAAGCAGAAGGCCCACACAAAGTCGGAGAAAGTGTCAAGGGCTTTGCCTATACGGATATGAAGCAAAAGCTCCGACTCACGACACTTGAAGTCACTGCAACTCAAGAAAGCTTTGGCTGGGGAACGGTCACGGAAGTGCGCAAGGATTTGGGAGTCTTTGTGGACACAGGGCTTCCAGATAAGCAGATTGTTGTCTCACTAGATATCCTACCGGAGATCAAAGATCTATGGCCTAAAAAGGGCGATCGTCTCTATATTCGTTTAGAAGTCGATAAGAAAGATCGGATTTGGGGGATCTTAGCCTACCAGGAAGATTTCCAGCGTTTGGCTCGTCCAGCCTACAACAATATGCAAAACCAAAACTGGCCAGCCATTGTCTACCGCTTGAAATTGTCTGGAACCTTTGTTTACCTTCCAGAGAACAATATGCTGGGCTTTATCCACCCAAGTGAGCGCTATGCAGAACCTCGTTTGGGAGAGGTCTTAAATGCTCGTGTTATTGGTTTTCGTGAGGTGGACCGGACCTTGAATCTATCTTTGAAGCCACGCTCCTTTGAGATGTTGGAAAACGATGCTCAAATGATTTTGACCTATTTGGAAGCCAATGGAGGCTTTATGACCCTGAATGATAAGTCCTCTCCAGAAGAGATCAAGGCAACTTTTGGGATTTCAAAAGGTCAGTTCAAAAAGGCTTTGGGGGGGTTGATGAAGGCCAAAAAAATCAAGCAAGACCAGTTTGGAACAGAGTTGATCTAAGAGGAGGCTTATGCGAAAATCATTTTATACTTGGTTGATGACGGAGCGCAATCCTAAAAGCAATGCTCCTAAAGCCATTCTAGCAGATCTTGCATTTCATGAGTCTGCTTTTCCCAAGCATACAGATGACTTCGACGAGGTTAGTCGCTATCTAGAAGAGCATGCGAGCTTTTCCTTTAATCTTGGCGATTTTGATGCGATTTGGGAAGAATACCAAGCCCACTAGAAAAGGACAGGTCGAGGATGGTTTTTTCTCGGCCTCTTTGTTATAATAATAGAAAAACACAGGTAGAGAGGTTCTTTATTTGCAAGAACATTCAGTTGAAATTACATTAACGCATCCAGACGATCTCTTTCATTTGTTTGGATCCAACGAACGCCATCTTCGTTTGATGGAGCAAGAATTTGGGGTAACTATTCATGCCCGGACAGAAATCGTCCAAATCATTGGGGAAGAAGAAACCTGCGAGCAAGTTCGTCAAGTCATCCAGGCTCTCTTGGTCCTCGTCAACCGTGGCATGACCATTGGAACGCCAGATGTGGTGACCGCCATTACCATGGTAAGAAATGGAGAATTGGATAAGTTCATCGCTCTCTATGAAGAAGAGATTATCAAGGATAGTTACGGCAAGCCCATTCGGGTTAAAACGCTTGGTCAAAAGATCTATGTCGATAGTGTCAAGAACCATGATGTCACTTTTGGGATTGGACCAGCGGGGACTGGGAAAACCTTCCTGGCAGTGACCTTGGCTGTGACTGCCCTCAAGCGTGGTCAAGTCAAGCGGATCATTTTGACGCGTCCTGCTGTTGAAGCTGGAGAGAGCCTTGGTTTCCTACCAGGGGATCTCAAAGAAAAAGTGGACCCTTATCTACGACCGGTCTATGATGCTCTATACCAGATTTTAGGGAAAGACCAAACAACTCGGATGATGGAGCGGGAGATTATCGAGATTGCGCCTTTGGCTTATATGCGGGGGCGGACCTTGGACGATGCCTTTGTCATCCTCGATGAAGCGCAAAACACCACCATCATGCAGATGAAGATGTTTTTGACCCGTCTTGGTTTTAACTCTAAGATGATTGTCAATGGAGATACTAGCCAGATTGACCTTCCTCGAAATGTCAAATCCGGCTTGATTGATGCTCAGGAGAAATTGAAGAACATTTCTCAAATTGACTTTGTGCATTTCTCTGCCAAGGATGTCGTTCGCCATCAAGTAGTAGCAGAGATTATCCGGGCCTACGAGCCCATTCCAAATCCAGTCCTCAAAGAAGAACCAGATGTGGAAGAATAAAAGAAAAGGCAAAGATCATCGGATCTTTGCCTTTTGAATGTTAGAAATTAAACCAATTCATCAATTGGTGTGAAGTCACGCTCTAAACCAGTAGCAACTGGTTGGCTTGTGATATGGCCTTGGTAAGTAGTGACACCTTGGCGCAAGCCTTCATCAAGGGCGATAGCCTTATGGAAGCCATTGTCAGCTAGGGATTCGACATAAGGAAGGGTCACATTGGTAAGGGCGATAGTAGAGGTACGAGCGACAGCCCCTGGGATATTTGCAACGGCATAGTGGAGCACGCCATGTTTTTCGTAAACTGGTTCCGTATGCGTTGTGACACGGTCTGCTGTTTCAATAACCCCACCTTGGTCAACGGCCACATCGACGATGACTGAACCGGGACGCATTTGTTTGACCATATCGTCTGTTACTAATTTAGGAGCTTTAGCACCAGGAATCAAGACAGCACCGATGACAACATCAGCATCACGGACGCTGGCTTCAATGTTAAATGGGTTGGACATGAGGGTTTGGATTTGGTGGCCAAAGACATCTTCCAGAACAGCCAAACGTTTAGCGCTGATATCTAAGATGGTCACTTGGGCGCCGAGTCCAAGGGCGATACGAGCTGCGTGGGTTCCAACGACCCCGCCTCCGATGATGGTGACTTTCCCTTTGGGAACACCTGGTACCCCACCTAGGAGGACTCCTGATCCACCTTCTTGTTTGGTCAGGAAGTGAGCACCGATTTGCACGGCCATCCGTCCAGCCACCTCACTCATTGGCACCAAGAGAGGCAATTGTCCATCAAGGTCACGCACCGTTTCGTAGGCCACCCCAGTTGTTTTAGCTGAGACCATAGCGTCCGCTAATTCAGGTGCGGCAGCCATATGCAAGTAAGTGAAGAGCAAGAGGTCTTCGCGAAGGAAGCCGTATTCTTCAGTAAGAGGTTCTTTGACTTTGACCACCATCTCAGCGGCCCAAGCTTCTGCAGCAGTCGCAACAATAGTCGCTCCTTGTTTGGCGTAATCTTCATCTGCAAAGCCAGAACCAAGTCCGGCATTTGTTTCTACTAAAACTTGATGCCCTTTCTTGACCAAGCTTTGTACTCCTGCAGGTGTCAAACCGACCCGATTTTCGTTGTTTTTAATTTCTTTAGGAATACCAATAAGCATTCTTGCCTCCTTGCTCAGATTTAGGTGTAAAAAGGCCATTGGTGTAAGATTGCTCTCTTGACTCAATGACCTTTTCACTCCTTATCCGATTGTTTTGATTGATTTTATTGTATAGAAAAGTGGGTTAAAAAGCAAGAAAAATTTGAGCTTGCCTTCCTTTATGTTATTTGCTAAACTAATCCCTAAAGAAGGAGAGTCAAATGGAAAATTTATATGTGAAGTTAGCGGCTTATCGTGAAGTGGAGACTGAGCGCTTGCACTTGCGTCCGGTCACTCTTGAAGACGCACCGGCTATGTTTGAGTATGCTTCTGATGAGACAGTTACGCGCTATACCTTTGCAACCAATCAAAGTCTAGAAGAGACGCGTAATAATATTGCCCTCTTATACCTAGCGAGCCCACTTGGAAGATGGGGGATCGAGCTCAAAGAGAATGGAAAATTTATCGGGACGATTGATTTACTGGATTTGGATCTTTGTCTGAAGAAGGGGAGTATCGGCTATGTTCTGAATAAAGACTATTGGAACCAAGGTCTTGCGACAGAGGCTACCAAGGCAGTCATTGCCTTGGCTTTTGAACAGTTAGGGATGAACAAGCTCATTGCTGTTCATGATCAGGACAACCCAGCTTCTGGACGGGTGATGGCCAAATCAGGGATGAAATATTCTCACGAGGAGCCCTACGCGATGCTAGACTTGCATGAAGAAGGGAGAATGGTGACGAGAGTTCATTATGTCCTCACTAAAGAAGAATATTTGGCAGAAAAAATGAGTCAGGATATTGACAAAAGACCTATCTCCATGATATAGTAGATAGGTACTGCTGGTTTAGCTCAGTCGGTAGAGCGCATCCATGGTAAGGATGAGGTCGCCGGTTCAATCCCGGCAACTAGCATAGCAGAAGAGGGAAGCTTAGAGAGGGTCTAGGCTTCTTTTTTTGCGAGTCCATCTTCAAAAGTCCGCTTTTTTCAACAATTTTCAAAAAAACGTTGACAAGCAAGGAAATCCGTGGTAAAGTTAGAACAACAAAGAGAAAGGAGAAAACCATCATGAACAAAGTAGATGTTTTGATGACACAATTGAATACACAGCTTCTCCAATCTCAGTTGAGTTCGATGTAAACTATAAATGGAACCCAAGATGGAGGAGTTTGTCTTGGGTTTTTTGTATGCATTTTTACCTGCCTTAACTGAATTGGTGATAGGCATCAGAAGGCCCAAGTGTGGACTGAGCACCTACTCAGCTCCTTGCTTGGGTTTTTCTGTGCCATTTTGAAAAGGAGAATATATGATCAGAGCTATTTGGGAGTATATCAGGGAACGCAAGTGGCGATATGTGAAGATCGCTATGGTCCTGATTCTTTATGATTACACCTTATTGATCCCGACGCAAGTTATCCAGCGTTTAGTGGATCATTTGAGTCAGCAGACGCTGACGCAATCGAACTTTGTATGGGATATGGTCCTCTTGGTAGGATCAGCCATCCTCAATTACCTGACGGCTTTTTATTGGCAGTTGCGCCTCTTTCAGTCGTCAGTCCATTTCAAGGCGACCCTTCAGGGACAAGCGTTTCGTAAGCTAGTAGCTATGCGGCGTCCCTTTTTTGAGAAATTCCGTTCAGGAGATCTCTTGACGCGCTTTACGACAGATGTGGATGGGATGGCCGATATGGCTGGTTACGGGATGATGGTGCTCCTGTTTGGCGGTGGCTTGTTTGCCTTTATTATTCCGACCATGTTTTTCATTTCTTGGCAATTAACCTTGATTTCCTTTATTCCCATGATCTTCCTCGTCGTCTCTACCTATTTTTTGAGTAGAAAGCAGGAGGAGTATGTTGAGCAAAACCGGGAAGCAGTCGCTCAGTTGAACGATGAGGTCTTGGAGTCGATCGAAGGGATCCGGGTCATGCGGGCCTATAGTAGACGGGACCAGCAGGTCAAACAGTTTCAGAAAAAAACAGCCAGTCTATCCAAAACAGGGGACAAAATTGCCTCTATCCAGTATTCTTTTGGACCTTTAGCCCTGTTGTTTATTGGATTCTCGACGGTCTTGCTCCTGCTATTTGGAGGCCAGTCCCTGGCAAGCGGGCAGTTGAGCCTTGGTAAATTATTGGCTTTACAGCTGTATTTGGTCTTTTTAATTGAGCCTATGTGGATGATGGCGGACCTGATCTTGGTCTACCAGACAGGGCAAATGTCCTATAAAAAATTAAAAGAAGTGATTGATGAAACGGATGATCTGGAGCCAGATGGTCCTCACTACTTAGAGCAGATTGATTTGGTGCAGTTTAAGGACTATTCTTTCAGCTATCCTGGTGCTGAGCGAAAGAGCCTGTCAGGCATTGATTGGACCATTCAGAAAGGACAGACGGTTGGAATTGTTGGTCGTACCGGTGCAGGAAAGACTACCCTGGTTCGACAATTCTTGCGGCAGTACCCAGTTGGTGAGGGAGAATTCTTGATCAACCAGCAACCGATCGTGGACTACAACCGACACTCGATTGAAGAAAAAATTGGTTATGTTTCCCAAGAACATATTTTATTCTCCAAGTCTATCCGTGAGAATATAGCGCTTGGTAAAAAAGGAGCCAGCCAAGAAGACTTGGTGGAAGCGATAGCCCAAGCTGCTTTTGTGGATGATCTCGAGCGGATGTCTCAGGGAATGGACACCCTGATCGGTGAGAAAGGGGTCTCTGTATCAGGAGGTCAAAAACAACGGATCTCCCTGGCGCGTGCCTTCTTAAGAGATGCAGAGCTCTTGCTGTTAGATGATTCCCTTTCGGCAGTAGATGCTAAGACTGAACAGGCCATCATTGACACGATTCAAAAAGAACGAAATGACAAGACGACCATCATTGTTTCTCATCGCTTGTCTGCTGTTCATCAGGCGGATTGGATCATCGTCTTGGATCAAGGTCGTATTGTAGAAGAAGGCAGAGCTAGTGATTTATTGGCTCAAGAAGGCTGGTATTATGAACAATACCAACGGCAACAAAAACAGGAAGGAGAATAAGATGAAAGTTTTAAAACGATTATTATCGAGGATCACGCTTTATCCAACTGTCTTTCTTGCTGGCTTTATTTGCCTCTTACTAGCCACCATTTTTTCTGAATTGTCACCCTTTCTTCTCCAAAAGATGATCGATGGGCCTTTGACCGCACTGACCCACGGTGGAGGACAAGGTGACTTGCTTCAGATGGGAGGATTCTATCTCTTGGTCTTGAGCATCGGACAGCTGATTAGCTACCTAGGGAATCGGATCTTGCTACACGGAAGCAATCAAGTGACGGCTAACCTAAGAGACCAGGCCTTTCAAGTCATGCAAGGGTTGCCTATTTCTTATTTTGATGATAAGCCGGCTGGGAAGATCGCGACAAGAATTGTCAATGATACGGAGACCTTGCGGACCCAGTTTTATAACTCTTGTATGATTTTAGTCATCTACTTGGTGCGTTTCCTCTTTATTCTAGGAATTCTCTTTTATCTGAGTCCTATGATGGGCCTTCTCTTGTGTTTGGTCTTTCCGATTTTCTATGGGATCCAGTATCTCTACAAGGTCATGACGGACCAGCCTATGAAGGATTTCTTTGATGCGAGAAGCGAGGTCAATACCCAGGTCAATGAACTCTTGCATGGTGCCAGTATGATTCAGCTCTATCATCAAGAGTCTGGTGTGGTGGAGGAGTTTGAAGCTACTACTCAGAAGATGTTAGGAGCCAATGATCGAATTCTCTTAGCCGATTCTATTGCTTCTTGGACCTTAACGGAATTGCTCAAGTTTTTAGTGATTGCAGGCATTTTGACTATCGCTGGGATTTCTTTCCTACAGGGTAATATCGGTGTGACGGCTGGTTTCTTATTTATCAATATTAACTATGTGATTAATCTATTTGATCTCATGGCCAATCTTAGTCGTCAATTCCCAAATATTCGGCGATCCTTAGAAACGGGGAGCCGCGTCCTTGCTTTCTTAGACCAACCTTTGGAGGCCGATGGTGCATCGGAACTGAAGATAGAAAAAGCTCAAGTCGTGTTTGACGACGTTCATTTTGCCTATGAAGAAGGCAAGCCAGTTCTGCGGGATATTGCCTTTCAGGCTAGTCCAGGTCAAACCATCGCTCTTGTGGGCCATACTGGATCGGGTAAGTCTTCGATTATGAACCTGCTCTATCGTTTTTATGATCCTCAAGAAGGAGCGATTTTGATCGATGGTCAAGATATTCGCCAAGTTTCTCGTGAGAGCCTGCGAAGCCACATGGGGATTGTTCTGCAGGATCCTTATCTATTTACAGGAACCATAGCTAGTAATGTGGCCATGAGTCAGGATCACATTGATCGGGAGGCGGTCCAAGATGCGCTGAAAAAAGTCGGGGCTTGGCCCTTTGTAGAGCGCCTTGAAAAGGGAATCGACCATCCAGTCGTAGAAAAAGGATCCGCCTTTTCAAGTGGTGAGCGCCAATTGATTTCCTTTGCGCGGACGCTCTATATGAATCCGCAAATACTGATTTTAGATGAGGCAACCTCTCATATCGATACGGAAACAGAAGAAGTCATCCAACAGGCTATGGCAGTCTTGCAAAAGGGCCGGACCACCTTTATCATTGCCCATCGCTTGTCCACTATCCAAGATGCGGATCAGATCTTAGTTTTATCCGAAGGACGCATTGTGGAACGTGGTAGACACGAGGAACTGGTCGCACAAGGCGGGATCTATGCCCAGATGAATGCCATCCAGCAAACAGTGGTGTAAGATTGTCCTGCAAAGAAAAAGATTGAAAACCAGCCTGTATCTAGTATATAGGCTGGTTTTATGCTATAATGAAGTGATAATAGTGAGGTGATCCAGATGTATATTGAAATGGTAGATGAGACGGGTCAAGTCTCTGACGAAATCTTAAAACAAACGCAAGAAATTTTAGAATTTGCTGCTCAAAAAATTGGGAAAGAAGACAAGGAAATGGCTGTGACTTTTGTAACCAATGAACGCAGTCATGAACTAAATCTTGAATACCGTGATACGGATCGTCCGACGGATGTCATCAGTTTAGAATACAAGCCAGAGATGGAGATTTCTTTTGACGAGGAAGACCTTGCAGAAAATCTAGAATTGGCAGAGATGATGGCGGAATTCGATACCTATATTGGTGAGCTCTTTATTTCAATTGACAAGGCGCGTGAGCAAGCCGAAGAATATGGCCACAGCTTTGAGCGCGAAATGGGATTTTTAGCAGTGCATGGTTTTCTTCACATCAATGGCTATGATCACTATACGCCGGAAGAAGAAAAGGAAATGTTTGGCTTACAGGAAGAGATTTTGACAGCCTATGGACTCACAAGACAATAAGCGAAAATGGAAAAATCGGGACTTCACTTCAAGCTTGGAGTTTGCGATAACAGGAATTTTCACTGCGATCAAAGAAGAGCGCAATATGCGCAAGCATGCCTTATCAGCCCTCGTAGCAATTCTTGCTGGTTTGGTATTTAGGATTTCTGCGACAGAATGGCTCTTTTTGTTGCTCAGCATCACCTTGGTGATTGCTTTTGAAATTATGAATTCAGCCATTGAAAATGTGGTGGATTTAGCTAGTAACTACCATTTCTCCATGTTGGCAAAGAATGCCAAAGACATGGCGGCTGGAGCAGTCCTTGTCGTATCAGGTTTTGCCCTACTAACAGGACTGGTGATTTTTGTGCCCAAATTCTGGGCCTTGGTGTTTGGATAAGAGGGAGTATGCCCTCGTGAAAGGATAATATGACATTTAAATCAGGCTTTGTAGCCATTTTAGGACGTCCCAATGTTGGGAAGTCAACTTTTTTGAACCACGTCATGGGGCAAAAGATTGCCATCATGAGTGACAAGGCGCAGACAACGCGCAATAAGATTATGGGGATTTATACGACGGATAAGGAACAGATCGTCTTTATCGATACCCCAGGGATTCACAAACCCAAGACAGCCCTTGGAGACTTCATGGTGGAGTCGGCCTATAGTACCCTTCGAGAAGTGGATACCGTTCTCTTTATGGTGCCAGCAGACGAGCCACGTGGGAAAGGCGATGATATGATTATCGAACGCCTCAAGGCTGCTAAGGTGCCGGTTATTCTGGTGGTCAATAAGATCGACAAGGTGCACCCTGACCAACTCTTGGCGCAAATCGATGACTTCCGTAGTCAGATGGATTTCAAGGAAATCGTGCCGATTTCAGCCCTCCAAGGAAACAATGTTTCGCGTTTGATTGATATTTTGAGTGAAAACTTGGAAGAAGGTTTCCAATATTTCCCTGCTGACCAAATCACTGACCACCCAGAGCGCTTCTTGGTCTCTGAAATGATCCGTGAAAAGGTCTTGCATTTGACGCGGGAAGAAATTCCCCACTCTGTTGCAGTAGTCGTGGATTCTATGAAGCGGGATGAGGAGACAGATAAGGTTCATATCCGTGCAACCATCATGGTCGAGCGCGATAGCCAAAAAGGGATTGTCATCGGAAAAGGTGGCGCCATGCTTAAGAAGATTGGAACCCTTGCGCGGAAGGATATCGAGCTCATGCTAGGGGACAAGGTCTTCCTAGAAACCTGGGTCAAGGTCAAGAAAAATTGGCGGGATAAGAAATTGGATCTTGCCGATTTCGGATACAACGAAAAAGAATATTAAGAAGAGGTGGGCAGAAGGCCTGCTTCTTGTTTTTGAAAGGAGTTCTATGCCTGAATTACCAGAAGTAGAGACGGTTCGACGCGGTCTTGAGAAATTAATTCTTGGAAAAACCATTCAGTCAGTGGAAGTAAAGTATCCTAAGATGATTCATACGGATCTAGATGCTTTTTGTCAAGATCTCCCAGGTCAAGAAATTCGATCCATGGGACGCCGCGGGAAATACCTCTTGTTTTATCTGACGGATCTGGTCCTCATCTCGCATTTGCGGATGGAAGGTAAGTATTTCTTTTATCCAGACGAAGTCCCTTTTCGCAAGCACGCCCATATCTTCTTTCACTTTACAGATGGCAGCACCCTGGTCTATGAAGATGTCCGCAAGTTTGGGACCATGGAAGTCTTAGTACCTGAGCTTGTAGACAGCTACTTTTTGGCGAAAAAGATTGGTCCAGAACCAACAGAATCAGATTTTAAAGGGCCAGCCTTCCAAGCAGCTCTTAAAAAATCAAAGAAACCCATTAAATCAGCTCTTTTAGACCAAAAATTAGTGGCTGGTCTGGGCAATATCTATGTAGATGAGGTCCTTTATCGAGCCAAGGTTCATCCAGCCCGTTTGGGTCAAAGATTGACTGCTAGAGAAGCCAAAGCAATCCGCAAAGAAACGATTGCTGTGCTTGCTCAGGCTGTTGAAAAGGGTGGCTCCACTATTCGCTCCTATAGCAATGCTTTTGGAGAAGATGGCACCATGCAGGAAGAACACCAGGTCTATGGGAAAACAGGTCAGCCTTGTTTGCGCTGCGGAACACCGATTGAAAAAATTCATCTGGGGGGACGTGGAACCCATTTTTGCCCTCACTGTCAAAAGGAGAACTAGATGGCAAGAATCATCGGATTAACAGGAGGGATTGCTTCAGGAAAGTCCACTGTCACCTCTTATTTGAAAGAAAAAGGCTATCCTGTCATTGATGCTGATCGAGTGGTCCATGACTTGCAGGCACCAGGTGGAGAACTCTACCGTGTCCTAGTGGATCATTTTGGTAGAGAGATCCTTACCAAAGAAGGAGAGTTGGATCGCGTCGCTTTGGGTCAGCGGATCTTTTCAGACCCTAGTGAAAGAGACTGGTCCAATCGCGTCCAAGGAAGGCTTATTCGTGAGGCTCTAGCTGAGGTAAGAGACAGACAAGCTGCACAATCCGATCTCTTTTTTATGGATATTCCTCTCTTAATCGAGCAGCACTATGACGAGTGGTTTGAATCTGTCTGGTTGGTAGCTGTATCAAAAGAAACCCAGCTCAAGCGCCTGATGGAACGCAACCACTTATCAGAACTGCAGGCCCAGGAACGCATCGCGTCTCAAATGCCGCTAGATGAAAAAAGAGCCCATGCAGATCTGGTTCTAGACAATAATGGCGATCTAACGGCCCTCTATGCTCATTTAGATGTAGCCCTACAACAATTAGAAAGAAGATGATTTTATCACAAGAGAAATCAATTGGCGTAAAAATCTATATATTGCCTGGATCGGGTGCTTTTTCATCGGAGCCAGCCTTTCTTTAGTCGTTCCTTTTATGGCTCTCTTTGTGGAAGAGTTGGGTGTTACTGGTAAGGCTGTTCCCCTTTATGCTGGGATTGCCGTCGCGAGTTCTTCTGTGACTTCTGCGATCATGTCCCCCATCTGGGGGAGCCTGGCCGACCGCTATGGTCGAAAACCCATGATGCTTAGAGCTTCCATTGCCATGACGCTGACCATGGGAGGTATTGCCTTTGTCCCATCCGTCTTTTGGCTCTTGGTCCTGCGCTTGCTCAATGGGGTCTTTTCAGGCTTTGTCCCCAATAGTACAGCCCTGATTGCCAGTCAAGTTCCCAAGGACCAATCCGGCTATGCCCTAGGGACCTTGTCGACTGGTGTCGTAGCTGGAACCTTGATGGGCCCTTTGATTGGGGGACTCATTGCTGAAAATCTGGGCATGCGCAATGTCTTTCTCTTGGTCGGCTTCTTCTTATTTTTGGTTTCCCTCTTAACCTTCTGGGGTATCGAGGAAGAGTATGAGCCCCTTCCAAAAGAAGAACAAAAATCCAGTTGGGAGTTGCTCATGTCCATTCAGCAAAAAGATATCCTCTTGGGACTCTTTTTGACCAGCATGACCATTCAAATGATCGCCCAATCTATTTCTCCGATCCTGCCTCTTTATGTGCGAGCTTTAGGGCAAAGAAATAACTTGATTTTTGTATCGGGGATGATTGTTTCGGCTATGGGAGTCTCTAGTATGCTCTTTTCAGGTTGGATGGGAAAACTCGGAGACCGAATCGGGAATCACCGGCTCTTATTAATCGCCCTTCTTTATAGTGGCTGTCTCTATATCCTTTGTGCCCAAGCGCAAACGCCTCTGCAATTAGGAATCTTACGCTTCCTTTTTGGGATCGGGACTGGTGCCCTTTTACCAGGAGTTTCTGCTTTGTTAAATCGCTTAACCCCTCCTGAAGGGATCTCTCGGATCTTTAGCTACAACCAGCTCTTTTACTACTTAGGTGGCGTGTTAGGGCCAATGATGGGATCGAGTATTTTCATGCATTTTGGCTATCATTGGGTTTTTTACGGCACAGCCCTCTTGGCCTTTACCGATTTGATTTTCCTCTTATTCTTATTTAGAAAGTATTTGAAAGTGAGAGACGTACGTGCGAATTAAAGTTCAATTGACCTGCACAAGCTGTGGGAGTCAGAATTATTTGACCAGTAAAAATACCAAAACCCATCCCGAAAAGATCGAGGTCTTGAAGTATTGTCCCAAGGAAAGAAAAGTAACCTTACATATTGAATCAAAATGATTTTCATGGTATAATAGTGAGGATTTTAAGGAGTTTTAAATATGAGCGGAGCATTAACAACTATTTTACTAGTATTATCAGTATTGATTATTATCGCAATTTTTATGCAACCAACAAAAAACCAATCGAGCAACGTCTTTGACGCAAGCTCAAATGACTTGTTTGAACGTTCAAAAGCGCGCGGGTTTGAAGCCGTGATGCAGCGTTTAACAGCTATTATGATCTTCTTTTGGTTATTGATCGCGATGATCTTAATGGTACTTTCTAGTAGATAAGATAGGCTCAGACAATGTCTTTGCCTATTTTTATTTTGCAAAATAAAGATACAATTAGATAGAAAAAAGGAGGCTGGATAACCAGCAAATACATTCATGAAAACAAGTATTAAAGAATATTTACAAGAGCATGACAAAGCCCAGATCAATGATCTGGCAGCAGCTCTAGGAAAAGAAGGATCTAAGGATTTTCGTGACTTGGTCAAAACCATCTCTCTGATGGAACGCCGTCATGAGTTGAAATTCGAGGATGATGGCTCTCTTCGTTTGGCTCAAAAGAAGGCCCCAGCCATTACCCTCAAGGGGATCTTTCATGCCCATAAAAATGGCTTTGGCTTTGTCAGTTTAGAAGGCGAAGAAGAAGACCTCTTTGTTGGTCGAAATGATGTCAACCACGCCATCGATGGGGATACTGTTGAGATCGTCATTACCAAGGTAGCAGACCGAAACAAAGGAACGGCAGCAGAAGCGAAGATTATTGATGTCTTGGATCATAGCGTCAAAACGGTTGTTGGACAAATTGTTCTGGATGAGGAAAAGCCCAAATATGCCGGCTACATCCGTTCGAAAAATCAAAAGATCAGCCAGCTGATCTATGTGAAGAAGCCAGCCATCCAATTGGAAGGTACCGAAATCCTCAAGGTCGAAATTGATCAATACCCGAGCCGCAAGCACAATTATTTTGTGGCAACTGTGCGGGATGTGGTCGGTCATGTGACAGATCCTGGAATCGATGTCTTGGAAGTGCTAGAATCCATGGATATCGTCTCAGAATTTCCAGAAGAAGTGCTGAAAGAGGCTGAGCAGATTCCAGATGCACCGTCTGCAAAGGATTTAGAGGGGCGGTTGGATCTGCGAGAGGAGATTACCTTTACGATCGACGGAGCGGATGCCAAAGACTTGGACGATGCGGTCCATATCAAGCCACTCAAGAACGGCAATTTTGAGCTGGGGGTTCACATCGCAGATGTCTCTTATTACGTTACAGAAGGCTCAGCACTTGATAAGGAAGCTCTAAATCGTGCAACTTCTGTCTATGTGACCGACCGAGTAGTACCCATGCTTCCAGAACGCTTGTCCAATGGGATCTGTTCTTTAAATCCGAATGTGGATCGCCTGACCCAGTCTGCCATCATGGAGATTGATCCCCATGGAAAGGTCGTCAAGCACACCATTACCCAAACTGTCATCAATACGACCTTCCGAATGACCTATAGTGACGTCAATGATATCTTAGCAGGTGACGAAGAAAAGGCTCAAACCTTTAAGAAAATTGTCTCAAGTATTCATCAAATGGCCACCCTGCATGGTATTCTAGAAAGCATGCGGATTCGCCGAGGAGCCCTTAATTTTGATACCAATGAGGCTAAAATCCTAGTCAATAAAGAAGGAAAACCGGTCGACATTGTCCTTCGTCAAAGAGGAATTGCGGAGCGGATGATTGAGTCCTTTATGCTGATTGCCAATGAGACAGTGGCGGAGCACTTTACGCGACTGAAACTACCGTTCATCTACCGGATCCACGAAGATCCAAAGGCAGAAAAAGTACAGAAGTTTATCGATTATGCTTCCAGCTTTGGGATCCAAATCTACGGAACGGCTAGTGAGATGAGCCAAGAGGCCCTGCAAGAAATTATGCGCAAGGTCGAAGGGGAACCGTATGCAGATGTCCTTTCGATGATGTTGTTGCGCTCGATGCAGCAGGCTCGTTACTCAGAGCATAACCATGGCCACTATGGGCTTGCTGCTGAGTATTATACCCACTTTACCAGTCCCATCCGTCGGTATCCGGACCTGATGGTTCATCGAATGGTGCGCGAATACGGAAAATCCCAAGAAGTGGCAGAGCACTTTGAACAAGTCCTTCCAGACATTGCCAGCCAATCCTCTAGTCGGGAACGCCGAGCTATTGATGCGGAGCGCGAAGTAGAAGCCATGAAGAAGGCTGAATACATGGAAGACTATGTTGGAGAAGAATACGATGCTGTGGTTTCCAGTGTGGTGAAATTTGGCCTCTTTGTGGAGTTGCCAAATACGGTTGAAGGCTTGATCCATATTACCAATCTTCCTGAATTCTACCATTTTAATGAACGTGATCTAACCCTTCGCGGAGAAAAATCAGGAGTAACCTTCCGTGTAGGTCAGCAGATCCGAATCAAGGTAGAAAGAGCCGACAAGATGACAGGAGAGATTGATTTCTCTTATATTCCAAGTGAATGGGATGTCGTCGAAAAAGGCCTCAAGGCCAAAGGGCGTGACCGAGATGGTAATCGCAGGGATCGCAGACGCAAGGACAAAAAAGTTTCTAAGGGATCAACTGCTAGAAAAGATGACAAGCGGAAAGATTCTTCCTCTAAATCCAAAAAGAAAAAAGGGAAGAAACCATTTTACAAGGAAGTAGCAAAGAAAGGAGCCAAACATGGCAAAGGGCGAAGGAAAGGTAGTCGCTCAAAATAAAAAGGCGAGACATGACTACACCATCGTGGATACGATTGAAGCAGGGATGGTGCTGACGGGGACAGAGATCAAAAGTGTCCGTGCGGCACGCATTAACTTGAAAGATGGCTTTGCACAAGTAAAAAATGGCGAAGTTTGGCTTAGCAATGTCCACATTGCCCCTTATGAGGAAGGCAATATCTGGAACCAAGATCCAGACCGTCGTCGCAAGCTCCTTCTTCATAAAAAGCAAATCCAAAAGCTGGACCAAGACACCAAAGGGACCGGAATGACCTTGGTGCCTTTGAAGGTCTATCTCAAGGACGGCTATGCCAAATTGCTTTTGGGACTCGCTAAAGGGAAACATGATTATGACAAGCGTGAATCCATCAAGCGTCGGGAACAAAACCGGGACATCGCACGGGTCATGAAACAATACAATACACGTTAAACTAAAAAGGCAGTTCTGAAACAAGTTTCAGAACTGCCTTTTTTCTCGGAGAGGGGCCTCTTTTTCCAACTTGTAAAAAGGAATTTTTTTCTGTATGATAAGGGTACAGAAAGAAAAAGGAGAAGCAGCATGACACAAAAATTGATTGCTTACAAGCGCATGCCTATCTGGACCAAGGATACCATGCCAGAAGCTCTTCAAAGAAAGCACAATACCAAGGTAGGAACCTGGGGGAAGATTACGGTTCTAAAAGGTCAGTTACGATTTATTGAATTGACCGAAGAGGGGGAAGAAATTGCGAGCCACCTCTTTGAAGCAGGAGCAGAGAACCCCATGGCCGAGCCCCAGGCCTGGCATCGTGTCGAAGCGGCGACTGACGATGTGGAGTGGTACCTAGAATTTTACTGTGAGCCAAAAGACTATTTCCCCAAAAAATACAACACCAATCCTGTCCATTCAGAAGTGCTAGAAGCAGTGGGAATTGTCCCAGCTGGAAAGGCGCTGGATCTAGGATGCGGGCAAGGCCGCAACGCCCTCTTTTTGGCCCAACATGGCTTTGACGTGACAGCAGTGGATCAAAATGAACTGGCTCTTGAGATCTTACAAAGTATTGTCGCTGAGGAAGATCTAGAGATGCCAGTGGGACTCTATGATATCAATGCTGCAGCTCTTACCCAAAACTATGACTTCATCATATCGACTGTGGTCCTCATGTTTTTAGAGGCTGATCGGATTCCAGCGATTATCCGCAATATGCAAGAGCATACCAATCCAGGTGGTTACAATCTCATTGTCTGTGCTATGGATACGGAAGATTATCCTTGCCAGATGCCCTTCTCGTTCACCTTTAAAGAAGGAGAATTGGCGGAGTATTACAAGGATTGGGAATTGGTCAAATACAATGAAAATCCTGGCCATCTCCATCGTCGAGATGAGAATGGCCATCGGATTCAACTTCGATTTGCAACCATGTTGGCAAAGAAAAAATAGAGAAAAAGCAGGATCCTAGCATCCTGCCTTTTTGCTTTCTACAAACAAGTTGGACAAGGTGATCTGAATGTTGTTTATTTGCCAAAAAGAAAAACCTTCTCCATAAAGGAAGGAAAAGGTTGGGGAATTTAGTTCCAGTTAGCAAAGTCGCAGACGCTAAGAATGATCGTCCCGATTTCGATTGGCTCTTCCTTGGCACCAGATTCTAACCAGGTCACAATCACAGATTCGATTGTAGCGATGAAAATTTCTAGCCCATACTTGTATGGAACTTGAAAGTCTGAAATGATGTGTTCTTTCGCATGGGGAGTGTCGTCTAATGCATGGAGGGTAAAACTTCTTATTAGTTTACGGAAGTCCGAGCAGCAGGATTGGGACAAGGCATAAATAAAATCATAATTCTCTTTAATAGCAGTCAAGACATTGAGAAAGTTTACCTTGACAGGGCTTCCTTCAACGAAGAGGCTATCCAATTCTTGCATCATGTCCATTTTCATTTGCTCAAACATGTCGTATTTATCGACATAGTGCAAGTAGAAGGTCCCGCGGTTAATCCCAGCGGTTTCAGTTAATTGTCGAATAGTGATGCTTTCAAAAGGTTGTTGCAAGAGGAGTTTTGAGAGCGCATTTCGTAAGTCTGACTTGGTTGTTGTTTGTCTTTGGCGTACCATATGTTCCTTTCTGTAGTTGTATAAATTTATTCTTATTTATTTGACGTTAAAATAATTTATATGTTAAATAATTTCACGACACTAACAAAGAGCATTATACTCCAAAAGAATAAATTAGACAACAATTCTCATTTTTGTACAGATAACGGAAAGTGTACAAAAATTTTATAAGTTTATGAATGACGGGCACTGGCAAGATTTTGTGAAAACCTCACAACAATTAGTGATTTAAAATAATTCCCTCCTAAAAAAATGGTCAGGAAATTTTTAGGAAAAGGAGGAACAAGATGAAGGGACGAATAAAGAAACCAGCACCGTTTAAGTGCTGGTTTCTTTATTTGATAAAAGTTGTCACGATCAGATTGAAATTTAAGATAGTTAAGACAATCGCAACGAGATAACCTAAGAAAGTATTCCATTTCGCATTGACATGTTCTCCCATGATTTCCTTGTTGGAGGTGAAATAAACCAGAGGGAAGATGGAGAATGGAAGAGCCGCTGATAGGAAGACTTGAGAGTAGACTAGAAGGTCGTCGAGGACATGTTCCTGATCTCCAAATAAGATCGCAACGATGATGACAGGAAGAAGGGCAATGATCCGAGTCATGAGACGAACGACCCATTGTGGCAGGCGGAATCTCAAGAAACCTTCCATAACGATTTGACCGGTTAGGGTCCCAGTAATGGTTGAATTTTGACCACTGGCTAACAAAGCGATGGCAAAGAGGGTAGACAAGAAGGGACTAGCGATAGCACCGGCAATATGATTATCTTTGAGGGCATTATACATGCTAGAAAAAGCACCGATCTTATCTCCGTGACCAAAGAAGAGGGCCGCTCCAAGAATCAAGAGGAGGGAGTTGACGACGAAGGCCAAGCTCAATTCAATATTTGAATCCCAGGTCATAAAGCGCACTGCCCGTTTGATATCTGCTGAATCTTTGTAGTCCACCTTTCGCGTTTGTGAAATGGAAGAGTGGAGGTAGAGGTTGTGGGGCATTACGGTTGCCCCGATGATTCCAAGTGCCAAGGTCAAGGCTTCATTTCCTTTTGGAAGACCAATTCCCAGTACTTCTTTTTGAGGCAGGAATCCAGCAAAGATTCCCCCGATATCTGGTTTCGATAGGAAAACCAGATAGCCGAAAATTGCAAGGATCGTGAGGATCAAGGTTGAAACGATGGCCTCGATCTTTCGAAATCCTAGATGCATGAGCCCCAATAAGAGGAAGACATCAAAGATGGTGATCAGAATGGAAAAAAGCAAGGGCCAGCCAAAAAGAAGGTGGAGGGCAATCCCTGATCCGATGACTTCTGCTAAATCTGTCGCCATCAGGGCAAGCTCGATCACAATCCAAAGGGTATAGCGAAGCCATTTTGGCAAGTGATGGGCGGTTGTTTGGGCCAGGTCCTTACGATGGACAATTCCTAGTTTACCAGCCATTTGTTGCAACTGCATGGCGATTAAAGAGGAGAGAAGAACCACTGATAAGAGTAGGTAACGGTATTGGGCCCCTCCGACGACACTAGTAATCCAGTTTCCCGGATCCATATAGCCGACAGCTACTAGACTTCCTGGTCCTGAAAAGAGCAGGAGGGTCTTCCAAAAAGGGATGCCTTTTGGTACGTCAATAGATTGGTTGATTTCTTGAAGTGATTTCCTTTCAAACTGTTGTAAACTCATGATGAGCCTTCTTTCTAAGAATAAATCAATTTGTCTCCATTATAGCATAAAATATATAATAGTTCATGATAATGAGAGGTTTCTTGCCCTTTTTAGTGAAAAATCATTTGAAAATCAAATAAATAGAAAAAAAGGAACTTCCTATAAATAGTTGTTTCAGGCTGAAAGATTTTTGAGGCTTTGTTATAATGGAGAGAAGGAGAAGATCATGACTAAAATTGCTTTACTTTCAGATATTCATGGAAATACGACAGCTTTGGAAGCTGTCCTTGAGGATAGTCGAAAAGCCAAGGTGGATGAATATTGGCTCTTGGGTGATAGTTTGATGCCTGGAACAGGCAGACGCGCCCTTTTGGAGCTGTTAGAGGAGCTTCCTATTACGGTGAAAGTCCTTGGAAACTGGGAAGATAGTCTTTGGCGCGCCATGAGGGGGATGTTGGATGAGACTAGATCAAGCCATCGCTACCTTATGCGCCAGTGTCAATATATTCTTGAAGAAATCACGCCTCAGGAAATTGAAGCCATGCAGGAAATGCCCATGCAGGTCCATAGAGAAATCGCCGGTTTAAAGATCGGCATTACCCACCACTTACCCGATAAGAATTGGGGTCGGGAATTGATCCACATTGGTGAGCAGAAGGATTTTGATCGCTTGGTGACAAATCCGTCTTGTGATATTGCAGTCTACGGACACATTCACCAACAGTTTTTCCGCTACGGGACAGGAGGAGAACTGATTATCAATCCTGGATCGATCGGTCAACCTTTCTTTTTGGAAAAGAATCTTCGCAAGAACCTTCGGGCCATGTATGCCATTCTCGAATTTGATCAAATGGGGCTAAAAGATGTCGATTTTAGACGGGTGGACTATGATGTCCAAAAAGAACTGCAACTAGCAAAAGACCTCCATCTTCCTTATTACCAAGTGTATTATGAAAGTTTGGTCAATGGCATTCATCATACCCACAATCATGAGCTTCTTCATGAGATTGAGCAGAGAGAAGGTCATGATCGAGAAATCGATGCTTGGCTAGAGGACTTCTTCCAATAGTGTAACTGTTGACATTACAACTGAAAAGAGTATAATAGGAATAACGAAAGTCGTCCCTTGACGGTTGTTCAATAGACTCTACCTTCAAAAACGGGTAGAAAGGAGTGAAGTTATGCAAATTTCGAGTCACTTTACCATTGGGACTCATGTCTTGATCATGATTGCTCTACAAGGAGAGAAAACAAAAGTAACCAGTGATTTTTTGGCAGGAAGTGTCGGCGTGAACCCTGTTATTATTCGAAAGACCTTGTCTCAGTTGAAGAAAGCTGGATTGATTCATGTAGCGCGTGGGACAGGCGGAGCTGAGCTCGCAAAAGCAGCCGATGAGATCAGCCTGCTGGATATCTATCAAGCAGTAGAATGCTTAGGTTCGACAGGTCAATTATTTGGTTTTCATGACAATCCGAATCCAGCCTGCCCAATTGGCCACAATATCCATAATGTTTTAGATGGGAAGCTTGAGGACATTCAGACTGCTATGGAAAAAGAAATGTCCCAAACCACTTTAAAAGACGTCGTAGAAGATACGCAGAAAAGAATGAAACTCGAATCGGTTTCATAAGAAAAAAGAGAGTGGGACAGAAATCGGTCATTCGTTAGAATTCGATTTCGTCGTCCCACCTCCGCACAGTTGAGTAGAGCTGTAAAAGCTGATGAAATCAGCGTAGTAGAGCCCACTCAACCACTGCGTCTTGCTCGACAATCCAAAGATAATTAAGAGGCTAGGACTTTTGTCCCAGCCTCATTTTTTATAGTTATTAACGAAACAAGATGTTTGTTATATATTGAAACGACTAAAGGCTTAGTCAAAGTAAAGCAAGTCTTTGCTGGTTTCAGTGAAGAGTCCAAATCCGTCTTTTGTGACGTAACCACAATCTTCGATACGGACACCGACTTTACCTGGAATATAGATTCCTGGTTCGACTGAGAAGCACATGCCTTCTTCAAGTACCATGTCATTTCCTTCCATAATAGAAGGGAATTCATGTACGTCCATTCCGATCCCGTGTCCGAGGCGGTGGTTGAAGTACTCACCATAACCAGCTTTTTCAATGACGCTCCGTGCAGCACGGTCTACGTCATGTGCTGTTACACCTGGTTTGATCATGTCAATGGCTGCTTGTTGAGCTTCTAACGTCAAGTGGTAGATTTCTTTTTTGAAATCATCTGGTTTTCCAACTGCAACAGTACGAGTCATATCAGACGCATAACCATTCACCATACAGCCAAGGTCAAATAGCAAGAGAGCATCGTTTTCGACTTTGTTGCTTCCAGGAATTCCGTGTGGGTTAGCTGCATTATTTCCAGTCAAGACCATGGTTTCAAAGCTCATTTCATAACCCAAGCGTTTGATACCAAAGTCGATTTCTGCTACGATATCAGTTTCAGTTTTATCTAGTGAGATGGCGTCGAATCCCATATTGACAGCCTTATCTGCATATTGACCAGCCACCAACATTTTTTGGATCTCATCAGCAGATTTGATCAAGCGCATCCGGTTAATCCGTGGTGTCAAGTTGGTGAATTGAGCCTTTTCAAAGACAGTACGCAAGCCATTGTATTTGGTCAGGATCAAGTTATCATATTCAAGTGCAACGGTTTTAGCATCTGGTTTTGCGATAGCCCCTTTAATCTTTTCCCAAGGGTTTTCAGAATCCACATAGCCAACCACTTGGAAATCGACAACTGCAGTCGCCCGTTCCACTTCAAGTGCAGGAACGAAGAGAAGTGGTTCGTGGTCAGTGTAGACGAACAAGAAGAGTTGACGTTCGTGGGGATCACTGTAAAATCCAGTCAGGTAATTGATGGTGACAGGATCGGATACAACAGCGACATCTGTTTTTTCAGTTTCAAGAAAATCGACGATTTGATCTAATTTAGACATAATGCTACCTTCTTTCTATGGATCTATTTTGTCAAATTTTCCCCAAAAAAGCAAGAGTTTACAAAATTTTACCAAAATGCTTGAAAGTGTTTACAATAAGTGATAAAATAGGATTAATTAGAGAGTGAAAACGAAATTTTCAACAATGAAAGGAAATCTTATGAATACAGACGATACAGTAACAATTTATGATGTCGCCCGTGAAGCAGGGGTTTCAATGGCAACCGTTAGTCGTGTAGTGAATGGAAATAAGAACGTTAAAGAAAATACACGTAAAAAAGTTTTGGAAGTGATCGAACGCTTGGATTACCGTCCAAATGCTGTTGCGCGTGGTCTTGCTAGCAAGAAAACCACAACAGTCGGTGTTGTGATTCCAAACATCACGAATAGCTATTTCTCTACATTGGCTAAGGGGATCGATGACATTGCGGAAATGTACAAGTACAACATCGTCCTTGCAAATAGTGATGAAGACGATGACAAAGAAGTTTCAGTTGTGAACAACCTCTTTTCTAAACAAGTAGATGGGATCATTTTCATGGGCTATCATTTGACAGAAAAGATTCGTTCAGAGTTTTCACGCTCACGTACACCAGTGGTCCTTGCTGGAACTGTGGATGTTGAGCACCAATTACCAAGTGTCAATATCGACTACAAGCAAGCAACAGTGGATGCTGTTGCACAATTGGCAAAACACAACAAGAAAATTGCTTTTGTAAGTGGCCCATTGGTGGATGATATCAATGGAAAAATTCGTTTGTCAGGCTATAAGGAAGCTTTGAAAGCGAAAAAATTGAGCTATAGCGAAGGGCTTGTCTTTGAATCGAAATACCGTTATGATGAAGGTTACAACTTGGCAGAACGCATCATTGCGTCAAAAGCAACAGCTGCTTTTGTGACAGGTGATGAATTGGCTGCAGGTCTCTTGAATGGCTTGTCTGATCACGGTATCAAAGTACCAGAAGACTTTGAAATCATTACTAGTGATGATTCACAAGTAACACGTTACACGCGTCCAAATCTATCAACGATTGGCCAACCCTTGTATGACCTTGGTGCGATTAGTATGCGTATGTTGACCAAGATCATGCACAAAGAAGAGTTGGAAGAACGCGAAGTACTGTTGTCTCATACGATCAACCAACGTGGAACGACCAAAAAATAAGGATTAGTAGACTAGAGTCTCGACATGGGAAGACGTGTCTACTAGTCTAAGAGGCTAGAACAGAACTGTTCTAGCCTCTTTTTATATGTGTCATTAATCATAAGTAATGATGAAGTGAAATTGAATGAGTGTTGGTTCAAATATTGATGTGTAAGTTACAATTAAATCGTTCTAGAGTTTGTTAAAATACCATACAACAAAATATGATGAATTTGTTTTGTTTCGTCTTCTATGTTTTTATTTGGAGATAGATGATTTCCTGTGCTATTGAGAGCACTCATGACGTTTAAAATAACCTCTGTTGACAAATCTTTAGCAATTATATTTTCATTTTTACCTAGCTCAATATATGCACGATATATTTCACGCTTTTTCTCATCTATCGCTTTTGTCATAAGTTTCGTAAAAGTAGGATCCTCTAACGTTTTTTCTTGAAAGTAGTTAGAAATCTGTTGGCTTATTTTTTTCTGACATAAAGCTAAGGCTTGATTTAATTTTGATTTATAATCTATATTACTGAGTAGAATGTTTTCAGCTTCTTGTATGATGTCTTTAAACAATTCATTAATACATAAAGCTACTAAATTATCTTTCTTATCAAAGTAATTGTAGATTGACACAGGAGAAACTTCTGCGACTTTTGCAATTGATTGTATACTTGTTTCTTTAAACCCTTTTTCTTTAAATAAAGAAAGAGCAGACTGAATAATAGCTTGCTTCTTTTTTTCTGTTGTTTTTTGATATTGATTCATTTGAACACTCCATTTGATATCAATTATAGCACAACTTTGAAATTTATCTCAGATTATTTCATTAATTCTTGACGATATCTGATATTTACAATACAATTAAGTTTGAAATATAATTAATGATATTTCAAACTTATAATAATTGAGGGAAGATATTTAATGTTAACTGAATTTCTTATTAAGCAGTCTCAAAAACCTAGTGGTCTTATTGGTAGAGTCATCACAAAAATATGGTCATTCTATTTTAAAAAACTTAGTCTTTGGGCGATTAAACAGACTACTATTTCAGATAATTATAGAATTTTAGAAATTGGTTACGGTGGCGGGAGTACTATCAAGAACCTTCTTGCTTTAAATAAAAATCTTGAGATTCATGGTATTGATATTTCTAAGGAATCATATAGAACTGCCCAACGTGTTCATTCAGATTCCATAAGAAAAGGTAGTGTCCAACTTAAGATTGGAAATGTGGAGAATATGCCTTATCAAAATAACTATTTTGATAGAATATTTGCTATTCAGACCCATATTTTTTGGAAGGATATAAAAAAGAGTTTTCAAGAAGTTTATAGAGTCCTGTCCAGCAATTCTACTTTGATAATTGCTTCTGAAAAAGAAAAAATACATTATCATATGACAGATTATCGTACAAGTCATGAATTTAGTCAGTTACTAACAAGTATTGGTTTTTCAAAAATTGAGGAAAAACAGAATCGCAATTGGATTTTGTATATCGTATATAAATAAAATAGAATTTTAAATTTCGAACAGAACTGTTCTAGCCTCTTTTTTATACTGCAAACAGGTAGAGACTTGCTGGGCACTCTTTATTTCGGTATAATAGAAGGTATGAAAGTTTTACTGTATTTAGAAGGAAAATCCGTATTACAAAAATCAGGAATTGGTCGAGCCTTGCAGCATCAAATGCATGCGCTTGATTTGGCTGGGATTCCGTATACGACAGATATTTTAGGAGATTATGATGTGGTGCATATCAATACCTATGGCCCACGGAGTTTCCTTTTGCTCCATGCAGCAAAGCGTCGTGGAAAGAAAGTCATCATGCATGGCCATTCAACCCGTGAGGATTTTGAAAATTCCTTTATCGGGTCTAACTTTTTTGCGCCCTTGTTTGGAAAGTATTTGGCTCACATGTACCAAAAGGCAGACTATGTGATCACGCCATCTGAATATTCTAAACACCTGATTCAGTCTTATGGGGTGACCACACCGATTATCGCGGTCTCCAATGGAATTGATTTGGAAAAATACAAGAAGGATCCGAAAAAAGAAGAAGTCTTTCGCAAGCATTTTAATATCCAAGAAGGCCAAAAAGTTGTTATCTGTGCGGGTCTGTATTTTAAACGCAAAGGGATTGAAGATTTCGTAGAAGTGGCCCGTCGCATGCCGGATGTGCGCTTTATTTGGCTCGGATCTATTAACAAATGGATCATTCCGCGTAAGATTCGTCGCATAGTGGAAAAGGATCATCCTAGTAATGTGGAATTCCCTGGCTATTTCAAGGGAGCGGTCTTCCAAGGGGCTATGACGGGTTCAGATGCTTTCTTCTTCCCATCTTATGAAGAAACTGAAGGAATCGTTGTTTTAGAAGCTTTGGCTAGTCATCAGCACACGGTCTTGCGGGACATTCCCGTATACAATGGCTGGATCGACGAGAGCTCATCTGAATTGTGCCACAATGTGGATGAATTTGTGGATTCCTTGAACAAGGTCTTAAACGGACAAGTAGATAAGCGGGAGGCTGGCTACAAGGTTGCTGAGAGTCGTTCGATCGACTTAGTGGCTCATCAATTGGTCGATGCCTATCAAACAGTTTTGGAGATGTAAGATGCGTGTAGGATTATTTACAGATACCTATTTCCCGCAAGTTTCGGGAGTGGCGACCAGCATTCGGACGCTCAAAACAGAATTAGAAAAATTGGGTCACACGGTCTTTATCTTTACGACAACGGATAAAGATGTGAACCGCTATGAAGATTGGCAGATTATTCGGATTCCAAGTGTGCCTTTCTTCGCCTTTAAGGACCGCCGCGTTGCTTATCGTGGTTTTTCAAAGGCACTTGCCATTGCCAAGCAATACCAGTTGGATATTATCCATACCCAGACTGAGTTTTCATTAGGCCTTTTGGGAGTTTGGATTGGACGCGAGTTGCGGATTCCAGTCATTCATACCTACCATACCCAGTATGAGGACTATGTCCGCTATATTGCGAGAGGCATGGTCATTCGCCCAAGTATGGTCAAATACATTGTGAGAAGTTATATGAATGATCTGGACGGTGTCATCTGCCCAAGCGAGATCGTCTATGACTTGCTCCAAAAGTACAAGGTCAAGGCAGAAAAACGCATTATTCCGACAGGGATTGATTTGGCCAAGTTTGACCGGCCAGAAATCACTCCGATAGAGACAGCCGCTCTTCGTGAAAAATATGAAGTCGCAGAAGATGAAACGCTTTTATTGAGCTTGTCGCGGGTCTCTTATGAAAAAAATATTCAGGCTGTCATTGCGGCCCTTCCTGATGTCCTTCAAGCCAATTCTAAAGTTAAGTTGATTGTGGCTGGGGATGGTCCTTATTTGGATGATTTGAAAAAACAAGCGGCGAAACTGGGGATTTCAGATGCGGTTGTCTTTACAGGGATGATCCCACCAAATGAGACAGCTCTCTACTATAAAGCGGCTGACTTCTTTATTTCAGCTTCAACGAGTGAGACGCAAGGGTTGACTTATTTAGAGAGTATTGCAAGTGGTACCCCGATCATCGCTCATGGCAATCCTTATCTCGATCATGTGATTGATGACCCTATGTTTGGAAAGCTCTTTTATGAAGAGAGCGATCTGGCACAAGCGATTCTTGAAGCGATTGACGAGATGCCTGCAATCGATGAGACCAAGTGGGCAGAAAAGATTGATGATATTTCTGCAGCAACCTTTGGTCGTCGGGTCTACGAATTTTACCTGGATAAAATCATCTCGAAAGACTTTTCAAATGATTTGAATCCTGAGCAAAGTCGGGTTAAGCGGATGTCTAAGACCATTGTGAAAATCCCGACCAAGGTGATTGCTCTTCCGGTCAATGGATCTGTGAAGATGATGAAGGCTTCGGTAAAACAAGTGAAGAAAATCCGTAAAATCACGCATTTCTTTGATTGAAAACGAAACTTTTTCTTGCAAAATTTTTCAATCGTGCTATAATAACTGACAGAGACATATCAAATCTAGGAAATCTGATAGAGAGCGCGTGGGGCTGGAAATCGCGTAGAGGATAGGTTTGGGACTACTCGTGATTCTTTTATGTAAACATAAAACGGTGGCTACGTTAGAGCCAATCAGAGGTGTCCCTCTTTTTTGAGGAACATAAATGAAGGTGGAACCACGTTGCGACGTCCTTTCGAGGAGGTCGCTTTTTTGATTTCTTAATGAAGACATCAAAAGGAGTGACGATTCCAATGTTCAAAGACACCTCCCACCCATTTAGCTACTAAAAACTTTATAAGGAGAAAATCATGATTAAGATTACTTTCCCAGATGGCGCTGTTCGTGAATTCGAATCTGGCGTTACTACTTTTGAAATTGCCCAATCTATCAGCAATTCTTTGGCTAAAAAAGCCCTTGCTGGTAAATTCAATGGCAAATTAATTGACACAACTCGTGCCATCACTGAAGACGGAAGCATTGAAATCGTGACACCTGATCACGAAGATGCTCTTCCAATCTTGCGTCACTCAGCGGCACACTTGTTTGCCCAAGCAGCTCGTCGCCTCTTCCCAGATATCCACTTGGGTGTCGGTCCAGCCATCGAAGATGGTTTCTACTACGATACAGACAACCAAGCGGGTCAAATCTCTAACGAAGACCTTCCTCGTATTGAAGAAGAAATGAAGAAAATCGTGAAAGAAAACTTCCCATCTATTCGTGAAGAAGTGACCAAGGATGAAGCGCGTGAAATCTTCAAAAATGATCCATACAAATTGGAATTGATCGAAGAACACTCTGAAGATGAAGGTGGTTTGACCATCTACCGTCAAGGTGAATACGTGGACCTTTGCCGTGGCCCACACGTCCCATCAACTGGTCGTATCCAAATCTTCCACCTTTTGAATGTGGCAGGTGCTTACTGGCGTGGTAATAGCGACAATGCGATGATGCAACGGATTTACGGTACTGCTTGGTTCGACAAGAAAGATTTGAAGAACTACCTTCAAATGCGTGAAGAAGCTAAAGAGCGTGACCACCGTAAACTTGGGAAAGAGCTTGATTTGTTCATGATTTCTCAAGAAGTTGGTCAAGGTCTTCCATTCTGGTTGCCAAATGGTGCGACGATCCGTCGTGAGTTGGAACGCTATATCGTTGATAAAGAAGTCGCAGCAGGCTACCAACACGTCTACACTCCACCAATTGCTTCTGTAGAACTTTATAAGACTTCAGGTCACTGGGATCACTACCGTGAAGACATGTTCCCACCAATGGATATGGGGGATGGAGAAGAGTTTGTTCTTCGTCCAATGAACTGTCCTCACCACATCGAAGTTTACAAACACCATGTGCACTCTTACCGCGAATTGCCAATCCGTATCGCTGAAATCGGTATGATGCACCGTTATGAAAAATCTGGTGCCCTTACAGGACTTCAACGTGTGCGTGAAATGTCTCTGAATGATGGTCATACCTTTGTGGCTCCAGAACAAATCGAGGAAGAATTCAAGAAGATCCTTCAATTGATCATCGATGTGTATGAAGACTTTAACTTGACAGATTATCGTTTCCGCTTGTCTTACCGTGATCCTGAAGACAAACACAAATACTTTGATAACGATGAAATGTGGGAAAATGCTCAACGCATGTTGAAAGCAGCCGTTGATGATATGGGTGTTGAGTACTATGAAGCTGAAGGGGAAGCAGCCTTCTACGGACCAAAATTGGATATCCAAGTGAAAACAGCTCTTGGTAAAGAAGAAACTCTTTCAACTATCCAATTGGACTTCTTGCTTCCAGAACGCTTTGATCTTCATTACATTGGAGCAGACGGGGAAGAACACCGTCCAGTCATGATCCACCGTGGGGTTATCTCAACCATGGAACGTTTTACTGCGATCTTGATTGAAAACTACAAGGGAGCTTTCCCAACCTGGCTTGCGCCACACCAAGTAACCCTTATCCCAGTATCGAACGAAAAACACGTAGACTACGCTTGGGAAGTGGCTAAGAAACTTCGTGATCGCGGTGTTCGTGCCGATGTGGATGAACGCAATGAGAAAATGCAGTTCAAGATTCGTGCTTCTCAAACTCAAAAAATTCCTTACCAATTAATCGTTGGTGACAAGGAAATGGAAGAGCAGGCTGTAAACGTTCGCCGTTATGGTCAAAAAGAAACAGAAACCATGCCGGTAGATGCATTTGTAGAATTGATTCTTGCAGATATTGCAAATAAATCTCGTGTTGAGAAATAAAACGATCACAGTCTGAGAAATATTTTTTAGTAAGAAAAAGCAACAACTATTTCAGTTGTTGCTTTTTCTATTTTGTTTAACCTGAGCTAGTAGTGATTGGTCAAACCACCACAAATAGTATCCTTATCAACAATCCTTTCTATCCATTAACTTTTGGATATAGGATATCCTCCTAAGATTTGCTTCCATGAGTTAGATAAGTTGACTATCCTCAATCCTTGTCTGCTTTATTTTCTTTTACGAGATCGTTTTGTGAATCTTTTTCAGAGAGTTTTTGATCGATATACTTGTCAATGTTTTCGTAAAATTCCTTGGTCGTCTCACTATCTAATTTTGTCGAATTATGGACTTGATTGACTTTCAATTGAACAGATTGAATACCGTAAGAGGCTTGTTTTTGGCGAATGGTTTCTAATTCTTCTTCTGAAATCGGATCTCCAACAACCGTCAAGACCAATTCATTATTCCTTGACTTGTAGACTTGATTAATGACCGTATGATTGGCGAACTCTTTTCCTACAAACTGTTTGATTCCTTCTTTTCGTGCTTGATCCATCGTCAGAGTGACTGCTGAATAGCTGGCTGGAAGAACCAATAATACAATCAAGGATATCAACCCAATTCTCATTTTCATGTTTAGCTCTTTAAATGAACTTAAGGGAGATTGTCTCATCATAATTCTTGTTCCAACAATATTGATTAGCATGATAAAGACACAGTTGATCAAGAAAAGATAGAGAGCCCCAAATAAAAATCGTACATTTCCATTAGCTAAACCATAACCTGCAGTGCAGATAGGTGGCATCAGAGCTGTTGCAATGGCTACTCCTGGCACGATATTGTTTGCTTCTTTTTTTCTTGAACCAATGACACCTGCTATCCCACCCGCAATAGCAATGAGAACATCCCAAATGGTTGGAGAGGTTCGTGCGATCAACTCGCTACTTGCATAAGACAAGGGAGA
>NZ_JADNLT010000006.1:0-75654 GCF_015556095.1 Streptococcus parasanguinis
TCTGGGAGTTTAGCTCAGCTGGGAGAGCATCTGCCTTACAAGCAGAGGGTCAGCGGTTCGATCCCGTTAACTCCCATAGGTCCCGTAGTGTAGCGGTTATCACGTCGCCCTGTCACGGCGAAGATCGCGGGTTCGATTCCCGTCGGGACCGTTAAGATAATGAAAATTATTTTAAGACTCGTTAGCTCAGTTGGTAGAGCAATTGACTTTTAATCAATGGGTCACTGGTTCGAGCCCAGTACGGGTCATATTTTGCGGGTTTGGCGGAATTGGCAGACGCACCAGATTTAGGATCTGGCGCTTTACGGCGTGGGGGTTCAAGTCCCTTAACCCGCATAAGAGAATAATAATGAGCCGGCTTAGCTCAGTTGGTAGAGCATCTGATTTGTAATCAGAGGGTCGCGTGTTCAAGTCATGTAGCCGGCATTTTTTTATATAAAGAAAGCGATGCGAACGTAGTTCAGTGGTAGAACACCACCTTGCCAAGGTGGGGGTCGCGGGTTCGAATCCCGTCGTTCGCTTGAGGAGGCCGGGGTGGCGGAACTGGCAGACGCACAGGACTTAAAATCCTGCGATTGGTAACGATCGTACCGGTTCGATTCCGGTCCTCGGCATAGACAAAGGTTGAAAGAAGCACCCTTAGCTCAACTGGATAGAGTACCTGACTACGAATCAGGCGGTTAGAGGTTCGACTCCTCTAGGGTGCATGGTCGCAAGGCTATGTAATAATTGAATAGGAACGAGCACCCTTAGCTCAACTGGATAGAGTACCTGACTACGAATCAGGCGGTTAGAGGTTCGACTCCTCTAGGGTGCATAAAGCGGTAGCTTTAGATCGGGAAGTAGCTCAGCTTGGTAGAGTACTTGGTTTGGGACCAAGGTGTCGCAGGTTCGAATCCTGTCTTCCCGATATTATGGCGGTGTAGCTCAGCTGGCTAGAGCGTCCGGTTCATACCCGGGAGGTCGGGGGTTCGATCCCCTTCGCCGCTATATTGTTGATCTTGTTGGACCTTTAGCTCAGCTGGTTAGAGCTCTCGGCTCATAACCGAGTGGTCGTAGGTTCAAGTCCTACAAGGTCCATTGTTATCTTGGAGGATTACCCAAGTCCGGCTGAAGGGAACGGTCTTGAAAACCGTCAGGCGTGTAAAAGCGTGCGTGGGTTCGAATCCCACATCCTCCTTAATATTAACGCGGGATGGAGCAGCTCGGTAGCTCGTCGGGCTCATAACCCGAAGGTCGTAGGTTCAAATCCTGCTCCCGCAATTTGGCTCGGTAGCTCAGTTGGTAGAGCAATGGATTGAAGCTCCATGTGTCGGCGGTTCGATTCCGTCTCGCGCCATTTCTTTTAATAATAAGCGGGTGTAGTTTAGTGGTAAAACTACAGCCTTCCAAGCTGTTGTCGCGAGTTCGATTCTCGTCACCCGCTTTGAACATAGGTTCAATTTTTACCAAGTTGTTTAACTTGGGCGCGTAGCTCAGGTGGTTAGAGCGCACGCCTGATAAGCGTGAGGTCGGTGGTTCGAGTCCACTCGTGCCCATTTTGGAGAATTACTCAAGAGGCTGAAGAGGACGGTTTGCTAAATCGTTAGGTCGGGTAACTGGCGCGGGGGTTCGAATCCCCCATTCTCCGTATAATTTCGAAGTTTGAGATATCATCTCAAACTATTTTTTATATTTTTGAAGGTTTTGTCTATGTTCTTGAATCGATTCTTTAAAATTTTTAGTTTTGTGTTTGTTTTAACTGTTTCAGGAATTTTATTTCTTTTTCCATCTGTTAGAACTTCGATTGTTTTAAAATCTTCTGATCTATTAGCTATTGTTGATAAGGCAGTATCGGTACCATTTGTTGTTGTGGAATCTAAGGCAAAGGATTTAAAGGATTTATCTGAATTAAATGATGAAAACCGTTCGTTAAAATCACGTCTTTATCAAAAGGATATAGACCAATCAAAACTTAACCGTTTGGAATCAGAAAATAGAGAATTAAAGGATTTGATGTCAATCAAAAATTCTGTATCGGGTTCTAAACAAATCGTTAGTGAGATTATTGACCGTAAATATGGTTCTTGGGATCAGGAATTTGTTATTGATAAAGGTAGTTCAGATGGAATTTCTGATTCCATGTTTGTTCTTTCATCTGGTGGTGTCATTGGTGTGGTAGAAAGTATAGAGAAAAATTCTAGTAAAGTAAAATTATTAGTCGAAGATACTATTTCTTCACAACACCTGACGTTTAAAATAGAGAGTCAAGGTCAATCTATTTTTGCCTTATTAAATGGTTATGATGAGAAGACGGGTGAGTTTCGGTTGTTGCAAATTGGAGATCCAGTTGAAATTAAAAAAGGATCTCTGGTTTCAACAAGTGGTTTAGGAAAATATAAGAGTAGTGACTTACCTCTTGGTACAGTGACTTCTACTCAAAAGGCATCTGATCAGTTAGGGCAAGAAATTCGTGTGAAACCAAAGGCTAATTTAGATGTCAATCGTTATGTACTATTGATTGGAGAGTAGTGTGAAAGTCATACGTAAGTACCATTTTTTCCCTTTAATCTTATTCTTATCTTTATTTGTTGACGGGCAGATCTCTTTTCTTATTTCTCGTTTCTGTCCAAGCTCCTTTGAATCTACTTCATTTTTATTTCTATATGGTTTTATGTTATTGAGTCTCTATTTCTCTGAGATAGCTAGTATTTGGTGGGGAGTCTTCTTTGGTTTTTGTTTTGATGTGTATTTTTTACACACTCTAGGAATTACCTTCCTAGTATTTCCTTTACTACAGGTGATTTTTTATCAGTGTAATCAGATTATTTTGGTCAATCGCTTGACTCGTTTTTTTACATTTTTATTAACGATTCTATTATCTCAGATTTTAACAAATCTACTTTTGATTCTTTTTGTTGGTATAAAATTTAACTGGATTACACTAATTATTTACCAGATTGCCCCAAGTTTAATTTTGAATGTGCTTCTATTAATAGTATTACAGCCTTTACTTGAAAAGATTTATTTATAAACTCGAAATAAAAATGTAACAATAGCGTAATATAAATTTTTAAAAAATTTGTTATACTAGTTAGTGTCTTATTAGAAAGGGAAAATTTATCTAATGAAGAAAAAATTATTTGCCACAATCTTATTGAGTACAGTTGCTTTATCACAAGGTGCTGTTGTAGCTGGTGTATCAGCTGATTCAACAGATGATAAGATTGCTGCTCAAGATAACAAAATCAATAGTATTAATCAACAACAACAAAGCGCACAAGCTCAGGTAGATCAAATTCAAGGTCAAGTATCTGAAATTAAAAAACAACAAGAAAATCTTCAAGCTGAAAATGACCGTTTGAATGAAGAATCTGAACGATTGTCAGCTGAGATCGATGAGTTGTCAAAAAATATTGTTGCTCGTCAAGAATCACTTGCAAATCAAGCACGTAGTGCTCAAACAACTGGGACTGCAACAAGCTATATTAATGCGATTGTTAGCTCTGGATCTTTGACAGAAGCTATCTCACGTATTTCTGCTATGAACGAAATTGCAGATGCTAACAACAAAATGTTGCAAGAGCAAAAACGTGATAAAGAAGATATTGCACAAAAACAAAAAGAAAACAACGACGCAATCAACACTGTCATTGCAAACAAACAGCAATTAGAAGATGATGCGCAAGCTTTGTCAACTAAAGAAGCTGAGTTGAAAGTGGCACAATTGAATTTGGCAGCTGAAAAATCAACTGCTGAAAACGAAAAGAACGCTTTGTTGCAACAAAAAGCTGAAGCTGAAAAAGCTGCAGCTGCAGCTGCAGCAGCCGAAGCAGCTTACCGTGCAAAACAAAAGGAACAACAAGCAGCTGTGAAAGCTTCTGCAAATACTACCCTTCAAGCACAAGTTCAGGCAGCAGCTCAAACACCTGCTGCAACACCAGCGGCAGCACAAACATCAGCAGCAGCACAAACATCAGCAGTAGCTCAACCTGCTGTTCAAACTCAAGCAGTGGCTGCACCGGTAGCAACTACTTCTCGTCCAACTTATAGTACATCTGCATCATCTTATCCAGTTGGTGAATGTACATGGGGTGCGAAGACATTGGCTCCATGGGCTGGTGATTACTGGGGTAATGGTGGACAATGGGCAGCAAGTGCAGCAGCAGCAGGATTCCGTACAGGATCTCAACCACAAGTTGGTGCCATTGCATGTTGGAATGATGGTGGATATGGACACGTAGCAGTTGTTACAGCCGTTCAATCTACAACAAGCATCCAAGTTTCTGAGTCTAACTATAATGGTATCCGTAGTATTGGTAACTACCGTGGTTGGTTTAACCCAACAACAGCACAAGGTACTGTTACTTATATCTATCCAAACTAAGAATTACACTGAAGCAGAACATTTGTTCTGCTTCTTTTTTTGATAGAATTTAGGTAGTGATAGATTTTGTAGTTTCCATAAATTAATATTTGAATATTTGCTTAAAAAGCGATAAAATGATTACAGGAGAAATTTGTGCTGACTGTACAATATGGTTTTAGATTTTACTGGAGGAAATCATGTCATTTTCTGATTTAATGCTCTTTGCTTTGTCGTCAAATCAAGAATTGGCTCAACGTGTGTCTCGTGAAATGGGACTACCGCTTGGAAAGTCAACGGTTCGTCAATTTTCTGATGGAGAAATTCAGGTTAATATTGAAGAATCAATCCGTGGGAAAGATGTTTATATTTTACAATCCACTAGCTCACCGGTTAACGATAATCTAATGGAAATTTTGATTATGGTAGATGCGTTGAAACGTGCTAGTGCACAATCCATTAATGTGGTGATGCCATATTACGGTTATGCTCGTCAAGACCGGAAGGCTCGAGCTCGTGAACCAATCACTTCTAAGTTGGTAGCCAATATGCTTGAGGTTGCTGGTGTTGATCGCCTCTTGACAATTGATTTGCACGCCGCTCAGATTCAAGGTTTCTTTGATATTCCTGTTGACCACTTGATGGGTGCGCCTTTGATCGCCGACTTTTTTGAACGTCGGGGGATGATTGGGAAAGACTATGTTGTTGTCAGTCCAGACCATGGTGGTGTGACTCGTGCTCGGAAATTAGCTGAATTTTTGAAGACACCGATTGCGATTATTGATAAACGTCGAAGTGTCGATAAGATGAATACGAGTGAAGTGATGAATATCATTGGGAGTGTTGAAGGCAAGACTTGTATTTTGATTGATGATATGATTGATACAGCTGGTACAATTTGTCATGCGGCGGATGCCCTTGCAGAAGCAGGTGCTGTTGAAGTTTATGCGAGCTGTACTCACCCTGTATTATCAGGCCCAGCGATGGATAACATCCAAAAATCAGCCATTAAGAAGTTGGTAGTGTTGGATACGATTTACCTACCGGAAGATCGATTAATTGATAAGATTGAGCAAATTTCGATTGCGAAACTCCTTGCAGAGGCCATTGTTCGCATTCACGAAAATCGTCCTCTTTCCCCTCTGTTTGAAATCGGAAATGCCAAAAAATGTTAATAATAAGGAGGCTGAAAAACAGCCTCTTTTGTTTAGGAGGAAATACAAATGGAAATCAGAAAATGGTTGGAAAATCTAAAAAAAGAAAAGAAACGGAAAAAACTGGTTCGAGCAGCTAAAGAACTAGAAGCAAAGGCTGATCCTAGTTTGCCCAAGAAACGATTACCTAAAAATGGGGTGGTGAAATAGGATTCGTTTAGAAATGTTACGCATTCGTAATTTTATCTTTCAAATAGGTCAAAACCTTAAACTTTTTTTAAAAATTTAAAGAAAAAGTCTTGACATAGGAAGAATATCCTAGTATACTAATTATAGTTACGAAGTAACGAATAATTTTTGAAAAGAAAAAAGGAGATAAAACAATGAAAAAAGTTTTATTATCATCAGTAGCAGCTCTTGCAGTATTTGCTGCAGCAGCACCAGCAGTTTCTGCATATACACGAACAGATCCAGGAATTAAGTATGGACCAGATAACCAAAACGGAAAAGTTTTGGATAAAGATGGAAACGTTGTAGATACTACAGATCCAAAACAATACAGCCATACTGACAATACATCAAAAACTGATAAGTATACACCAGGTACTGCTGCAACAAACCCTTATGATGCTCCAAACGTACCAGGTAACACTTCACGTCCTGTAACTGTTGAAGCTAATGTAACATATGTACGTGTAACTGTTAAAGATGTTCAAGGTAACCCTGTAGCAGGTGTTGTAGTTGACATTTTTGATGGAGAAAACTACCATACAGGTACAACTGATGCAAATGGTGACTTTGCGGTTCGTGCAAAAGCTGGTTTGGTTGCAAAAGCTCGTGTAGCAAATGCTCCTGCTGGATATTTCGTACCAGGTTACTTGTCAGCTCCTAAATCTGCAACTGTTGCCCCAGGACAAATGTTTACAAATATTGAACTTACAGTTGAAAAAACAGCTACTTATAACATTCCTGGTCAAAAGACTGTAACTCCAGGTAGCGATAACGGTTCTTCTGTAGAAGCTAAATCAGAAGCTCAAAAAACTGAAAACAAAGGTGGAGAAGCAGCTAAAGCTGGTAAAGCTGATTCAAAACAAGCTGGTAAAGCTCTTCCAAAAACAAGCGCAGCTAAATAATTTGATTATTAATTAGCTCGTAAAATATCACTGGACCTTCGGGTTCAGTGTTATTTTTTAGAAAAAATCATCAAGAGGAGATCAATCAATGAAAAGAGCTGGGGAAAAAAGTTCAACTAAATTAGGTGTTGTGATTGCTGCTCTTGTTGCAGTTGTTGTGCTTGTTGCTGGATTTATTTTCTTTAATCCTTTTGGAGGAAGTAAGTCATCTAGCACGGCTAAAAAGACAACTGGAACAAGTTCAACCAAGCAAGAAACTAAATATGAACCAAGTCAAGAAGAAAAAGATTACCTGAAAAATCGTTTTGCTCAGTTAACAGCTGTTAACCCTGAAGCAATTGCTTATGTCTACGCACCGGGTACTGAATTGGATGAACCTGTCGTACAAACTACTGATAATGAAACTTATTTGAATAAGACGTTTGATGGTGGGAATGAGCCATACATGGGAACAGTCTTCATGGATATGGACAACAAGAAAGACTTCAGTGATCGTTTGACTTGGCTGTTTGGTCATGCTCGTGGTAGTAAGGTCGGCGATCATCGCATGTTTAATGATGTCAACTACTATGACAAACAAGAGTATTTGGACCAACATCCGTATGTTGTGATTGAGACACCAGAGCGGAAATACTACTATGAAGTAATGGGCTTGGTTATTGTCCCTGAGGATACTGCTTTCTACCGTACAAGCTTTAAAGATGATAAAGATTTCACCACTCAGTTGAAGAATATCTATGAGTCAGCTCGTACGAAGAATCCTAATATCAAGATCAAAGCATCTGATAAGTATTTAGTATTGTCAACTTGTCGTGAAGAGGATGAAACGATTCGTTCTAACCTCTACCTTCGTCGAATTCCTGATTCAGAAATGAAGGATTTTGTGGCAAAACATGCGGATCAATTGAAATATGTGGCAACACGTGGTCAACAATAATGGCTTGAAAGACTTAGCATTGCTAAGTCTTTTTTGTATGGAAGAATTATTGAAATGTCCTTTGATGGTGAACAAAAGATGGGGATCTGGCTTGTTCTTTTGCGATGGGGTCCTATTTATAGTATAATGAATGTAAGTGTTTTTGGAGGTGTTCTATGGATTTAACGAAACGTTTTAATAAAAATCTGAATCGGATTGAAGTTTCTTTGATTCGTCAGTTCGATCAATCAATTTCTTCCATTCCTGGTGTCTTGCGTTTGACGTTGGGGGAACCGGATTTTACAACTCCTGAACATGTAAAAGAAGCAGGAAAGGCTGCTATTGATGCAAATTTTAGCCATTATACTGGGATGAGTGGCTTGCTAGCTCTGCGTGAGGCTGCGAGTCAATTTGTGGCTGATAAATATGGTATTCACTACCGTCCTGAGGATGAGATATTGGTGACGATCGGTGCGACTGAAGCCCTATCTGCAACCTTGACAGCGATCTTGGAACCTGGAGATGTAGTGTTACTCCCAGCACCGGCCTACCCTGGTTATGAACCCATTGTGAATTTGGTTGGGGCGGAGATTGTCGAAATTGATACGACAGCAGATCGTTTTGTCTTGACTCCTGAAAAGTTGGAAAAGGCGATTCTAGAGCAGGGTGAAAAATTGAAGGCTGTTATTCTTAATTATCCAGCTAATCCAACGGGTGTCACTTATTCGCGCGAACAGATGGCAGAATTAGCTGCTGTCTTAAAAAAATATGAAGTCTTTGTGATTTGTGATGAAGTCTATTCAGAGCTGACTTATACTGGAGAAGCGCATGTCTCTATGGCCTCCTTTATTCCTGAGCAGACCATTGTGATTAATGGCTTGTCCAAATCTCATGCCATGACAGGCTGGCGGCTTGGCTTTATCTTTGCTCCGGCTGTATTGACAGCTCAACTCATCAAGAGTCATCAGTATTTGGTAACAGCTGCTGGAACGATGAACCAGTATGCTGCGATTGAGGCCTTGACTGCTGGTCGGGATGATGCAGAGCCGATGAAGAAGGAATATGTGAAACGTCGGGATTATATCATCGAAAAGATGTCTGCGCTTGGATTTGAGATGATTAAGCCAGATGGAGCCTTTTATATTTTTGCTAAAATCCCAGCTGGTTATAATCAAGATTCCTTTGCTTTCTTACAAGATTTTGCGCGTGAAAAAGCGGTTGCTTTCATTCCTGGTGCTGCTTTTGGACAATATGGTGAAGGTTATGTGCGCTTGTCGTATGCAGCCAGCATGGAGGTTATCAAGGAAGCTATGAAACGCTTGAAGGAGTATATGGAAGAACATGCTGGAGTCAATTGAGACCCGGGGAATTGTACTGTATAATCGGGAGTTTCGTGAGGATGACAAGCTGGTCAAAATCTTCACGGAGAAGTCAGGTAAGCGGATGTTTTTTGTGAAACATGCGGGGAAATCACGGTTGAATCCCATGTTACAACCATTGGTAACGGCGAATATGTTGCTGAAAATCAATGATGATGGGTTGAGTTATATTGATGATTTTCAAGATGTGCAGGTTTATAAGAAAATCAATGCAGATCTTTTTGCCCTTTCTTATGCGACCTATGTTTTGGCGCTTGCGGATGCCAGTATTCAGGATAATCAGGTGGATCCGGCCTTGTTTACTTTTTTGGAAAAGACCCTGTCTTTGATGGAAGAAGGCTTGGATTATGAGGTTTTGACCAATATTTTTGAGATTCAGATTCTATCGCGGTTTGGGGTTGTCTTGAATCTGCATGAATGCTGTTTCTGCCATCGGGTTGGCCTTCCTTTTGATTACTCTTTTCGCTATAGTGGGGTCCTTTGTCCGGATCATTATGATCAGGATGAGAGACGCGCTCACTGGCATCCAAATGTTCTCTATTTATTGGATCAGTTTCAAGCAGTGCGATTCAGTGAGCTAGAGACGATTTCTCTACAAGCGGAGATGAAAGCAGCTCTACGTCAGGCAATTGATCAGTTGTATGAGGAGTATGTAGGGATCCATTTAAAAGCTAAAAAGTTTATCGATTCCTTAAGTGATTGGGGAGCGATTATGAAAGATTCATCTGGAGGTGAAACATGAAAAAAATTGCAGTAGATGCAATGGGGGGCGATAATGCACCTCAAGCCTTGGTAGAAGGTGTGAATCAAGCTATTCGTGATTTTGATGATATTGAGATTGTCTTGTATGGTGATGAGGCAAAAATTAAAAACTATTTAACCGCTACAGAGCGTGTATCAATTGTTCATACGGAGGAAAAAATCGATTCAGATGATGAGCCGGCACGTGCTATTCGTCGGAAGAAACAGGCCTCTATGGTCTTGGCTGCCAAGGATGTGAAGGCTGGTGAGGTCGATGCCATGCTTTCTGCAGGGAATACAGGTGCTTTGTTGGCAGCAGGCTTCTTTATTGTTGGCCGTATCAAAGGGGTGGAACGCCCTGGATTGATGTCCACACTTCCGACAGTTGATGGTCGCGGGTATGACATGTTGGACTTAGGTGCCAATGCGGAAAATACACCAGAGCACTTGCATCAGTATGCTGTGATGGGGTCTTACTATGCGGAAAACGTTCGTGGGATTCAAAAACCACGTGTGGGTCTATTGAATAATGGGACAGAAGCTAGTAAGGGAGATCCTTTGCGCAAGGAAGCTTACCAATTGTTATCTGAGGATGCGTCGATTCATTTTGTTGGAAATGTGGAAGCGCGTGATTTGATGGATGGTGTTGCAGATGTTGTTGTGGCGGATGGTTTCACGGGAAACGCTGTTTTGAAAACGATGGAAGGAACAGCTTTTGGAATCTTGAAGCAACTGAAACAAGCGATTGCTACTGGAAACTGGAAGGCGAAACTAGGAGCTTTTCTCCTCAAGGACCGGTTGAAATCATTGAAACAAACCTTGGATTTCTCAGATGTTGGAGGAGCGGTTTTATTTGGCCTTCAAGCACCTGTTGTTAAAACGCATGGTTCGAGTGATGCAAAAGCAGTCTATAGTACCATTCGTCAGATTCGGACTATGTTAGAGACAGATGTTGTTGGAAAATCAGTGAAGGAATTATCGAAGGAAGGGTAATGTATGAGTAAACAAAACGAAATTTTAGTTACAATTGAGGAATTTCTCAAAGATCGCAAGGGTCCAGACTTTCAAGTATCTTTGGAATCTGACTTACGTAAGGATTTACAGGCGGATTCTGTTGAATTGATGGAATTTATTATCAATCTTGAAGATGAATACCAAATTGAGATTCCGGACAAGGCTATTGATGAATTTAACACAGTAGGGGATGTTGTCGACTATATCGAAAAACGAACTGCTGGTCACTAATGAAAAAGAGATCGTTCAGAGATTATTCTGGATGATCTTTTTTTCTGTCCTTTTTATTCGGATTCTGCTTATATTGTACGGAATTTTATTGAAAATACACTTTGTATGTGATAGAATGAAGGTGATAAAATACGAAAGGCGAACAAAGTCATGACCAATCAACTGATTTATACTGGAAAAGCTAAGGATATCTATACTACTGAGGACGAACATGTGATTAAGTCGGTCTATAAGGACCAAGCCACTATGCTAAATGGGGCTCGTAAGGAGACTATTAAAGGAAAAGGTGTGCTAAATAATCAGATTTCGTCTCTTATTTTTGAAAAATTGAATGCTGCGGGTGTTGCGACTCACTTTATAAAACGTATTTCTGATACAGAACAACTCAACAAGAAAGTAAAAATTATTCCTTTGGAGGTGGTTCTTCGTAATGTGACTGCTGGTTCTTTCTCTAAACGTTTTGGCGTTGAAGAAGGTTTGGACTTGAAGACTCCAATCGTTGAATTTTACTACAAGAACGATGATTTGGATGACCCATTCATCAATGATGAGCATGTGAAGTTTTTGGATATTGCCAATGATGAGCAAATTGCCTATATCAAGGAAGAAACACGTCGTATCAATGAATTGCTGAAAGATTGGTTTGCACAAATTGGTCTTCGCTTGATTGACTTCAAATTGGAATTTGGTTTTGATAAGGATGGCAAGATTATCTTGGCGGATGAATTCTCTCCAGATAACTGCCGCCTTTGGGATGCTGAAGGGCACCATATGGACAAGGATGTTTTCCGTAGAGATTTGGGCAGTTTAACGGATGTATATCAGGTTGTGTTGGAGAAATTACAGGGCTTGAAATAAGTTGTTTGAAAGGGAAAACCTTCGTCTTCGATAACATGTTTGAATAGAAATAAAGGAAATAAAATGGATAAACGTATTTTCGTTGAGAAAAAAGCTGATTTTCGTGTGAAATCGGACTCTTTAGTAAAAGAATTACAGCATAATCTTCAGTTGAAAACCTTGAAGGATCTTCGGATTGTTCAGGTTTACGATGTTTTTGGTTTGGCAGAGGACTTGTTTGCGCGTGCGGAAAAACACATCTTCTCTGAGCAAGTGACCGATACTGTTTTGGATGAAGCTGCGGTTAAGGCTGATCTTGAGAAGCATGCTTTCTTTGCGATCGAAAGTTTGCCTGGTCAATTTGACCAACGTGCGGCATCTTCACAAGAAGCTTTGCTTTTGCTTGGTAGTTCAAATGATGTAACGGTGAACACAGCGCAACTGTACTTAGTTAACAAGGATATTGATGCGAATGAGTTGGAAGCTGTCAAAAACTACCTCTTGAACCCAGTGGATTCTCGTTTCAAAGACATCACTGTTGGCATTGCGAAACAGGATTTCTCTGAGTCTGACAAGACCATTCCAAGTTTGAATTTCTTTGAAACTTATACGGCAGAAGATTTTGCACAGTATAAGGCTGAGCAAGGATTGGCCATGGAAGTGGATGACCTTCTTTTCATTCAAGATTACTTCAAGTCTATTGGACGTGTGCCAACTGAGACTGAGTTGAAGGTGTTGGATACTTACTGGTCTGACCACTGCCGTCACACGACTTTCGAGACTGAGTTGAAAAACATCGACTTCTCAGCTTCTAAATTCCAAAAACAATTGCAAGCGACTTATGACAAGTATATTGCCATGCGTGATGAGTTGGGACGTACCGAAAAACCTCAAACCTTGATGGATATGGCGACTATTTTTGGTCGTTATGAGCGTGCCAATGGTCGTTTGGATGACATGGAAGTGTCTGATGAAATCAATGCCTGCTCTGTTGAAATTGAAGTGGATGTCAATGGTGTGAAAGAACCATGGCTTCTCATGTTCAAAAACGAAACTCACAACCACCCAACGGAAATTGAACCATTTGGTGGAGCGGCTACTTGTATCGGTGGTGCCATTCGTGACCCATTGTCAGGTCGTTCCTACGTTTATCAAGCCATGCGTATCTCAGGTGCTGGTGATATCACAGCTCCGATTTCAGCGACTCGCGCTGGTAAATTGCCACAACAAGTGATCTCCAAAACAGCGGCTCATGGTTATTCTTCATATGGTAACCAAATTGGTCTTGCGACAACTTATGTCCGTGAATACTTCCACCCAGGTTTCGTTGCTAAGCGTATGGAGCTAGGTGCTGTTGTCGGTGCGGCTCCTAAGGAAAATGTGGTCCGTGAAAAACCTGAAGCTGGTGATGTGATTATCTTGCTCGGTGGTAAGACTGGACGTGACGGTGTCGGTGGTGCGACAGGTTCTTCTAAAGTTCAAACGGTTGAATCTGTTGAAACAGCTGGTGCTGAAGTTCAAAAAGGGAATGCCATCGAAGAACGTAAGATTCAACGTCTTTTCCGTAATGGTGAAGTAACACGTCTGATCAAGAAATCAAATGACTTTGGTGCTGGTGGTGTCTGTGTGGCCATCGGTGAATTGGCTGATGGACTTGAAATTGATCTGGATAAAGTGCCATTGAAATACCAAGGTTTGAACGGTACAGAAATTGCCATCTCTGAATCTCAAGAACGGATGGCCGTTGTAGTTCGTCCAGAAGATGTAGACGCCTTCGTTGCAGCATGTAATAAAGAAAATATTGATGCTGTGGTTGTTGCAACAGTAACGGAGAAACCAAATCTTGTCATGCACTGGAATGGTGAAACCATCGTTGATTTGGAACGTCGTTTCCTTGATACAAATGGTGTACGTGTGGTTGTAGATGCTAAGGTGGTTGACAAGGATGTCAAGCTTCCAGAAGAACGTCAAACATCTGCCGAAACCCTTGAAGCGGATACGCTTGAAGTCTTGGCTGATCTGAACCATGCTAGTCAAAAAGGGTTACAAACGATCTTTGATAGCTCAGTTGGTCGTTCTACAGTCAATCACCCACTTGGTGGTCGCTACCAAATCACACCAACGGAAGCTTCTGTACAGAAATTGCCAGTTCAACATGGCGTGACAACAACTGCCTCTGTCATGGCGCAAGGCTTCAACCCTCATGTGGCAGAATGGTCTCCATATCATGGTGCTGCCTATGCAGTCATCGAAGCAACAGCTCGTTTGGTTGCTGCTGGTGCCAACTGGTCTAAGGCTCGTTTCTCTTATCAGGAATACTTCGAGCGTATGGATAAACAAGCAGAGCGTTTTGGTCAACCAGTAGCTGCTCTTCTTGGATCCATCGAAGCTCAGATTCAACTTGGTTTACCATCTATCGGTGGTAAAGACTCGATGTCTGGTACCTTTGAAGAATTAACCGTACCACCAACCTTGGTTGCTTTTGGGGTAACAACTGCAGATAGCCGTAAGGTTCTTTCTCCAGAATTCAAAGCTGCTGGTGAAAATATTTACTACATTCCTGGTCAAGCTTTGGCACAAGAAATTGACTTCGATCTTATTAAATCTAACTTTGCTCAATTTGAAGCCATCCAAGCTGACCACAAAGTGACAGCCGCATCAGCTGTTAAATATGGTGGTGTGGTTGAAGCTCTTGCGCTTGCAACATTTGGTAACCATATCGGAGCAAATGTCGAATTAGCGGACCTTGACACTAGCTTGACAGCCCAATTGGGTGGATTCGTCTTCACATCGCCTGAAGAAATTGCAGGTGTTGCTAAGATCGGACAAACAGTAGCTGACTTTACACTTACTGTCAATGGTGTAACGCTTGATGGACACAAACTTGACAGTGCTTTCCAAGGTAAATTGGAAGAAGTTTACCCAACGGAATTTGCACAGGCAACGGAGTTGGAAGAAGTACCAGCTGTGGTATCAGATGCTGTGATCAAAGCTAAAGAAACAGTTGATACACCAGTGGTTTACATCCCAGTATTCCCAGGTACTAACTCTGAGTACGATTCAGCTAAGGCCTTTGAAAAAGAAGGTGCAAAAGTCAACTTGGTACCATTTGTCACACTGAATGAAGAAGCTATTGTCAAGTCTGTTGACACTATGGTTGACAATATCGAAAAAGCTAACATTATCTTCTTTGCAGGTGGCTTCTCAGCAGCGGATGAACCAGATGGATCAGCTAAATTTATCGTTAACATCTTGCTTAATGAAAAAGTACGTGTAGCCATTGATAGCTTCATCGAACGTGGTGGTTTGATTATTGGTATCTGTAACGGATTCCAAGCCCTTGTCAAATCAGGTCTTCTTCCATATGGTAACTTTGAAGATGCAAGTAGCACCAGTCCAACCCTCTTCTACAACGATGCCAACCAACACGTGGCTAAGATGGTAGAAACACGGATTGCCAACACCAACTCACCATGGCTTGCAGGCGTGAAAGTTGGTGATATCCATGCCATCCCAGTATCACACGGTGAAGGGAAGTTTGTCGTGACAGCTGAAGAATTTGCAGAGCTTCGTGACAATGGTCAAATCTTTACCCAATATGTTGACTTCGAAGGTAAACCAAGCATGGATTCAAAATACAATCCAAATGGTTCTGTCCATGCGATTGAAGGGATTACCAGCAAGAACGGTCAAATCATCGGGAAGATGGGACACTCAGAACGTTTCGAAGACGGTCTCTTCCAAAATATTCCAGGAAATAAAGACCAACATCTCTTTGCATCAGCGGTTAAATACTTTACTGGAAAATAAAAGGTATACAAAATGACATACGAAGTTAAATCTCTTAATGAAGAATGTGGTATTTTTGGGATCTGGGGACACCCAGATGCTGCAAAACTGACTTATTTCGGATTACACAGTCTTCAACACCGTGGTCAAGAAGGGGCAGGGATCCTTTCGAATGATGCGGGTCAATTAAAACGGTATCGTGACACGGGGCTTCTCTCAGAAGTATTTCGAAATCCTGCTAACTTGGATAAGTTAACAGGAACGGGAGCGATTGGCCATGTTCGCTATGCGACAGCTGGGGAAGCTTCGGTGGATAACATCCAACCCTTCCTCTTTCGCTTTCATGATACCCAGTTTGGACTGGCCCATAACGGGAATTTGACCAATGCCAAGTCCCTTAAACGGGAGTTGGAAAATAACGGAGCGATCTTTAGCTCAACTTCTGATTCAGAAATCTTGGCCCACTTGATTCGTCGGAGCCACAACCCTTCTTTCATGGGTAAGGTGAAAGAAGCCCTGAATACGGTGAAAGGTGGATTTGCTTACCTTCTCATGCTGGAAGATAAGCTGATTGCGGCCTTGGATCCAAATGGTTTCCGTCCTCTTTCGATTGGGAAAATGGCCAATGGCGCTATCGTAGTTTCCTCTGAAACCTGTGCCTTTGAAGTGGTTGGTGCTGAGTGGATCCGCGATGTGAATCCAGGTGAAGTCGTGATCATCGATGATAACGGCATCACTTACGATAACTATACAACGGACACCCAATTGGCTGTTTGTTCGATGGAGTATATCTACTTTGCCCGCCCGGACTCCAATATTCAAGGGGTCAATGTCCATACAGCTCGTAAACGTATGGGGGCTCAATTGGCACGTGAATTTAAACATGAAGCAGATATTGTGGTCGGTGTACCTAACTCCTCACTTAGTGCAGCTATGGGATTTGCGGAAGAATCCGGCCTACCAAATGAAATGGGCTTGATTAAAAACCAATACACCCAACGGACCTTTATTCAACCGACACAAGAATTACGTGAGCAAGGGGTTCGGATGAAGCTCTCTGCCGTATCCGGTGTCGTGAAAGGCAAACGGGTTGTCATGATTGATGATTCTATCGTACGTGGGACAACATCACGTCGGATTGTGAAGTTATTGAAAGAAGCAGGGGCTACAGAAGTCCATGTGGCAATCGCAAGTCCAGCTCTGGCTTATCCATGTTTCTACGGGATCGATATTCAAACACGTAAGGAATTGATTGCTGCCAATCATACAGTAGAGGAAACACGCGATATCATTGGTGCAGATAGCTTGACGTATTTGTCAATCGATGGCTTGGTTGATTCTATTGGAATTGATACAGATGCCCCAAATGGCGGTCTTTGTGTGGCTTACTTTGATGGAAAATATCCAACGCCTTTGTATGACTACGAAGAACGCTATGTGGAAAGTTTGAAAGAACATACTTCTTTCTATTAAGAGCAGTGCAAAAGAAAAGGAATGAAACAAATGACAAATAAAAATGCTGATGCTCCACGTCTCACTACTGACTAAAAGCTAAAGCATTTGTCAGTAGACGCTTTGCCCTATTGGACCAAAGCTAGAGACCTGACTAGTATTTTTAGATAAAATAATTGTTTATCTAAAAATACGTCGCACTCTTTCTCAAAAAAAGAAAAGGATTAAAAAATGACAAATAAGAATGCATACGCTCAATCTGGTGTAGACGTTGAAGCAGGTTATGAAGTTGTTGAACGAATCAAAAAACACGTGGCTCGTACGGAACGTGCAGGTGTTATGGGAGCTCTCGGTGGCTTCGGTGGTATATTCGATCTTTCAAAAACAGGTGTCAAAGAGCCTGTTTTGATCTCAGGTACAGATGGTGTCGGTACTAAACTCATGCTTGCTATTAAGTACGACAAACACGATACGATCGGTCAAGATTGTGTTGCTATGTGTGTTAACGATATCATCGCTGCAGGTGCTGAGCCCCTTTACTTCCTTGACTATATCGCAACTGGTAAAAATGAACCAGCTAAATTGGAACAGGTCGTTGCTGGTGTTGCAGAAGGTTGTGTGCAGGCTGGTGCAGCCCTTATCGGTGGGGAAACAGCTGAAATGCCTGGTATGTATGGGGAAGATGACTATGATTTGGCTGGATTTGCTGTCGGTGTTGCAGAAAAATCACAAATCATTGATGGTTCAAAAGTAGCTGAAGGGGATGTGATTCTTGGACTTGCTTCAAGCGGTATCCACTCAAATGGTTACTCACTTGTTCGTCGTGTCTTTGCAGATTACACAGGTGAAGAAGTTCTCCCAGAATTGGAAGGCAAAAAACTTAAAGACGTTCTTTTGGAGCCAACTCGTATCTACGTCAAAGCAGCTTTGCCACTCATCAAAGAAGAATTGGTCAACGGAATTGCCCACATCACAGGTGGTGGTTTCATCGAGAATGTACCACGTATGTTCTCAGATGACTTGGCTGCTGAAATTGATGAAAGCAAAGTGCCAGTTCTTCCAATTTTCAAAGCCCTTGAAAAATATGGCCAAATCAAACATGAAGAAATGTTTGAAATCTTCAACATGGGGATTGGTCTCATGCTTGCAGTGAAACCAGAAAATGTGGAACGTGTCAAAGAACTTCTTGACGAACCTGTTTATGAAATCGGTCGGATTGTGAAGAAAGATGGCGCAAGTGTGGTGATTAAATAATGGCTAAAAGGATTGCTGTATTTGCCTCTGGCAACGGCTCAAACTTTCAGGTGATTGCAGAACAATTTCCAGTAGAATTTGTCTTTTCAGATCATCGTGATACCTATGTCTTAGAACGTGCCAAGAACCTTGGTGTGGCTAGTCATGCCTTTGAACTCAAGGAATTTGACAATAAAGCAGCTTATGAAGAAGCTATCGTCAAACTCTTGGATGAATACCAGATTGACTTGGTTTGTTTGGCCGGCTATATGAAAATCGTCGGTCCAACCTTGCTAGCAGCTTTTGAAGGCCGTATCATCAATATTCACCCGGCTTATCTCCCTGAATTTCCAGGTGCTCATGGTATTGAGGATGCTTGGAATGCAGGTGTTGCTGAGAGCGGTGTGACCATTCACTGGGTGGATTCTGGTGTTGATACCGGTAAGGTAATTAAACAAGTCCGTGTGCCGCGCCTTGAAGGGGATACCCTTGATACTTTCGAAACTCGCATCCATGAAACAGAGTACAAACTCTATCCAGAAGTCTTGGAACGTTTGGGAGTAGCACGAAAATAAGGAAGCCATTGATCGGAAAGAACCTTTTCGACTGTAGCTGATAAAGAACTTTTTTAAAAAAGGAAAAGAAAGAAAATGACTAAACGCGCACTAATTAGTGTTTCAGACAAAGCGGGCATCGTTGAATTTGCCCAAGAACTCAAAAAACTCGGTTGGGACATCATCTCGACAGGTGGGACCAAAGTTGCCCTTGATAATGCTGGGGTAGATACCATTGCTATCGACGATGTGACTGGTTTCCCTGAAATGATGGACGGTCGTGTGAAGACTCTCCACCCAAATATCCACGGTGGTCTCCTCGCTCGTCGTGACCTCGATAGCCACCTTCAAGCGGCTAAAGACAATAATATCGAATTGATTGACCTTGTTGTGGTCAACCTTTACCCATTCAAGGAAACCATCCTTAAACCAGACGTGACTTACGCGGATGCGGTTGAAAATATCGATATTGGTGGGCCATCTATGCTTCGTTCAGCAGCTAAAAACCACGCTAGCGTAACAGTTGTGGTAGATCCGGCTGACTATGCTGTTGTGCTTGACGAATTGGCAGCAAACGGCGAAACAAGTTACGAAACTCGTCAACGGTTGGCAGCGAAAGTCTTCCGTCATACAGCAGCCTATGATGCTTTGATCGCAGAATACTTCACTGCTCAAGTGGGTGAAGAAAAACCTGAAAAACTCACATTGACTTATGACCTTAAGCAACCAATGCGTTATGGTGAAAACCCTCAACAAGACGCAGACTTCTACCAAAAAGCTTTGCCAACGGATTACTCCATCGCTTCAGCAAAGCAGCTGAACGGGAAAGAATTGTCCTTCAACAATATCCGTGATGCGGATGCCGCTATCCGGATCATCCGTGATTTCAAAGACCGTCCAACCGTTGTGGCCTTGAAACACATGAACCCATGTGGGATTGGTCAAGCTGACGACATCGAAACTGCTTGGGACTACGCTTATGAGTCTGACCCAGTATCCATCTTCGGTGGGATCGTGGTTCTCAATCGTGAAGTTGACGCTGCGACAGCTAAAAAGATGCACGGTGTTTTCCTTGAAATCATCATTGCACCAAGCTATACAGATGAAGCGCTTGAAATCTTGACAACCAAGAAGAAAAACTTGCGCATCCTTGAATTGCCATTTGACGCTCAAGATGCTAGCGAAGTGGAAGCAGAATACACTGGTGTTGTTGGTGGTCTCCTCGTTCAAAACCAAGACGTGGTGAAAGAAAGTCCAGCTGACTGGCAAGTGGTTACCAAACGCCAACCAACTGAGACAGAAGAGACAGCTCTTGAGTTTGCTTGGAAAGCTATCAAGTACGTCAAATCAAACGGAATCATCGTAACTAATGACCATATGACACTTGGTGTTGGCCCAGGTCAAACCAACCGTGTGGCTTCCGTCCGTATCGCTATTGACCAAGCTAAAGACCGTCTTGACGGCGCTGTTCTTGCTTCCGATGCCTTCTTCCCATTTGCGGATAATGTGGAAGAAATCGCCAAAGCAGGTATTAAAGCGATCATCCAACCAGGTGGATCAGTCCGTGACCAAGAGTCGATCGAGGCTGCTGACAAATATGGCTTGACTATGGTCTTCACAGGCGTGAGACATTTTAGACATTGATGGGTATTTTAAAATTAGCTCATTATCAACTGTGATAAAGGATTTATCGCTAACAAAAAGAGAAGACGTAAGTTGTCTTCTCTTTTTGTATGTCTAAAACAATAAGCATTTTAGTGTTAGAAATTATTAAAATGATTTGTTAGAGCTGTTCATGACGAATCTCGAAAAACTCAGTTTCTCACTTAGCTATTTTTTATACGTTTTATGGTGTTTAAGGTTGTTGTGACTAGCTCGTTAATAGGCATGGCTTTATAATCTCCTTTTAACCATTCATCAAAAATATTGTAGAGACCGCCGGTAATGAATCTAATATCATAGTTGATTTGTCTTTGATCACTATTTGTGATGTGCCAAGGTGCCATGACAGTGGTATAAGTAGCAGTAAGCTTATCGTAAGACCTTTGCAAGATAAGCACGAGTAAGTTTGCGTCTTGCAAAATTTTTAATGGCTCAGTGTACTGGCTCCAATACTGAAAGAAAAGGTTCACTAAATCTTCAAAATTAGTCAGTTTTGCTGTTTGAAGTTCGATAATATAGTATTGGATTAAGCGGTCTAAATAGTTCGTAAGAACTTCCTCTTTTGAATGGTAATAACGATAAAATGTTCGTCTGGCAATCTGAGCATGCTCGCTGAGTTCAGCAATGCTGATATTTTGGAGAGACTTCTTAGTTGCTAATAAATCGAACAAGGCTTCCTCCAGCCATTGTCGCGTTTGATATTCCATGGTATTTTTCCTTTCCTGTCACACTTTTGGTCAAACTGTGCCAATTTATCTTAACCTCTTGTTTTTGTAACAGTTTATCTTTATACTAAAAGTGTTGCGCGTGATATATGATGATCATTTATTCTTAACATTGTACAATTGTTAGTTGTTATTAAGGAGGTAAAGGTATGAGCATTCTTTTTAATGTTTGGATGCTGCCTATTTTATTTATTTTACATGATTTTGAAGAAATAATTTTTATGCCCTTGTGGAAAACACGGTATCATCAAAAGTTAGAAACTTTTAAGAAACCGTTCTTTGGTTCCGTTACGCAAGGTTCCGCTTTTGCAGTGGGTGTGTTCGAAGAATTTATCATCCTGGTGTTTATTTCTGGATTCTGCCAAATAACTCACAACAGTTTACTCTATTTATCTTTTGTAATAGCTTATACAGCTCATTTTATAATCCATTATATCATGTGCCTGAAATTTAGGGGCTATGTTCCTGGAGTCGTCACGGTAACCCTAGAATTGCCAATGGTTCTAATGATTGTTTTCCACTATTGGCCTTCTGACATTTCTTTGTTATCAGTCGTTGTCTATCTTTTATTGGCCATGGTAATAGCTTTTACGAATCTTAAAATCATGCATCTCATCATGCCAAAAATTCAAACACATCTAGAAAAATACGCGAAATGAAAAACGATTAAACGAGAGCTACTTTTTAACCTTTCTGATATAACTGGTTAATGAGCGACCAAGAATCTATCGAAGTAGCGGATAAATACGGTTTAACCATGATCTTTACAGGTGTTCGTCACTTCCGTCATTAATCAAAGAGAGTGGGACAGAAATCGGTAATTCGTTAGAATTCGATTTCGTCGTCCCACCTCCGCACAGTTGAGTAGGGCTGTAAAAGCTGATGAAATCAGCGTAGTAGAGCCCACTCAACCACTGCGTCTTGCTTGACAATTCAACATCAAAAAGAGGCTAGGACTTTTGTCCCAGCCTCTTTGGTTGTCATGAAGACCTTAATCGGGATAGATATAGGTGACGGTTCCCCAGATGGGGTTGGTCGGATCAAACCAGCCACGGAAGTTGTCGATATAGCGATGGCCGTTGTAATTAGCCTCTTGGATCTGAATTTTTTGGTCATGTTCGACATCCGTAACCAAGGCGACATGACCATATCCCCCATTGTCCCAACAGGCGATGGCACCGACCTCTGGGATGTCTCCTGTCCGGAATCCCGCAGTGCGTGCACTAGCTGCCCACATACCACCGTTTCCCCACCAATTGTGGGCCCAAGGGGCTAATTCTTTGGCTCCCCAGGTGCACTCACCAATGGGGTAGGTGTTTCCCGGATGTGTCGCGAGTGGAGTGAGCTTTGGCTTTGCCTTTTCCACTTGAAAGGTAGTGGGGAATAGTCCTTGTAGTTGCCCCTTCTTTTTCTGATAGACGTGGAGATGAAATAGCCCACTTCCCTTGTGTTTTTGAGCCTGAAAGCGCAGTTGGAAATGTCCAGGTGCGATCTTCTTTGCGGGATACCAGACCAGATCATCCTGCCCATTTTCTTCAGACCAGATGGGGAAGACAATCTCGTCAACGTCTTCGAACAACTTTAGGTCTACCTCAAATTCTTGTGAGGAGATGGGTGTGATCGTAATCTTGGGTTGGGAAGAAGCCAGGTCTTTTTGCTGGACGCTGGTCGTGAGAGGGTAAAGACCGGTTAACTGTTCATTTGCCTCCATCCCATAGACATGAACATGATAAAGTCCAGCTTGATCAGAATGGTTGGTCAATGGCACTTGTAGATTAAATCCAGTGTCACTTCGCTCCACAGGATACCAAATCAGGTCATCTTGGCCATTTTGGTCAGACCAGATGGGAACTTGGATCTTATGATACTTATCCGGGACATTTCCAAGATGAATCATCAGCTGCCCTTTTTCGGCATAGATAGCATTGGTCGCTTGATCTGCATGAGCAAAAGAGGTTTGCATCCCCCATGTCGCACAAGTCAGTACGATAATTTTTTTGATCGTTTGCATAATACTCCTTTTCGTCAATTAGTAGGTCTCACCTATACTATTCGGAAAAAAATGAGAAATAGGAGAAAATAGCAAAAAATGTTTGGATTCTACTGAAAATAGGAGACTTTTGCTGAAATCATTAGAATAAAACGAACGATTATGATATAATTTAATAAAATAATTCGCAAAAGAGGTTCAAGATGAAACTTTTGGTTGTTGGTTCTGGTGGTCGTGAACATGCGATTGCCAAGAAATTATTGGAGTCTAAGGACGTTGAGCAGGTTTTTGTGGCTCCTGGTAATGACGGGATGCGATTAGATGGTCTAGATTTGATCAATATCGGAATTTCCGAACATTCTAAGCTGATTGACTTCGCAAAAGCGAACGATATTGCTTGGACCTTTATCGGTCCAGATGATGCCCTTGCAGCTGGTATCGTGGATGATTTCAATGCAGCTGGTCTCAAGGCCTTTGGTCCGACCAAGGCTGCGGCTGAGCTGGAGTGGTCTAAGGATTTTGCTAAGGAAATCATGGTCAAATACGACGTTCCGACAGCAGCCTATGGCACATTTTCAGATTTCGAGGAAGCTAAGGCCTACATCGAAGAAAAAGGCGCTCCAATCGTCGTTAAGGCAGATGGTTTGGCTCTCGGGAAAGGTGTCGTCGTTGCAGAGACGGTTGAGCAAGCAGTAGAAGCCACTCACGAGATGCTTTTAGACAATAAATTCGGTGACTCAGGTGCGCGTGTGGTCATCGAGGAATTCCTTGATGGGGAAGAGTTCTCTCTCTTTGCTTTTGTCAATGGGGACAAGTTCTATATTATGCCAACGGCTCAGGACCACAAACGTGCTTATGATGGTGACAAGGGTCCTAACACTGGTGGGATGGGTGCCTATGCGCCAGTTCCTCATTTGCCACAGAGCGTGGTTGACACGGCGGTTGACACTATTGTCAAGCCAGTTCTTGAAGGCATGATGAAAGAAGGTCGTCCCTACACTGGTGTCCTTTACGCGGGGCTTATCTTGACAGCTGATGGACCGAAAGTCATCGAGTTCAACGCTCGTTTTGGAGATCCTGAAACGCAAATCATCTTGCCTCGTTTGACATCTGACTTTGCACAAAACATCACTGACATTTTGGATGGAAAAGAGCCAGCTATCACTTGGACGGACAAGGGTGTGACATTGGGCGTGGTTGTAACATCAAACGGCTATCCACTCGCTTATGAGAAGGGTGTCAAGCTTCCAGCCAAGACAGAGGGCGACATCATCACTTACTATGCTGGTGCCAGATTTGCTGAAAATGGCCAAGACCTCCTCTCAAACGGCGGACGCGTCTACATGCTGGTTACCACAGCAGACACCGTCAAAGACGGCCAAAACATCATCTACAACGAACTCAACAAACAAAACACAGAAGGCCTGTTCTATCGTACGGATATCGGTAGCAAGGCGATAAAAGATTAACAGATACTATATTTGTCAATGGCGAGCGAAAGCGAGCCAAAGTAAGATAATGGTCGCCGTGGTGAAAAGACCAGAACAGCATCTGTTCTGGTCGGAGGAAACTTTGAGACCTTAGGCTCAAAGTTTAGGAATGAAACCGAAGGTTTGCTTCCGTCCCCACCACTTAAGACCATTATCAAAAAAAGAAAAAGGAAAAATTATGACTAAACCAGTAATTTCCATTATCATGGGCTCAAAATCCGACTGGGCAACCATGCAAAAAGCTGCTGAAGTCCTCGACAACTTCGGCGTCGCTTACGAAAAGAAAGTTGTCTCTGCTCACCGGACACCAGACCTCATGTTCAAACATGCGGAAGAAGCACGTAGCCGTGGCATCAAGGTCATCATCGCGGGTGCGGGTGGCGCTGCTCACTTGCCAGGTATGGTTGCTGCTAAAACAACCCTTCCAGTTATCGGGGTACCCGTCAAATCACGTGCCCTTAGCGGTGTGGATTCGCTCTATTCTATCGTTCAGATGCCGGGTGGCGTGCCTGTGGCAACAATGGCCATTGGTGAAGCAGGAGCGACAAACGCAGCCCTCTTTGCCCTTCGTCTTCTTTCAGTAGAGGACCAGGCTATTGCGACAGCGTTAGCGGATTTCGCAGAAGAACAAGGAAAAATCGCAGAGGAGTCTACCAATGAGCTCAACTAAAACCATTGGCATCATCGGTGGCGGTCAGCTTGGTCAGATGATGGCCATTTCTGCTATTTACATGGGTCACAAGGTCATCGCCTTGGACCCAGCAGCTGATTGTCCAGCCTCCCGCGTGGCGGAAATCATCGTGGCCCCTTACGACGACGTGGATGCCCTTCGTCAGTTGGCAGATTGCTGTGATGTTCTCACTTATGAATTTGAAAATGTGGATGCTGACGGTTTGGATGCTGTTATCAAGGAAGGACAACTCCCTCAAGGAACAGACCTGCTCCGCATTTCTCAAAATCGATTCTTTGAGAAGGATTTTCTTTCTAACAAGGCCCAAGTCACTGTGGCTCCTTACAAGGTCGTGACCTCAAGCAAAGACTTGTCAGCTATCGACCTGTCGAAAAATTATGTCCTCAAGACTGCGACCGGTGGTTACGATGGCCATGGTCAAAAGGTTATTTGTTCAGAAGCAGACTTGGAAGAAGCATACACTTTAGCCGATTCAGCAGACTGTGTCTTGGAAGAATTTGTCAACTTTGATCTTGAAATTTCGGTCATCGTGTCTGGAAATGGCAAGGACGTGACGGTTTTCCCCGTTCAGGAAAATATCCACCGCAACAACATTCTTTCAAAAACCATTGTGCCTGCTCGCATTTCAGAAAGTCTAGCTGAAAAAGCCAAGGCCATGGCAGTGCGAATCGGCGAACAACTGAACCTCTCTGGTACGCTTTGTGTAGAAATGTTTGCGACAGCTGATGACATCATTGTCAATGAAATCGCCCCACGTCCACACAATTCAGGGCACTACTCAATTGAAGCCTGCGACTTCTCTCAGTTTGATACCCACATCTTGGGTGTTCTCGGAGCACCACTCCCAGCAATCCACCTTCATGCGCCTGCTGTCATGCTCAATGTTCTCGGCCAACACGTCGAAGCTGCTGAAACATATGTGACAGAAAATCCAAGCGCTCACCTCCACTTATATGGTAAACTAGAAGCAAAGCACAACCGCAAAATGGGACATGTGACTTTGTTTAGTGATGAACCAGATAAGGTTGAAGAGTTTGGAAAAGGGATTGATTTTTAAAATGGTAGAAGAATTCGATGATGTATTCGAAGATGATATTACTACTCTAACATTTACTTATGCGGACGATGTAGAGATTCCAGAAATTCCTGATACAGAAGGGATTCATGTTGTAGAGATAACAAATAATCGACTAGTTATAAAGCATATCCTCGATGATGATGAGGTCTATGATTATATAAAGACTTGTGGATTAACAAGTCGCCCTATAAAACTTTCGATTGAATTTTGTGTTTACGAAGATTCTGAGGAAGAATAGTATTTATATTGAATGGGGGGGAATATATGATTCAACTCATTTCTTAAACAAGAGAATCCAGACAACTACTGAAGGAAAGGAATTGATTTTTAAGTGAAAATAGCGATTCTAGGACTTGGAGTCATCGGGACCACTTATGCCTACGCCTTTCAAAAAGCAGGCCATCAAGTGGAACACGTACTGAGAGATAGTAAGAAAAGTACAGCTCCGAAGGAGTTGTCGGTTGATCTACTAGATGGTCGCTATCATTCCAAAGGTGAAAACAAACACGACACCTATGAGGTTCATGTGGCAGAAGCTGATTCAGAATATGATTTTATTTTTCTGAGTGTGCGCCATGGGCTTGTCAAAGAAGCTGTGGAGACCTTGCGAAAAAATAATATCAAAGGCACTCTCGTTTTCTTCTGCAATTTCTGGAATACACGAAAAGATGTCCAAGAGTGGGCAGGAGATTACGACTATATTCTGGCTTTTCCAATAGCTGGAGGTCACATGCAGGAGGACCATTTGGATGGTGTCTTGTTTGACCATTTAATGCTAGAAGGTGAGCAAAAAGCACAGATTTCTAACTATACTGATCTGACGACTTTACTGACTTCTGCAGATTTGAAGTGGGAAGTGCCTCATGATATGGTCGAGTGGATTTGGATTCACATGGCGATTAATGCGGGTGTCACTTCGACAGCTGCACGTTCGGGAAATCTGGAAAATCCAGAAGAATTGGCTCTGAACTTGATGAATAGTTCTTCAGAATTATCATTGGCCATCAAGGCCATTCGAGAGGCTTTGAAAGTCGTAGAAGCGCGTGGTGTGAATTTGAAGCTTTACAAAGCAGAACTATTGCCATACAAAATCCCGGCTTGGATAGCAGGAAAAGCCATGAAAGTCATGTTTGCGAAAAATGAGCTGACCCGAAAAATTATGACCTTGCACAATGATAAGCAGGACATTTTCTACTGTTGTCAAAGTGTTTATCAGACAGGTCAGGAGTTAGGTGTTGAGATGCCCATTCTGGAAGCAAATATGAAGGGCATTTCGATTTAGGAGGTTTTATGATTCAACTCATCGTCAACGCATTTGTTGAAAAAGATAAGACGGGGGCAGTCGTCGAAGTTTTGTATGCTAGTAGCGATCACGAAAAAGTGAAAGCGAAGTATGAAGAGCTAACGGCTCAATATCCTGAAAACTATTTAGCTATCTATGATGTCCCACTGGATACGGATTTGAATACGCTGGATCATTATCCATCTGTGTGGATTGGGAAAGAAGAATTTGAATAGGGAGCTTGATATGGTAGATTTTAATAGCCTTGAATATGAACGAATGATTGGTGATTTGATTCACGATACTTTTTATATTGAAAGCTCAAAAAGAGGGAAAATAAGTGGAATTAGGCAGTTTTCAGAAATCTTAGTGAGAAAGATTATTAATGTTGGAAGTGATAGAAAATTAATGTTAGGGACAATTCAAAGAGATTTCAGAGACGAATTAGATAGGCTTCAAGAAAACAGGAAAGAAGATTTACTAAAGATAATTGAAAGAATACGTCCATTAGGAAACGAGGGGACACATACTCAACATACAGAAGAGTTTTCTAATAATGAGCTCAATCAAGTAAAAGATGGCTTATTTGATTTATATGCTTATCTGTTCATTGATTACTTTTTGAAGTATCCTATGAATTTATTATCTCCCTCTCAGGTTATGCGTGAATTTTCGTTGTTGCCCCCAATTATAAGATATAAGACTTTAAAGTATTTGTATGATAGTGAAGCTAATCTACAAATTGCAAATAGATATTGTTTATCAATTATTAAAACTTTTAATAAATCGACTGCTTTGAATTGGTTAGAGAATGAGAAAAGTAAACTTCTCCAACTACATTATCCTAATCAAGAGGAAGCTGAGGAATACTATGTTAAAAGAGGAGTTCCTGTTTCTGCAACCCAATTTACAGTGAGTATTCAATTGTGGAAGTTCGATAATGTTTATGATTTATTACTTGACAAAATTAGTGATAGTAGAACAGATAAAAATGAATCGGGCAAACTATATTCTAATTTCGAACAAGCAAAAAAATATTATGAAAATAATAACGTTCTTACTTCAAGTAATATAGAGGAAGCTAAACAGTATTATAAGGCTGTGAAAAATAAGTTCTCTAACGATATTGAAAAAGTTAAAAAATACTATAGATTAAATAATTTATATTTTCCTGAAAACGATGAGCGTACTTTTGATGAATTCAGAGATTTTGGAGAATTAATGGAATTCGTATTTATGGGAAGGAGTAGAAATAACTAAGGAATCGTTAGCTCATTTATTGGAATAGTTCGATGAATACAAGTTTCGATACCTGAATATTCGGAAATTATTTAGACATCTATAATATATCTATGGATACGGATTTAAATACAGTAGAAACTCTTCATCTTTTTTGATTAGGAGAGAGGATATTGAGTGAGAAAAAATAATGGCTAAGTGTGTAGTTTGTGGGGAAAAAGGAATATTCTTAAGAGTCAATCAAGAAGGTATTTGTTTTACTTGTGAGTCAAAAAATTCTTCTTTATTGTATAGAAATAATATTCAAATTGAAGAAACGGACAGAAACAATCCGCTAACTTCTTTTAATAACGAGTATTATGTTTATGCCTGGAAAATCAAGGATACTGGAGAAATATTCTATATTGGTAAAGGGAAAGGCGATAGAGCATACGGCAAACACGATAGAGCGTACGAAGCAGAGAAAATAAGATCTCAGTATGAGACAGTTGTAGAAATTCTAAAAGATAATTTATCAGAAGAAGAGGCTCTTGAGTACGAGTCTACAGAAATCAAAAGAATCTTAAATGAAACAACGCATAGATTAACAAATAGAATTATTCCGTTTGATACTAAACGTGATAATGGATACGGACCTGCTTTGTCAACGCCGCCTTATAAATTTGAGACATCGCCTGTACTATTTGCAAGCGAAATTGATGAACATTATTTTAAAGCCCAGTACAGGCCTTTTGATGAAGTTGAACTAGCTATGCTACAAAAAGTATATTTTGTTGAAGGAAGTATTTCACAACAAGAGGCTACAATTGTTTATGGCGGAGAATTCAATAAATATTTATCAGATGTCCAAAGATGGTTAAAACAAATTAATTCAACTATTTTGAAAACTCGCTTTGCTAAATCAGTTACTTCTTGGATTTATCTATCTGATGACTCTGTTGTCAATTATGAAGTAAATATGAAAAATGCAGAGGAAAGAATTGGTTGCAAAATCCCATGTTATCATTTAATTGATGTATGGAAATATTTAAAACAATTAAGTTTACCTAGTCATGAGGGTTTGTCGTATAGTTTTAATTCTTTACGTAGTTCATATAATAGAATTCCAATTGAGAAAATTAATAATTTGAATGATTTTGATAAGGCATTTGACCAAGGATTCCCTTTGTTTCAGAAAGGTCAAAAACTAAGAAAACAAGGTGAAATAGAGCAGGCTATAGCTTTATATGATAGAGCTCGAGTTTTAGGATATGACGCGCCAGCCTTATATAATGAATATTCAAAAGCTTTTCGTAGTTTGAAACAATATGCAGATGAGATTTTAATTTTAGAAGAAGCAATCTTAAGGAGTTCACAAGAGGATAAAAAAGCAAGTTGGCAATTGAGGATAGAGAAAGCTAAAGAGCTTTTGAATAGAAGTAGATAATATTTGTAAATTTTTTAAAAAGAAAGGAAAATAATAATATGATCGAACGTTACTCTCGCCCAGAAATGGCGAACATTTGGACTGAAGAAAATAAATACCGTGCTTGGCTTGAGGTGGAAATCTTGGCTGACGAAGCCTGGGCTGAGTTGGGGGAAATCCCTAAGGAAGATGTGGCTTTGATTCGCGAAAAAGCGGACTTTAACATCGACCGTATTCTTGAAATCGAGCAGCAAACGCGTCACGATGTGGTGGCCTTCACACGTGCGGTTTCTGAAACGCTTGGTGAAGAACGTAAGTGGGTTCACTATGGTTTGACTTCTACTGACGTGGTAGATACGGCCTATGGTTACCTATACAAACAAGCCAACGACATCATCCGCAAGGACCTTGAAAACTTCCTCAACATCATCGCTGACAAAGCGAAAGAACACAAGTTCACTATCATGATGGGTCGTACCCACGGTGTGCACGCTGAGCCGACAACATTTGGTTTGAAATTGGCGACTTGGTACAGCGAAATGAAGCGCAACATCGAGCGTTTCGAGCATGCGGCTGCTGGCGTGGAAGCTGGTAAGATTTCTGGTGCGGTTGGGAACTTTGCCAACATCCCACCATTCGTTGAAAAATACGTCTGCGATAAATTGGGTATCCGTGCTCAAGAAATCTCTACACAGGTCCTTCCTCGTGACCTTCATACTGAGTACTTTGCAGTTCTTGCGAGCATCGCAACTTCTATCGAGCGGATGGCAACTGAAATCCGTGGTCTTCAAAAATCTGAACAACGTGAAGTGGAAGAATTCTTTGCCAAAGGTCAAAAAGGATCTTCAGCAATGCCTCACAAACGGAATCCTATCGGTTCTGAAAACATGACCGGTCTTGCGCGTGTGATCCGTGGTCACATGGTCACAGCTTATGAAAACGTAGCCCTTTGGCATGAACGTGATATCTCTCACTCATCAGCTGAGCGTATCATTGCACCAGACACAACCATCTTGATTGACTACATGCTCAACCGTTTCGGAAATATCGTTAAGAACTTGACGGTCTTCCCAGAAAACATGATCCGCAACATGAACTCTACATTTGGTTTGATCTTCAGCCAACGTGCCATGTTGACTTTGATTGAAAAAGGGATGACACGTGAGCAAGCTTACGACCTTGTTCAACCGAAGACTGCTCAATCATGGGATAACCAAGTAGACTTCAAACCACTTCTTGAAGCAGATCCAGAAGTGACTTCTCGTCTCACTCAAGAAGAAATCGACGAAATCTTCAACCCAAGCTACTACACCAAACGGGTGGATGAAATTTTTGAACGCATCGGTTTGGGTGACTAATCGCAACGAAAAAGGGAATTTGAAAAATAGACGAAAGAGGCTGGGACAAAAGTCCTAGCCTCTCAATTATTTTTGGATTGTCGAGCAAGACGCAGTGGTTGAGTGGGCTCTACTACGCTGATTTCATCAGCTTTTACAGCCCTACTCAACTGTGCGGGGGTGGGGAAGACGAACTCTTTTTAACTAGTCGGAGTTCTTTCCCACTCCCTTTTTAAACTTTTTATAGCTAAACTATCACTAATTATATATATTTTTAAAGAGGTCTTTAGAAATCGTTTTCAACATGCTATACTGGAGCTATAAAAAAGACCGAGATGTCTCAGTCTTTTTGGTTCTTAGTGATCGCGGTCACAGGAGATAAATTTAATCTTGTAGTAGTCACCGCGTTTATAGGTTTCCGTGTATTCAAGGATTTGGCCAGTCGCTTCTAGCTTGGTCGTCTTCACTTGTTTGACCGTTGGGAAATTTTCGTCGATCTTCAATACTTTAGCAACCTTGCTTGGTGTAGGAAAGACGATTTCGTTGACTTCTTCGAAGTGCTCGTCATTCATATGAATGTGGTAGTCTTCTTTGAAGCGATCATAGATAGAGCTGTAGTATTCCAAATTTGGATAGTTTGGATTGATGTATTGTTCAGGAACATAGGTTTGGTGGAAGATATAGGTATCATCCCCTGTCTGGCGAGTCCGTTCGATCTTATAGTAGAATTGCGTTGGGTTGAGGCCTAGTTTGTCTAGGATGCTTAAGGTATTTCCACGTTTAATAGAGAGAACTTTGACTTTGGCCTTTTGGATTGGGAAGGTTTCAACATCTGAAAATTCAACCAGTTTGTGTTTTCGAGCACGAGAAACAAAGGTTCCTTTTCCTTGCTGGCGGACAATGTAACCATCAGCAGCGAGGTCGTTCAAAGCACGGACAACGGTGATAGAGCTGACATCATAAATTTTAATGAGTTCAGCTTCAGTATAAAATTTATCTCCATTTTCAAATTTTCCGGAGATAATTTGCTGCTTCAATTCATCTTTGATGTGTTGGTACTTTGGAATTGCCATAGTGCTACCTCTCTTTAGATTTCTCTTATTTAACCCTATTTTAACATATTTTTTATAAAAGTGTTGACATTTTTTAAATAATTTATTATATTAATAAATGAAAAGGGTTACATATAAGAAAGGGGGGCGTTTATGGGAGTTTTTGAGATTCGCGATGCTTTCTATTTAAAAGATCAACCCTTCAAGATTTTATCCGGAGCGATCCATTATTTCCGAATTGACCCAGCAGACTGGTATCATTCCTTGTATAATCTAAAGGCATTGGGGTTCAACACGGTTGAGACCTATGTTCCTTGGAATGCGCATGAACCCCGCAAAGGGCAGTTTGACTTTAGTGGCCGATTGGATCTAGAGCGTTTCATTCAAACAGCCCAGTCCCTAGGACTTTACATGATTGTAAGGCCGTCGCCCTTTATCTGTGCAGAGTGGGAATTTGGTGGATTGCCAGCTTGGCTCTTAGAAGAAGACCTGCGAATCCGCTCATCAGACCCAGCCTTTATCGAAGCGGTGGATCGTTATTATGATCGCTTGCTTGGGTTGTTGACACCCTACCAAGTGGATCGGGGTGGTCCAATCCTTATGATGCAGGTGGAAAATGAGTACGGCTCTTATGGAGAAGATAAGGATTATCTTCGTGCCATTCGGGATTTGATGAAGGGAAAAGGCGTGACCTGTCCTCTCTTTACATCAGATGGTCCATGGCGAGCAACGCTAAGAGCAGGAACCTTGATCGAAGAAGACCTCTTCGTGACAGGAAACTTCGGTTCCAAAGCAGCCTATAACTTTGGTCAGATGAAAGAATTCTTTGACGAATACGGCAAGAAATGGCCCTTGATGTGTATGGAATTCTGGGATGGCTGGTTTACCCGCTGGAAGGAACCCGTGATTCAAAGGGACCCAGAGGAGTTGGCAGAAGCTGTCCATGAGGTCTTGGAGCTCGGCTCCATCAATCTCTATATGTTTCATGGCGGAACCAATTTCGGCTTCATGAATGGTTGCTCAGCTCGGGGAACGCTCGATTTGCCACAGGTGACATCCTATGACTATGGGGCTTTGCTCAATGAGCAGGGCAATCCGACAGAGAAGTATTATGCTATTCAAAAAATGATGGCGACCTATTATCCGGAATACCCACAGCAGGAACCGCTCATCAAAGAGTGTTTGCCAGAGCAAACCTTGCAATTGGTAGCCAAGACTAGTCTTTTTGGGAATCTGGACAATCTGGCTCAGGTCAAAACCAGTCTCTATCCGGAAAAGATGGAAGGGTTGGGGCAAACCACAGGTTATCTCCTATATGAGACAGACCTTGAGTTGGATGCGGAAGAAGAAAAATTGCGCATCATTGATGGTCGGGATCGGGTACAGATTTACCTGGATGATCAACATGTAGCAACACAATACCAAACAGAGATCGGTGAAGATCTTTTTATCAAAGGAAAAAAGAAAGCGGTTACGAATTTAAAAATCTTGCTTGAGAATATGGGACGTGTCAACTACGGGCACAAGCTCTTAGCTGATAGCCAGCACAAGGGCATTCGCACAGGTGTCTGTGTGGATTTGCATTTCCACCTTCATTGGAAGCAGTACCCACTGGATTTACAAGATCTCAGTCAGCTCGATTTTTCAAAGGAATGGCAGGCAGGTGCTCCAGCCTTTTACCGATATGATTTTCAGCTGGATCACACCCTTGACACTTATCTGGATATGACAGGATTTGGGAAAGGGGTCGTCTTTGTCAACGGCCACAACCTTGGCCGCTTCTGGGAGGTCGGACCGACCACTTCACTTTACGTGCCTCATGGTTTCCTCAAAGAAGGAGCCAATAGCCTGATCGTCTTTGAGACAGAAGGGCGTTACCAAGAGACACTTGAACTTGTTCAACAACCTACATTCAAAGAAGTAAAGGGGGAAAATTTATGACTATTGTAGGATGCCGTATCGATGGACGTTTGATCCACGGGCAGGTAGCCAATCTTTGGACTACCAAACTAAATGTTTCACGTATCATGGTGATCGATGATGAAGTCGCTCAAAATGATATCGAAAAAAGTGGCTTGAAACTAGCGACACCACCTGGTGTTAAGCTCAGTATCTTGCCAGTCGCAAAGGCTGCGGAAAATATCTTGGCTGGAAAATATGATAGCCAACGACTCTTTATCGTAGCTCGCAAACCTGATCGTTTCCTTCGTTTGATCGAAGCAGGCGTTCAGCTTGAAACGCTGAATGTCGGCAATATGTCTCAATCTGATGAGACACGTGCGATTACCCGCTCGATCAATGTGGTGGACGCGGATGTGGAAGACTTCAACAAGATCCACGAAAAAGGTGTAAAGATTACGTCTCAGATGGTGCCAAACGACACTGCAGAAGACTTTATGAAGTTATTAAAGTAAAAGAAAATTTTTAGGAGGAAATTGTCATGATACAATGGTGGCAAATTTTACTACTTACTTTGTACTCAGCTTATCAAATCTGTGATGAGTTGACGATTGTTTCATCAGCAGGATCACCAGTCTTTGCTGGTTTCATTACAGGACTTGTCATGGGGGATTTAAAGACAGGTCTCTTTATCGGAGCTTCTCTTCAATTGACAGTGCTCGGTGTAGGTACTTTCGGTGGAGCTTCTCGTATTGACGCAACATCTGGTGCCGTTCTTGCGACTGCCTTCTCAGTAGCAAAAGGGATTGATCCAGAGATTGCTATTGCTACAATCGCTGTGCCGGTAGCAACTTTGTTGACCTACTTTGATATTCTTGGTCGTATGACTACAACTTACTTCGCTCACCGTGTAGATGCTGCGATCGAACGTTACGACTATAAAGGAATTGAACGCAACTACCTTCTTGGTGCTGTTCCTTGGGCTCTTTCTCGTGCCCTTCCAGTCTTCTTCGCTCTTGCCTTTGGTGGTTCTTTCGTAGAAACTGTTGTTACAGGTCTTGCTAATGTACAATGGTTGGCAAACGGTCTGAAACTCGCAGGTCAAATGCTTCCAGGTCTTGGATTTGCGATCTTGCTTCGTTACCTTCCTGTTCGTCGTAACCTTCACTACTTAGCACTTGGCTTTGGCTTAACAGCAATGTTGACAGTGCTTTATAGCAATGTTCAAAGCCTTGGTGCTGCAGTGTCTAGCATTGTTGGTTCTGATGTGTTCGCTAAACTTCCAAAAGAACAAGCTATTACTTTTGTTAACAACTTCAAGAGTGTATCTATGATTGGTATTGCCATTATCGGTATCTTCCTTGCAGTACAACACTTCAAAAACAGTCAACGTACAGTCGTAGCTGCTCCAGCAAGCAATGTAGAAAGCGGGGAAATTGAAGATGACGAATTCTAATTACAAACTAACAAAAGAAGATTTTAAACAAATCAACAAACGTAGCCTCTTCACCTTCCAATTGGGTTGGAACTACGAACGGATGCAGGCTTCTGGTTACCTTTATATGCTTTTACCTCAGTTGCGTAAAATGTATGGTGATGGCACTCCAGAATTGAAAGAAATGATGAAATTGCATACGCAATTCTTCAATACTTCACCATTCTTCCACACCATTATCACTGGTTTTGACCTTGCTCTGGAAGAAAAAGATGGTGTCAAATCAAAAGATGCGGTGAACGGGATCAAGACAGGTCTCATGGGACCATTCGCTCCTCTTGGGGACTCAATCTTTGGATCATTGGTACCAGCTATTATGGGTTCAATCGCAGCAACTTTGGCTATTGCAGGAAACCCAGCCGGTATCTTCTTGTGGATCGCTGTGGCAGTTGCTTATGACATTTTCCGTTGGAAACAGTTGGAATTTGCCTATAAAGAAGGGGTTAACCTCATCAACAATATGCAAAGTACCTTGACAGCTTTGATCGACGCAGCTGCCGTTCTGGGTATCTTCATGGTTGGTGCCTTGATTGCCAGCATGATTGGTGTTGAAGTTTCTTGGACTCCACACATTGGGGACAAAGCGATTGAAATTCAAGATATGCTCAACCTTATCTTCCCATGTTTGGTACCAGCTATCATCACAGGTGTAATCTACTGGTTGCTTGGACGTAAGGGTATGAACTCTACAAAAGCTATCTTGCTCATCATCCTTGCAGCAATCGCATTCTCAGCATTTGGCCACTTCTTCTTTGGAATGGCATAATGGAGTAAGGTATGGCAAAAGAGTTAGTATTGGTCAGCCATGGTCGCTTTTGTGAAGAGCTCAAAGCGAGCACAGAGATGATTATGGGGCCACAAGAATCCATCCATACGGTTGCACTCTTACCAGAAGAAGGGCCAGAAGACTTTACCGCTAAATTTGAAGCAACAGTCCAAGGTCTAGAAGACTATATTGTATTTGCCGATCTCTTGGGAGGAACTCCTTGCAACACTGTGAGTCGCTTGATCCTTGAAGGACGTGCGATTGACTTATACGCAGGGATGAATCTTCCGATGGTCATCGAATTCATCAATAGTAGCCTGACTGGTAATGAAGGGGACTACCCTGAACGTGCAAAAGAAAGTATTGTCAAGGTCAATGACCTCTTGTCAAACCTTGATGATGATGAAGATGAGTAGGTTGGTAGGGAGTCTGGGAGTATCATCTCAGGCTCCTTTCCCATTTATCAATGTTAGATTGTAGAAAGGAACAACAGTTTCTATGTTAGACTATACAAAAGAAGACTTGCAGGAGCTAGGAGCAGAGATCACAACACGTGAGATTTACCAACAACCAAGGGTTTGGAAAGAAACGGCTCGCTTGTACCAAGAAAGAAAAGCGGAAATAAAAGCTTTCTTAGAAAAGATTGGACAAGAGCATGACTATATCAAGGTCATCTTGACAGGGGCAGGGACCTCAGCCTATGTGGGGGATACCTTGGTTCCTTACTTGCAGGAAGTGCATGATGAACGCCACTGGAATTTCCAATCCATTGCGACGACGGATATCGTAGCTCATCCTCAAACCTATTTGAAAAAAGAGGTTCCGACGGTTTTAGTATCCTTTGCACGAAGTGGCAACTCGCCTGAAAGTGTTGCGACAGTTGAGTTAGCTCAAGACTTGGTCGATGAACTCTATCAGATCACCATTACTTGTGCGGAAGAAGGGAAGCTGGCCCAGCAGGCCTACGGAGATGAGCGCAATCTCTTGCTTCTCCAACCTAAAGAAACCAACGATGCTGGCTTTGCCATGACTTCGAGCTTTACCTCTATGCTCCTGACAGCTCTCTTGGTCTTTGATCCAAGTGAGGAAAAAATCAAAGAAAAACGGGTGGAAGAATTGATTTATCTGTCAGAGCAGATCTTGGAGAAGGATCGTGAGGTCAAGGAAGTGGTCGATCTAGACTTTGAGCGCGTGATCTATCTAGGAGCGGGACCTTTCTTTGGGCTAGCTCATGAAGCCCAGCTCAAGATTTTGGAATTGACTGCAGGTAAAATCGCGACCATGTACGAGAGTCCTGTCGGCTTCCGTCACGGTCCAAAATCCCTCATCAATGAGCAGACTCTGGTCTTGGTCTTTGGCTCCATTGATCCTTATACGCGCCAATACGATTTGGATTTGGTTGGAGAAGTGGCTGGGGATCAGATTGCCCGTCAGGTCGTTCTCTTGTCCGATCAAGCTGCAGGCATTGAGCATGTACGAGAAGTGTTGGTGGAAGCATCAGCAGACTCTCTAGATATCTACCGTGCCTTCCCATACATTATCTACGGTCAGTTGATTTCTCTCTTGACTTCGCTCAAGGTTCAAAATCGCCCAGACACACCTTCACCGACTGGTACCGTCAATCGGGTTGTACAAGGGGTGATCATTCATCCATTTGATAAAGAATAGCCATTAATTTTCTATAAAAAGTGGAGTGTTTCATCTTGTGAAACTGATATAATGGAGAAAAACAGTGAGAGGAGAAGATTTGTGAAACAGTATCAAGAAAGCGTGTTTGGGGAATGGAAGAATCAGGAAGTTCGTGCTTATCGCTTCGAAAATGACAAGGGCTACCAATTGTCTGTCATGACTTATGGTGCGACGATTTTAGAATATGTGACACCTGATAAAGAAGACCGGTTTGCTAATATTATCCTAGGCTTTGATCGCTTTGAGGACTATGTAGGCAACAGCCCTAAATATGGGGCTAGTATTGGTCCAGTAGCAGGTCGGATTGCAGGGGCCAATTTTGAACTCAATGGAGAGACCTACCACTTGGAAGCCAATAACGGTGCCAACTGCAACCACAGTGGACCGACGGGTTGGGACAGCGCTTTGTTTAGCGTGGAGTCGGTAACGGACCAAGAAATCACTCTCTACACAGAGCGGGCGGATGGGACCGGCGGTTTCCCTGGAAATCTCAAGATCTGGGTGACCTATGGTTTAACGGAAGATGGTGAATTCGAGATTGCTTATCGGGCAGAAACGGATCAAGACACCTTGGTCAACCCGACCAACCACAGCTATTTCAACCTATCAGGTAACTTCACTCAGCCGATAAATGACCATGTCTTTCAGATCAATCATCAGGGGCTTTACCCTATCCACCCAGATGGCGTCCCTCTTCAGACCTTGGATAGAGAAAGTCCGATCGTTCAGCATCTTTACCAAGCTATGCTGTTAGAGGATCTCTTTAAGGATGCTGATCCACAAATTCGCCTGGTAGAAGGATTAGATCATCCATTTGCTCTTCCAGAAGGGCATGAAAATGCCGGCTTTCTTTACCATCAGCCATCTGGACGCTTTTTGACCTTCAAGTCAGAAGCTCCAGCCTTGGTGGTGTATTCAGCTAATTTCGTAGATGAAACCGTTCGTCTGCAAGGCCAACCAATGGTTCAACACAATGGCTTGGCCCTCGAATTTCAAACAGTGCCAGATGCCATTCATAGCGACCAAGATGAAAAAGTCATCTTGAGAGCAGGTCAAGTCTTCACTAGCAAGACTAGCTACCATGCTATCGCTAAGAAATAAAGAGGAAAGGGGAGAGGCCAAACAAGGATGTGAAATTCTTGCTTGGGACCTCCTCTTTTCCACGAAAAAAATTTTTTAGAAAAACTATAAGGAAATTTTAAGCTTCCTATCGTATACTAATACCATCATCAAAGACCTCCTAACTTTGAATGATAAAACTCCTAAAACTTTTTCATAATAATCTCCCTATAAGAGCCACCAAAACCGGTGGCTTTTTCTATATCTCTTAATGAGGTGAATTCAGAGAGTTCAACCGAATTTAGAGATATTGACGCAGTTTGAGCGAAGCGAAAACTACGTTCCTTATTTTTTACAAACGTTAGTGAGTTTAGGTACGTTGACGCAGTTCGACCGCTAGTGAGAACTACGTTCCTTCCTAACCGAACCAAAGGTACTGAAGTATTTTAATAGAGCGTAAGCTCTTAAATTAATTTTTTGCACACACAAAAAGAGGCTGGGACAAAAGTCCTAGCCTCTCAATTGTCTTTGGATTGTCGAGCAAGACGCAGTGGTTGAGTGGACTCTACTAGGCTGATTTCATCGGCTTTTACAGCCCTACTCAACTGTGCGGAGGTGGGAGACTAATTGCTCGTTTTATCAGATACTTTTTTGAATTTTGCTGAAATAATGGTATTTACATTATTCTTTGCATCGCTTTGCTCAATCGTTAACGTTAAAATATCTCCATCAATAGAGTATTTATACGTCGTTTCCTCATTGGCAGGACCAATGGACATGATTACAAGATCCACAATATTGATCGCTTCTGGGAAGACAATCGTTTGGTTTGTTGTATCTAATTTACCATTTTTCAATACAGAATGAATTTTGTAATTATCTTTATCAAATTCATAAGTTATATTTTGGGAGTCTTTAGCGCCAGCTTGTAGAGTTGATGATAATTTAGTAAATTGATTTTTAATAAATTCATCTTTTGTTTCCGTCAATTTAGATGCATCTAGTTGTTTTAAGTAATCGTAGAATCTTCCAAAACCATCTGCTAGAGATACAGTATAGTCGAATTCAACAGATGTACCCGTAATGTTCAACGTTGGTTTCAAATCTTTCCATGCCTCAGGATAGAGATGCTTGAAAGCCGAATCATCATAGTCGAAATCTTTATAGGCTAAGCTACGTTCAAGAGTTGGTCTGAAGTCGATAGCTTGCCACTTTCCTTCAATTGGAACAGGGTCTTTTTGAGTAGTGCTTCCTTTACGTTTGAAGTGTAGTTCATAGTGAACGGGAAGGTTATCTCTTTTCGATTTCCCTTCAATCGTAATATAAAGCATGTCATCTTTTAGTTCGTAATGATAGGTGTTTGGCGACAAGTTGTTTTCACTGAGTGGGAAGAAGAATGAGTTTGTTACTGAAATTCCTTCTTCAAAAGTCATGGTTTTCGCATCTTGATCAATAGAACCTGTCGCTTCATAGCTAAATACGCCTGTATCTTTATTCATGCTGACTTTGTATTTCTTAAAGTCACCTGCAAATTTTTCGTGAGAGTCATATAGGGCTTTTTTGAACTCTTCTTCAGTCTTTCCTTTAGCGGATTGTGAAAACTTATAGAAAGCTTTACTAAAGTTATCAATATTATAATCGTATTTAATCGTTGCCGTATTGTTTTCAATCTTCAAGTCCATTTTGAAGTCTTTGACAGAGTCAAGCAAGCGTGCAAAGTTGAGTGCGTTAAGGGGATAAGCTCCGATGGAGTCCGATAACGCATCGACAGCATTGACTAATTCCCATTCGCCATCAATCGTTTCGACTTTTGCTGTTTCTGTTTTAGCAGCATTTTTAGAGCCACTTTGTTTTTGAGAACAAGAAGCTAGTAGGAAGACTGAGAACAGAGCAACGAATGCTAAAAATAATTTTTTATAACGTCTAATCATCGCTAGACCTCCTTAAAATAGATGATTGTATTACGCTTATATTATACGTGCAACACAATTGTTTTGCAAGGGCTTTCAAACGAATCACAATTTTGTTTTGTAACTTGACCGATTATTCAACATAAGAAACGGGAAAATTGTATGTAGCAGAGTCCCCAATAGATGAGATTCTCAAGGCTTCCTAAATTATTTTTTTGCACAGAAAAGAGGCTGGGACAAAAGTCCTAGCCTCTCAATTATTTTTGGATTGTCGAGCAAGACGCAGTGGTTGAGTGGGCTCTACTACGCTGATTTCATCAGCTTTTACAGCCCTACTCAACTGTGCGGAGGTGGGACGACGAAATCGAATTCTAACGAATTACCGATTTCTGTCTCACTCTCAGTGAGTTATTTAATTAGTTTTAGGATCTGAAACTTTCTTGAATTTCATCGGATAAACGAGATGTGCTCCTGTTTCTTCGAATGTTTTTTCAGCGTAAATTGTAAGGATGTCACCATTCAATTCGTAGTGATAAGTAATTGGTACGTCTGTAGAATTAATATAAAGAGGTAGAACTCCAAAGATGTTTGGAACTTCAGGGAATACGATCGTTTTTGCTTTCTCGTTTAAAACCCCATCATTTAACGTTGCAGTTAACACTTTTGTATTGTTATCAAACGTTCCAGTTTGATGTTTAAAGCTTTCAAATTTCTTTTCTCTTACGCCTAGAAGGATGGCAGTAGCTTCTTCTTTTGTAGGATATTTATCTTTATTCTGTTCAGCATAAAAATCAATATACTTATTCATATCTGCACTATAAGAATAAGTTACATCTGTTCCTGTAATTTTTAGAGTCGGAACGATATCTTGGAAGGCTTCAGTAACCTTTAATCGACTATTAGCATCATCATAATAAATTAAGAAAGTACGTTCCACTGTATCTCTAAAATCTACAGCTTTCCAGTCTCCTTCGAGTGAGACTGGGGTAGGTGCTACTGTGGTAGTTTCTGCAACTGTTGTAGTCTCAGCGGTTGTTTGTTGTTTCTGTTGCTGTTGTTTCTGTTGTTGCCCACATCCTGATACAAATAGAAGAGCAAGAAGGGAAAACATCCATAGGGAACTTTTTTTCATATTGTTCATGATTGATCACTCCTTCTAATGATTGTCTCCTACGTAATTGAAACGAAGACGTATTACTCTAAAATGACTTTGTTCATCTTGACCTTCAGCATAAAGTGTTAGTTGGTTACCTTCAACGGTGTAAGTATAAGTAATTGGTACAAGTGAGTTATACGTGGTTCCCATAACAATTCTACTTAAAAATGTAGGTGTTTCAGGGAACGTAATAGTATGTTTCTGCGTATCGATTTCTCCAGTTAGAGAATAATCATAGGCATAATTAGGTTCGTCAAGAGTAATCTTTGTATGTTTCAAATTTGGAATATAATTCTTAAATTCAGCAGTTTTATTTTTTAAATACGATTCATAATTCGCTTTGTTCTCTCCTGTTGCAAATGCTTGATCCTCATACAGTTCTCTGTAATCAAAATGGTACTTCAATTCAACGGTTTTATCTTTAATGGTCATTGTCATCTTAACCTTATCGAAGTCATCAAGCATTAGTACGGCGGCTAGTTTTTTGATATTAGAAGCTAGGAATACTTTCTGAATGGTCATTTGTTGGTCAGTCCATTTCCAAGTTCCTTGTTGATCCTTTGTAAGATCTTGTGGTGCTTTTATTGTTTGAGGAGATTTATTTGTTTGAGAAGACTTATTTGTTTTAGAAGACTGCGATGGAGAAGACTGACATCCTGCAATAAGGAGCACTGCAAAGAATGCCAAGAAACCGAAAAGGATCTTCTTTGTTTTAGTAAACATAAATTTACCTCCTAAACGTTGTTGCTTTAATTTTATCATTAAAGGAAATAATTATAAAGTGAAATGGTGAGCGATAGAAGAAGAAGGGACTGTATAATAAAAAGAAAGGTTGGCGATGAGGGCAACCATTCAACTTATTCTAACGAACGCTAGTGAGAACCAGGATCTTTAAAAAACACATTCTATTTATGGTACCGAAGGTATCATTTTTTGCTATAATAGACTGTATGAGTAGAATTTTAGACAATGAAATCATGGGCGATGAAGAGGCCGTTGAACGGACGTTGCGCCCGCAATATTTACATGAATATATCGGTCAAGATAAGGTCAAGGACCAGCTGAAAATCTTTATTGAGGCGGCTAAGCTTCGGGATGAGGCGCTGGATCATGTCCTTCTTTTTGGCCCTCCGGGGCTTGGGAAAACCACCATGGCCTTTGTCATCGCTAATGAACTGGGCGTCAATCTCAAGCAGACTTCTGGTCCTGTCATTGAAAAGGCCGGTGACTTGGTAGCTATCCTCAATGATCTAGAACCGGGGGATGTCCTCTTTATCGATGAGATCCACCGTCTTCCTATGTCAGTCGAAGAAGTGCTTTACAGCGCCATGGAAGATTTTTACATCGACATTATGATTGGCGCTGGGGAGAGCAGCCGGAGTGTCCATCTGGACCTTCCTCCTTTCACTTTGATTGGGGCGACAACGCGAGCTGGTATGCTGTCCAATCCCTTGCGTGCTCGCTTTGGAATTACGGGGCACATGGAATACTATGAGCAAGATGATTTGACAGAGATTGTCGAGCGGACCGCCGAAATCTTTGAGATGGAAATTACCCACGAAGCTGCCGAAGAGCTTTCTCTTCGTAGTCGTGGGACCCCTCGGATTGCTAACCGGTTGCTCAAACGGGTGCGCGATTTTGCCCAGATTATGGGCGACGGCTTGATTGACGATACCATTACCGACAAGGCTCTCTCTATGCTAGATGTGGACCATGAAGGACTGGACTATGTCGATCAAAAGATCCTGCGTACCATGATTGAAATGTACGGCGGTGGCCCGGTCGGGCTTGGGACTCTATCGGTCAATATTGCTGAAGAACGGGAGACCGTAGAAGACATGTATGAGCCTTACCTGATTCAAAAAGGCTTTATCATGCGGACCCGGACAGGGCGCGTGGCAACCCGCAAGGCCTATGAACACCTGGGTTATCCCTATAATGGAGACTAGAAGAAGATGCTGACGGAAGAAGCAATAGTGGAACAAATCCAAGCGGATCCGGAGATGATGACTGTCTTGGCCATTATTCGAGATCTCAACTTGGCAGATGCCTGGTTGGCAGCAGGTGCGGTGCGCAATTTCGTCTGGAACCAGCTTTCTGGCAGACCAGGGTTTGATGCGACGACAGATCTGGATCTGGTCTTTTATGACCCTACGATCAGTTATGAGGAGACTCTGCAGATCGAGCAAGAATTAAAGAAGACCTATCCCCAGTACGCTTGGGAAGTGAAAAATCAAGTCTATATGCACCAGCATAGCCCGGGGACAGCTCCATATCATAGTGCCTGTGATGCGGTTTCCAAATACCCCGAACAGTGTACGGCACTTGCAGTTCGCCTAAGGAAAGATGGTCAGCTAGAGCTCTTTCTCCCTTATGGGACAAAGGATATCTAAGACTTCATCGTTCAGCCGACTCCACATTTTTTAGCCAGCCCAGAGCGTTTGGCGGTTTATACAGAGCGGATGAAAAAGAAGGATTGGCAGAGTAAATGGCCTCCATTAGAGGTTCGTTTTCCAAAATAGAGAAACAGATCAGATTTGAAAAAGGAATCTGATTTTTCTTTAAAATGATGGAGCCCCTTTGTCATCTTTCTGTCACATTTTTGTTATAATAGTAATAGTATGCTGGTTTTCCATAGTGGAAAGCCAAGAGCTCAGCTAGGTTGGGCAGTCCGAACAAGGAGTTAGGTGGAATCATGAAAAAAATCGTCTTTGTCTGCTTAGGAAATATTTGTCGGAGCCCCATGGCGGAGTTTGTCATGAAGGACTTGACGGATCAGTATGAGATTGAAAGTCGGGCTACCTCGAGCTGGGAACATGGCAATCCCATCCATCAGGGAACCCAGAAAATCTTTCAACAATACCAAGTCCCTTATGATCCAGCCAAGACTTCCTTACAGATCAAGGAAGAGGATTTTTACAACTTTGATTTGATCCTAGGGATGGACGAAAACAATGTAGCAGATCTGAAGCGAATGGCTCCTGCAGGGACAGAACACAAGATTCATCTTTTTGCTGCTGAAAGTGTGCCAGATCCGTGGTATACCGGTGATTTTGAGGAGACCTATTCCAGAGTCCTGAGCGGCTGTAAGGCTTGGTTAGATCAGTTAGCAACTTCTTAAGAGTTTGATATGTGAGAGAATACAGAATATGAAAGAATTTTATGAGACTTATAAGGTCTATCTGACGCGAAAAAATTTAGAAATAGCAGCATTAGTCGTGATTATTCTATCTGCTTTGATGGTTTTCCTTTCAGCCATTCCAGGTCAGGGCGTCTTGACCTTGGATAAGGGGGCGATCCGTTACGACGGAAGTTTGGTCCGTGGCAAGATGAATGGCAAGGGAACCGTCACCTTTAAAAATGGGGATACCTATACAGGTAACCTCGTCAACGGCTCTTTTAGCGGCTATGGTAAGTTTAAGTCCAAGGATGGTTGGACCTATGAAGGGCAGTTTGTTAACGGCCAGCCGGAGGGTAAAGGCACCTTAACCACAGAAGCCAACGTCGTATACAAAGGAACATTCAAGCAGGGGATTTATCAAAATGCGCATTAAATGGTTTTCACTAGTCCGTGTTACAGGACTCTTATTGGTATTGCTTTACCATTTCTTCCAAAAAGCCTTTCCTGGAGGCTTCATTGGGGTAGATATTTTCTTCACCTTCTCAGGATTTTTGATTACAGCGCTCTTGATCGATGAATTTGCGCGCAAGCAAGGAATCGACTACTTGGCATTCTTGAAACGGCGCTTTTACCGGATCGTACCACCCCTTGTCTTTATGGTCTTGGTCGTGATGCCCTTTACCTTTATGGTCCAACGGGACTACGTGGCTGGTATTGGGACTCAAATTGCGGCGGTCTTTGGTTTTGTGACCAATTTCTTTGAGATGGCAACGGGTGGTAGTTACGAAAGTAACTTCATTCCGCATCTCTTCCTTCATACCTGGAGTTTGGCTCTAGAAGTGCATTACTATGTGCTCTGGGCACTTTTGGCATGGTTCTTGGCTAAGCGGGCTAAGACGGTTGGAAAATACCGAGGCATGCTCTTCCTAGCATCCAGCGGGCTCTTTCTCTTCACCTTCTTGTCCATGTTCATCCGCGCCTTTCTGACAGCTAATTTCTCTACTATCTATTTTTCTAGCTTCACTCACATCTTCCCCTTCTTTGCGGGATCATGCCTAGCAACGGTGACAGGGATTGCCAATGTCAGCCCGAACTTTACAAAGCTGGTGCAGTCTTGGAGCATGAAAAAGACCTTATCGGTCTTGGGTGGAAGCTTTGCCTTCTTGTTTGTGCTCAGTCTTTTCTTGCCATTTGATAGCTTGTGGACCTATCTATTTGGCTTTTTAGCAGCGACAATCGCAGCTTGTGCCATGATTCTGTCGGCCCGCATTCTCCATGAGAAGACGCCGGATAAAAAGGAACCAGCCATCCTCAATTTCTTGGCAGATACCAGTTATGGCGTTTACCTTTTCCACTGGCCTTTCTTTATCATCTTCTCTCAACATTTAGGGAATATGATGGCAGCCCTTGTGACGACGATCGTTTCCTTGATTCTAACAGCTCTGTCCTTCTATATTTTGGAGCCAACCATTGCAGGCAAGGAACCTCGGGTCTTTGGTATGAAGATGGATCTCAGTTTTTTGACCAAGCCGATCTTTTACTTCATGATTCCTCTGGCTCTCTTGATGATTGGAATCTCCGCCTTTGCACCAACCGTTGGAGCTTTTGATGAGAGTTTGGTAGTGAGTGGGCTCAATCAAGCAGACAGCAAAATGCAGGTCACACGGACGCAGGTGGACAATGCGACTGCAACAGACTATAACGTCTCAAATGGTGTGACCATGATCGGTGATTCGGTTAACTTGCGAGCACAGGACTACCTGACTAAAGCCATCCCTGGCATCCAGATCGATGCAGTGGTGAGCCGTCAGTTGGAAAATGGAATGAAGGTCTTTGAGACCGATATCTCCAATAAAGTTCTCCTAAAAAATGTGGTCATTGCCCTAGGAACCAATACTGTAAGCAACTACAAAGAATTGCTGGATCAGTATGTTGAGAAACTTCCAAAAGGCCGTCGCTTGATCCTTGTGACACCATATGATGGTCGCTATGCCAACGATCCGTCCAGTGAATCGGTTCAAACCCGTCTTTATGAATTGGAACTGGCCAAGAAATACGACTTTATCACGATTGCGGACTGGTACCAAGTAGCAATTGAAAATCCAAACATTTGGGTGGGCACAGACTCTGTTCACTTCAATATGGAAACCAATGGTGGGGAACTCTATGCTCAAACAGTCAAAGAAGCTCTTGATAAGGCCGAAAAGGGTCCGGTCAAGAAGTAAAAATGCTTCTCTGAAACTGAAACAAAACAAATCCTAACAAAATAAAACAAAAAGCAACTTTTTACTTGTAAAAAGCTGCTTTTTTTAGTAAGATCAAGAAAACGCCTACATAAATCAATTGAAAATATCACTTTGTGAAGAAAAAAATTTTTTAATTATTTTTTCACAATTTTGCTAAAGAATTGCTTTCACAGCAATAGGATTGACAAAGTTTTCACAAACTTCAAAAAAATCTTTGTGAAAGTTGCTTGGAAGTGTTTACAAAAATCTCAAAATAGAGTACAATTATATTGTGAAAAAATTAACAAATCGAAATTTCTTACACTATTCTTGAAAGTTTCTGAAAACAGGAAAAAGTTCTAGAAAAGGATAAGGGTTTCAAACATTGGAGGAAAGCATCAAATGGCTGATAAAAAAACTCTCTCACCTGAAGAAAAGAAACTCGCTGCTGAAAAACACGTAGACGAGTTGGTGCAAAAAGCGCTGGTGGCGCTTGAAGAAATGCACAAATTGAACCAGGAGCAAGTGGACTACATTGTAGCGAAAGCATCTGTAGCTGCTCTTGACGCACACGGTGAGCTTGCTCTTCATGCTTATGAAGAAACTGGTCGTGGAGTCTTTGAAGACAAGGCGACGAAGAACTTGTTCGCTTGTGAACACGTAGTAAATAACATGCGTCATACGAAAACAGTTGGTGTCATTTCAGAAGATGACGTCACTGGTTTAACGCTGATTGCAGAGCCAGTCGGAGTTGTCTGCGGGATCACTCCTACAACCAACCCTACTTCAACAGCAATCTTTAAAGCTTTGATTTCCTTGAAGACACGGAACCCTATCGTCTTTGCCTTCCACCCATCTGCTCAAGAATCATCAGCTCATGCAGCACAAATCGTACGCGATGCAGCAATTGCAGCTGGAGCACCTGAGAACTGTGTGCAATGGATTACCCAACCTTCTATGGAAGCAACCAGTGCCCTGATGAACCACGAGGGAGTTGCTACGATCCTTGCGACCGGTGGGAACGCCATGGTGAAAGCAGCTTATTCTTGTGGAAAACCAGCTCTTGGGGTTGGTGCCGGAAACGTACCTGCTTATGTTGAAAAATCAGCCAACATCCGCCAAGCAGCCCACGATATCGTCATGTCTAAGTCATTTGACAACGGGATGGTCTGTGCGTCTGAACAAGCGGTCATCATCGATAAAGAAATCTACGATGAGTTTGTTGAAGAATTCAAATCTTACCACACTTACTTTGTTAACAAAAAAGAAAAAGCCCTTCTTGAAGAGTTCTGCTTCGGCGTAAAAGCCAACAGCAAGAACTGCGCGGGTGCGAAATTGAATGCGGACATCGTTGGGAAACCAGCAGCATGGATCGCTGAACAAGCTGGCTTCTCAGTTCCAGAAGGAACCAATATCCTTGCGGCAGAATGTAAAGAAGTTGGTGAAAAAGAGCCGTTGACTCGTGAAAAATTGTCACCAGTTATCGCTGTCTTGAAATCTGAAAGCCGTGAAGACGGAATTAACAAAGCACGCCAAATGGTTGAATTCAACGGTCTTGGTCACTCAGCTGCTATCCATACAGCTGACGAAGAATTGACCAAAGAATTTGGTAAAGCAGTTAAAGCCATTCGTGTGATCTGCAACTCTCCTTCGACTTTCGGTGGTATCGGGGATGTTTACAATGCCTTCTTGCCATCATTGACACTTGGATGTGGTTCTTACGGACGCAACTCTGTTGGGGACAACGTTAGTGCCATCAACCTCTTGAATATCAAAAAAGTCGGACGCCGGAGAAATAACATGCAATGGATGAAACTTCCTTCAAAAACATACTTTGAACGTGATTCAATTGAATACCTACAAAAATGTCGTGACGTTGAACGTGTCATGATCGTTACAGACCACGCTATGGTAGAGCTTGGTTTCCTTGATCGTATCATCGAACAGCTTGACCTTCGTCGCAATAAGGTAGTTTACCAAATCTTTGCAGACGTTGAACCAGATCCAGATATCACAACTGTTGAACGTGGTACAGAGATCATGCGTGCCTTCAAACCAGATACTATCGTCGCTCTCGGTGGTGGATCTCCAATGGATGCGGCTAAAGTAATGTGGCTCTTCTATGAACAACCAGAAGTGGACTTCCGTGACCTTGTACAAAAATTCATGGATATCCGTAAACGTGCCTTCAAGTTCCCATTGCTTGGTAAGAAGACTAAATTTATTGCAATCCCAACTACATCTGGTACAGGATCTGAAGTAACTCCATTTGCCGTTATCTCTGATAAAGCAAACAACCGTAAATACCCAATCGCTGACTACTCATTGACACCAACTGTGGCAATCGTAGACCCTGCCTTGGTATTGACAGTTCCTGGATTTGTTGCTGCTGATACTGGTATGGACGTATTGACTCACGCGACTGAAGCTTACGTATCGCAAATGGCTAGCGACTACACTGATGGTCTTGCTCTTCAAGCCATCAAACTTGTCTTTGAAAACTTGGAAAGCTCAGTGAAGAATGCAGACTTCCACTCACGTGAGAAAATGCATAACGCTTCAACTATTGCTGGTATGGCCTTCGCCAATGCCTTCCTAGGTATTTCTCACTCAATGGCTCACAAGATTGGTGCGCAATTCCACACCATTCACGGACGGACCAATGCGATCTTGCTTCCATACGTGATCCGCTACAACGGTACACGCCCAGCTAAGACAGCAACATGGCCTAAGTACAACTACTACCGTGCAGATGAGAAGTATCAAGACATCGCTCGTATGCTTGGCCTTCCATGCTCTACACCAGAAGAAGCAGTTGAAGCTTACGCGAAAGCTGTTTACGAACTCGGTGAGCGCGTAGGAATCGAAATGAACTTCAAAGCACAAGGAATCGATGAAAAAGAATGGAAGAAACATTCTCGTGAATTGGCCTTCCTTGCTTACGAAGATCAATGTTCACCAGCTAACCCACGTCTTCCAATGGTAGACCATATGCAAGAAATCATCGAAGATGCTTACTATGGTTACAAGGAACGCCCAGGACGTCGTAAATAAGACGCCAAGGAAGAACTGATGTTTATCAGCTATCCCTCGCTCAAAAGAGCGGGGGATTTTTGATGGCCTTTTCAGGTTTCAATCGAAAAAAGGGAGCTGAGGAATTGCCTGTCTTTTTTTGCTTTTCAGACCTCCGAACCATTTTTTCATAAAAATTAGACTTTTTTTCAGAAATTGTGTTATTTTTATAGCATTCCGGGCTAATTTATGTTACCCTATAGTGTGTGAATCTGCCTGTAGCTGAAGGGTTATGATCCTTTTTCAGTTATAGGAAACGAAAAAACAAATCCAAGAAAGGAGGCCATCTCAAATGGAGTTAGAAGGTGAAGTGCAAGATCAGGCGCAGAAAATTATTGAAATGCCCCAACGAGATCGGGCAACGTCCGCTTCAGAAAATCAGCCATCATCTGCCTCGGTGGTCTCCATGTATGGACAGGAAAGGCCAAGTATTCCGAGCCTCCATCAGCAATTGGCAGGGGCATCTGGTACCCAGACCATTCAATTACGAGAGGAATTGGTACTGGCAGTAGCACAAAATGCTTCAGCGCAAGCGACGGTTTTTGAGGCCGAGCTCAAAGATCAGCTAGAAGTGGCCAAGGAGACGGTTTCCCATAAGGTTGCGGAGGTGTCACAAATGGCCCACAGCATGGCTCAGTTTTTAACAGATGCAGAAGTGGAGCAACTATTAGGAGAGTTCTCCATGGATACTTGCTGGGACCAAGCGGTCGAGGCGGAAAACCTGGCTCAAGCAAAGGCCTACTCGACACGTCTGTCAGATTTGGCAGGGCAACTGGAGGCTGCATCAGCCCAATTGGTGGACTTGGACAAGGGACAAGCAGTGGCCTTTGATTTTCATAAGTAGGAGAAAAAGATGTTAGAGATCCTGGGAGAGGATAGAGAACGCATTGAGGAGCTCCATCGAGAGATTAAAAAGGAGCAAGAGCGGATTGCAATTCGGAGTTTGATTGCAACGCAAAAAGCCTTGATGATGTTGGAAGGGATGAGTTTGCAGGTGACTTTGAGCGGTCAATCCGAAAAAATGCGCTCTTTTGCCACAACAACTCTAGTTAATGATTTGAAAGATGGATTTACAGGAGGAGCAGCGGACGCGGCAGAAGCAGCACTGAAATCAGTGAAAAAGCCGATTTTATTGAGTCCGATTAAAGGAGGTATGTGATGTACCATTCAGGAAATAGTGAATTAGAACAACTAGAAGATCGACATTACCGCTTCAACCAGAAACTTAGCGAGTTGGAGTGGGATTATGCGGATATGCGTATGGATGTCCGCCAACATACAGAAAATTTAGTAGACTGGCTGAGTGCCCTGCATTTTCAATCCCCAAGTGCGGAGGCTCAAAGTGGTTTGGAGCGTTTATTTGCCTTGCAAGAAGAGTTTGAGGCAGAACTCAAGCGCTATGAAGAGCGTTTAGAAGAAGAGCGTGAGCGCGAGCAGCAAGAGTACTATAAGCAGCGCCAACAATTAGAACAAGGTGATTGAAACATTCCTCTGGTAGAGATAAGAGGAATGTTTTTGTTTGCTCAAAAAACTTTTAAAAATGTGCTCATAAAATCTTGTAAGCGTTTACTTAATATGTTATAATATTCACAAAGAAACGAAAATAAAATGGTTTTATCAAACCAACAAAGAAAAGGAGTCGCTTATGAAAGCTGCAACTTATGTATCTGCAGGCAATCTGCAACTGCTGGATCAACCAAAACCAATGATCAAAAATCCAACGGATGCCATTGTGCGTGTCTTGAAGACAACCATCTGTGGGACAGACCTTCACATCCTAGGAGGAGATGTGCCAGCTTGTAAAGAAGGCACGATTTTAGGCCACGAAGGAATCGGGATCGTCGAAGAAGTCGGCGATGCAGTGAATAACTTCAAGGTAGGCGACAAGGTCATCATCTCTTGTGTCACAGCTTGTAATACCTGCTACTACTGTAAACGTAATTTGCCTTCTCACTGTGAAGATGGTGGTTGGATTTTGGGTCACTTGATCAACGGAACCCAAGCAGAGTATGTCCACATTCCACATGCGGATGGTAGTCTTTATCATGCGCCTGAAACTGTGGATGACGAAGCCTTGGTCATGCTCTCAGATATTCTCCCAACCTCTTATGAAATCGGGGTCCTCCCATCTCATGTAAAACCTGGGGACAATGTCTGTATCGTTGGAGCTGGTCCGATCGGTCTTGCAGCTCTCTTGACTGTGCAGTTCTTCTCACCAGCTACGATTATCATGGTGGACTTGTCTGAATCTCGTCTTGAAGCGGCTAAGAAATTTGGAGCAACTCACACCATCTGCTCCAGCGATATCGCTGAAATCAAGGCCTTTATCAATGAAGTGACCGAAGGTCGTGGTGTCGATATCTCCATGGAATGTGTGGGCTATCCTGCTACCTTTGATGTCTGCCAAAACGTCATCTCTGTCGGCGGTCACATCGCCAATGTCGGTGTTCACGGAAAACCAGTTAGCTTCAATTTGGACGAATTGTGGATCAAGAACATTACCCTCAACACCGGTCTCGTCAATGCCAACACCACTGAAATGTTGCTCAATGTCCTAAAATCTGGTAAGATCGATGCAACCAAGCTCATTACCCACCACTTCAAACTCTCAGAAGTCGAAAAGGCCTATGATGTCTTTAAACATGCGGGTGAAAACAATGCACTCAAGGTTATTATCGAAAATGACATCAGTGAATGATGTGCTCATTACTCTTTGTTCATAGTTTTTTTAGTAGGGCCAGAGATATTCTGGTCCTATTTTCAGTTCCAGCTAACCGATTTCTCCTTGCAAAAAAATTTCTTTGTCTTATAATATAAGTGTAGAAAACGATTATATGGATAGAAAGGTGTGATCTTATGAAGGGCTTTCGTTACCATCGTGAATTCTGGTTGGACTTTCATTTCTGGATCTTGGTCTTGCTTTTAGCGGCTGTAGCTTTGACGATGCGGGCTCCGCTTTCGGTAGTTAGCCTCGCTTATCTTGCTTTTGTTGGGATTTTGATTCTGTTGCAGGTCTTTCAACCGCCTGTATCGACACGGAAGTACACGGAAGGTAGCTACCATTTCAATTGGACCTTCTATCGGGATATCAGACTCTATATCGATCTCTTTTTATTAGCAGGTCTCTTGGCAGGCCCAATTGCGTCATCAGATATGGCCTATTGGATCTTGCTTGGAGCTGTCGTTGGCTCTATCGGCTTTGTATTTGTCGTAAAGGAAAAAGCGACTCAAAAGATGGCCTAGTGAATCCTCACCATGTCGATCTCTGAAACTAGTTTCAGAGATCTTTTTATTTTTCCCAAAATGCGAAACTATAAACCAATTGCAAGAATAATATTGTAAGCGCTTTAAAAAAGAGCTATAATCAATTTACAAGTACTCGAGTTGCCTTAGTATCAAAGGAGAAGGAGTTATGTCAAAGATTACAAAAGATGAATTGATCCAGCAAATCAAAGATGGCATCATTGTTTCTTGTCAGGCTCTCCCTCACGAACCGCTCTATACAGAAACTGGAGGAGTCATTCCTCTCTTGGTTAAAGCGGCTGAGCAGGGTGGAGCTGTCGGGATCCGAGCCAATAGTGTCCGGGATATCAAGGAAATCAAGGAAGTGACCAAGTTACCGATCATTGGGATTATCAAGCGTGACTACCCACCGGAAGAACCCTTTATCACGGCTACCATGAAAGAAGTCGATGAATTAGCAGCTTTGGATATCGCGGTCATTGCTCTGGATTGTACCCAACGTCCCCGTCATGATGGCCTTTCGATCAGTGACTTTATCCATCAGGTCAAAGAAAAATATCCCGATCAGCTTTTGATGGCCGATATCTCGACCTTGGAAGAAGGATTGACGGCTGTTGAAGCGGGGGTAGACTTTGTCGGAACGACCTTATCTGGCTATACAGACTACAGTCCAAAGGTCGATGGACCAGATTTTGAACTGATCCATAGCCTCTGCCAAGCAGAAGTGGATGTCATCGCAGAAGGCAAGATCCACTCTCCTGATCAGGCCAAGAAAATCCATGATCTCGGGGTGCGCGGTATCGTCGTAGGTGGCGCTATTACCCGACCAAAAGAGATCACCGAGCGCTTTGTCGCAGCTTTAAATTGAGAAAACAAAACAGAAGATTGAAGGAGGAGACCCAATAGAGACTAGTCGAATTCATTTAATGAGAATGTTTCAGTGAAGGATAACGATGAAGATTTCAAGAAGGGAGTCATATTTGCTTAACTTTCTGCAACATAAATCTAGTGTAAAAGGAGAAATAGATGATATTTGATGATTTAACAAACATAAAATTGTACAAAGGGATTCATCCTAATCTGGATCAAGCGATTGATTTTCTCTATGAACACCGGAAAGATTCTTTTGAGCTAGGGAGATATGATATCGACGGTGACAAGGTCTTTCTCGTTGTTCAAGAAAACACCCTTAACAAAGATGAAAATGATCGCTTTGAACATCATCGCCGTTATGCCGACCTTCATTTATTAGTTGAAGGGCATGAATTCTCTAGCTACGGTTCCCGTATCCTAGATGAAGCTATTCCATTTGATGAAGCAAGTGATATTGGCTTTGTTCATTGTGAGAAATTCTATCCACTTCATTTGGGTTATCATAATTTTGCAGTCTTCTTCCCTGGGGAACCTCACCAACCAAATGGTTATTCAGGTCAGGAAGAAACAGTCAGAAAATATTTATTCAAAATTGCGATTGATTAGATGTCTTAAATAGAAAATGGAGGAGATAGGCAATATAGTTAGTTTTTTCGGAGAAGTTAAGTCTTCAAAGCGCTGATTACATATTTTGTATTTAAAACAGAAAGAGGAAAACAATGAAAAATAGTAAGAAAATTCTTTTCGCTTTGGTTCTCGCGTTATTCGCCTTGTTTGTCACTGCATGTTCATCTTCAAAAAATGATGCAGAAGGAAGTAATAAATCTGGAGAATTATCTGGTGAAATTGTAATGTGGCATTCATTTACTCAGGGACCTCGGTTAGAAAGTATTCAAAAATCAGCTGATGAGTTCATGAAGAAGCATCCAAAGGTTAAAATCAAGATTGAGACATTTTCATGGAATGACTTCTATACAAAATGGACGACTGGATTAGCAAATGGCAATGTTCCAGATATTAGTACAGCTTTGCCAAACCAAGTTATGGAAATGGTGAATTCAGATGCTTTGGTTCCATTGAATGATACTATTAAGACAATTGGAGAAGACAAATTTAATAAAACAGCATTAGATGAAGCGAAGGTTGATGGCAATTTTTATTCCGTGCCTTTGTACTCACATGCTCAAGTTATGTGGGTTCGCACTGATTTATTGAAACAATATAATATTGAAGTTCCAAAAACATGGGATCAGTTGTATGAAGCTTCTAAAAAATTAAAAGAAAATGGAGTTTATGGATTGTCTGTTCCTTTCGGGACAAATGATATGATGGGGACACGCTTCTTGAATTTCTATGTACGAAGTGGCGGTGGTAGCCTGTTGACTAAAGATTTGAAAGCTAACTTGACAAGCAAACTGGCTCAAGATGGAATTAAATATTGGGTGAAGATGTACAAAGAATTTTCTCCGAAAGACTCATTGAACTTTAATGTCTTGCAGCAAGCTACTTTGTTCTATCAAGGAAAGACAGCATTTGACTTTAACTCAGGCTTCCATGTAGGTGGTATTCAAGCAAATAGTCCTCAATTGATTGATGCGATTGACGCCTACCCTATTCCAAAAATAAAAGAATCAGATAAAGATTATGGTATTGAAACTTCTAATATTCCATTGGTAGTTTGGAAGAATTCCAAACATCCAGAAGTAGCGAAAGCATTCTTAGAATCTTTGTATGAAAAGAAAGATTATATTAGCTTCTTAGATTCAACTCCTGTTGGAATGTTGCCTGCCATCAAAGGAATTAGTGATGATCCAGCCTATAAAGATAATGACATCCGCAAGAAATTCCAACATGCAGAAGAAGTTATTACAAAAGCAGCGGAAAAAGGTACAGCTATTGGATATGAAAATGGTCCAAGTGTTCAAGCTGGAATGTTAACAAACCAACATATCATTGAACAAATGTTCCAAGATATTATTACAAATGGTAAAGACCCAATGGAGGCTGCTAAGGATGCAGAAAAACAATTGAACGATTTATTCGAAACTGTAGCAGTTGATGTTAAATAATAATAGCAGAGGCTACAATAATGTAGCCTCTGTTTTTAGAGAGGAAAAAGCATATGGTCAAAAATAGAAATTTGACTCGATGGGTGTTTGTGTTACCTGCTATTATCATTGTTGGACTATTATTTGTTTACCCATTTTTCTCCAGCATTTATTTTAGCTTTACAAACAAACATTTGATCATGCCGCGGTATAAATTTGTAGGATTAGCAAATTATAAAGCAGTTTTATCGGATCCTAATTTCTACAATGCCTTCTTCAACTCCCTTAAATGGACAGTCTTTTCTCTTTTGGGACAAGTGCTTGTTGGTTTTGTGTTAGCACTTGCATTGCACAGAGTTAGACGTTTTAAGAAGTTATATAGAACATTGTTGATTGTTCCTTGGGCCTTCCCAACAATTGTTATTGCCTTTTCTTGGCAATGGATTTTAAACGGGGTATATGGTTATCTACCTAACTTGATTGTGAAATTGGGACTGATGAATCATGTTCCTGGATTTTTGACAGAAAGTACCTGGGCCTTTATCTGTTTAGTATTTATTAATATTTGGTTTGGTGCCCCTATGATCATGGTCAATGTTCTATCTGCCTTACAAACGGTTCCGGAGGAACAGTTTGAAGCCGCTAGGATTGATGGAGCTTCCAGTTGGCAAGTTTTTAGATTTGTTATTTTACCTCACATTAAAGTAGTAGTCGGATTACTTGTTGTACTGAGAACAGTATGGATCTTTAATAACTTTGATATTATTTATCTGATTACTGGTGGTGGCCCTTCAAACGCAACAACAACATTGCCAATATTTGCATATAATCTCGGTTGGGGAACAAAACTTCTTGGGCGTGCCTCAGCGGTAACAGTCTTGCTATTTATTTTCTTATTGGCAGTATGTTTCATTTACTTTGGAGTAATTAGTAAATGGGAGAAGGAGGGTAGAAAATGATGAAGAGAAGAACAAATGTACTCCTTGATATTGGGTCACATGTTGTTTTAGTTATTTCAACTATTATCGCAATTTTTCCTTTAATTTGGATCCTTCTATCTTCTGTAAAAGGAAAAGGTGAATTAACCCAGTTTCCAACAAGATTTTGGCCTAAACAGTTTACTCTCGATTATTTTACGCATGTTATTAATGACCTACATTTTATAAATAATATAAAAAATAGCTTATTAATCGCATTAACGACAACTGTCATCGCTATTATTATTTCTGCAATGGCTGCTTACGGTATTGTTCGCTTCTTTCCAAAATTAGGGGCGATCATGTCTCGGTTGCTAGTCATTACCTATATCTTCCCTCCGATCTTGTTGGCAATTCCTTATTCTATTGCTATTGCAAAAGTTGGATTAACCAATAGTTTAATTGGTTTAATGATTGTTTATCTTTCATTTAGTGTCCCTTATGCAGTGTGGTTGTTAGTAGGATTCTTCCAAACCGTTCCAATTGGAATCGAGGAAGCAGCAAAAATAGATGGCGCGAATAAATTTGTTACCTTCTATAAAGTGGTGTTGCCAATTGTTGCACCAGGTATTGTTGCTACAGCGATCTATACCTTTATCAATGCATGGAATGAATTCCTTTACGCACTGATCTTGATCAACGATACAAGCAAGATGACGGTTGCAGTAGCTTTGCGTTCATTAAACGGTTCGGAAATACTGGATTGGGGAGATATGATGGCGGCATCTGTAATTGTGGTATTGCCTTCAATCATCTTCTTCTCAATTATCCAAAACAAAATCGCAAGTGGTCTTTCTGAAGGATCCGTAAAATAGTAAAAATAGAAACAGGAGAAAAACAATGGTTGTAAATTATGGTGTTGTTGGCACAGGATACTTTGGTGCTGAATTGGCAAGATATATGAAAGAAAATGACGGAGCAGTAATTACAGTTGTGTATGATCCAGAAAATGCAGAAGCTGTAGCAGAAGAATTAGGTGCCCGAGTGGCTTCATCACTCGATGAATTGGTTCAAAGTGATGATGTGGACTGTGTGATTGTTGCTTCTCCTAATAATCTGCATAAAGAACCCGTTATTAAAGCTGCTCAGAATGGAAAAAATGTTTTTTGTGAAAAACCGATTGCCCTATCATATGAAGATTGTAAAGAGATGGTAGAAGCATGTAAAGAAAATGGTGTGATTTTCATGGCTGGTCATATTATGAATTTCTTTAATGGTGTTCATCATGCTAAAGAATTGATCAACCAAGGAGTTGTTGGAGATGTTTTGTACTGTCATACAGCTAGAAATGGCTGGGAAGAACAACAACCATCCATTTCATGGAAAAAAATTCGTGAAAAGTCAGGAGGACATCTTTACCACCATATTCATGAGTTGGATTGCGTTCAATTTTTAATGGGAGGGATTCCTGAAACAGTTACGATGACAGGCGGAAATGTTGCTCACCAAGGAGAAAACTTTGGCGATGAAGATGATATGATTTTTGTCAATATGGAATTCCCTGGTAAGCGATTTGCTTTGCTTGAATGGGGCTCAGCCTATCGTTGGGGAGAACACTATGTTCTGATTCAGGGGACGAAGGGTGCTATAAAATTAGACCTATTTAATTGTAAAGGTACTCTGAAAGTAGATGGAAAAGAATCATATTTCTTAATTCATGAATCTCAGGAAGAAGATGATGACCGTACAAGAATTTATCATAGCACGGAGATGGATGGTGCCATTGCCTATGGTAAACCAGGGAAACGAACTCCATTGTGGCTTTCATCTGTTATTGATAAAGAAATGAAATACCTTCATGACATAATGAATGGTGCTCCTGTATCAAAAGAATTTGAAAAACTATTAACCGGAGAAGCGGCGCTAGAAGCAATTGCATCTGCTGATGCTTGTACTCGTTCGATTAATGAGGACCGAAAAGTTAAATTATCAGAGATCATGGGTTAATAACATTACTGATACGACAAAAGGAGAAAAAATGTCAGATTTAAAAAAATATGAAGGAGTCATCCCTGCTTTTTACGCTTGCTATGATGACCAAGGAGAAATTAGCCCGGAGCGGGTGCGAGCGCTGGTAGAATATTTTATCGCGAAAGGTGTGCAGGGCTTGTATGTCAACGGATCCTCCGGCGAATGTATTTACCAGAGCGTGGCCGATCGCAAGCTAGTCTTGGAAGAAGTCATGGCAGTGGCTAAAGGAAAATTGACCATCATCGCTCACGTAGCCTGCAACAATACCAAGGATAGCGTGGAATTGGCACGACATGCAGAAGACCTAGGAGTAGATGCCATTGCGGCCATTCCGCCGATTTACTTCCGCTTGCCAGAGTATAGTGTAGCCCACTATTGGAATGAAATCAGCGCAGCAGCGCCAAACACAAACTTTGTTATCTACAATATCCCGCAATTGGCAGGGGTGGCTTTGACACCGAGTCTTTATAAAGAAATGTTGAAAAACCCACGGGTCATTGGGGTGAAAAACTCTTCGATGCCTGTGCAGGATATTCAAACCTTTGCTTCTTTAGGTGGTGAAGACCACATCGTCTTTAATGGTCCAGATGAGCAATTCTTAGGTGGCCGTCTGATGGGAGCAGGAGCTGGTATTGGAGGTACCTATGGTGCTATGCCAGAGCTCTTCTTGAAACTCAATCAGCTGATTGCTGAGAAAGACTTGGAGACTGCGCGTGACTTGCAGTTTGCCATCAATGACATTATCGGAGTCTTGACGTCTGCTCATGGAAACATGTATGGAGTCATCAAGGAAGTATTGCGGATCAACGAAGGGTTGGAATTAGGATCTGTTCGTTCCCCTTTGACGGCAGTAGTAGAAGCGGATCAAGAAGTGATCCAACGTGCTGCTCAACTCATTAAGGACACAAAAGACAGATTCCTTTGATCAAAGGAGGTCTAGATGAATCCATATGTTGTAATTGATATCGGCGGAACGAGTATCAAATATGGTCTAGCCGATGCAGAAGGGCAACTCATAGAGACCCATGAAATGCCAACAGAGGCCCAAAAAGGAGGACCTCACATTCTTAAGACAACGAAAGAAATCGTAGCCCGTTATTTAAAGAAGCATGCCTTGGCAGGAGTTGCGATTTCCTCAGCTGGGATGGTGGATCCTGATAAGGGAGAAATCTTTTATGCTGGACCACAAATTCCCAACTATGCTGGCACTCAATTCAAAAAGGAAATTGAGGAGGCCTTTCAGCTCCCTTGTGAGATTGAAAATGATGTCAATTGTGCTGGTCTTGCAGAGGTTACCACAGGGCATGCTATAGGATCGAACAATGCTGTTTGCCTGACAATTGGAACAGGAATTGGCGGTTGCCTCCTGTTGGATGGTCAAGTCTTTCATGGCTTTAGCAATTCAGCTTGTGAAGTTGGCTATCTTCATTTGCCAGATGGCGCCTTTCAAGATTTAGCTTCTACAACTGCCTTGGTCGAGTATGTGGCGGCGTGCCATGGCGATCCTTCAGACCAGTGGAATGGTCGCCGTATTTTCAAGCAGGCGACAGAAGGAGATAAGATCTGTATGGCAGGGATTGATCGGATGGTGGCCTACCTTGGAAAAGGATTAGCCAATATCGCCTACGTGGTCAATCCAGAGGTCATCGTTCTTGGAGGGGGGATTATGGCCCAGGAAGCCATCCTCAAACCAAAAATCTATCAAGCTCTGTGCGCCGAACTTGTACCTAGCCTAGCAGATAAAATCCGTTTGGAATTTGCTCACCATCAAAATGCTGCGGGTATGTTGGGGGCCTACTATCACTTTAGACAAAAACATGCAACATAAAACAAGTCGCACAGGCGACTTGTTTTTGCTTCATCATAAAAACCATGAAGGATGAGAGAAGCCCCAACCTTCATGGTTTTTTAAATAGGGAGACCATATTAAGATTTTCGAGAACGTTGACTAGAGAGTTTTTTGTTTTCCCAGTAGCTATTAAAGACGACTTCTTTTTGTTCTCGGTTTTTATTGAGGAAATGGGCATAGACTAAATCCACTACGATGAGGAGAGGGAAAATGGCAGAGATTCGATCGATGTAGGTGCTACTAGGAAGGGGTGCAGCAGGCAATACCTCTGTATATCCTTGGTGGATAGCCGCAGGGTTAGAAGTTATAAGAATCGTCTTGGCCCCTTTTTCCTTGGCTTTTAGAAGACTGTCTGTAATAGAGCTCGTACTTCCTGATAGTGAGAAACCGATGACCAGACAAGAGGAATCGAGAATGCTCGTCGTCCAAGCAAAGCCATCTTGATCTGTCAGAGCCTCACAAACGACGCCCAGTCGCATCAAGCGCAATTTCATTTCTCGAGCTACTAAACCAGAACTACCGATCCCAAAGAAGTAGACCCGGTCCGCTTGGTCGATCAGTTCAGCCACCCGATCCAATTGTGAATCGTTTACTAGGTTTTCAGTGACGTTACTGATATGGTGGTAGCGTTGCAAAACACTGAGAGTAAGTTCGTCATGATCTTGCACTTGTTTTTGATTCTTGGTTTCTTCATTAAAATGATAAACAAACTCCCGATAGCCGGTGAAACCACATTTTTGAGAGAAACGCGTCAAAGCTGCTTTTGAAACATGAAGCAACTCAGTGACACGAGAAGAAGACAGGGAATGCTGTCGCGCTTCTGACGATAAAAAGTATTGGGCAATGTCACGTTCCATATCTGTCAGCTCTGATTCATGACTGGCAATAATCGAGCGTAAATCTTGATCTTGTTTCACAGCAATCCTCCTTCCTCGCAAAATGAAATAACAGGATTCTCCTATAATATATTACACATTATAACATGGCTAACCGCTTTATTCAAGTAAAAGAAATCAAGAAATACTGAAACTAGGAACAGGATATACAAATAAAGAGAACGTTACCAATGTTGAAAAGACGGCCTTAGTGCGTATCCATAATTTTCTGAACATTCTAGATTTAGCCTGAACAAACGATATGAATTGTGGTATAATTTAAGATAATTGTACTGTTGTTGGAAGAACAATGGTTGAATAAGGAGGTGTGACGATGTCGAATGCAACACTTGAAATGATGCAAGAGATCGAACAAGCTGCTCAAGGAGTGATCGCCAGCTATGAAGATCAGGTCGAGCAAATTCGGACGGATTCGCGCGATCGCCTTGCAACAGTGGCGCAGCATTACGATGAGGAAACGGAGCAATTGGTCGCAGAGGCAGAAAATAACGCCCAGGAAAAACTTGTCCGTTTAACGAAAGATCTGGCAGAAACGGTTGCGCGTAATGATGCCAAAGTACAGCAAGCGATGACCGATAAACGAGCTGGGTTAGTTGAAGCCATTGTAGAAAAGGTGGTAGCAAGCTATGGCCGTTAGTCAGATGCAAAAACTGTCTCTCATCTTGCCCAAAGATGACTTGGACAGTCTCCTACTAGCGCTGCAGTCTGAGGCGAAAATCCAGATTTATGACCTAAGTGAACAGGAAGAGTGGCAGGCAGCTTTTGAGGCAAATACCTTGTCTCAACCCTTGACAGAGGACAATCGTCAAGTTTTGGTAGAGCTGCAAAAACGTCAAGAACAAGTTGAAAAAATGATTCAGACTCTGGAGCCCTATATGCCTGAGAAGAAGGCCCTGCAAGCTCTGAAGGAAGAACCTTTAAGTTTGTCTTTTGATGATCTGCAGGCCTACGGGATGATTCGAGATGAGGATCTTCTATTGACCAAGTTGAAACGCCAATTGCGCGTGTTAGACAAGGCCCGGCAGAAGATTGCGGATGCAAAGGGAGAGATAGAGCGCTTAGAAAAATGGCGACCGTTAGAGGTCACACCAACCACTCTAGCCAAGTTTCACTATGTGCACGGTCTGATTGGGACCATCCCGAATAGCGATACAGACGCTGTTCGTTCTTCCTTAAAAGCTCACCCTGAGCTGGAGTTAGAAGAAGTCTTTACATCTGAGACTGAACACGGTTATGTCATCTTGTATCGTTCAGGAGACCGTGTAGCTGTTCAGGAGCTTCTGGAAGAACATGGGTTCAAAGAATTGGACTATGAAGAAGAGCAAGTCCCAGCTGCTTACTTGGATCGCCTAGAAGGGGAAATCAAAGAGCAAGAAGCTGTAGTTGCAGCAACCCTAGCAGAGTTGCAAAACTCCCAGAAGGAGCTGGACCAGCTCAAGTACCAGATGGATTACTTGCTGAGTTTGGGAGCTCGTGAGGAAGCCAAGTCGCTTCTTGCCAGCACGCAAAGCTTGGTAGCCCTAGAGGGTTGGATTGAAACATCGCAAGTGGCCTCGTTACGAGACTTCTTACAAGAAGGCTTTGGTTCTCGGGTCTTACTAGAGACGCGCGATGTGACGGAAAAAGATTGGGATGACGTTCCGATCCAGTTGCGAAATAATGCCTTGGTAGAACCTTTTGAATTAGTCACAGAGATGTACGCCCTGCCTAAGTATTACGAGAAAGATCCGACACCAATCGTGTCTCTCTTCTACTTTGTTTTCTTTGGCATGATGGTCGCAGATATCGGTTATGGACTCTTGCTAACGGTAGCGACAGGCTTTGCCCTCAAAGCTTTCAAACTCAACCCTGGTACGGCAAAGAATCTTCGATTCTTCAGTCTCCTCGGGATTTCAGTTGCCCTTTGGGGTGTGGTTTATGGCTCTTTCTTTGGATTTGAGATGCCTTTTGCCCTGATCAGTACGACCAGCAACGCTATGACCATCCTGATCCTCTCAGTAGTCTTTGGTTTTGTCACGGTCTTAGTGGGCTTGTTCCTAGGAGGAATGAAAAATGTTCGCCTCAAAGACTACACGGAAGCCTACAATGCTGGCTTTGCTTGGGTCTTGATCCTGCTTGGCTTAATGCTTCTAGCAGTAGGCAATATCTTACCAGGAATGAGCCTTCTAGTTCCGATTGGTAAATGGCTGGCTATTCTGAATGCCATTGGGGTCTTGGTTGTCTCCGTTGTCAGTGCCAAGAAGCTGTCCGGTTTAGCGTCCGGTCTCTTTAACCTCTACAATGTCAGTGGGTACGTCGGAGACTTGGTCAGCTTCACCCGTTTGATGGCCTTGGGCTTGTCTGGAGCGAGTATCGGTTCAGCCTTCAACCTCATTGTCAATCTCTTCCCACCGCTTGGACGGTTTACGGTAGGCCTTGTGCTCTTTATCGTCCTTCATGCTATTAATATGTTCCTGTCCTTCTTGTCAGGATATGTGCATGGAGCCCGTTTGATCTTTGTGGAGTTCTTCGGCAAGTTCTACGAAGGAGGAGGCAAGCCATTTCGTCCTCTCAAACCTTCTGAACGCTATATTAAAACAAAAAAATAAGTATTATCTTTAATAAATAGGAGTATATTCATGGAATCTTTAGCATCATATTTTTCAGCCCATGGGGGCGCCTTCTTTGCAGCATTTGGTGTAGCGATCGCCGTCGCACTTAGTGGGATGGGATCTGCCCTTGGGGTTGGTAAAACGGGTCAAGCAGCAGCAGCACTCTTGAAAGAACAACCTGAAAAATTTGCCCAAGCCCTGATTCTGCAATTGTTGCCAGGTACACAAGGTTTGTACGGTTTCGTTATTGGGATCTTGATCTGGTTGCAAATTAAGCCAGATATGCCACTTGAAACAGGGGTTGCATACTTCTTTACAGCTCTTCCAGTAGCGATCGTTGGTTATTTCTCAGCAAAACACCAAGGAAATGTTGCGACAGCAGGGATGCAAATCTTGGCTAAACGCCCTGAAGACATGATGAAAGGGGTTATCCTTGCGGCCATGGTTGAAACTTATGCCATCTTGGCCTTCGTTGTGTCCTTCCTATTGACCCTACGCGTCGGCTAAGAACTAGCTTTGATGAATTCGTCTCGCGAGACGAAAAACAAAAGACGCATGCAATAGGAGAAATAACGAATGGATGAACAAACCCAATTAAAGGATTCGATCTTGGCCCAAGCCCACGAAAAAGGGCGTAAACTCTTAGAAGAGGCCAAGGAAACCATCCTAAAAGAAGAGACGGCGCAAGAAGAGCGTTTGATCCAAGATAAACTCAATCAACGTTCCGAGCAGCTCAAGCGGATTCAACGTCAATTGCAACGTGAAACCCAACAAATCGAAAATAAAAAACGCCAATCAACCCTTGTCACCAAGCAACGAGTCTTAAAGGATCTCTTTGCAGATGCTTATGAAGCAATGGCGGCTTGGCCCCTTGAAAAGGAATTGCAGTTTGTAGATGCGATTTTAGACCGCTATCAAGGGCAAGTTGTGACTCTGACCTTTGGGGCGGTGAGTGCTAGCAAATTTGATCTAGCAGCTCTCGAGAAATTAAAGCAAACTCATCAGAATGTGACAGTTGCGGATGCGACGATTCCAGCTCAGGCAGGCTTTGTCTTGTCGGTTGGGAAGATTGATGACAACTATCTCTACCGTGATTTGGTGGATTCCATTTGGGAGCAAGAAAGCTACCAGATGGCAGCCAGCATTTTCACCGATGAAGAGAACTAGGAGGTTGCAATGAGCGAACGGACCTATTCTCAAGTTAATACAGGAATCAGCGTACGTGAGGCCAGTTTTGTCAGTCCCAGTCAGTTCGAGCAGTTGCTTGCAAGTCCCTCCAGTGAGAGCCGAGAAGGCTTGCTACAAGGGACACCTTATGCTTTAGACAGCCACGAGATCAAGGATTTAGCAGCCCTTGAAGAGCGTCTGATGACAGCCTTGTTGGCGGAATACCAATGGGCTTTTGAGGTAACCCCTCAGTCGGATTTAGTTAGCCTGTTTACCTTGAAATACACTTATCACAATCTCAAGGGATATCTGAAAAACAAGGCGACAGAGCGCAAGTTGGGGCATTTATTGATCCCCATCGGTCCTTATTCTCTTGATGTGCTCGAGCATTTGGTGGCGACCTTTTCTGCGGAGCATTGTCCGACCTTTATGGCGGAAGAAGTGGCTGCAACTTGGCAAGAATTCCAAGACTATCAGGACTTGCGGGTCCTCGAAATCGGGATGGACTTAGCTTATTTTAAACACCTGAGATACTTAGGAGACAGTCTAGATCATCCGATTTTGAAGCAGTTGGTAGACGTGACCATTGACTTTTACAATGCGATTACGGTCAAGCGGGCCTTGGATCAGCAAAAACCGCATAGTTTTATGCACCAATTGCTCTCGGATGAAGGAAGTCTCAGTGCCCATCAGGTGATCGACCTGCTAGAATCGGGTCAGTGGTTGACCTGGTTTTATCAAGTCAATCCGCTGGAGTACGATCTCGCCTTAGAGAATTATGAAGAAAAGATGCGCACCGGTCAACTCAAGACCGTAGAGTTGGAGTATTTAGAAAGTTTGGTGAAATTCAGTCTTCTAGACGCTGGCCGTTTTGAAGTCGATGGACCACTCCCTCTTGTTCGTTATCTTTACGGAAAAGAGTTAGAGGTGACCAATCTTCGTTTGGTCCTCTCTGGTTTGGACAATGGTTTTCCGCTAGCAGAAATCAAAGAAAGGATGAGACCGATTTATGGACAAACAGACCTATAAGATCGCAGTTGTGGGCAATCGGGACGCCATCCTTCCTTTTCGCCTGATTGGCTTTCAAACCTATCCGATCACAGAGCCGCAAGAAGCGATCAATACCTTGCGAAAACTCAGTCGGGAAAACTTCGGGATTATCTACCTGACAGAGGATATTGCTCAGGCCATTCCAGAAACAGTGGCTTTTTACGACCAGCAGCTGACACCAGCCTTGATTCTTATCCCGACCCATAGAGGGACTACAGGACTGGGCCAACAGCGGATTCGTGATAATGTCGAAAAAGCAGTAGGACAGGATATTTTATGAGAACAAATGAATTTGGTCAAGCGATTGGCGATGCACTGCCGGAGTTTACACCGGGGCGCTTGCCAGCTATTGAGCGGATCGAAGGTCGCTATACCGTGATCGAGCGCCTGTCAAAAGAAAAACATGGAGCAGATCTTTATCAGGTTTACGGGCCGGCCTCTCCAGCAGCGATGTGGACCTTTCTATTTAAAGGTCCTGCCCGCAATGAAGAGGAGTGGGACCGCTTATTAGATGATCTCATGACAGCCCAAGGTCGCTTTTACTATGCGATTGTAGACAAAGATTCAGGCAAGGCTTTGGGGACATTCTCTCTCATGCGGATCGATCAAGCCAACCGGGTGATCGAAGTCGGAGCAGTGACCTACTCACCAGCGCTCCAAAAGACACGCATGGCTACGGAAGCCCAGTATCTATTAGCGCGCTACGTGTTTGAAGATTTAGGCTACCGCCGCTATGAGTGGAAATGCGATGCCTTAAACCAAGCATCTCGCAAAGCAGCTGAGCGCTTAGGGTTCACCTATGAAGGCTGTTTCCGTCAGGCTGTTGTTTATAAAGGTCGGACCCGTGATACAGACTGGTTGTCTATCATTGACCAAGAATGGCCAGCTATCAAGCAGCGGCTAGAAGCCTGGTTGGATCCAAGCAATTTCGATGCCAATGGCCAACAAAAGCAAGCTCTAAGAGAGATAGCACAAAAGTAAAACAAAGAAACAAAGGATTCCCAGGAGGAATACATGACTCAAGGAAAAATTATCAAAGTTTCCGGTCCCTTGGTGGTTGCATCAGGGATGCAGGAGGCCAATATTCAAGATATTTGCCGGGTCGGCGATCTTGGTTTGATTGGCGAAATTATTGAGATGCGGCGTGACGAAGCCTCTATCCAAGTATATGAAGAAACGTCTGGAGTCGGTCCAGGAGAACCAGTGGTCACAACCGGAGCCCCCCTTTCTGTTGAATTGGGACCAGGCTTGATCTCTCAGATGTTTGACGGGATCCAACGCCCCTTGGAACGCTTCCAAGAAGTGACTGCCAGTGACTTTTTGGTTCGTGGGGTGCAAGTTCCAAATCTAGATCGGGACACCAAATGGGCCTTCGAACCAAGCGTGACTGAAGGGACAGAGGTGGTTGCAGGAGACATCGTCGGTACTGTTCAAGAGACCAATATGGTGGAACACCGCATCATGGTACCCTTTGGTGTGAGTGGACGTGTGACCAAGATCGCAGCAGGTTCTTACACAGTAGAAGAGCCAGTTTATGAGATCGAGCAGGCAGATGGTAGCCTCTTTACTGGTACTTTGATGCAAAAATGGCCAGTTCGTCGAGGCCGTCCCTTTGCACAAAAACTGATTCCGGTAGAGCCTTTGGTCACCGGTCAACGGGTTATTGATACCTTCTTCCCTGTTACGAAAGGGGGAGCTGCAGCTGTTCCTGGTCCTTTCGGAGCTGGAAAAACCGTCGTACAACACCAGGTGGCCAAGTTTGCCAATGTAGACATCGTGATCTACGTTGGTTGTGGGGAACGTGGAAATGAAATGACGGACGTTCTGAATGAATTTCCAGAATTGATCGATCCAACAACTGGCCAATCCATCATGCAACGGACTGTTCTGATCGCCAATACTTCGAACATGCCAGTAGCTGCGCGGGAAGCTTCTATCTACACAGGGATCACCATTGCGGAATACTTCCGTGATATGGGCTATTCCGTTGCCATCATGGCCGATTCGACGTCGCGCTGGGCTGAAGCTCTCCGTGAAATGTCTGGTCGTCTAGAAGAAATGCCCGGAGATGAAGGTTACCCAGCCTATCTTGGTAGCCGGATCGCCGAATACTACGAGCGGGCTGGTCGAGTCAAGACACTTGGAACTACTGCGCGCGAAGGTTCGATTACCGCTATCGGTGCCGTTTCCCCTCCAGGTGGAGATATTTCAGAGCCGGTAACGCAAAATACCTTGCGAATTGTTAAGGTCTTCTGGGGCTTAGATGCTCAATTGGCCCAACGCCGCCATTTCCCAGCCATCAACTGGTTGAGTTCTTATTCCCTTTACCAAGATGAAGTCGGTCGCTATATCGATCTACATGAGCAAATCAGCTGGTCTGAAAAAGTGACCCGTGCCATGAACTTGCTTCAAAAGGAAAGTGAATTACAAGAAATCGTCCGCCTGGTTGGTCTAGATTCCTTGTCTGAAAAAGACCGCTTGACCATGAATGCGGCCAAGATGATCCGTGAAGACTACCTGCAACAAAATGCCTTTGATGAGGTGGACACCTATACCTCTTTCAGCAAGCAGGTGGCCTTGTTGACCAACATTTTGACCTTTGACCAAGAAAGTCAAAAAGCACTAGAATTGGGGGCTTACTTCACAGAAATCATGGAAGGAACCGTAACTCTTCGAGACCGCATTGCCCGGAGCAAGTTCATCCATGAGGATCAGTTGGCAACCATTCAAGCCCTGAAAGAAGAAATCGTAGAAACCCTACACCAAATCGTCGCAAAAGGAGGAGTAGACAATGAGCGTGATTAAAGAATACCGTACTGTCAGCGAAGTTGTTGGCCCCTTGATGATTGTCGATCAGGTCGAAGGGGTTCACTACAATGAACTAGTAGAAATCAAGCTTCATGATGGAACGACCCGTCAGGGACAAGTCCTCGAAGTCCAAGAAGATAAGGCCATGGTCCAGCTCTTTGAAGGATCTAGCGGGATCAATTTGGAAAAAGCCAAAGTCCGCTTTACCGGACGTCCCCTAGAACTTCCTGTGTCTGAAGACATGGTCGGACGCATCTTTAACGGGATGGGGAAACCCATCGATGGCGGTCCAGAGATTATCCCAGAGAAGTACTTGGACATTGATGGACAAGCCATCAACCCTGTTTCGCGGGACTATCCAGATGAATTTATCCAGACAGGGATCTCAGCCATTGACCATTTGAATACCTTGGTTCGGGGCCAAAAACTCCCAGTATTCTCAGGTTCTGGTCTTCCTCACAAGGAGTTGGCGGCTCAGATTGCTCGTCAAGCGACGGTTCTTAATTCGGAAGAAAACTTCGCCGTGGTCTTTGCGGCTATGGGGATTACCTTTGAAGAAGCCGAGTTCTTTATGAACGACCTTCGGGAAACCGGTGCGATTGACCGCTCGGTCCTCTTTATCAACTTAGCTAATGACCCCGCTATCGAGCGGATTGCCACTCCTCGGATCGCCTTGACAGCTGCCGAATATTTGGCCTATGAAAAAGACATGCACGTCTTGGTTATTATGACCGATATGACCAACTACTGTGAAGCCCTTCGGGAAGTATCCGCTGCCCGCCGGGAAGTTCCAGGTCGTCGGGGTTATCCAGGTTATCTCTATACCAACCTCTCAACCCTCTACGAACGTGCAGGACGCTTGGTTGGAAAGAAAGGATCTGTGACCCAAATTCCGATCCTCTCTATGCCAGAAGATGACATCACCCACCCCATCCCTGACTTGACAGGCTACATCACCGAAGGTCAGATTATTCTGTCCCGCGATCTCTACAATAGTGGTTACCGCCCACCGATCAATGTTCTTCCATCCCTTTCTCGTTTGAAGGACAAGGGTTCTGGTGAAGGCAAGACTCGGGAAGACCATGCGGCGACCATGAACCAGCTCTTTGCGGCCTACGCCCAAGGAAAACAAGCCAAAGAACTGGCTGTAGTGCTTGGGGAATCTGCCTTGTCAGATACCGACAAGCTCTATGTTAAATTTACAGACCGCTTTGAGCAAGAATACATCAACCAAGGTTTCACTACCAATCGGACGATTGAGGAAAGTTTGGATCTCGGTTGGGAACTCTTATCCATCCTTCCACGAACAGAGCTTAAACGGATCAAGGATGAGATGATTGACAAGTATCTGCCAAACAAAGAGGATTAGCCTATGGCACGATTAAATGTAAAACCAACTCGGATGGAGCTCAATATTCTCAAAGAGCGCCTCAAGACAGCAACCCGGGGGCACAAGTTGCTCAAGGATAAGCGGGATGAACTCATGCGTCGCTTTATTGAAGCTGTGCGAGAGAATAATCGTCTGCGCCAAAAGGTGGAGGCAGCGCTGGTGGGCAATATGCAAGATTTCGTGATGGCCAAGTCCTTGGAGAGTGACCTCATGGTAGAAGAAATCTTTGCCGTTCCCACTCGAGAAGTGATGCTACACATCGAGGAAGAAAATGTCATGAGTGTGCGCGTGCCCAAGCTCCATGCCCGTATCGATAATCCATACGGAGATGATGAAGGGGACGTGGTTTATAGCTACCTCGCCTCCAACAGTCAAATGGATAGCACGATCCAAGAAATGGGGGATCTACTCCCTGATTTGCTCAAGTTAGCGGAAATCGAAAAAAGCTGCCAACTCATGGCAGATGAAATCGAGAAAACCCGCCGTCGAGTGAACGGACTCGAGTATGCGACCATCCCAGACCTCAAAGAGACTATCTATTATATCGAAATGAAACTCGAAGAAGCCGAACGCGCCAACCTCGTCAGAATCATGAAGGTAAAATAAGATACATCAAGATACAAAGCCCGTAAAAAGCAAAGTGAAAATAGGGAGCAGGACAGAAGCACTGTTGTATAGAATGCTTCGTTGTCCTGCCCCCACAAGGCTGATTAGGATTTTTCCGAGCTCTTAAAGCGAGAGAAAAATCCAATCAGCTACTGTGTCTTTGAAGTTAGTACTATTACAGTTTGCGTTTATCACACAGCATTTAGGGCGTGTTCAGTTATAAGATACAAAGCCGTAAAAAGCTATGTTCAATTACTTAAAAAATACAAGAACCTCATCGAGGAACCGCTCCTTGATGAGGCTTTTTTTGCGCCCTCGAACTCTTCTTCCAGGACCCTAATTTTATGTTACTAGTTTGTAACAATGTGACAAGAAAGACGAAATGTTACAAGAAAAATACAGTTTTGTTAAATAGCCAAAAAGGCCTTTTATTATTTTTAAATTGTGATAAGATAGTATGGTAGTTAATTTGTCCAAGAAAATCTTGAGCAAAAAAACAAAGAAAAAAGAGGATAAAAGATGAAATTAAAAGTTAATACGAAAGCCTTGATCGCTTCAACAGTAGCTCTTGCAGTGATTCCATTTACAAAAGCCACTGCAGAAACACTTGAAGATTGGGTAGCTCGCTCAGTAGATGAAATCAAACATGATATCCAACAAAGCGGTGAAAACCAACAAACTTATACCATCAAATATGGTGATACATTGAGTTCGATCGCAGAAGCGCTTGGAATCGATGTTCATGTGTTGGCAAACTTAAACAACATCAGCAACATGGATTTGATCTACCCAGGTACTGTATTGAAAACAACAGTAAATGATCAAAAAGAAGTAACTTCAGTTGAAATCCAAACTCCTCAAGCAGGTGCGACAGATGCAACCGTTGCAAGTGCTGACTTGACAACAAACCAAGTGACAGTTGATGACCAAACAGTCGCTGTCAACGATTTGTCTAAACCAGTAAACGAAGATAACAAAGCTGTTCCAGTAGCTCCAGCAGCGGAAACTCAAGAAGCCCCAGCGGAAGCTCCTGTAGTTGAAGTACCAGCAGCAGAAACACCAGCACAACCAGCTGTTCCAGAAACACCAAACTACGGTGCTCCAGCTGTCAATGTTGAAGTACAAAATCAAGAAGTAGCGCCAGCTGCTCCTCAATCTGCTCCAGCGGAAGCTCCTGCTGAAACACCAGCTTCTGCTCCTGAAGCTCCAGCAGCACAACCAGCAGTAGAAACTGCTGCAGCACCTGAAGTGCAACCAGTAGCATCAACTCCAACAAGCGGAAATACTATTCCAACTGATACAAATCTTCAACCTCAAGCGGAAGCTTTCCGTCAAGAAATTGCAGCGAAATTCGGTATCACAAACATCGGTGGTTACCGTGAAGGGGATCCAGAAGACCATGGTAAAGGACTTGCAGTAGACGTGATGGTTCCAACAAATTCAGAGCTTGGAGATCAAGTTGCACAGTATGCGATTGATAACATGGACCGTGCAGGTATCTCATATATTATCTGGAAACAACAATTCTACATGCCAGTAAATAACATTTACGGACCAGCTAATACATGGAACCAAATGCCGGACCGTGGTGGAGATACAGCAAACCACAACGACCACGTACATATCTCATTTAACGGATAATAAAACTTTGAACTAGGACAAGTGCCTAGTTCTTTTTTTGTATGCACAAAAAAGGCTGGAAGACGAATCTTTCAGCCAGACGATGATTATAAAATATGATCGACTTTTTCCACCTGATAAAGGGCAATCGCCATGATAATGGTTAAGACCAGGAGCATAAGAATGGCAGGTGTCCAAGAGTGGAAGAGAGATTTGCTGTAGCCGAAGAGGATGGGACCAAAGGCTGCAAAGACGTAGCCTCCTGTTTGGGCAAGACCGGAAAGTTGAGCTGTTTTTTCAGGTGTGCTGGATTTCATAGAGAAAGCGACCATGAGGTAAGGGAAGAGCGAACTAACGGAACTTCCAATCAGGGCATTTAATACCAACCAGTAGAAGAAGTTGCCAGTCGGGATTAAGAGCATGGCTACCCCCAGAATCCCTGCTCCGACAACAATCGTCAGCATCAAGCGTCGATTGCGATCGGATAACCGTGTCGTTAAACTTGGGATCGTCAAGGAGAATGGGAGACTGATCAGGGTGAACACGGAGGCCAGTAGTCCAGATTCAACCTTTGAAAGGCCAGCTTGAACAGCCATGGTCGGAAGCCAGGTCATACTTGTGTAGAAAAGCAGTGACTGCAAGCCTCCAAAAATCATGATAGCCCAAACATATTTATTGGTATACCACTTGCTACTAGATTCTGTAGTAGCCGTCTTTTTTAGATGGTGGTTGTAGCGAAGGTTAGGAATCCAGATGACCAAAGCAAGAGCACACAAGGCTGTCAAGATGTTGACCAAACCTTGCCAAGAAGTGGCTTTGGTGATCGGAACGGCCACAGAAGAGGCGATCGCTGTGGACATCCCCATAGAAGTAATGTACAAAGTGGTCAGAATGCCTAGTTGGCGGGGTCTGTTCGCCTGAATCAGGCTTGGAAGCAGCACATTGAGAAAGGCGATGCCAGCTCCAATCAAGATGGTTCCCAGATAGAGGAAGGGGAGATTGATAATCCGAATGGCAGATCCGATCGTAATCGCGATCAAAACTAGGAAAAAGAGGCGCTCAATCCCCAACTTTTTAGCAAATTGAATCGCAAAAGGTGAGAAAATGGCAAAGGTGAGAAGTGGCAAGCTAGTCAATAGTCCCAGAGAGCTCACATCAACCCCCAAACCAGCTGCGATGTCAGACAAGACCGTCGGAAGCGTAGTAAATGGTGTTCGTAAAACAATCCCAAGCATAATGATGCCCGGGATGAATAGCGTAGAATGTGTTTTTTTCATAAATCCTCCTCAGACAAAAATTCTCTTCATTATAACATAGATCGAGTATAAATTGGAGTATTTGTACAAATGAAGGGTAAGGAACGTAGTTCTCACTCCCATAGAAAAAGCCACCGGTTTTGGTGGCTCTTATAGGGAGATTATTATGAAAAAGTTTAGGATTTTCT
>NZ_JADNLT010000006.1:75753-151243 GCF_015556095.1 Streptococcus parasanguinis
TTCTCACTCCCATAGAAAAAGCCACCGGTTTTGGTGGCTCTTATAGGGAGATTATTATGAAAAAGTTTAGGATTTTCTATCAAACAAAGTTAGGAGGTCTTTATTTGATGGTTTTATTATAAGGCGGTTTGCTTAAAGAAATCTTAAGAAAAGGTTGTGTTTAAAAAATAGGTCTTAAGTCTGACAAAATGCATTAATCATCATTCCAAACAGTAAAATTACTTATTCCATTCTAAGGAACGTAGTTCTCACTGCCGTTCGAACTGCATCCATGTACCTAAGCTCGTCTAAGCCCCTATTGGACTTGACTCACTAAGAATAGGTTAGTAATAATTGTATAACGCAGTGGTTGATTGGTATCTTTGTTCGCTCTTATAGCTCCAAAGATAACCTAATCAACTGTGCGGGGGTGAGACAACGAACAATTTTAAATAATTGTTCTGTCTCACTCCCATAGAAAAAGCCACCGGTTTTGGTGGCTCTTATAGGGAGATTATTATGAAAAAGTTTAGGATTTTCTATCAAACAAAGTTAGGAGGTCTTCATTTGATGGTTTTATTATAAGGTTGATTTCTTAAAGAAAACTTAAGAAAAGACGCTGTTTATAAGAATCGGTCTTAGGTCTGATATTTTTTTACAACAGAAACTATTTAGAATTTTTTCTAAATAGAGTTGACAAACCCATCCGAAAGTACTAGAATCTATTTAGAAAGATTTCTAAATAGATTAGAGGAGATAGAGAATGAATTTTGCGCAAACATTTAAAGCTTTATCGAATCCGATAAGAAGAAGTATCTTAGAACTGCTAAAGGCGGGGAAATTATCTGCTGGAGATATCGCTGGTCACTTTGATGTGGCAGGAGCGACCATTTCCCATCATTTAAGCCTCCTCAAGCAGGCAGATTTAATTCGAGAGGAAAAAGAGAAGAATTTTATCTACTATGAACTCAATACTTCTGTCTTGGAGGATTTAATGGTCTGGCTCGTTGATTTGAAAGGAGACTCTACTGATGAAAACGAATAAAAAACTATTGCTATTAACTTCTATGGTGATCCTTTTCCCCATGCTTTGGGGGCTGATGATTTGGTCGCAATTACCTAACCAAATCCCGATTCACTTCAATTTTGCTGGCCAGCCCAATAACTTCCAATCGAAACCCCTGGTTGTGTTTGGTCTTCCTATTTTCGATCTCATGGTGCATCTGTTTATGATCTTTATGATCGGTCGCGATTCTAAGAATAGCGCTATGAATGAAAAAATGATCAGAGCGATTTACTGGTTGACCCCAATCGTTTCCTTAAGTATCTCCTATCTCATCTATAGCAAGGCGCTTGGATCTACTACCAATCCATCTGTTTTTGTTTCGGTGTTGCTGGGTCTTATCTTTGTGATCATGGGCAATTACATGCCTAAGTTGAAAGTGAATCACACGGTTGGAATCCGTCTGCCTTGGACTTTACAGAGTGAAGATAACTGGCACAAAACCCATCGCTTGGCAGGGAAATTGTGGGTCCTCGGAGGGTTGATCCTTCTACTTGAAGCAGGCCTTCAATTCGCGCTATCTTATGTATTGGTGCTGGTCATCCTCGCCATTGTGTTTATCCCTATGATGTACTCTTATCAATTAAGTCGGAAAAATCGTTAGTATAAAAAACAACCAGAGAAGAAGCAGTCGTGAACTGTTTCTTTTCCGGTTGTTTTTGTTTGTTCATCGTTTCAAATTCAAAACATTCAGGAAAATACTTATTTTTCGGAAAGTCAAAGGTCTATCCTTTGTATGAGGAAGGTTTTATGTCTTTGGATAAGTAGACTGGATGACTAGGGGTTCCATTTTTATTTCTCTTTAAGCAATGTAAGTTAGGTATCAATGAAATAACTTCTTTATCACGACTAAAAAGGATTTTTCCTTTGGCTTCAATTCCTAATTAATCAATGAACTTAATACTAGGTCTCGAAAAGAATTATGCTTCCTCTTTCTGTCTGAGTTCAAAGAGGTCTTCTATTTTCAGATTAAAAACTTGAGCAATTTTAAGAGCCATTTCTAGCGAAGGATTGTAACGGTTATTTTCTAGGTGCAGAATTGTCTCGCGTCGCATGCCGATGAGGTCGGCTAACTCCTGCTGGGTCATGCCTGTGGACTCACGAACAGATTTGAGATTAGTAATAATCTTGCTTTCTTTGGCCATGCTTATCCTCTCCGTTCCAAGATAAGATAGACAACCGCAAAGATGAAAATCAAGGCAGATATGCTAATAAAGATCTGGCCCATGTGAAGAGTGAGAGACCCTATATACCCAATGATAACTGCTAGAATCATCAGTGCGCCTAGTATAAAAACAAACATCAAGCTAGCTGCCTTGGCTAAATTAGCATAAAAGCGTTCGTCCGGAGTTTCCTTGACATTTTTCAAACAGAAAAAACCAAATACAATCACTTCAATAACGAGACCAATTCCCAAAATCCATTCTTTAATACCAGAACTTTCGCTTGGGGTCGCAACCCAAATCCCTACTGTATAAAAAATGCTTGCTGCAAAAAAAAGTATCGTGTAAAGCTTAGCAGACAAGTCAAAAATAGTCTTCCCCTTACCTTTCTGAATCTTATGAGGCCGTGGTTTCATATGTAGCCAGCTCCATATAGCTATAATTTGACCTGACACTGAAATACCAGTAATAACTAACTTTGATCCCCAACTAAGATTAGAACCAAATAAAACAATAAAATCAATAAAGAGAGCTACGGCAATCATGGCAATGAGGCCACGCATTTTTTGACTTTTTTTCATGATAGACTCCTTTTTTATGTTATAAATATATAACACTTAAAATTTATGTTATAAATATATCACATTTAAATTTGGAAAGCAAGAATTTATGTGTCAAGGTGGCAATTATTTTAAAAATTTTTTAATTAAAGACCTCGCTAGTCAAACAACTAAAGAATTCTTTGAAGCAATGTATCGGATTTGGTTTGGATAGTTTTGAATAATATTTGATGATAAAGAATTTTTGGAAAATCTAAATACTATATGAATCTTTACTTTTTTCTTAGACAGTTATAAAGTCGATCAGAATGAACCTTGTAAATGTATAAGTTAATTCTTACAGACCTAAACTATTCCCCTGTTTAAAAAATACTGATTCAAATTTTATGAAATTAATCAGTAGATTCCGTTCTGAAAAGCCTTGATATGACGCTATTTTTAGTCCAACTGAAACCCATACTTTCCAAACCAGGTCTTAAGAAAGCTCGTAAAGCATCACAATTATCAAAACGTTAATCAACACGCTTATATCAACGTTTACAGACATTTAAGAAATTTCTCTTGGATGTCTTTTTTTGTCTAGCTAAATTTTACAAATTGGGCAATTTAGGTTACTCAATAATATAAAAAAGATAAAAATTTAAAGTTCGAATTTTAATTTTAAAAAAAGTAATTATTATTGAATATCTGTTCAAACATTTTTTCTTTTCTAAGGTTAATATAAGTATATATACTTTAAAAAAAGGAAGTCAAACATCTTGCTCATAGATTTTTGCGTTTTTAAAAAATACATTTTGTCATATAATAATGTGGAAAATTGACGGATTCCTTAAATAATCATATAATCTGAATATGTAAACCCTTACATACTATTCTACTTATACTTGATAAAATGCAAGTTCTTGAGGATCTATAAATATATAGACACTCTTCTATTTATAAAGTGAAATAAAGAATCACGGAGAAAGTTTATGGATATTAAAGAGACATTCAACCAGCTAGACAATACAAAATTTAATGATTTCAATAATCGCCTTGAAGGTTTTGAGAAACTTTTTAAAGACAAATATTATTTTACCCATCCCGAAGATTTTAGCTCAATCTTTAGCATTTTGGTAAAGTATGGAAAAAGTACAAGTAAATATATTTTATCGAAAGGAGAGATATATGAGTGAAATAGTTATTAATGCTCAGAATTTATCTAAAAATTTTTATAGTTTTGATTCAAGACTCCCATTTATCAAGAGATTTTTGAAACGTAATCAAATAACGATTCGAGCTGTTCAAGATATTAGTTTTACGATTAAGAGAGGGAGTATAGTTGGCTTTATTGGGAGTAATGGAGCTGGTAAATCCACAACGATTAAAATGTTGACTGGGACTCTTTATCCTAGTTCCGGAAAATTAGAAGTGAATGGAGAAATTCCATTTAAAAGAAGTATAAATTTTAGAAAAAAAATTTCAATAGTAGTAGGAAATAAATTACAGTTATTTCAAGATGTTTCGGCTATGGATTATTTTCAATTGATTGGTACTTTATATGAGGTAGAACCGGCGATTTTACAAGAACGAATTCAGGAATTAAGCAATTTGTTGAATGTAAAAGATCAGCTTTACCAGCAGGTCCGGACCCTCTCTCTTGGACAAAAAATGAAAATGGAGTTTATCGCGGCATCTTTAACAAGTCCGGAAATATTATTTTTAGACGAGCCTACTATAGGGTTAGATATACAGTCTAAAAAAGATATCAGAACATTTTTAAAGAAAATGAATGAAGAATGTCATACTACTATTATTTTAACGAGTCATGATATGGATGATATTTCGTCTGTTTGTGACGAATTAATCGTCATTGACAAAGGAAAAATTATTTTGCAGGAGTCAATGGATGTTATTTTATCTAAATTTTCTGATTTTAAATATTTAAAGATAAAAATGACATTAGATTTGGTACCAGAGTTATGCTCTGTTAAAGGAGTAGTAGTCATTTCTCAAACAAAATCGGAATGTATACTAAAAATACCTAGAGATTTTGTCTTTGAGACATTAGAATCAATCAATAAGCTTGTAGATATAGAAGATTTTGAAATATCAAATCTTTCTTTAGAAGAAATTATTTTACAAAACTATTTTACAAAAAAGGAGCACAATTGAAAAAAGAAATGTCTATTATTCTGATATCATTTCGATCTATTTTGAACTATAAATCAAGTGTACTATTGTTAATGTTACAGGCAAGTATACAAATTATGATATCAGTATTTTTATGGACGTATATATATCAGAGTAACCAGATAAATATAGCAGGATATGATTTTACCTCAATGGTTCAATACTATTTGGGGACTATAATTTTTTCATATTTTGTTTTTTATCCAGTTGATTGGGAAATCAATGACGATGTTCATTCAGGAAATTTTTTTAGCATATTAATAAAACCTGTTACTTTTTATAAGTATTATTTTTGTAAAATGCTTGGAGATAGGCTTGCTCATTTATTATTTATCATCATTCCTGTCATTTTATTCTCCAGTGTTTATTACAAGAATGAGTTATTAACCATTGAAATTCTTATTTTAGGAAGTATTGCAATTATTCTATCTATGGTTCTATGGTTTTTAATATCATGTTGTGTAGGTATGCTTTCTTTTTGGTTAGAAAATATATTTTTTGTCCTTACTGTTAAAGAAATAGTAATTCAGTTTTTATCAGGAATATTATTGCCTTTAAGTTTTTTTTCAAATAATTTTCGTCTGTTTTTAGATGTATTACCTTTTAAATACTTAGTATATGAACCGCTTCAGATGTTTAGTAATGATACATATAAATTAATAGATTATTTGAGAATTATTTGTATTCAATTGATTTGGTGCATCATTTTTTATATTATATCAAGATTCATATTGAGAAAAGGAGTGGAGCACTTCTCAAATGTGGGAGGATAAAATGTTTAGAATAAAAGTAATTTTTAGGCTACTTCATTTTGGTTTTAAATCTGATATGAATTTTCATTTTGACTTCTTTTGTGGTCTATTTTCGTCGATACTGTGGATTGGTTTACCTATTGTATTTTTTAGATTGATTTTCTTAAACATAGACTCTTTTAATGGTTGGGACTATTATCAAATTTTATTTTTGGTAGGTTCCTACACTATTGTAGATGGAGTTATGATGGGATTGTTAATTAGAAGTATGGGAATTTTAGAATCAGATATTTTGAGTGGTAACTTGGATCAAATTTTATTGAGGCCGTTTGATACACAGTTGTTCTATATTTTTAGATCATTTAATTTAGTTCAATTCGTGAATACTTTTTTTGGTCTTGCGATCATTTTTATAAGTTATGGAAATTTAAATGTACATTTAAATTCATTAAAAATATTATTTTATATCCTTTCTTTAATGTGTGGTTGTATTATATATTATTCAATTTGGTTTCTAATAACGATTAGTTCATTTTGGTTCCCAACTAAATTTTCAAAAGTAGATGTATTTTTGAATTATATTGGAATTTCTAAGTATCCATATAATATTTTTACAGGTATTAACAGATTGATCACTATGTTATTTGTTCCCAATTTATTAATTGCCAATCCTGCAGTATTAATATTTTTAGGGAAAGATACATTGAACCTATTTTTCTATCAAATAGTTTTTACAGTTTTTTTGATTATTATCAGTCGTACAATTTTTAGAAAAGGATTGAAAAAATATGAAAGTGCAGGAAGATAAACAATGTTGTTCAGTTATATGTTTGACTAAAGGAAGTGATTCGCTGTACTTTGTTTTGTGGTCATTGAAACATCAGATAATTATAAACTATAATTTAAAGAATAGTATTATTAACTTATAGGTGCTAAGAAAAAATTTAAAGAAATTCCCTCATTCAATCAAACTTATTCATATTTTTTAAAATAAGAAAATAGTTGGATTTTGATGATGGTTGATATAAAGCTAAACTGAAAGTACCTGAAATCCAACTGTGTCAAACCAGGTCATACGATCTGTGAGAAAAAGAACACATAACAAAAAGAGGAGCTTCACAATAAAGTTCCTCTTCTTTTATATATCCGAATCATTATTCTTATTTCAAAAAAGGTAGTGAAAAAGGTAGTGATTCGGTTGATTTATATTGCAATGTAGTGAAATTTAGAATTTCAAGAATCGCTTAAAATCAAGGTTTCTAACATCTATTGACGTGTAGTGAACCCCTATTTCACCTCTGTAAAGGTTAAATAATCAATCTGTAATCCTTGTCAAATCAAGGAGTGCAGGCTTTTGAAGTAAAAAGGTAGTGATAAAGGTAGTGATTGTATTAATCCGTGAGTTCTTGTAATTTATCCAGAAAAATATCAACTGCTTCGAATTTTTTCTTTGGTGCTAGTTCAGCATATGTATCCATAGTTGTGGTAATAGACTTATGTCCCATCCTATGTTGTAGCTCTTTCCAGTTAGTTCCGGCATTGAGCATCATAGAGGCATGTGTATGTCGGAATAGGTGAAACCCATAATTTGGTAGTCCCAATTCGATCAGTCGTTTTTTTAGAGTTGCACGCTCATTTCTATCACACATATAATTTCCATAAATCGTAGGAAATATCAATTTGGATCTTGGTAAATGATGTTCTTTAAAATAGAGATTCATTTCTTGATGAAATTCCCTTAGTCCTTCTAAAGTTGATATCGGAACAGCAACTCTACGATTACCGGCATCAGTTTTAGGAGAATTCTTACAAATAATCCCTCCTTTTTGGTTCAATTTTTTATTAGCACTTTTCCACATTAAAGTTTTATTGACAATGATTTCATTAGTTTCAAAATCAAGATCAGTAATTTCTAAAGCTAATAGTTCATTGATTCGTAGTGCTGAAGCCAGTAATGTATTACAAATGATTTTAAACCGCCGATTTGCTCTCGTGTTTGGTAGTGTGTCAAGGTAAGCTAGCCAAAGTTTTAAATCCTCATCATGAAGGACCATGATACGTTCTTTAATGGCTTTGGGTTTTGGTGGTATCTTGATTGTCTTTGCAGGATTGGTTTTCAAACCGCAATTTGTTATTCCAAAATCAAAAATATCACTCATTTTATGTGCCATTGCACCAAAATCTTTTGCACTGCCTTTCGGGGCACGTTTTTTTCCAGATTCAATTGCTTGTTTGGCTTTTTTTACTAATCGATTTAGCCATAATTGAATATCTGATGCTTCGATCTGCTCAGGTTTATAATTGCCAAATTGTGGAATGATGTAAGTATCTAAGTACCCTCGAACACGGTTTATTGTGTTTTGCGAAGATACCCAAGTTTTAAAATGGCTAAACCAAAATTCAGCTAAACTTTCAAAATTACCAATTTGGATAGTTTCTTTAATAGTTGACCCAGATTTTTCAAATTGAATTTTGGATTCAACAATTTTTCTATCTAAAGCTTTTAATGTTTTAGCAGTGATTGTTCTTGTAATTCGCTTACCAGTCTTAATATCTGTTCCGATATAAACACCTTTGATTGAATAGCTTATTTCACCGTTCTGCTTGGTAGTTTTTATAACTTTTTTATTGTTGTGTTGAATGGTTTCTTTATTCATATTGCCTCTTAATTCGGATATTTAAAAGACTAAAATAAGACCCTCACCTTCTTTTAAGATGATTTTATTTTAGCATATTCCTGAGTTGTTTGTTGCATTCCTGCTTTACTATTAAGTTGATAGAAATTTAATGATGTCTTGCCGTTTATAGTAGACTGTTCTCGTTCCTTCAATAGGTGGTTCCAGACGAGCTAGTCCTTTTCTTTCCCAACTCTTCAGCGTGTTAGGTGATATATTCAATTCTTTTAGAACTTCTTTTTGAGTTATAATTTCCAAGTGATTGGAGTTGCTTTTTTTGTCAAGAAGGTTCACCAATACTTGAAGAAGATTTTCAATTTTATCTAGTTTTACTTGTTGTAGTGCATCCATATAATTATCCTTTCTAATGTCCAATAACATAGGTAAATTGTTTGGCAGTTTCTGCATCAAATGTGCGGTAACTAATTATTCCTAACCCTTTTACATTACATTCTGAGACGAGAATTGAACCATCTGATTTGACCTGTTCCACAAATGAAATGTGTCCGTATATTGGATCAGCTCCAGCTTGTCCAGGGCTAAATGATAGAGCAGAGTGCTCTGTTGGTGTGTGGGTTGTTGTAAAGCCTGGTTTATTCATCCATTGTCCACCATTTCCCATAAATGGATCAAAGTTGACTCCGACTTGTTTTCCACGGTTGAAGACATACCAGGTACATTGTCCCCATGGATAAGTGCTTGTGATATAGCCAGTAGTGTCAATAGCTGTTGTTAGACTGTAGCCAACAGGGATATCGTTTGAAGTTACTCCTCCACCATCTCTAGTTTTTCCTGTAGTTTGTTCAGGAGCTTTTGGAGTTCCTCCATGTTCATCAATGAAGGCATCCAGTTTTTGCATGGTTTCTGCACGTCTTTTTCCGGATCCTGTAGTATCTGTGAAATAAACACCACCATCGGTAGAAGGATTTAGAGTACCATTCGCAAACTTTTTAGCCTTGTCATCTTGAATTTTGAAGGTTTGGTTTTTATTTCCAATGATGGTTTGTTGGGTTAGTCCGACAACCGCAACCTCGTCATTAAAGTTATTGGCATATTCTGGATTGGAATCATAAGCCCCAAAACCAAACATATTGGCTCCGGGATTAGTGGCTACCCCAGCAGTTCCAAGGGAACTTTCATTCAGTGCGATCGCAACGATTCCACGGACATCAAGATTAGATTTAGCTTCCCATTCGAGGAGCTTTTTTCCATTAATTCGGTTCTTATCATAGGAGATTCCTAACGTATCTAAAAAGCCGTCTAATTGCTCTGCTGTAATACCGAAGCGATGAACCAGTAGGTTGTGAGTATAGGGATCTCCATCTGACCAGTGATCCGCATAAGTCACTCCATTTTGGGATTGAGGTGAGCCATTCGTTCCACCACCTCCGACAGCCCCCATAAGGATAATGATGATGAGGACCGGTAGAAAGAGAGGAATGAGACCGGCTAATAGAAACCATTTTAGTTTTTTCATCGAATCTCCTTTCTAGTTAATGTCTTATATAAGCAGTGAACAGAACAGTCCCAAAACGCCATTTTGCATCTAAAACGACTGAATAGGACTTAGCCTGTAAGATGATTTTGTCTCTTTCTTGTTCTGATACTGGAAACAAAAGAAGGAAATCGACTGAGCGTTTTCCTTCTTGGTAGGCTTGATAAAGAGTTTCTTCAAGAACTCTTGGAAAAGCAGTTCTTGAGCGTATCTTGGTATTCATATCATTCTCCTCTAAGTTGTCTTAAGCGTTCTGTTAATCGGTCTCTTCGTTCAATATTGGTTCTCAATTTATCATCTCGTGTCATGGTTTTCCTATAAGCACGAGTGAAGGCATTCGATCCTTGAGCTTTGTACATGGCTTGAGGATCTTTATATTCCTCTAATTTGTGCTCAATACTATTAATGCGGAGCTGTTTAAATGGAGAAATCCACTCTTCTTTAAGAGTTTGAAATTCCTCGTTTGAACTTGGTGTTGGCTCTACTGTGATTGCAGATTCCATTGAAGGAGTTGGTGGTATTTTTTCTTCAACTGGTTTAATCCCTTCTAGCGTTTGCTTTGTTTTCGGAATGCTTGGTTCTGGAGCATCTGGACTTATCGGAGTCTCAAGTGTTTCTGCTGGGAGCACTTCATCAGGTTGGTGCTCTGATCCCTTATTGGTAAAGAAAGATCCGACATTTTGGAAGTGACTTTTGGCATTCATCACCATTCCGGCTCCGAAACCAGCACCTGCTAAGGCAAAATTCCCAAGATGTTGAGCAGATGAAAGACTTCTCGATGGTACTTGTGAAGCTACCTCTCTGGTCTTTGTGACCCCTTTTTCAACTTTGTTTCCAATATCATTCGCAACCATTCGAGCTTTGGATCCAAGAATGAATTGGATCAGTTCAGCTTTGTATTTCCATAGAAAGAAATATACGAGTCCCTTTGAGACGACTGAAATGAGTAGTTTAAAAACAAGGCCAAAGATAATCAAGGATGGGAGTGTTTTAAGAATGCCATCAAAGCCTGTAATGATAATGTTTTCGATCATTTTCTCAATATAGAAAACTAATAGAGTTAATAGACTTGTGATAGCTGGGAAAAGTAACCCACCAAACATGACTTTTAGAACTCCAAAAATCAAATCTTGCATTCTTGGCACAAAAGACATTAATAGCACAATTGGAAAGAGCAGGATCATCATCAGAACGAGTGTCTGAGCAATGACGTTTAACATTTGAATCAAAATAACTGGTATTGCTAATACAAAAGCTTCACAGATTTTGAAGATGACATAAAACATACGAGTAAAGATGAAATCTGGCATAGCTGAAACCCAACGGTTCTTTTCACCATCATCATTGGCTCCATTTCCAAGTTCATCTAGATATTTATTGCGATCTTTAGACTTAACTGCTTTAAAGTTTCCATTCTTATCGCCTGTTCCTAGTACCTTACTATCGTCAAAAGTTTCTTGTTTCCCATCTTGGCTGTTCTTATATTTCCCATTTTCTTGACCTGTATTGACAAAGACATAAGCTTTATAAGAGGTTTCTGCAATATAGCTATCTGCCATGGAATCACCGATTTTGATCGTCTTATTTTTTCCATATTCTACTTTAATATGAGTGATATTTTTAGTGACCTCTTTAGAGACATTATTGATTGTATCAAGCAGATAAAGACCACCAGAGGTCCCTGCAACTGTTCCAAAGTAACCAAAGCCAAGGATGAGAACTAGAAAAACATGAAGGAGTGTTCTTGAAAAGGATCCTTTGGAAAAGAAATATTGGTAAAAAAGGTAGAAAGCTAAGATCAGAAGCAACATTGAAACAAGTGAGTTCTTGGCAACTCCACTTCCATTTGAACCGATAAATCCTTTCCAGATATTCATTGCTCCATTAAATACATAGTTCTTATAGCTAGAGTAGAGATCAATTTTTTCAAGAATTCGAATCAGCAAAGAAAAGAAGCCTACCACTGCGTTTAGAATGAAAAAGAAGAAGTTGACGAAAAGCTCATTAATCAGTACCCAAGCCCCGTTAAAGGAAGCGAACCCAGTCGGCTCCATGTAGGACTTAAGAGAAAATATATCGACTCCCCTTAGTTTGTCAAAAGCTTCTTGCATGGATTCACCTCCTAACTAGCGTATTTATTTTCAAGGCTTGATGATACCGTAGCTTTCATTGGTTTTAGAAGCATATCAATATCTTCAAAGATGTTGTGTACGGAAATCATATTGAGATTGCCATACACGTCATAGTACAGGCATTGGCCAGAGATCATATTATCAATCCATTCGAGATTGCTTTCAGTGACTTCTAGATTGACATGTTTTAGGATATCTTCTCTTTCTGACTTTTCATAGAAAGCAAAGATAGTCCCAAATCCCGTTGTATCATCGTCATTTTCTGCATCATGTACAGATTGAGTAATCAGTGCCAAGGTATTATTTTTGGAGCGTCCAATCCGACGCATATTTTTGATAACGGCTTTTCCTTCTGCGGACTTCATAAGAATCCATGCTTCATCAAAGAACTCAATGGTATCTTCATTTTCATTTCGTTCTCCAAAGTGGGTACAGAAGGCACCAAGCGCAAACATGAGGGCAATAGAATTGCGTTCATGATCTGAAATTTTTGTGGAATCGTCTTTTGGTAGTTTGAGGTTATTGACCTCTAGGATAGTCACTCGTGACTCGTAGTTAAGTCCTTGAGTGGTTCCATCTGAAAAGGCTAACTCCAAGATAGAGTTTGTGACAATTGAGGTCAGGTAACGACCAACCGAAGCAATTTCAGAGGAAGTGGATTCTCTCAGCACTTTCAATACGTGTTTAAAGCCGACTTTCTCACCAGCGACCCGTTTTTCCACAATCGCATTAATAGCTTCTGTGATCGCTGTTTTCTGGTCCATTGTGACATCATCTACTGCTTGTAGTAGAAACTCAAGCATGTTTTTTGCGACCTCTACAGCTTGTTCTTTATCTAGAACGACAATAGGATCTAAGACACCGTGGTTTGATGGAAGCGAGCTATCCAGTGTCACAAAGTTAAAGTTCTCAATCTGTCTCTTTCGTTCAGGATAGAGACGTGCGAATTCAGGTGAGTTGATCACTTCTTGGTAGTGATTTCTAAGTTCACGTTTAGGGTCGATATAAAGGGTTTTAACATTTTGTAAGGCCACACTTAAAAAGATGATCTGTGCAAGGAAAGATTTTCCTTGCCCTGTTGCACCCGTGATGATGATATGCGGGTTCTTGGTAATCTTTCCAGCGATATCTTCTTTATTTCCCACTGTCGCATTGTAGAGGACAATGTTCTTTGAGGAATCAATAGCTTTAGCGATATTGTCCCAACGGCCTGTCCAGTTATCTACTCGACCGATATACCAACCAATACGGTTTCCAGAAGAGGTATTGGTGAAGGGCATGAGTTCTGAGAATCCGCGAGCTGTGACCATATGCGTCCAGGTGCGAGTTTTCTTTTGAAGATTTTCTCCATAGAGTAGAGCTTGAAAGAGATAAGGTCCGTCTTGAGAAGCTTCACTGATTTCAACGCCCATATCATCAAAATAGTTTAAAACCACTTGTCGTCTTTGTCGGAGTTGGTTCACACTAGAAGCAGAGACGATAAGATAGGCTCCGTATTCGATGATATCTTCCTTGTTTCCGACTTTCTTCATTAAGTCCTTTAGGGAGATAGAACCCATGATGATCTCGTCTTGTTGGACAGTATCGGTATTTTCTGCCTCTTCCATAATGTTTCTGTAACGTGTATTCGATCGTCCCATTCGACCTTTGATCTTACCGGTATCAATGAATTCTGCCTTGATTCGTAGTTCAACGGGGAAGTTCAAACGTTGGATAAATTCGCCAAGATGAAAACCGTTGAATTGAACAGGAAATTTACCAACCGGAAGAATCGTCACAAAAGAAGATCCATAAGGGCTTTCTAGCTTGAGAAAGCCACCTTTTAGGACTTTGATCAAGGTATCTGTGATATTGAATTGAGCACGATTGGCGAGCACCTCCTTCTTGTAATGAGGAATATAGCGGAGATATTGCATCCGCTGGTAATAAAAGAGTTCTTCATTAGATAAACGTTTTGCCCGAAGGACAGAGAAGGCTTGAAAAATAGTGAATTCATCACTTTTATAGTCTTCATACCATGTGGGACTTAATTCATATTCATAGCCAAGGCCCTTAGCTATTTTTTCGGTGAACTCATTAAAGCTCTCATAAGCCAAGTCTTTGACGGTAGCTCCATGATTTTGTTTGCGTAAGGTCACTCCCACGACCCAGTCAAACTGATAAGGAATCTCCATTTCATCTGTTAGGCGATCTACCGTGTAAAGAAGTAGTTCTTCTCCTAGTTCACGACTGTCATCTGCTAGAGCGTCTGAGAAGTCCCGCATTTTCTCTTCTAAGAGATAGTCTTTAGGGATCAGAGATATTTCAAAGAACTTGTTTTTCTGGAGCTTCTTCATCATTTGAGCAACAGCGATTTTATGTTTGCCTTTTTTTTCATCATCTGTAATCGTGATGGGAGTGTTTGGAATACGATAATAAGCAATGACTGTTTGATCTTTTTTGAGAGCTAGATTTTCATGTGTTTCCCTAATAGGATAGGTTAAAGTAATACTCATAGGTCCTCCTTTTCTATAGATTTGTTTTTTCAAAGACAATTTCTTCTACAGGTTCTATTCGATCTTCATGGTAGATAGGTTTTTTGTTTAGCTTAAAATACCAGAAGTAAATCAGGTAATCTCCAATAAAGACGTGCATCTTTTTACCGTGAGGCTCGTATTCAGTATAGAATTTAGCCAATTTGTAAGGGAGATACCAATAGAGTAAGAGAGAAATTGAGTGAGTGATTTTTGCGAGTGGCACAAAGATAAATCCTCCAAAGAGTAACATGGCCACAAAGACGATGATAAAGACAATGAAAAAGGACAACTGCATCGGTGTCGCAAAGTACCATAGTCGAGTGCCCTTTTTTGTCTTGATTTCTTGGATCCAATAAGGAGCATTTAGGCCCTTACTGTAATCATAAAGTCTTTCTTCATTCATACTTAAAGTCCTGATTCAATACCGAAGAGTCGTAGGAACCAGCCGACTGCTTTTAGGATATCTTGTCCTTTCGCAATTGAAACAATAACGGCATAGAAACCAACGACAGAGAAGAGTTGAAGCCAAGAGCTGTTCCGCCAAGCCTTGATCGCTAAGAGCACGGCAATAGCTGTCAGGATCCAAATTCCATCACCCTGAAGGAAGGTTCGTAGATTGTTTGTATTCATAGAGTTCTCCTATTCTTTATCATTTGCATAATTCAGTGGAATGGTGTGTTCTAGTTTTGAGACATAGTAGGTCTTTTCTTTTTCTGAGAGAGTAAAGGTGAAGTTTTCCGAGTGAGTGGTACCTCCAACTTCAAAGGTAGCTTGGACATAAGCGATTAAATCATCACCGTCCTGTTTGAGATAAGTGTAGTCGATCGTTTTGAAAGTGCTATTTGCGATGATATCCACATTTTTAGCGATCAGATTAAGATTATCTTGGTTTGTGGTGTAGTTTGTAAAGAAGATCTTGAGGAATTTTTCTACCTTCTTACGCTCGCTATCTGAAAAATGATCATTGGCAGTTAGTTGGAGCTTATCATCTTCGCTAAAGTGGCCAGCTTGTGAAGATTCAATAGCAGAGAACCAAGGAAGGCCGGAGATATAGTATTTCCCATCTTTTTCATCAAATGGAATATTGAAACCTGTCACAATTTCTTTTTCTTCTGTGTTATTATCCCGATGGATGCTTTCCTTGTATTTAATCTTATAGGTCGCAACTTTCCCTTCTACAGTCACTAACTGAGAATAGAGAAGTGTGCTGGAATTTCGAACTTGCCCTTGAGATTTTACATCAGGGATGTAGTTGTAAAATTTATTTAAGTATTCTACTTGCGCCTTTTGTTTTTCACCTTCATTAGAAAGTGTGAAATAAGCATAGACATAGTCATTCAAGTAATACTGGAGTTTATAGTCATATTTTCTACTCGACTCCGTAGGCTGTGTCTGTTGCTTTTGAGTGGCCTCTACTTGTGCTTGTAGTGTACCTACCTTATTTGAGAGTGTGATAGCACGGATAGATCCCAAGAAACCAACAAAAAGGAGGAAAGAAATTCCTCCTATGACGGCGATATTGACTGTCTTTTTATTGGTGACTTTTAGCTTTGGTGGGCCTCCTTTTTTCTCCACCTTTTTAAAGTGTGAGAGATATTCTTTTGCTTGAAGCAAGTAGCGTTTAGCTTTATCCATAGGTCCTCCTTTAGAGACCAGCAAGCTCAATGAGCTTGGATCCTTTTGCATAGAGGCGCTTATTGGCTTTTTCGATTTCGCCATTAATGTAATAGTAGCCTCGCAACTCAGTTTGGAGTTGTTCGATCAGGTCAGGTTTTAGATCCTTGGCTTCTTCTTTTTTAAGGAGACTATTTAATTCTCCAGCCTTGGTCCAAGCCTCTCTGTGATCTTTCTTTTTAAGTAATTCTCCCAGTTCATTCGTGACTTGAGAGACTTTCTTTTCAAAAATAGTTTTAGTGGCCATTTCAATTTCCTTTCTAAATGTTTCTTGATTGTCTTTGATGGTCTTTTGGATATAAGTAATGAGTGAGGGACGCATTTTTTTATTTACGCTCAACACTTGACCATCTAGCATGAAACAGGCATGTTCATAGTTATAGAACCCTCTACTATCTGGAAGATCTTCTGTACATCTGCCTGCACATTCATAGTAGAAGTCCTTGCCTTTTCGTAAGAGAATGTACAAATGCCAGAATTCTTGTTCTGGAAGAAGCAGAAAGTCTGCTTGATAAATCTTCTTCAGCATCTCAAGAAGCCTCAAGTAGGTCATCGTAGCCTAGAGCTTGGTAGATAAAATCTGAATCAAACCAGAGCCAGTCATTGATTTGTACTTCGGTTGGCGTGTCACCAGAGAAGATATCCTCACAAATGACGGTTAGAGTATCTACTCCACCACGTTCACGGACAGTGTTCAAGGTGGTTAGTCCACCAGACCAAGCTTTAAAGTTTTCTAGTGAATTGATTTGAACTTTGTATTCCATATAGTTTTTCCTTTCTAGTGTTCATAGTGTTTATTGGCTTTGAGAAGTCGTAACATGGCTTTTCCTCGATCAGTGATCTCTCCGCTATTCTGAATCATTTTCATGTATTCTGTTTGGAGGATCTTGTCTGCTTCAGTGACTAGTGCAAGGGAGTTCGCAACTTGATAGGTCAGCCAGCGAATCGTTCGCTCAATACTGTATGGTTGTGGGTTAGTTGAAAGTTTTAAGGGTTCGACTCCTCCAAAGAAACGTTGCCATTTTTCATCGGGTTTATAGGCTCCAAATCGAGTGAGACCATCATAGACTTGGATTTCTTTGTTTATGATGCCTCGTGCGATTTCTCCGAGATCTACACCGTTGATATATTCCTCCACAATACCTTGAGCTTTCTGATCTGAAAATCGCAATTCATAGCGATTCCAGATACCAAAAATCTCCAAGGATTCGTCTAAGGAGATGTTTTCCATTCGAGCTATTTCATAGCGCTTTTCATAAAAGTTGAAGTAGAGTTGACTTTGACGGCTCCCAAAGTAAATGGACAAGCCGTGATTCGCTTCCATGTCTTCATTATCTGTGAAAGATCCACCACCCGTGATATTCCATTTCTTGATCGTATCTAGAACAATCTCTTTGGAATAGAGTTTATCAATCAATTTAGGAATTTGAATTTGTTCGTCCTCGTGACCATAACCCTTATAAAGTTCATCCAGAGCAATATCGAGACGCTTCACCCGAACATCTTCATAGGAATAAAGAATATTTTGAAGAAATATCTGCCAAGTGATTCCCTTGTCTTCTAGAAGCAATTCCAACTCACGGCATCCTTGACCGGATAGTTGAAGACAAGTTTGGTAGTCATTGGTCACAGACTTATCAAAGAAATCAAAAATCCAGATGTTTCCTCGTTGCCATAAGTGGGTATAATTCATGAGACGGGTTTCTTGGTCTGTAAATTCGCTAAGGTGGCAGTGAAGAAAGTTTTCACAAAAAGCATCTAAATCTTTTAATCGAGGAAAGGTCAATCGGAGATAGTCGATCTGAGCCCGAAGACTGTTTTTATCGCAGTCTTGATAGTAACCGAGTCTTTCTTTTAGTTCTCTAAACTTATCAATCGTCAGTCCTCTTTCGCCTGTTTCATAAGAGCGGTAGGTTCTTGTAGGTAGATCAACAGCTTGTGCAAATGCTTTTTGACTCAGTCCTGTTTGTTTTCTGAAATTCTTAATATGAAAAGGACTAATTTTGTCCATTCATCGCAACACCTCTTTCTAACAAAGTGACACACTTTTTTGATGAAAGTGACACACTTCATAAAATTTGAAAACCCAACTCCCATAAGGAATGAGGAGGGGTGGACTTGGCGTTTTTGCCAAATGTAACCCCCCTATTAGAAAACGGGGGTTGAAGTTTCATCATGGCCTAGAAACTTCGGGCTACGGTCTGCGCCTGACCTGCGGTCAGGCTTGCCCTTGCCCTTGTCCTAGCCCATGATGAACAATCGTCGCTTCAACTGCTTTTGGATAAGACCTGCGTCCTCCCTCTTCAAATTGAGCGAGGATTTCAAGAAGAAGTTTTTCTTGAAAAGGATCCACTAGAATAGCGGATACAGTCCGTTCAAAGATGATCCCTTGTTCTGTTAATAGATAGATAATCTTGCGTAAGGTTGGCATTTTAAGATTTTGTTCGTCTGCGAATTCTTTGAGTGGTCTCTTGTTTGATTCGTTTTCTATAGCCTCCTCTTCCTCTATAGGATCAATTGTTTCAACTGGTGGTTTATATTCTTCAAATACTGAGAATTCTTCTCCTTCAAACTCCATAATCGGAATGTTAGAGTAGGCATCGTAGAAGGAAAAGCCTTGATCAAGCGGTACATAAGGAGAAAAAAATTCCCCAGCCAGCTCACCATTATTTGCGATATAGCCCCGTCCTTTGACCTTGACTCCATTGATTTCATCCAGCTTTTTGAACTCTTTGGTTTTATTAGCATCTCCAAACATCATGTCATATCCTGTTGATTCTAAATGACCGACGGAGAGACGCTTCATAAAGTTATCCCGAAGAGCTGTTTTGATAAATTCACCATCAGGCCGTTGCATAGCAAAGATGATGAAGACACCAGCTTGACGACCTTCTAGAACTAATTGTGAGAGATATTCCATCAGTTCTGACTGTTGGCTATAATCTCGATCGATCTTTGCCATAAGCGCTGCCCACTCATCCACTAGAATGAATTTGGGTTTCATGTCATAGTGAGTAAAGTTCTTCCCAGCTTGGAATTTTGGCGAAGTAGACATTAGTTCATAGCGTTTTTCCATGAACTCTACATTCTCTTTAAAACAGTTGATGATACCTTCCTTACTAGTGTAAACCCGACCATGAAAGACTGTAATTTTCTTTAATCCAGCAAGGTCCGAATTCTTTGGATCACAGATATCAACAAAGCCAATTTTAGCTAGTGCATAGATTATGGTCATGAGAACAACTGTTTTTCCTCCACCTGTTCCACCGCCAATGAGAAGATGAGGTTCTTCAATATAATCCCAAGATACATCTTTCATGAGCTGGAGTTTGGATCCCTTGACTTTTACTTCATCGATGGTGATTCGGCTATCAATTCGGTTAATAGCAATTTCATATTTGATAAAGCGGTTATCAAAGGTTTTATTACGAAAGTCCCCGTTAAACATGACTTCAAGCGTAGCTCCAAGGTTGAGGAAGCGATCTTGAAATTTATTACCTTCTAGAATGAAACTCACTTCAATCTTGTAGCGAGACTGTTTGATATACACTTGAGGCAAGGTGATTTTTTCAATGATCTTGTTTTCACGTCTAACCTTTTTAACCAAATAGAGGTTATTCTCGAGTAAGAAACGAGAGAGTATTCGAAGACTATTGAGCTTTTGAAAGAAGAGTACCTTCCTGTAGCAAACCCGATTGATAAACCAAGAGAAGATTAAAGAAAAGAGAAGCCCAGCTCCTAGAAAATATCCTTGAGGTAAGGGATGGACTTTTAATTCTTCTAGATGTAAGTAGCTGTAGTAACTAATAGCCAACAAAAAAGGAAACCACCAGATAAACCATGTGATTCCCTTTAGTTTACGATGAAAAACTCGAACTCTTTTTCCCCGATAGGTAAAGAGTTTCATCCTGCATCACCTCCTAGTTTTCTTTCTTATTTTCTACGGGTTTGTTTTCTTTAGTCGGTGCGACTCCAGTTTTTTTCTTGATTTTAGAAGCAAAGAGCTTATAGATATCATTACGATTGACGTGAGTATGTGTGATAACAATATCTTCTAGTTCAACCTCTTCTCGGTATTTAATGCCTAGGTCTTCAATTTCAGACTCAGACATATCTGCGATAGTGAAAAAGAGGGTTTCGTGCTGGACAGAAGAATGAATTCCTACAACAATTCCACGGATCTCACCTGTATTGACTTGGACAAATGATCCATCAGGATTTCGTTGTGAGCGATCCACTTCAAAGATGATATCAGGGCCTTCAATGCCTCGGAAAGTCAGTTTTCCAAGGACTGCCGGGACATCTAGCCCGTCTGTAATGACACGATAAGTCTTGTCAGCAATTTGTAGTTTTTCTCCGTAGTTTAATCCAATTTTAGCCATGTGATTTTCTCCTTTACTTTCTTATTTTTTAATGACCAATTTTTCCGCAAAGACATTGAGATAAGGTGCAACAGTATTGCCATTTAAAGCAGTGTCTGGGAAAAAGATTGGGTTAACCACTTCTACTAGAGAATCTTCTGGAAAGACCGTTGTAGAAGCTGGTGTGATGACATGAAAAGCGCCGTGCTCTGCGCTGTTTAAAATGTGACGTTGGTATTTGCCTTCTTTTCTAAAAATAGATTTAGGAGCATCTCCTAAACGTTCATAGTAAGCAGGGCCAATAAATTCTGGTTTCATTTTAAGTGTTTCTGAGATCATAAGATTTTCCTTTCTGAGTGTAAAATAAAAAGAGTTAAGCTAGTTGCTTCACTCTTGAGTAATAGTGTGTAAAAATTTTGCGTTTATACATGCGACTATAGAATTGAATATCCCCATGAGCATAGCCATTTCTACGAGCATCTTGAGCCAGATGATCTAGATCCAGTTGAGCTTGAGCATAGAGTTTAGCCTGTAGTTTATCTGATTCACTAAACATACCATAGGTGAATTCATAGTTATCATAGAGTCGTTTACATTGTAGTGCGAAAAAAGTTTGTCATATTTTTCTCCTTTATTGTAATAAGTAAAAAAGCTACTAAGTGAAAAAAGGAAAGAACTTAGTAGCTTGAGAGTAGGTCTATCTTAGTAGATAGACAGCAGTAAAGAAAAGTTATTTGGTTGGAAAGATCCCTCTTTCCACGGTGGCAACGTTTAGCAAGGTGCTTTGCATCAATTACCATCGCTTTCCCAGCCAATCTCATTGGGGAGTCATTATCATACCCTTAAGATTCTCTTACGCCCTTTGGCGAAGCTAGTTCACTTTACTATTCGGAAAAGTGCGAAAGTCCGAAATGCGTGGAAGCCCACAAGAATGGAATCTTGTTTTCTATCTTCACTTCAACCATAAAACGGACTTGACTTTTCTTATCAAAACATTTACAATAAAGGTACGAAGTTTATGTGTTGTTCTGATGATCAGTCCTCTGGTTGTCAGACGCACTTTTTATTTAATTGTCAATGATCATAATGCCGATAGTTAGGCGTTATTATTTTTAAAACCAATATAACTTCCGGCTATATTTTATATTATATAACCATTGGTTATATTTGTCAAGAGATTATTTGAAATTAATACAAAAAAATTTTAGAGGTTTAAAATGGAATTTTCGGAACGATTAAAAAACCTTAGAAAACAAGCACATCTTACACAAGTCGATGTAGCTGAAAAACTAGGAATTTCGCAACCAGCTTATGCTTCATGGGAACGTGGAGCTAAAAAACCAACACAAGATAATTTAGTCAAGATTGCACAAGTTTTAAATGTATCAATTGATTATTTAGTTGGTAATTCGGATGAACATCTAAAAGAAGACGAGTTAGATAATGTAGAACTTCTTTTCCGTATGAATTCAAATGGTCTAACCGAAGAAGAAAAGGCTATTTTCAAGAAAGAGTTGATCGAGTTTATGGAAAAGAGAAAAAAAGCATTTGAAAAAAATAAGTAAACAAAAAATTAGCTTTTTTGTTCGATAACTTCATTGATTAAAAGGAGTGTTTTATAAATGGATGTAAAAAAAGAATTTTTGAAAATAATGTCAGAACAAAAAGAAATTGCCTTAGCGACATCTGTAAACAATATTCCAAATGTAAGAATAGTAAATTTTGTTTTTGATTCAACCAATAATATACTCTACTTCTCATCTTTCAAAGGTAATGATAAGATTAAGGAAATGGAATCAAACTCTCATATTGCATTTACTACAATTCCACACTCTGGAAATGAACACGTAAAAGCTAAGGGCTTAGTTCAAAAAAGTACCAAAACTATTTTTGAAGTAGCGGACCAGTTTATTGCTAAAGTACCAGGTTACAAAAATACTATTGAATTTGCAGGGGAATCTTTAGTTTTATTTGAAATACGATTTGATACTGCGATCGTTACCAAAGATCTAGAAACAATACAAACTATAGAACTTTAAATTAAAGTTCCAAAAATGGGGATTAAAGTATGGAGAGTTTTGAAATTGAAATACCAAAAATGGAGCATTTTGAAGTTGATGTCAGAAAAAAGGAATTATACAACTATGATTTCCAATCATATTCATTAACTCCACTGCAAAAAGAAGCCTCTTTAGTAGTTGCTAATAAGATTAGAAATAATTTATTTGCTCATATTCCCGAAGCTAAATTATTAAAAAAGCTTGTTGAAAAGAATGATAATGACAATGTAGAATACGTTGCAAAATTATCTGAAGTTGCAAAAGAAAAGTTAAAATCGGGAGAATGGAGTTATGGTATACGAAAAAAGACAGGCGAGACCTATGCAGTATTAAAAGATACTGAATCTGGAAAAATTAAAAGTAGTGTAACCTTAGAGAAAAGGACTGTCAAAGAGTTAGGGAATCTACCTGAGCTTTCTGCAATACAAGGGCAACTAGCATCTATTTCAGAACAAATTGAAAGCTTAAATGAACTAGTTATCCGCGTGGAACAAGGGCAATACAATGATAGATTTTCAGGCTTTTTCAGTGCTCGCCAACTAATTGTAGAGGCCTTAGCAACCAGAAATGAGCAAATAAAAAAAGAATTACTACTTTCAGCGATTAAAGAAAATAATAATACCATTGCAAAACTAATGATGTCAATTTACACAGATGGTTTAGACTTTATCAACATTAAAACCAATTCAAAAGATGCAAAAAGAATAAATACTCTGCTTCAACAATCAATTAGTTACCTGTCATCTGCAATGCAATTAAATGTTGTTGCGTATACAGTATTAGAGGAACATGAGTCTGTTATAGCTGTATTAAGCAATTACAAAGCTTTTACTGAGCAAACTTTACTTGAGCCTAAATATGATGGAAAAAGTTTAGCTTGGAAAATTGATAATTTTACAAAAGGAAATAGCAGCTCTTTTATAAATTTGACACAGAGTATTTCAGAAAATATCAATGCATTGGTTAACCATTCAGAAACATTATTAGTAGAGGAAGATACGAATGAAAGAAGAGAAAATTAAAACATGTAAATACTTTAGATGTAATAAAGAAGTATACTCTCCAAAAGCAAAATTCTGTGGAGAGCACGAAAGATTTTATAGAGAACACAGGAATAAAATTGGAGGGGCGTTGCTGACTTTTGGAGGAATAGCACTTTCAGCTTTGGTAAAAAAAAGAAATAATTAGACTATGTTTATATATTTAACGTAATATAAAAAAAGTGGACACACATCCACTTTTTTTATATAATAAACTCAACTAAATTGGTTTAGTTTTGTATTTTATACTTAAAGGAGGTATCATTCTTTGGATGAATTGTATACAAGAATAAGTAAGTCTACAAAACATGTGTTATACCAGTATATGAAAGATCATGACATTTCATTACTAAATTATAATTTCAACTACTTCTTTCAATATTGTATTCAAAAATATCAAATTCAAGTAATTAGTCACCACTTCTCAAATCACAAGATTGAAGGATTAACTGTTATTGATGAATTAGGTATTAGTTTTTCTTATGAAAAGGATAATCCCATTGTGAAGCAAAATTTCACTCTGTGTCACGAGCTAGGACATTTTATACTAGAGCATGAAGGTAATTATTTTGCAGAATCTATTGATAATCAGGAGAACCTACTAGAGCGAGAAGCGAATATTTTCTCTGCTGTAGTATTAATGCCTGACATTGTTTTGTTGTCAAAGATTTATTATAGTTGCGACACCTTTCAAAAGATTCAAAATAGTCTGGATGTTTCAAAACAGGCATTGTTTTATCGCCTTTTAGATCTTCTTAGAGAATATTATCCTGGAAAAGAAAGTACCATTAAGCAGGCTATCGATGCTTATATTGATGGACAAAATGCCACACTACTCCTTTTGTTTCACGGTGTCAAAGATCAGATTATAAAGGAATTCAACAACTATCAGACTTCTCTAATCAATAAGATTGAGCAATCAGTAATCAAAAAAGGCTTCGTGACTAGTCAAGAATATCCAGAACTTCTAGATCAAGAGAATTGGAAAACAATAAAGACTTACTGTAATAATTTAAGAGTATGGCTCATTTATGACAAAGGAAAATCTATAGCTTATGTTTGGGATAAAAATAAGCTAACGGACAAAGAGGCAAAACAAAAAGCTGAATTGAAATTACTATTAATGTGAGGGAAACGATGTACCAACCAGAAAAACTAAAGGCTCGCAGAAAAGAGCTAAAAATGACTCAAAAAGATATTGCAGATCAATTGGGTATTACCTACCAAGCCTATTCTGCATGGGAACGCGGAATAAAACAACCATCTAGAGAAAAAATAAAGCTTTTGGAGCAGATTCTAAATGTTCCAAAAGGTTATTTTACAGAGGTCGAAATCGTCCGACTATATAATACTTTATCGGATGAAGGTAAGAATAATGCACTTAGTTATGTCAGAGGCCTAGTTCAAAAAGAAAAATGTAAGAACATTGTTTCAATGTCAGAAAAACTATACGAATACCATGTTTACGAACAAATGTCTGCTGGTATCGGTTCATCGGTGTATAACGATCAAAACTATGATACTGTCTATTTTGATGAAGAACTAGCCCACGATTTCGCCTCATGGATTTCTGGTGACTCAATGGAACCCAAATATCAAAATGGTTCTGTGGCTCTCATCCGTGAAACAGGGTTTGATTATGATGGTGCAGTATATGCAGTAGTCTGTAATAATCAGACATACATTAAAAGAGTTTACCAGGAAGAACAGGGTTTACGGTTAGTTTCTATCAATCCAAAATATCGAGATATTTTTCTTTCGTATGATGAAGATCCTAGAATTGTAGGGATTATTGTAGGGAATTTCTTACCTGTTGAACAGTGATATTGTTAATGTAAAATAATAATAGTGTATTATTTTTTCTAGACAGGGTATAAGTGGAAGATAAGATGAATAAAATGGAGAAAACTCTAATGGTTCTTCTCCATTTTTTGGCTAATTGGTAATGTTGAAAATTGGAAGTGAAATGATACTTTCAAAGAATTCATTTTGGATACTAGCAAACGAAATAGAACCCTGATGCAAATCAACAATTTGTTTTGAAATTTTTAGCCCAATTCCAGTCGTTCTAATTTTAGAAATATCAATGTTTTTAAAAGATAATTCATTAAGTTCAGCAATTTTTTCTGGTGAAGCTCCCTGTCCATTATCTTTGATTTCGACAATTACATTTGTATCTTTTTTATATAAGTGGATTCTTATTGTGCAACCCTTTTCGTTATGTAAAACAGAGTTGTAGATGATATTATGGATAACTCTTGTGATTAAAAATTGCTCAATCATGATAGATTGATTAACAAGTGAATAATCGTAATCAAATTCAAATTCAAATTCATTCCAGATTTCTTGATTTAAAATATGGATGAGAATGTCTTTGAAGAAGGGGATAATTTTTGTTTCAGTCTGATTTAATTGAAGATGACCGGATGAAAGGCGAGCTACTATATTTAAGTCATTTAAAACATTTTGGATGTAATAGGATTCCGTCAATATTGGACGAATATGTTTTTTAGACTGTGTATCTAGTTCAGAATCATTTAACAAGGACGCGTTAGAAATGATGACAGAAAGAGGTGTTTTGATATCGTGTGCAATACCTGAAATCCATTGCTCTTTAAAGACTTCATTCTCTTTGAGTAGAGTATCGGTTTGATTAATTGCAGTTGTAAGATATTCTAGTTCTGATATAGAATTTATTGGATTTTTTAAACCATATGGGAGATTCTGAATAGCAGTTACAAGAGGCACAATTTTACGATTGATATGCGTCACGCCATAGTAGTAAAGAAAAGCGAAATAAAGGCAGTTGAAAAGCAATACTCCAAATGCTATTAGTGGAAACAGGCGAATACTATCTATATCTAAGTAATTAAAACTATAACGAGCAATTTTATCTTTTGGAAAACCAACAACAATGATGTATCCACCTTTTATCTGACTAAAAACAGGATAATCTGAAAGATAATAGCGAGAAAACTGTAAAATGTCCCCGTAGTCAAATTGTGAAGGAACTTCTGTAGGTTTATACTGTTCGTACACTTGTTTTCCAGTCTGCTTATCCAATACCATGAGCCATAACTTTTGTTCTTTTAGACTAGAAATATCATTTTCAGGTATGTGGACGTTATTATTTGTGATGGTAATGTGTTCAGAAATTATTTTCACAGTCTCAGTAGCAGTTTGCTTTTTACTAATGTAGAAAACAAAACTGGCAATTAGAATAATATTGGTAATAAAGATAATGATGGAAGAAAAGATAAATTTCTTTAGTGAATACCTTAAAATTTTGGTTTGATTCATAATCATGATAACAATTTATATCCTAGCCCTTTAGCTGTCTTTAAATATTGAGGTTTTGAAGGATTTTCTTCTATTTTTTCTCGAATTTTCCGAATATGTACAGTCAAAGAGTTTTCATAACCAAAGCTATCCACTCCCCAAATCGTATCACAGAGAGATTCGGTTGAAACGATGTAATTTTTATTATCGTAAAGTTTTTTCAAAATCTGAATTTCAATTGGCGTAATAGAAATTTCTGCTCCATTTTTTTGTACTGTTGCATTCCGAAAACTCACCAAAGTCTGTCCAATCTGTATTGTTTCCTGTTCTGATTTATAACTTCTACGGAGCAGAGCCATAATACGATAGATAAGATTTTTTGGAATGAAGGGTTTCATGATATAATCATCACCACCAGCATTGAAACCAGCTATCTCATCTTCAGGATTATTTTTGGCAGTCAGAAAGAGGATAGGAGTATCGCCTTTTTTTCGGATATGTTTTGCTAATGTGTAGCCATCCCCATCGGGTAGCATAATGTCCAAAAGGAAAAGGTCGAACTGCTCTATTTCAATCATGTCCAAACTAGATTCTATATCATAGGCTGATGTTAGATTGGAAAATCCGTAGGCAGTGAGAATATCTCTTATGGAAGAGTTTAAAATTTTATCGTCATCAATAATAAGGATGTGCTTATTCAGGAGTTGTTGTTCGAAACTCATAATCTTACCTCGCTTATTTAAATTATACCATTTAAAAGAGTGAAAAAAAGAAAAATACTTTAATCTTAATGTAAAATTAAGGTTAGCTTAGTTTAAAATTAATCTAGCATGTCTATAATAAAGACATAACCTAGATAGAGATACTTCTCAAATTAATTTTAATCAGTGAGGTATTTCCAAATGGTTAAACAACAAATGAATCTCGTTGAGATTGAAGCAATGAATTCTCTTCAAGAATTGACTCTTGAAGAACTTGATAACGTTCTTGGTGCTGGTGATGGAGTAATCCAAATCCATTTTATTCAGACAAAACAATGGTAATAGTGACTCACCAATTAGATATTGTGAATTATGTTGATTCTATCATTTTTGTTGATAAGAGTAGTAGAGATGTTATCAAAGATACTCATGATAATTTGATTCATGGAAATCAAAATTATAGAAAATTTTTTAGTTTAATGGAGGAAGTTCATAATGATTAGTAATGTTTTACAGATAAAAAACTTACAAAAGGAATTTAAGGACACTCAGGTAGTTAACCTTAGTTCCTTATCAGTTCAACAAGGTGAGATTTATGGTTTTCTAGGTCCAAATGGAGCTGGGAAAACAACCACCATGAAGATGATTTTGTCTTTGATTTCTCGTACAGCTGGGGATATTGAAGTGTTCGGTCAATCCATAGGTACGGACAAGCAGTATCTTAATCAGATTGGCTCTATGATTGAAGAACCGTCTTATTATCCTAATTTGACAGGCTATGAAAATCTCTTGGTTTTCCAAAAAATCCTTGGATTTGATAAGAAAAATATTCAGGAAACCTTGAAAATTGTTGGGTTAGATCAACCTAAAAACAAGAAAAAATTGGTTAAAGATTATTCTCTGGGTATGAAACAGCGTTTGGCTTTAGCCTTTGCCTTAGTCAAGAAACCGCGTTTGTTGATACTGGATGAACCAACTAACGGGCTAGACCCAGCAGGGATTCATGAAATTCGGGAACTGATTATCAAGTTGGCAAAAGAACAGGGCATTACTGTCTTCATCTCTACCCATATCCTTTCTGAAGTAGAGCATATCGCTGACCGTGTAGGGATTATCAATCATGGTCAACTCGTTTACGAGGGAGAAATTCGTAAAATTCAGTCCAATAAATGGCTGGAAGTGCGTGGGGATTTTAGAGGTCGACGTGAAGCCATTAGCCAAGTGTTATTTGGTTATCCGTGCAAGATGTTAGAAATACATGAGGATAAACTCAAGCTGACTAACCTTGCCGACCAGCAGATTTCTAGTTTGTTACGAGATTTAATAGTCGAGGAAGTTCCAATTTATGAAGTGAAGCAAGAACAAGAAACCTTGGAATCTATCTTCCTCAACTTAACCAAGGAGTGAGTCTTATGTTGAATAATTTGTCTATTGAATTGCTCAAGGCAAAACGAACCAAATCCTTCTTCATTATCATACTAGTTATGGGAGTCGGATTTGCTTGGGCAATTGCAGCCGCTACACGTTACCTAAGTAATCCAGACATGCACCAGATTAACCTAATTTTCTATATGATAAAAGAAGTAAATGGCTTGATTCTCCCTATCGTGATTGCTCTCTTTGTATCCCGGATTGTCAAGAACGAGAAGGAGGGCAACACTTTCAAACTGCTTTTGGCAAATGGTGAAAATGTACGGCATATCTTTCTGAGTAAGCTTGGCCTGACTATGTTCGTTTTGACCTTTCTCGCTATTTTGGAGGGAGTAGTAGTCCAGTTGATTGCAAACTTTTCTGGTCTAGAAATGCCTGTTAGCCTAATCCTCTGGCAAATCGTCATTTTCTTGCTAGCATCTTTTGTCTTAACCTGTCTGTTTTTGACTTTGCAGTTTTTACTGAAAAAGCAGGCATTGATAATGGCATTAGGGATTTTCGGAGGATTTCTTGGAGTTGGATTTGGTCATGCAACAGCTTTTCTACAGCTGATTTTCCCATTTGGTGGTATAGCATATCTGTCTTTGGTGGATTACCAGAAAGTCGCCAGTCAAGTGAGTTATGTTTTGGCGACAAACCTAGGATTTAAACTCTTTACATATTTGCCAATAGCCCTAATCTATCTCTTCTTATCTCTCTATCTAGTTGAAAAGAAAGGAGGCAAGCTATGATGTCTTATCTATCAGTAGAATGGCGGAAAACCCAAAAATTTTCCATGTTGATGATTGGTATTTTCTTCTTAGCTTTTTGTAGCCTGATTGGTCTTGGTATTTACTTAGGTGCAGCTTATTCTATGGTTGCAGAAAGTGAAAAAGTGCCTGTTTTATGGGGACAATTGACCTTCTATTATAGCCAGCTTTTCTTTCCGATTTTGGTCAGCATTTATGTAGCCATGATGTTAGGAAAAGAGTTTGATAGGAAAAATATTGAATTTCTCAGAGCTAATAATGTCAGTCTTGGGAAATTATTGTTGGCAAAAGAAATAGTAATTATCTTGTTTATTGCTGTTTTACAGTTGTTCTTGTTTGGTATTTTTTATGTCAGTGCTCACCTAATTCATTTAGAAATTTCTAATTTGTTCACCTACCTCAAGTGGGATTTATTGGGGATTTTTGGAACAATTAGTATGATGGCAGTACAGTTTTTTGTGACAGCTAAAACTCGTGTTTTCAGTAAATCTGTGGGAATTGGTGCTATTGGTACCTTCGTAGGATTTATGATGATTTTTGTATCAGATAAATTATCTTTAATCTATCCCTACTCCCAAGCTATGGTGGCAATGCGGTCACGGAATTTGATAGACTTTAATTTAGTGGAAATTTTGCTGTTTATCATTGTAAATATTCTTCTGTGGGGTATTTTTCATACATTGAGTAATAAAGAATTGCATAAGTAATGCGAAGACTCTCCGGAGTCTTTTTTATTTGAAAAAAACACCTATTCAGGAAAATAGGTGTGAATAATGTTATTTATATCCATATTGTTTTAGAGCGTTTTTATATGCTTCGCTACCTTTAAGATAGTAGTCGTGCTTAACTCCGCTAATATCAACAGAAAAGACCCCATCTTTAAATGAATAATCTTCTGATCGACTCGTAATATTTTGTCCAGTTAATTCGATCGTATTCTTTTGTTTGTTAATGGTAAAGCTGTCGGCTTCTCCATGCTCAATGGAAGCATTTTCTCCTTTAATAGTAAACGCCAACTCGTTTCTTTCACTTGAGATCCAATAATACTCACCATCTAAAGATTGGTAGTTGTTTTTTGAGCAAGCAATTAACGTAATTATTGATAATGACAACAATAATATGCTAACAATTTTTCTCATGTTTCTCGCCTCCTTTTATAATATTACTATACCAAAATAATATTACAAAACTGTATTAATGTCTGTTATAATGGAAATTTCAAATAATGTCCATTATAACAGACATTAGTAAATTATAGAAAAAGATCTATATTTGGCTATAGTTTTACTAAATCTCTACGACTATAGATTAAAAATGTATACACTTCTATTTTACAAGTTCAACTTAAGAAAATCCCAATTACAACCATTTAACAAGTAATATAAAAAGAGTTCAATTGTCAATCCCTTTTTTAGATAAAGAAAATAATAATGGTGCTAATTAGGATTAATACCTAAATAAGTTTTAATTTTCTTTTCAAGAAAATCAATATGTTGGTTAATTTCAGTTTGTTGCTTATGAAGTTCATCAAGTTGAAAAAATAGTAGTCTAAGTCGTTGAGGAATTGTGGAGTCTCCTTTATATCTTAGGTCAGCGTATTCTTGCATATTTTTAATAGACATTCCCGTCTTTTTTAATCTAATAATGAATTGAGCCCACGCTATATCAGAGTCATCATAGTATCTACGATTATTTTCTTCTCTGTGTGAGTAAATCAATTTTTCTTGCTCATAGTATCGAAGTGTGGGAATAGGAAGTCCAGTTTTTTTAGCAAATTCTCCAATAGAATAGTAAGCCATAATATTTCCCCCCTTTATTTTTTATTATTTTAGCATAATTTTTAAAAAATTAAAAAATTTTCAGTTTTCTCTTGACATAAAGTGCGCTTTACTATGTAAAATACATAGTATCAAAGGAATTTGATATAAAGCTAGGAGAGGAGGTAATACCATATAGACGAAAAATTGGTTTGAAGGAATAGAGAGCTCCAAAGGGGCTTAGTGATAAGGCTGTCAAGAACCTTGATGGGAGCAGCGACTCTTATAAAAAATGCAAATAGCAATCTGTAAAGGAGAAAATAGTATGGAACAAACGAAGAATTATACTTGTATTACTGGAGCCAGTGCTGGTATAGGAGCGGAGACAGCAAGACAATTTGCAAAATTAGGAACGAATCTTATTTTAATTGCTCGGCGTCAAGAACGACTAGAAAAATTGAAGCAAGATATTTTGAACCATTATCCGGATTTAGATGTTGTTATTAAAGTTGTTGATTTATCGAAGTCCAGTAATGTTTTTGCTCTTTATGAAAGCTTGAAAAAATATCACATTACTACGCTAATAAATAATGCTGGTTTTGGAAATTATGATAAGGTTGAATCTCAAGATTTAGAAAAGATAATAACATTAATCCATCTAAACATTGAAGCTTTAACAATTCTATCAACTCTATATGTGAGAGATTATAAAGATTGTAAAGGCGCTCAATTGATTAACTTATCATCTAGAGGCGGATACATGATGGTTCCAAATGCAGTTACATACTGTGCAAGTAAATTTTATGTCAGTGCTTTTACAGAAGGCTTGGCATTGGAACTAGAGGCAAATCAACATCAATTAAAAGCTAAGGTTTTAGCTCCAGCTGCCACAAAAACGGAATTCGGTCAAGTTGCTACAGATTCTAAAGAATATGATTATGATGAGCATTTTGCTAAATATCACACAAGTGAAGAGATGGCACAATTTTTGATGGAATTATATCAAAGTGACAAAGTTGTTGGTTTAGTTGATGTTACAAATTTTGAATTTCATCTTAGCGGACCACTACTTAATTATTAATTATTTTAATAAATAGATATAATATGTATTGAATAATAATAGTTGTAGCCATTTTATGACAAGAAAAAAGCTTCTGAAATGTTAGATTTCAGAAGCTTTTTGTCTATCTATTATGATTTAAACCTTGGTAAGTTATAATTTTCTGTGATATTTAGGATATTTAAAAATATAGAAGTATTTTTGTAGACTAATTTACAATTTTTCCAGTATTTTACCAAGTAGTTCTTCTAACTTTCTTAAATCTCCATAGACTGTTCCGTCCATATAAAGATTGTAAACCTCGTCATCTTGCTCCACACGTATTTGTGCAGAATATCCTTTTGACAGTGCTAAGGAACGAATAACTTCTCGTTGAGTTCGTCCATTACCTTCTCGGAAGGGATGGAAATAATTAAGATTATCAAGAATTTTTGCTAATTGTTTAATAATCCCATCTTTTGAATTAGCAGTTTGATAATAGGTATGAATAAGGCGGTTTATATATACTTGGGCAGTACTGAAAGATTGTATTGACATAAAAGGATTCCCATTTTTTGAGATATTCACCTTGCGAAATTGCCCCGCCCAAGCATAGACATCTTGAAATAAATATTTATGAATGGCTAAAATATCACTAATGGAATATACTTCAATGGTTTTCAAGCGCAAGTCTGCAAGCCTTTTAGTAACGAATAAATGCTCATTCCGATAGGCTTCTTCAATATTTGTAATATTTTGTTTGTTGATTAAGACTGTAGAATTTGGATAGGTATATTGGTGATTGGGGTCAATGTACTCATAGCCTTCGTATTGATTTTTAACCAATATTCAATTCCTTTCGTTTGTTGATAACATAAGTTTTTAAATCAATCACATCTTGAACAGTAGGTTCATAATTTTCAATCATTGATGACCCAATAGCATACCAGACAGTATCAAAATCTGAAAAGTTATCAAAGGGAATTCCTAAAATTGTTAATTCTTCTTTATTCACATCAAGAGTCATGGCACACCTCCTTATATAGAGTTATCCTTATTATACCATAAAATCGGTATTTTCACCTAAAGGATAGAGAGCAAAAGATATATGTAAGCGTATAGATTAATACTTACAGAACTAAAAATATTCCCCTGTTTTTAACCCAACTGAAAACCCATACTTTCCAAACCAAATGTTACTATTTGTAAGTAAAAGAACAAATAACAAAAAGAGGAGCTTCACACTAAAGTTCCTCTTCTTTTAAATATCCGAATCATTATTTTTATTTCAAAAAAGGTAGTGAAAAAGGTAGTGATTCGATTGATTTATATTGCAATGTAGTGAAATTTGAAATTTCAAAAATTGCTTAAAATCAAGGTTTTTAACGTCTATTGACGTGTAGTGAACCCCTATTTCACTTCAGTAAATACAACGTGTTTGCGAAGTTTTGGTGAGTATTTCTTCAATTGAAGACGGTCTGGAGTGTTACGTTTGTTTTTAGAAGTAAGGTACAAGCGTTCACCAGATTCTTTGTGTTCAAGTGTAATATTTACGCGCATGGTATCTCCCTTCTATTATTCAGCTGATGCAGCTTTAGCGATCTTACGTCCTTTGTAGTATCCTTTAAGTGATACACGGTGTGAACGTGAGTAATCTCCAGTTGCTTCGTCAAAGTTTACAGATGGAGCTGTTACTTTGTAGTGCGTACGACGTTTGTTTTTCTTCGCTTTTGATGTGCGACGTGCAGGTACTGCCATTTCGTTTTTCTCCTTTTAAGATATAAATTCAATTAGGTTTGATTTTCATCAACTTTAACAGTATAACAAAACTTTTTTGTAAAGTAAAGTTACTTGACAAAAAAATTGAAATTTTTGGGAAAAGTTTCTTCTCCCTAGTTGATCTCAAAGTTTGGATCTGTCTTTGGGCCTTCTTTTATGCTATAATGGTAAAAAATGGAACGAGAGGAATGACATGACAGAATTAGACAAACGCCATCGTAGTAGTGTCTACGATAGCATGGTAAAATCTCCCAACCGTGCCATGCTTCGCGCGACGGGAATGACCGATGAAAGCTTTGAGAAACCGATTGTCGGAGTGATTTCGACATGGGCGGAAAATACCCCTTGTAACATCCACCTCCACGATTTTGGAAAATTGGCCAAAGAAGGTGTGAAAGATGCAGGTGCTTGGCCGGTCCAATTTGGCACCATTACGGTTGCGGACGGGATCGCTATGGGGACGCCTGGGATGCGCTTCTCCCTGACGTCACGTGATATCATTGCGGATTCTATCGAAGCGGCTATGGGCGGTCACAACGTGGATGCCTTTGTGGCCATCGGGGGCTGTGATAAGAACATGCCTGGTTCGATGATTGCCATTGCCAATATGGATATCCCAGCGATCTTTGCTTATGGTGGGACCATTGCTCCAGGGAATCTCGATGGAAAAGATATCGACTTGGTTTCTGTTTTCGAAGGAATCGGGAAATGGAACCACGGTGATATGACCGCTGAAGAAGTGAAGCAACTAGAATGTAACGCCTGCCCTGGCCCTGGTGGCTGTGGTGGGATGTATACGGCCAACACCATGGCGACAGCGATTGAGGTCCTTGGGATGAGTCTTCCTGGTTCCTCTTCTCACCCTGCTGAATCGGCTGATAAAAAAGCCGATATCGAAGAAGCAGGTCGTGCTGTTGTCAAGATGTTGGAAATGGGACTCAAACCATCGGATATCTTGACCCGTGAAGCCTTTGAAGATGCCATTACTGTCACCATGGCGCTGGGTGGTTCTACCAATGCGACCCTTCACTTGCTTGCGATCGCTCACGCGGCTAACGTGGACTTGACCCTTGAAGACTTCAACGATTTCCAAGAGCGTGTGCCTCACTTGGCGGACTTGAAACCTTCAGGGAAATATGTCTTCCAAGACCTTTATAATGTTGGTGGTGTGCCAGCCGTCATGAAATACCTTCTTAAGAATGGTTTCCTTCATGGGGATCGTATCACTTGTACTGGTAAAACTGTTGCTGAGAACTTGGAAGCCTTCGCTGATTTGACACCAGGTCAAAAAGTTATCATGCCACTTGAAAATCCAAAACGTGCGGATGGTCCATTGATCATCTTGAAAGGGAACTTGGCTCCAGAAGGGGCGGTTGCCAAAGTATCAGGTGTGAAAGTTCGTAACATCACGGGTCCTGCTAAGGTCTTTGACTCAGAAGAAGCTGCCATTGAAGCCGTTCTTTCGGATGAAATTGTGGATGGCGACGTTGTCGTTGTCCGTTTCGTAGGTCCTAAGGGTGGTCCTGGTATGCCAGAAATGCTGTCCTTGTCATCCATGATCGTTGGGAAAGGCCAAGGAGACAAGGTAGCCCTCTTAACAGACGGCCGCTTCTCAGGTGGTACTTACGGTCTCGTTGTTGGACACATCGCGCCTGAAGCTCAGGTCGGCGGTCCAATCGCCTACCTCCACACAGGGGATTTGGTAACGGTTGACCAAGATACCAAAGAAATCACTATGCACGTTTCAGACGAAGAGTTAGCGAAACGCAAGGCAGAAACAACCTTGCCACCACTGTATAGCCGTGGGGTTCTGGGTAAATACGCCCACATCGTTTCTTCAGCATCACGTGGTGCTGTAACCGACTTCTGGAATATGGAACAGTCTGGTAAACAGTAATTGCCAGGACGACTTTGTCCAAAGAGAGAGTGGGACAGAAATCGGAAATTCATTAGAATTCGATTTCGTCGTCCCACCTCCACTCAACCACTGCGTCTTGCTCGACAATCCAAAAATAATTGAGAGGCTGGGACTTTTGTCCAGCCTCTTTTTTGGCTCAAAGTGGCTATTTTCGACCCTGTCGCTGAAACGTATGAATATTACTTTTTGGTGGATTTGAGTGTATCATCTGTCATTTTTTCTTGTAAATCAGTCTATAATTTGCTATAATTGTGACTAATCGAATCAATCCTTTAATACTGTCCAGAGAGTCAGGCAAGGAGCTATGGAAATGAAAGGCCTGGGAAGACCAGCCTATATTTTGTGTATCTCCTTGTTGTGGGGGATTTTTTTGTATATTGAAAAGTGGTTTGATAAAAAAGAAATCGCCGATGATGGAGCATGAAGCGCTCGCTTACAATTTGCTCATCGAAGGTAGATATTTTTGTCCAGCTACAAGCCGTTGCATCTGAATTTTAGGAGGTTTTTACGATCGTGAATGACGTTAAATATGATGTGAATGATATGCCAAAACCTGGTTTATTGATTGGTTTATCTTTCCAGCATTTGTTTGCCATGTTTGGGGCGACAGTACTGGTGCCGATTTTGGTTGGAATTGATCCTGCCATTGCTCTCTTCTCATCTGGTTTGGGAACCTTGGCTCACTTAACCGTGACCAAGTATAAGATTCCTGCTTATATGGGGTCTAGTTTTGCTTATATTGCTGCTATGCAGATGTTGATGAAGACAGATGGAATCGCAGCAGTTGCCCAGGGTGCCATGGCGGGTGGTTTGGTCTACTTGTTTGTAGCTCTAATTGTTAAGCATGCGGGTAAAGATTGGATTAATAAGGTCCTTCCACCAATCGTGGTTGGTCCCATTATCATGGTAATTGGTTTGAGTCTTGCGAAGAATGCCGTCACTGATGCGACAACCTTAAATAATAGCTACAGTGGCTATGCTCTATTGATTTCGATGGTGACCCTCTTTGCGGTTATCCTATTTAACATGTATGGCAAGAAGATTGTCGGTGTCGTCCCAATTTTACTTGGATTAATTGTGGGCTATATTTTCTCATTGGCTCTTGGTTTGCTGACAGGACATAGTTTTGTCAATTTCTCAGAGGTAAGTGCAGCGCATTGGATTCAAGTTCCAAACTTTGACATTCCATTTGTAGATTATAGCTTTAAGCTCTATCCAAGTGCGATTTTGACCATGGCTCCAATTGCTTTTGTGACGATGACAGAGCACTTTGGTCATCTCATGGTTTTAAATAGTTTGACTGAGCGTGATTATTTCAAGGATCCAGGGCTTGACCATACGCTTACTGGTGATGGCTTGGCACAGATTATTGCTGGATTCTTTGGAGCTCCTCCGGTAACTTCTTATGGGGAAAACATTGGGGTTATGGCCCTTAGTAAGGTCTACTCAGTTTACGTTATTTCAGGCGCAGCAGTGATTGCGGTTGTCATGAGCTTTATTGGGAAGCTATCAGCACTCTTGCACTCTATTCCAACTCCTGTATTGGGAGGGTTGTCTATTGCCCTCTTTGGGGTTATCGCTGCTAGCGGTTTGAAAATTTTAGTTGAACATAAGATTGATTTTGATAATAAAAAGAATCTCTTGATTGCAAGTGTGATCTTGGTATCAGGGATCGGTGGTTTGATGATTGACCTCGGTGGCCTTCAAATCACTGGTGTCGCAACATCAACCATTCTTGGGATTGTGCTGTATCAAATCCTTCCAGAACCAAAAGCTGACGAGGCTTAGTTTGTTCTGGTGTTGAAAAAGTTTTAATGGATTCAATCATCATAAAAAACGAGGAACAGACTCTGATGGTAGAGTTGGTGTCCCTCGTTTTTTTATTGTGGATCGGATTTCCGAAGAAGGCATTCTTTCATTAGTTGAATACATTTTTTACAAGGTAATGATTGTTATCGTGGTGGAAGGCCAAGGGCGATGCGCCCGTATCGGCTGATCCGTGTAATTTTCCAAGCGGGTGACCAGGTCACTTCGACCTTGACATCTTCGATCCCCTCAATTTCTTTTAGGCGAGTGACGATTTCGATCGGAAGGCTCTCAGCACAGCTACAAGCCGTATCGGTAAAGGTCATAACCACCTTGCAAGTACCGGCTTCATCTAGATGGATCTCGTAGATCAGTCCTAGGTTATAGACATCTAACTCAACATCGGTATCAAATACAAGCTCCAATTTTTCGATTAATGACTTCTCTAGTGCCAGGGCGCGGTCATTGATTTTGATATCCTCTCTCATCGCAAGATCCTTTCAGTGTAGTATGGCTTCCATTTTCTCATAATTCGGCTGATAAGGCAAGAAGAGAAAGAGGTTTTGAACGTGTCGAACGAAGGAAATTCGGTCCAGTCTCCATTTCTCTTCGAATTTGTGGTAAAATAGAGGCAAAAGTAAGACAAAGGATGAAGGCTATGAAATTACAAAAACCAAAAGGGACCCAGGATATCCTTCCTGGCGATTCAGCGAAATGGCAATATGTAGAAGGCTTTGCACGCAAGGTCTTTGCGCGATACAATTATGATGAAATCCGCACACCGATCTTCGAACATTATGAAGTCATCAGCCGTTCAGTAGGGGATACGACGGATATCGTTACCAAAGAAATGTATGACTTCTATGACAAGGGAGACCGTCATATCACGCTTCGTCCAGAAGGAACAGCTCCTGTTGTCCGCTCGTATGTAGAAAATAAACTCTTTGCGCCTGAGGTACAAAAACCAAGTAAGTTCTATTACATAGGCCCAATGTTCCGCTATGAACGTCCTCAAGCAGGTCGTTTGCGTCAATTCCACCAGATTGGGGTAGAATGTTTTGGATCGAGCAATCCTGCAACGGATGTCGAAACCATTGCCATGGCAGCGCAATTCCTGAAAGAACTAGGAATTGACAATGTGACCTTGCACTTGAACACCTTGGGAAGCCCTGCTAGTCGTCAAGCTTATCGTCAAGCCTTGATTGATTATCTCTTGCCAATGAAGGATCAATTGTCTAAGGACAGCCAACGTCGCTTAGAAGAAAATCCACTTCGTGTCTTGGATTCAAAAGAAAAAGAAGACAAGGCCGCGGTTGAACAGGCTCCTTCCATCCTAGACTATCTAGATGAAGAAAGCCAAGCGCATTTTGATGCGGTTCGTCGGATGTTGGAAGACTTGGGGGTAGCCTATGTCATCGATACCAATATGGTGCGTGGCTTAGATTACTACAACCACACGATTTTTGAGTTCATTACAGAAATTGAAGGCAATGAATTGACAGTTTGTGCGGGTGGTCGTTATGATGGGTTGGTTGAATACTTCGGTGGCCCTGCGACAGCTGGTTTTGGATTCGGTATCGGTGTGGAACGGATCCTTCTTGTTCTTGAAAAGAAAGGCATTGAATTACCGATCGAAACAGGCTTAGATGCCTATATCGCTGTCCTAGGAGATGAGGTCAATGAAGCAGCGCTTAGCTTGGTTCAGGCCCTTCGAATCCAAGGTTTCAAGGCAGAACGTGATTACCTTGGACGCAAGCTCAAGGCACAATTTAAGTCAGCAGATGTCTTTGCGGCCAAAGCCTTGATTACCTTAGGAAGTAGTGAAGTTGAGAGCGGTCAAGTTACTGTGAAAAATAACCAAACTCGTCAAGAAGTAACGGTAGCTCTTGAAAGCTTGAAGAAAGACTTCCCATCTGTTTTAGCAGAGTTGGGATTGGCTTGATCAAGTCTTGCAGACACCTGAAAAACAGATTCGCATGGGAGTAGGAGCAAAGTCGTTGCGCCTGCTCTCTTTTATCTAGCTTCTGTTTGCCGTCCTTTGCCAAGATTTGGCGAAAAGCCGTTAAATTTTCTGACATTTATGATATAATGAGAAGACTACTAGTAAAGGAATGAAACAGTCATGACATTAGTTTACCAATCAACACGAGATGAAAAAAATACTGTAACAGCTAGTCAAGCTATCCTTCAAGGGTTGGCGACAGATGGCGGTTTGTTTACTCCAGTCTCTTATCCTCAAGTAGAGCTGGATTTTGATACCCTCAAAGACGCTTCTTACCAAGAAGTGGCCAAGCTTGTTTTGTCAGCCTTTTTGGACGACTTTACGGCAGAAGAGTTGGACTACTGTATTTCTCATGCTTATGACAGCAAGTTTGATACTCCAGCTATTGCTCCTCTTGTCAAACTCGATGGGCAATACAATTTGGAGCTTTTCCATGGTTCAACCATTGCCTTTAAAGATATGGCTTTGTCGATCTTGCCTTATTTCATGACAACAGCAGCTAAAAAGCACGGTCTGGAAAATAAAATCGTCATCTTGACAGCGACATCAGGGGACACTGGTAAAGCTGCCATGGCAGGTTTTGCCGATGTTCCAGGTACTGAAATTATTGTCTTTTATCCAAAAGACGGTGTCAGCAAGGTACAAGAGTTGCAAATGACGACTCAGACTGGGGACAATACCCATGTCATCGCCATTGATGGAAACTTTGACGATGCCCAAACCAATGTGAAACATATGTTCAACGATGTTGAACTACGTGAAAAATTGGCAGCCAACAAGATGCAATTCTCATCAGCCAACTCCATGAACATTGGCCGTTTGGTTCCTCAGGTTGTCTATTACGTATACGCCTATGCGCAATTGGTGAAAACAGGTCAAATCACAGCTGGAGAAAAAGTCAACTTCACCGTCCCAACAGGAAACTTTGGAAATATCTTGGCAGCTTTCTATGCCAAACAAATCGGTCTTCCAGTTGGGAAATTGATCTGTGCCTCAAACGAGAACAATGTCTTGACAGACTTCTTTAAAACACGTGTCTATGATAAGAAACGCAGCTTCAAGGTGACCACTAGTCCATCGATGGATATCTTAGTCTCTTCAAACTTGGAACGCTTGATCTTCCACTTGGTAGGCAATGATGCCACAAAGACCAAAGAGTTGATGGAAAGCCTCGTTGCAACAGGTCAATACCAATTGTCCGACTTTGATGCAGATATCTTAGATTTGTTTGCGGCTGCATACGCAGATGAAGCAGAAACTGCTGCAGAGATCAAGCGGGTCTATGAAGCGTCTGATTACATCGAAGACCCTCATACAGCCGTAGCATCAGCCGTTTACCAAAAATACCGGACCCAAACAGGGGATGCTGCTAAAACAGTCATTGCCTCTACAGCAAGTCCTTATAAATTCCCAGTTGTAGCAGTAGAAGCGGTGACAGGCGAGACAGGTCTAGGCGATTTCGAAGCCTTGGCCAAATTACACACCCTCTCAGGTGTTCCTGTGCCACCGGCCGTAGATGGACTTGAAACTGCGCCGGTTCGCCATCGTACAAGCGTAGCTGCTAAAGACATGCAAGCAGCCGTAGAAGACTACTTGGGACTTTAATTCTTCCTATTAGAAAGATCAAAAGAGCCGTTTGGCTCTTTTATATACTCATGAATTCATACAAAAAAATCTTAAACATTGCCCTCCCTGCCATGGGTGAAAATTTCTTACAAATGCTGATGGGTATGGTGGACTCTTATTTAGTGGCTCACCTGGGCTTGATTGCCATTTCAGGTGTTTCCGTCGCAGGGAATATCATCACCATCTATCAAGCCATCTTTTTGGCACTGGGTGCGGCAGTTGCCAGTGTTATGTCCAAAAGCTTGGGTGAAAAAAATCAAGCCAACATTGCCTACCATGCGACAGAGTCACTGAAGGTGACCTTGTTGTTGAGTGCTCTCTTAGGAGGGGCTTCGCTGTTATTTGGACGCCAGATGATTTCGCTGTTGGGGACTGAAGCTGCAGTAGCCGAAAGCGGGGGGATTTACCTTTCCTTGGTCGGCGGGACCATAGTTCTCTTAGGCTTGATGACGACCTTGGGCTCCTTGGTTCGGGTGGCCAACAATCCACGTCTTCCTATGTATGTGAGCCTGTTGACCAATGTTTTGAATGCTCTATTCTCCTCTGTGGCCATTTTCCTTTTTGGTTGGGGAATTGTCGGAGCAGCCTTGGGGACTGTGCTGGCCCGTCTGGTTGGGGTTGTCCTCTTGTGGCAAAAGGTCCGGCTACCCTTTGCCCCCCTTCGTTGGGGATTGGATCGTAAGCTCTTGAACTTAGCACTTCCAGCTGCCGGAGAGCGGCTGATGATGCGGGCTGGAGATGTGGTGATCATTGCGATCGTGGTTGCTTTTGGGACCGAGGCAGTCGCAGGAAATGCCATCGGAGAGACCCTGACCCAGTTCAACTACATGCCTGTGTTTGGAGTGGCCACGGCGACGGTCATGCTCGTAGCACGGAGCCTAGGCGAAGGGGATCTTGAGCAGATTGACCGCCTTCGAAAGCAGTCTTACTGCTTGTCCTTTGTGTTGATGTTGCCCATTGCTCTGAGTATCTTTTTTGGGGGCACCCTTCTGACCCATCTCTACACACAAGATACAAAAGCGGTAGAAGCTAGTCTATCGGTTGTCCTCTTTTCTTTGTTGGGAACGCCGTTTACAGCAGGAACGGTCATCTATACAGCTGTTTGGCAAGGCTTGGGAAATGGGAAACTTCCATTTTATGCAACGACGATTGGTATGTGGGTCATTCGAATTGGAGCCGGTTATCTGCTTGGAGTAACCCTTGGCTTTGGCCTTCCAGGGGTCTGGACGGGGACACTGCTCGACAATGGCTTTCGTTGGCTATTTTTGAGTCAGCTATATAGACGAAAAGTAGGAGAGAAGAAAAAATGACAAAACAAGCCTTTATTTGGGATTTGGATGGGACCTTGCTAGATTCCTATGATGCTATTCTGGCAGGTCTTGAGGAGACCTATGCAACTTATCAGCTTCCATTTGACCGAGCCAGCATTAAAGACTACATCTTGAAGCATTCGGTTCAAGATCTTTTAGTAGCCGTGGCGGAAGAGTATCATCTGGATGTGACGGACTTAAATCAGCGTCGAGCAGAAAGTCTAGCAGAGAAAAATGCCCAGGTCCTTCTGATGGATGGGGCGCGTGATGTCCTATCCTGGGGACAAGAAGCTGGAATTGAGCAGTTTGTCTATACCCATAAGGGAGAGAATGCCTTTGTCATCCTACGGGATTTGGGTTTGGAATCTTTTTTTACAGAGATTTTGACCAGTCAAAGTGGTTTTGCCCGCAAGCCTGACCCAGAAGCTGCCATGTATCTGATGGAGAAGTACGGCTTGGAGCCAGAAAATACCTACTATATTGGGGATCGGAGTCTGGATATTGACTTTGCAAGAAATAGCCAGATTCAGAGTATCAATTTCTTGACGTCTGACTATCAAGGCAATCATCAGATGGAAAGTTTATTAGATATTCCAGCTATATTAAACGCTGAAAAGAATCTGTAAAGAATTTGTTTTCATTTTGAAATAAAGTCGTAAGCTTTCTTTAAGAAATGTCCGCTATAATAGAAGCATAAACAAAGACCTCCTAACTTTGTTTAGAAAAATCCTAAAACTTTTCTTTTTCATAATAATCTCCCTAAGAGTCGCCCAATCAGGCGGCTTTTTTTGTGCGCAAGAATAGTGTAAGCTCTTTTTCTTGCCAGGAGATGAGAAATGGTTTATAATTGACAAGTCAATTATTGATTTATCAAAAAGAAATTGGAGAAGGAATATGGCAGAAATAAATGATTTGCTCTACCAACTACGCTTGGCAGATCAAACAACTACGCAACTCTTTGAAAAGCGCCTAGGGATTAGCTTAACACGTTATCAAATTTTGCAGGATTTATTAGAACAAGCACCTTGCAATCAGATCGCGGTTCAGGAGCGCTTGCAGATTGATCCAGCGGCTTTAACCCGGCATTTCAAAATATTGGAAAAGGAAGGATTTGTCCATCGGAGTCGAAATCCAAAGAATCAGCGGGAAATCTTAATTCATTTGACGGATACGGCCTATAATCGTTTGGTCAAACATCCCCCTCGCCATCATGTGGCGGTGAAAGAACAGATGAGTCGGATTTTAACTGCTCAAGAACAAGAGCAATTTTCTTACCTGCTGGACAAATTAGTATCTGGCATTGAACAAATAACAGTTGAATAAAAAGGAGAATCTACGATGTCATTACTGACGATTATTTTAGCAAGTCTTGCTGCACTGGAGCATTTATATATTTTTTATTTGGAGAGCATCAGAACCACATCTGATACCACAAGTCGGGTTTTCAACATGGATAAAGAAGAACTCGCTCGCCCATCTGTGACCTCTTTATTTAAGAATCAAGGGATATACAATGCCTTGATTGGTGTGTTTCTCTTGTATGGATTGTTTGTCTCTAAAAATAGTGAAGTTGTTACGATTTTTGTGCTTTTTATTATTGGAGCTGCGGCCTACGGTGCGATGACAGCCAATAAAAAGATTATCTTGACCCAAGGTGGTCCTGCAATTTTAGCTTTATTGAGTATCCTATGTTTTGGATGAAAAGGACGTGCCGCTAGGAATCTTTGAGCTGATTTTATTAAATTAGTGTAGAAAAAAGTATAAAAAAAGACTAAAAATTTTATTGACTTTCGAAGAAAAAGGGTTATAATGGTAGCAACAGAAAAGTAATGAGTCGGCTATTTTCAGGGAGCTTGTGGGAATTGTGAACAAGCAATAGCGACTGATGAAAATTGGACTGTTATGATCAATGAATTCTAACCCATGTGAATTCGGTTGGCACCCCTTACCGTGCAACTCCTTGATAGAGGAGATAGAGATGTAGGGAAAGACCAGCTATTTTTCCCTATAAAAGAGGTGGCACCGCGGACACTACGCCCTCACACAGTTTTTGTGTGAGGGCTTTTCTATATGCCTTAGCAAGCGAAGCGAGCTTAGGCACATTGATCCCAAAACGAGAATTGAGCGATGGGATACCCTTGATCGCCTTAGCAAGCGAAGTAGGGTACGGTTGAATTCCTTAGAATAAAAGAGTTCTAGAAGAGAGGTTTCTGATATGAAAAAAGTTTTATCTGCTGATGTGTTGAGTCCAATTTTGGCTTATATGCGTTTGGATGCGCCCCATAAAATGATCTTGGAGTCGATCCCTCGTGAAAAAGAGAATGCGCGTTTTTCAATTGTAGCCTATCGGCCAGTCAGTGAAGTCAAGTTTGAAAATGGCATTCTCTATTACAATGATCAAATTGTTGAAGAGGATCCTTTGGACTTTTTGAACCGCATCACGGTCAAAACGAAAACTTCCGAAGAGCTTCCTTTTAACGGTGGGACGATTGGATTTGTCGGTTATGACTTGATTGGCCTCTATGAGAACATCGGTTCTATTCCGGAAGATACGATCGGCACCCCAGATCTCCACTTTTTCTTATATGAGAGCTATGTGATTTTTGATCACAAAAAGGAAAAGGTCTATGTGGTGGAAGAGAACCTCTATAGTGGACGGAGTGAAGCAGAGCAAGCGTCGAGCTTGGAGCAAGTGTTAGCACAATTGGCAAGACCTGCAAAAGAAGAGTTTCAGGACAAGGACCTGCATGCGCTTCATTTCCACAATCATTTGGAGCAAAAAGAGTTTGAGGAAATGGTGGCCCTAGCCCGGGACTATATTCGAAAGGGAGATATGTTCCAATGCGTGCTCAGTCAACGTTTTTCAGCTGATTTTTCAGGCAAACCATTGGATTATTACCGCAATTTGCGCGTGACCAACCCTTCGAATTATCTCTACTTTTATGATTTTGGGGAGTACCAAATTATCGGTGCCAGTCCAGAAAGTCTAGTGTCTGTCAAGGATCGAGTGGTGACAACCAATCCCATTGCTGGCACGCGTCCAAGAGGGATCGATGAAGAGTCTGATCGGCAATTGGCAGCTGATTTGACAGGGGATCCCAAAGAAGTCGCAGAACACCGAATGTTGGTGGATCTAGGGCGAAACGATATTGGGCGTATCGCCCAAAATGGGTCAGTTGAAGTGACCAAATATATGGAAGTGGAATTCTTCCGTTATGTCATGCACTTGACCAGTGTGGTCAAGGGGCAACTACTTCCTGGACTAGCCTCCATTGAGGCTCTGAAGGCAACTCTTCCAGCTGGGACCGTTTCGGGTGCTCCCAAGATTCGAGCCATGAAGCGAATCTATGAGGCAGAAAAAGAGAAACGCGGGGTTTATGCGGGGGCTATTGGCTATCTCTCTGTGACGGGGGATCTCGATTTTGCTATCGCGATTCGAACCATGATCCTCAAAAATAAGAAGGCTTATGTGCAGGCCGGAGCAGGAATCGTTTATGATTCGATTGCTGAAAATGAATACCAAGAAACCGTCAATAAGGCAAAATCGATGACAAGGATTGGAGAAGAAGGATGATTTTATTAGTCGATAATTACGATTCATTTACCTACAATTTAGCGCAGTATATCGGGAAATTTGATGAGGTTCAGGTGCTTCGAAATGATGATGTGAACTTGTACCAAGTTGCCCAAGAAGCCGACGCTTTAGTCTTTTCTCCAGGTCCGGGTTGGCCAAAGGATGCGGGCAAGATGGAGGAGATGATCCGAGATTTCGCGGGGATCAAACCAATCTTAGGGATCTGCTTGGGACATCAAGCGATTGCAGAAGTTTTTGGAGGACGCTTAGGATTGGCCCCTCAGGTCATGCATGGCAAACAAAGCCAGATCCAGCTAGAAGCTCCCTCTCCTCTATACGCGGGTGTCGCAAAAGAAGTCCCAGTCATGCGCTATCATTCGCTGACGATTGAAGACATGCCAGAGGATTTTGTCATTACCTCTCGGACGACGGATGATCAAGCCATTATGGGAATTCAACACCGCAGCTTACCGATTTATGGTTTTCAATACCATCCAGAAAGTATCGGGACGCCAGATGGGCTCAAGACCATCGAAAATTTTGTCAAACTAGTCAAGGAGCGGAAGATGAAACAAGTGCTTGCAAAAGTGGCGGAAGGAATGGATCTAACCAGTGCAGAGTTAGAAGCTGCTATGGAGGAAGTCGTTGCTGGTCGTGCTTCAGAAGCCCAGGTGACGGCCCTTCTTCTAGGTCTCAAAATGAAGGGAGAAACGGTTGAAGAGCGGACGGCTATTGCAAAAGTGATGCAGGCTTATGCAGTCGCTATTCCTACAGAAGTTCAAGGAGCGATGGACAATTGTGGAACTGGGGGCGATCGTTCTTATAGTTTCAACATTTCAACAACAGCTGCCTTCGTCCTTGCTGGTGGTGGCATCAAGATGGCGAAACACGGAAATCGTTCGATCTCTTCTAAATCCGGTTCTGCGGATGTACTAGAAGCTCTAGGAATTAACCTTGATTTGGGTCCAGAAGACTTGGGACGAGTGTTTGAAAAGGCGGGAATTGTCTTCCTATTTGCCAAAAATCTGCATCCTGGCATGCGCTATATTATGCCCGCTCGCTTGGCGCTAGGGGTTCCAACGGTGATGAACTTAACCGGTCCTCTTATCAATCCGATTCCTCTAGAAACCCAGCTATTGGGAACCAGTCGTCCAGATATGCTAGAAAGTACGGCGGAGATTCTAAAGAATTTGGGTCGAAAACGCGCAGTGGTGGTAAGTGGCCCGCAAGGTTTGGATGAGGCAGGCCTTGATGGGGAAACCCAGCTCGCTATTCTGGAAGATGGACAGGTTACCTTATCCAGTTTTCAACCAGAAGATATCGGAATGGAGCGCATCGAAATTGATCAAGTACGTGGTGGAGACGCCAAACGCAATGCGGAAATATTGCTCAGCGTCTTGAAGAATGAAGCGAGTCCCTTCTTAGAGGTGACTGTCTTGAATGCTGGCCTTGGTTTTTATGCCAACGGCAAGGTAGATTCTATCAAGGAAGGAATTGCCTTGGCACGTGAAGTGATTGCCAGTGGGGCTGCCCTTGAGAAATTGAGATTATTACAGGAGTATCAAAAATGAGTCAAGAATTCTTGCCAAAGATTCTAAAGGAAAAGGCGCGTGAAGTGGCTGCGATGAAAGAAGAGGAACTCCAACCTTTGCGTGAGACCTACCGCTTGTATGATTACCTAAAGAGTCATCCAGAAAAGCTTCAGGTCATTGCGGAAGTGAAAAAGGCCAGCCCGAGTCTGGGAGATATTCATGTTGATGTGGATATCGTCGCGCAGGCTAAGACTTACGAAGAAAATGAGGCCGTGATGATTTCTGTCTTGACCGATCAAGTTTTTTTCAAGGGCAGTATCGAGTATCTCCGGGAAATATCTAGTCAAGTGCGTATTCCCACCCTCAATAAAGATTTTATTGTGGATGAAAAGCAAATAATTCGGGCACGAAACGCAGGGGCGACCGTGATCTTGTTGATTGTTGCAGCCTTATCAGAGACTCGTCTGCAAGAGCTCTATGAGTTTGCGACCCATCTTGGCCTGGAGGTCTTGGTGGAGACCCATAATCTGACAGAACTAGAGGTAGCTCACCGGATTGGTGCTCAGATCATCGGGGTCAATAATCGCAACTTGGTGACCTTTGAGACTGATCTTCATACTAGCCTGGAATTGGCGACCAATTTTGAACAAGAACCGGTTTACATCTCTGAGTCTGCTATTTTCGCAGCAGCAGACGCGCGCATGCTGGCTCCTTATTTTAATGGCATTCTCGTTGGGACAGCCCTCATGAAGGCAGACAATGTGGCTGAAAAAGTAAAGGAGTTGCAGATTGACAAAGATTAAAATTTGCGGATTGTCCACTCCGGAAGCTGTCCAGACAGCTGTTGAGGCCGGTGCGGACTACATTGGTTTTGTCTTTGCACCAAGCAAACGGCAAGTGACGCTGGAGCAAGCTCGGCAGTTGGCTACAGATATTCCAAAGGGGGTTCAAAAAGTCGGTGTTTTTGTATCACCACAAAGAGAAGAAGTGGAGCAAGCTTGCCAAGTTGTAGGGTTGGATCTGATACAAGTGCATGGGCCGATAGATGATACCATCTTGCAAGAGCTTCCCCAACAGACGATTCGTGCTGTTCAAGTGGGGAAAGATGCAGCTCTTCCGGAGACCAGTGCCGATTATCTGCTCTTTGATGCTCCTGTAGCAGGAAGTGGAGAGACTTTTAACTGGCAAGAACTCGAAAGTCAAAACGTTACAAAGCCCTTCTTTATTGCAGGAGGCTTGACGGTAGATAATGTAGCAGATGCTATTCGCTTCTTTCATCCTTATGCGGTGGATGTATCCAGTGGGGTCGAGACAAATGGAATAAAAGATCAAGAAAAGATAAAACGATTTATAGAAAGGGTCAAGCATGGCATATAAACAACCAGATAAAAACGGATTTTACGGGCGGTTCGGGGGACGATTTGTCCCTGAAACCTTGATGACAGCAGTTTTAGAATTAGAAGAAGCCTACAGAGAAAGTCAAAAAGATCCTTCTTTTCAAGCCGAATTGGATCAGCTTCTGAAACAATATGTCGGTCGGGAAACACCGCTCTATTACGCTAAAAATCTTACCAAGTACGTCGGTGGAGCCAAGATCTTTCTTAAAAGAGAAGACCTCAACCATACAGGGGCTCATAAAATTAATAATGCCCTAGGACAAGTTTTATTGGCACATCGGATGGGCAAAAAGAAGATCATCGCAGAAACAGGGGCCGGACAGCACGGTGTTGCAACGGCAACGGCGGCTGCTTTATTTGATATGGAATGTACGATCTACATGGGGGAAGAAGATGTCAAACGCCAAGCCCTCAATGTCTTTCGGATGGAATTGTTGGGCGCCAAGGTTCAATCAGTAACAGATGGGTCACGGGTTCTCAAGGATGCGGTCAATGCTGCCCTTAGAGCCTGGGTAGCAAATGTGGAGGATACCCACTATATCATGGGTTCTGCTCTAGGGCCTCATCCATTCCCAGAAATTGTCCGTGATTTTCAAAGTGTCATCGGTCGAGAAGCCAAACGCCAATTTGCAGAGCAAAATGATGGTGCGCTACCAGATGCAGTCCTAGCCTGTGTAGGAGGCGGATCGAACGCTATTGGGCTCTTTTATCCTTTTGTTGAGGATACCTCTGTTGCCATGTATGGGGCAGAAGCTGCTGGGCTTGGAGTAGATACAGATCAGCATGCAGCAACCTTGACCAAGGGACGTCCGGGAGTCCTTCACGGAGCCTTGATGGATGTGTTACAGGATGTGCATGGACAGATTTTAGAAGCCTTCTCGATTTCAGCAGGTCTCGATTATCCAGGGATTGGGCCAGAGCATTCTTATTTCCATGAAATCAAGCGGGCAACCTATGTGCCTGTGACAGACCAAGAAGCCCTAGAAGCTTTTCAATTGCTTTCAAAAGTAGAAGGAATCATTCCAGCTCTGGAATCGAGCCATGCTATCGCCTATGCGGTGAAATTGGCCAAGGAGATGGGGCCTGAAAAATCCATGATCGTTTGCTTATCAGGTCGTGGGGATAAAGATGTGGTACAAGTCAAAGACCGCCTAGAACAAGAGAGAGGAGAGTAAGATGGGAAAGACCTTAACAGAGCATTTACAAAAGTTGAAAGACCAGCAGCAAGGGATCTTTGTTCCTTATATTATGGCAGGAGATCATGAAAAAGGCTTGGCAGGTTTGCAGGAAACCATCCAATTTTTGGAAGATCTTGGTGTCTCAGCCATTGAAGTTGGTATTCCTTTTTCGGATCCGGTGGCAGATGGCCCTGTGATTGAAGAGGCAGGACTACGAAGTTTAGGCCGTGGGACGACGACAGAGGGTCTGGTGCAAACGATCCAGCGCTTGAAGACTACTGTTCCTTTGGTCATCATGACCTATTTCAACCCCTTGTTCCAATATGGGCTTGAAAACTTCTTTAGAGATGTAGAAGGAACAGCGGTCAAGGGAGTGATTATTCCTGATCTTCCTCATGAGCACGCGGATCTGGTAGAGCCCCTATTAGTGGATAAAGACATCGCTTTGGTGCCACTGGTGAGTTTAACTACAGGAATCGAGCGTCAGAAGAAATTGATCCAAGATGCAGAAGGTTTTATCTATGCTGTAGCGGTTAATGGAGTGACGGGGAAAGCTGGTAGCTATCGAGACGATCTGGACCACCACTTGGCCCAATTACACGAAATAGCTTCGATTCCTGTTTTAACAGGTTTTGGAGTTTCCAGCATGGAGGATGTTCACCGTTTCAACAAGGTCTCAGATGGCGTTATTGTGGGATCTAAAATCGTTAAGGCTCTCCACCAAGGGGAGACAGAAGCCGTCGCTCATTTTATTTCTCAAGCAGTGAAGGGCTAACAGGTCTATTCTATTTGTAATTGGCTTGATTCTCCTAGATCAAGCTCTTTGTCTACTATTTTAAACATTGCCCTCGTTTATCTTTACAAACGAGGGTTTCTCGATACAATAGAGATAGTAATAAGAAAAGAGGAGAAGAGAATGATAAGCCTTGAAGAGATTAATCAAGTCGTCCAGTCAGGCCCTTTTGAACCAAGCTGGGACTCTCTTAGCTATCAAGTATGTCCAGACTGGTATCGGGATTCTAAATTTGGAATATTTATCCACTGGGGCGTCTACAGTGTACCTGCCTTCGGTTCGGAGTGGTATTCACGAAATATGTATATCCAAGGGAATCCTTGCTATGACTACCATCGAGAGTATTTCGGAGATCAGGCTAGCTTTGGTTACAAGGAGCTCATTCCTCTTTTTACAGCGGATCGATTTGATCCGGCATCTTGGCTGGATCTCTTTCAAAAAGCAGGCGCTCAGTATCTTTTTCCAGTTGCAGAGCACCACGATGGTTTTCAGATGTATGCCTCTACTCTCTCGCCTTATAATAGCCTAGAAATGGGGCCGAGACGAGATGTCTTGGGGGAACTGAGGGCGGAAGCAGAAAAACGTGGTCTGCACTTCTGTACGTCCTCTCACCGGGCAGAGCACCAGTTTTTCTTTTCACATGGCAAGGAATTCACTAGTGACATTCCGCAAGAAATCCCAAGAGACAGCCTTTATTGGCCTGCCGAGCCAGAGCCAAAGGATCATTTTGATCTGACTTCCAAGCCTTATCCAAGCAAAGAATTCTTGGAAGATTGGCTGTTGCGAACCTGTGAACTGGTGCGGGACTACCAACCAGAGCTCCTATATTTTGACTGGTGGATCCAGCATGAGAGTTTCCGTCCCTACTTGATGCGCTTTTTGGCTTATTATTACAATCTAGCAGCACAAGAGGATCGCAAGGTGGCTGTTTGTTACAAACAGGATGCCCTCCCTTTCGGTTCAGGAATCGTTGAGATGGAGCGGGGAGGATACGGAGAGACGCAAGCCTTTCCGTGGCAAATGGATACCGCGATCGCCCGTAATTCTTGGTGCTATACCCAGGATCTAGCCTACAAGACCAGTAAGGAATTGCTGCAAAATTTAGTTGATGTTGTGGCAAAAAATGGCAATCTTCTGCTCAATATTGGACCCAAGGCAGATGGCACGATCCCTGAGCAAGACCAAGACATCCTCACAGAGATCGGGGACTGGCTGGTGGTAAATGGAGAAGCTATTTATCAGAGTCGGCCTTGGCGGGTGTCATCAGACGGACCGACCGAGGCCCAGGAAGGTTCCTTCTCAGATGGGCAAGCGCCACTCTATACCAGCCAAGATTTCCGCTATACCATGCGTGATGGTTTTCTTTATGCTATCCAGCTGGAACCAAGTGGAAGGATAGAAGAGCTGACCTTACCGTCTCTCGCCTATGATCTCAAGCAACCGAGAATCCTTCATGCGCGCATTCAAAAGGTGGAACTCCTTGGAGAAAGTCAGCTCCTTTCTTGGAGCCAAGATGAGACAGGGCTCCATCTTCAGTTACCAGCTTGCAGCAAAAAACAACCGCGTGTTTTTCGCCTCAGCTTTTAGTTTTCTTGAAGCTTTCTATAAGGAATCGTTTAGGTTTCTCTTGTATACTGTACTCATCCAATAAGAAATGAGGTACAGAAAATGAAAATCTCAGTTAATTATCCAAAACGCTTTAAGAAATTGCCACAACAAGGTTCTTGTTACGGCGAATAAACACTTCTCTTCATTTTTCATAAGAAACTCCTAAAGAAGGCTCTACCCGAAAGGGTAGAGTTTTTATGTACCAGAGACCTTGTGATTCGTGGTATAATAGGCCTATGGAAAAAAAGAACAAATTACTACTCATCGACGGGTCTTCCGTCGCTTTTCGTGCCTTTTTCGCACTCTATAATCAAATTGATCGCTTCAAAAATGCCAATGGTCTGCATACCAATGCGGTTTATGGCTTTAACCTCATGTTGAGCCATCTCTTGGAGCGCATCCAACCAACCCATGTCCTCGTTGCTTTTGATGCAGGAAAGACGACTTTTCGGACGGAGATGTATGCCGACTACAAAGGGGGCCGTGCAAAAACTCCAGATGAGTTCCGCGAGCAGTTTCCTTTCATTCGTGAGCAACTGGATCATTTGGGAATCCGCCATTATGAGCTGGCCCAGTATGAAGCGGATGATATTATTGGAACACTAGATAAGATGGCAGAAACTACTTCGGTGCCATTTGAAGTCACCATTGTCTCTGGGGATAAGGATTTGATCCAGCTGACAGATGACAATACGGTGGTTGAGATTTCCAAAAAAGGGGTAGCGGAGTTTGAGGAATTCACTCCGGCCTATCTCAAAGAAAAGATGGGGCTGACACCAGAGCAATTTATCGACCTCAAGGCCTTGATGGGAGATAAATCGGATAATATCCCAGGTGTGACTAAGATCGGAGAAAAGACAGGGATCAAACTACTCCTAGAGTACGGCTCTCTCGATGGTATTTACGAGCATATCGACGAGATGAAGGCTTCTAAGATGAAGGAAAACCTCATCAACGACAAGGAGCAGGCCTATCTGTCTAAGACTCTTGCAACCATTGATACCAATGCACCCATTGAGATTGGCCTGGACGATATCACCTATACGGGCCCTCATCTAGAAAATCTCGCCAAGTTTTATGAGGAGATGGGCTTCAAGCAACTCCGTCAGGCCTTGGATCTCAGTGGAGAAGAAGCAGCTCCTGTAGCCATTGACTATACAGAAGTCGAGCAAGTCACTTCAGATATGCTCACGGAAGATAGTTTCTTCCATTTTGAGATTTTTGGGGACAATTACCATACGGAACCCATCATCGGTTTCGCATGGGGGACCAAAAGTCAGCTTTACGCAAGTACAGATACTGGTCTTTTACAAACACCGATTTTCAAAGAATTTCTCGAAAAAACGCCCCTCAAGGTCTATGACTTCAAACGGGCCAAAGTCTTGCTCAGCCATTTGGGTATTACCCTTCAAAATCCCGCATTTGACAGTCGATTGGCCAAGTATCTCTTGTCGACCGTAGAGGACAATGAAATTTCCACCATTGCGAGTCTCTATAGTCAGATTGCGCTGCCGCTGGACGAAGTCGTTTATGGTAAGGGAGCCAAAAAAGCTATTCCAGAAAAGGCGGTCCTATTAGAGCATTTGGCACGAAAAGTCGCTGTTTTACTAGACACGGAAGAGCCCATGGTGGAGCAGTTACAAGCCCATGACCAACTAGATTTGCTCTATGATATGGAGCAACCACTAGCAGCTGTTTTGGCCAAGATGGAAATTGCAGGGATCAAGGTGGAACGCCAGACCCTCCAAGATATGCAGGTGGAAAACGAAGCAGTCTTGGAGCGCTTGACTCAAGAAATCTACGAGTTGGCAGGAGAAGAATTTAACATCAATTCTCCAAAACAATTGGGTGTCATCCTCTTTGAAAAATTGGAACTCCCTCTTGAATATACTAAGAAGACTAAAACCGGCTATTCCACAGCCGTTGATGTCTTGGAACGCCTGGCTCCTATCGCACCGATCGTGTCTAAGATTCTTGAATACCGCCAAATTGCTAAGATTCAGTCGACCTATGTCATCGGTCTTCAAGACTGGATTTTGGAAGATGGAAAAATCCATACCCGCTATGTGCAGGATTTGACGCAGACAGGTCGCTTGTCCAGCGTGGATCCCAACCTACAAAATATTCCTGTCCGTTTGGAGCAAGGTCGCCTTATTCGAAAGGCCTTTGTCCCAGAAGAGGAAAACAGTGTCTTGTTGAGTTCGGACTATTCACAGATCGAATTGCGCGTCTTGGCCCATATTTCAAGAGATGAGCATTTGATCAATGCCTTTCAGCATGGGGCAGATATCCATACATCGACCGCTATGCGGGTCTTCAATATTGGAAAACCAGAAGATGTGACGCCGAATGACCGCCGCAATGCTAAAGCAGTAAACTTCGGTGTGGTTTATGGAATTTCCGACTTTGGACTGTCTAACAACCTAGGGATCAGTCGAAAAGAAGCCAAGGCTTACATTGAAACTTACTTCGAACGCTACCCTGGCATCAAGGACTATATGGAGAGAGTGGTACGGGAAGCGCGTGACAAAGGCTACGTCGAGACCCTCTTCAAGCGTCGTCGGGAGATTCCAGATATCAATTCTCGTAACTTCAATGTTCGAGGCTTTGCGGAGCGGACGGCTATCAACTCACCGATTCAAGGATCGGCGGCAGACATCTTGAAAATTGCCATGATCCACTTGGACCAAGCGCTAGAAGCAGGAGCATACAAGACCAAGATGCTTCTTCAGGTGCACGATGAAATTGTTCTGCAAGTACCAAGTGATGAACTTGCAGCGATCAAAGCACTTGTCAAAGAGACCATGGAATCTGCTATTGAACTTGCGGTACCACTGGAAGCCGATGAGAATGAAGGCAAAACATGGTATGAAGCCAAATAAGATTGAGTTTGTTCAAAACAGAAAGCGGTGGGAGACTTTTCAGTTTCCTACCGCTTTTAACGACAAACACTTGCAATGCTCTCCGTATTGTTATACTATTTAAAGAAAGGAAACGCATACAAAAGGAGATTCATATGGCCTATTCATTTCGCAATCCTAGTGATGGTGTTATCAAACATTACTTAGAAACAAGCAAAATCATTGCTGTAGTTGGATTATCTGACCGTGAAGACACGACCAGTCATCGTGTCAGCAAGGAGATGCAAGAGCGGGGCTATCGGATTATTCCCGTCAACCCCCGTGCAGCTGGTGGCCAGATCCTTGGAGAAACGGTGTACGCTAGCTTACAGGAGATCCCTTTCCCAGTAGATATCGTTGATGTATACCGTCGCAGTGAGTTTTTACCAGATGTGGCGCGTGATTTTATTGAGACGGATGCGAAGATTTTCTGGGCACAATTGGAACTGGAGAATCAAGAAGCAGAAGAAATCCTTCGAGGAGCAGGTCGAGAAGATATTGTCATGAACCGCTGTATCAAACGGGAACACACCCGACTGATCCTCGGGGACTCCCTATACGGTTTATAAATGATAAACAATTGATCATAGAAGAAAACCCCAGCTTGCTGGGGTTTTCTTCTTACTCTTATTCAGTTTCATGGCTTGAATGGCCTGTAAAATGGCGCGGCCCTTGTTTGATCTGCTTGATTTGATCATAAAAGGCAATTTGGCAGTTGATAAAGTAAGGCATGGTATAAAAGCCGATGACATCGCGCGTGAAGTAATTCAAGAAGTACCAACCAATCAAGGTTAGATCGAGTACCAAGCGATTGCTGCGGAACCCTTTCATGGTTTCACGACTTTGGCGAAGGACTCCAAAGGCTCCCTTGTAGTCGCCGTCTCGTAATTGCTCATAGAGGATCAATTCGACCAAGCTGAGACTGTAGTATTGTGGCAGGTAAAAGAGGAGGCCAATCAGGCCAAGTATGACACCAGCAGTCATCAGAGGCATTTGTTGCATGAGAGATTGGAATTCAGGACTGGAAGCACTCAGAGTGCTAGGGTTGCTCACCTTATCGTAGATCGCTAAAAATCGAATGCTGGCGTAGGTGCTGATGAGACTCCCCACATAGAGGATGAGTCCCCATAAAAAGAGGACGGCTTGCTTCAAGATCAAGGTGGCAAATACAGAGGTAAAGCGATCTTGTTTAAAGATATCTAAGACACGTGTTCGGTGTTCGATCTTGGGATTAATCGTATCTAAATAGCTAAAAGTCGCACCAACCACTAAAATGGAGATGACAAAGGAGACGACAGAAGGAAAGAGTTGCCGCTGGATCATGTAGATACTTGCTTGCTGCAAGGTCATATCCGGTAGTAGATCGACCAGATCTTGCCCGCTTAAGAGAAAGTTAGCAAGAATGGTCAACAGGACCGGAAGAGCAAAAAGGATAGCTAAGCCCGGTTGCTGGACTTGCATGGTACGTGCCCGGAGGCGAATCAATTTAAGGTTCATAGATGACACTCTCTTCATAGTAGTACTTTTTATTATAACATAAGTCCGTGACAGAGCCGGTAAAATTTGGTACAATCGTACAGGTGCTCACAGGAAAACTGTGACAGGAATAAGAAGGCTGGGACTGTTTTTCCCAGTACGGAGGTAACCATGACAGATTCACCGATTCAATATCGATTAATCAAAAAAGAAAAGCATACAGGTGCTCGTCTGGGAGAAATTATCACCCCTCACGGGACCTTCCCAACCCCAATGTTTATGCCTGTAGGGACTCAGGCAACCGTTAAGACCCAATCGCCAGAAGAACTCAAGGAAATGGGTTCCGGCATTATCTTGGCCAACACCTACCATCTCTGGCTTCGTCCCGGGGACGACTTGGTCGCAAAAGCAGGAGGACTGCACCAGTTCATGAACTGGGACCAGCCGATTTTGACAGATAGTGGAGGCTTCCAAGTCTATTCATTAGCGGATACCCGCAACATCACCGAAGAAGGGGTAACCTTTAAAAACCACCTCAACGGCTCGAAGATGTTCCTCTCTCCAGAAAAGGCCATCTCCATCCAAAACAATCTAGGAAGCGACATCATGATGTCCTTTGATGAATGCCCTCAGTTCTATCAGCCCTATGATTATGTGAAAAAATCAATCGAACGGACCAGTCGTTGGGCAGAACGTGGCCTAAAGGCTCACCGTCGCCCTCATGATCAAGGTCTTTTCGGGATTGTCCAAGGGGCTGGATTTGAAGACTTGCGCCGTCAGTCTGCTCAAGATTTAGTCAGCATGGACTTCCCAGGCTATTCCATCGGTGGCTTAGCTGTTGGGGAAAGCCATGAAGAGATGAATGCCGTGCTTGATTTCACTACTCCGCTCTTACCAGAAAACAAGCCACGCTATCTCATGGGAGTAGGAGCTCCAGACAGTCTGATTGATGGCGTTATTCGTGGAGTGGACATGTTTGACTGTGTCTTGCCGACGCGGATTGCGCGAAATGGTACCTGTATGACTAGCCAAGGTCGCCTAGTAGTGAAAAATGCGCAATTTGCAGAAGACTTTACACCGCTGGATCCCGAATGTGATTGCTACACTTGTAAGAATTACACCCGAGCTTATCTTCGCCACCTCCTCAAGGCAGATGAGACCTTCGGCATTCGCTTGACCAGCTACCACAACTTGTATTTCTTGATCAGCCTCATGAAGCAGGTCCGTCAAGCCATCATGGATGACAATCTCTTAGAATTCCGTGAGCATTTCGTCGAAAAATATGGCTATAACAAGTCAGGACGGAATTTCTAGAAATAGATAAATAGGAAGAAAAAAGACTACAGCCATCTGAGAATAATAGAAATAACTGCTAGACGCAGTGGTTGATTGGTATCTTTGTTCGCTTGTTAAGCTCCAAAGATAACCTAATCAACTGTGCGGGGGCGAGACGACGAACAAATTGGATATAAATTTGTTCTGTCTCGCTCCCTTTTTCCTATATAATAGCAACTTTTTTAGCACGCTTTTTCTTTCGAAAACACTTTCATCAAAAAAACGAAAAAAATCTTCTCAAATCCCTTGCATTGGGCCTTTGTTTGTGTTAAACTACTATGGTGCTGTGAAAAACAGCTATTAGCTTTGATGCAAGAGGTTGCGACACGCTCGGTTGCATTGCCACGCAACGCGCGTCGGTTTTCTTGTGGAGCTAGCCTATTATCTTAAATAGACGAAAAGGAGAAAAAGATGGCAAACAAAAAAATCCGCATCCGTTTGAAAGCGTACGAACACCGTACACTTGACACAGCGGCTGCAAAAATCGTAGAATCAGCTACTCGTACAGGTGCACAAGTTGCGGGTCCAATCCCACTTCCAACTGAGCGTAGCCTCTACACAATCATTCGTGCGACTCACAAATACAAAGATTCTCGCGAACAATTCGAAATGCGTACACACAAACGTTTGATCGATATCATCAACCCAACTCAAAAAACAGTTGACGCTTTGATGAAATTGGATCTTCCAAGTGGTGTAAACGTAGAAATCAAACTTTAATCTAAAGCTTGATACCTTGAGCATAAAAAACGCTCGTTAAAAACTTTTTGAATAAAAAACTATAGAAAAGGAACTATTTTCTCATGACAAAAGGAATCTTAGGGAAAAAAGTGGGAATGACTCAAATCTTCACTGAAGCTGGCGAATTGATCCCTGTAACAGTTATCGAAGCAACTCCAAACGTTGTTCTTCAAGTTAAAACTGTTGAAACAGATGGTTACAACGCTATCCAAGTTGGTTTCGATGACAAACGCGAAGTATTGAGCAACAAACCTGCTAAAGGACATGTAGCAAAAGCTAACACGGCTCCTAAGCGCTTCATTCGTGAATTCAAAAACGTTGAAGGCTTGGAAGTTGGTGCTGAAATCACAGTTGATACTTTCGAAGCTGGAGACATTGTTGATGTAACTGGTACTTCTAAAGGTAAAGGTTTCCAAGGTGTTATCAAACGCCACGGACAATCACGTGGACCTATGGCTCACGGTTCTCGTTACCACCGTCGTCCAGGTTCTATGGGACCTGTTGCACCTAACCGCGTATTCAAAGGTAAAAACCTTGCAGGACGCATGGGTGGCGATCGTGTAACTATTCAAAACCTTGAAGTTGTACAAGTTGTTCCAGAAAAGAACGTTATCCTTATCAAAGGTAACGTACCAGGTGCTAAGAAATCTCTTATCACTATCAAGTCAGCAGTTAAAGCTGGTAAATAATAAGGAAAGGGGAATACAGTCAAAATGGCAAATGTAACATTATTCGACCAAACTGGTAAACAAGCGGGCGAAGTTGTTCTTAACGATGCGATCTTTGGTATCGAACCAAACCAAGCAGTTGTATTTGATGTGATCATCAGCCAACGTGCTAGCCTTCGTCAAGGAACTCACGCAGTTAAAAACCGCTCAGCTGTTTCAGGTGGCGGACGCAAACCATGGCGTCAAAAAGGAACTGGACGTGCTCGTCAAGGTTCTATCCGCTCTCCACAATGGCGTGGTGGTGGAATCGTCTTCGGACCAACTCCACGTAGCTATGCGTACAAACTTCCTCAAAAAGTTCGTCGCCTTGCACTTAAATCTGTTTACTCAGAAAAAGTTGCTGAAAACAAATTTGTAGCCGTTGATTCTCTTGAATTTACAGCTCCAAAAACTGCTGAATTTGCAAAAGTTCTTGCAGCTTTGAGCATCGATTCTAAAGTCCTTGTTATTCTTGAAGAAGGAAACGAATTCGCAGCTCTTTCAGCTCGTAACCTTCCAAACGTGAAAGTTGCGACTGCTACAACTGCAAGTGTTCTTGACATCGCAAATAGTGACAAACTTCTTGTTACTCAAGCAGCTATCTCTAAAATCGAGGAGGTTCTTGCATAATGAATTTGTATGATGTTATCAAAAAACCTGTTATCACTGAAAAGTCAATGGCTCAACTTGAAGCAGGCAAATATGTATTCGAAGTTGACACTCGCGCTCACAAACTTTTGATCAAACAAGCTGTTGAAGCTGCCTTTGAAGGTGTAAAAGTTGCGAATGTGAACACTGTAAACGTAAAACCAAAAGCTAAACGTGTTGGACGTTACACTGGTTTTACTTCAAAAACTAAAAAAGCTATCATCACGCTTACAGCTGATTCAAAAGCAATCGAGTTGTTCGCTACTGAAGCTGAATAATCTAAGGAGGAAATATCGTGGGAATTCGTGTTTATAAACCAACAACAAACGGTCGCCGTAATATGACTTCTTTGGATTTCGCTGAAATCACAACAAGCACACCAGAGAAATCTTTGCTCGTTTCATTGAAGAGCAAAGCAGGTCGTAACAACAACGGACGTATCACAGTTCGTCACCAAGGTGGTGGGCACAAACGTCATTACCGTTTGATTGACTTCAAACGTAACAAAGATAACGTTGAAGCAGTTGTAAAAACAATTGAGTACGATCCAAACCGTTCTGCAAACATCGCTTTGGTACACTACACTGACGGTGTGAAAGCATACATCATTGCTCCAAAAGGTCTTGAAGTTGGTCAACGTATCGTTTCAGGTCCAGAAGCAGATATCAAAGTCGGAAACGCTCTTCCACTTGCTAACATCCCAGTTGGTACTTTGATCCACAACATCGAATTGAAACCTGGTAAAGGTGGAGAATTGGTACGTGCTGCTGGAGCTTCTGCTCAAGTATTGGGTTCTGAAGGTAAATATGTACTTGTTCGTCTTCAATCAGGCGAAGTTCGTATGATTCTTGGAACTTGCCGTGCTACAGTTGGTGTTGTCGGAAATGAACAACATGGACTTGTTAACCTTGGTAAAGCGGGACGTAACCGCTGGAAAGGTGTTCGCCCTACAGTTCGTGGTTCTGTAATGAACCCGAATGATCACCCACACGGTGGTGGTGAAGGTAAAGCACCAGTTGGACGTAAAGCGCCATCTACTCCTTGGGGTAAACCTGCGCTTGGTCTTAAAACTCGTAACAAGAAAGCGAAATCTGACAAACTTATCGTTCGTCGTCGCAACCAAAAATAATCATAAGCAACTAGCTTACACTTTCCGCCAGCTCGGTAGCGCTGCCTAGCAGCGCAAGCCGCTGTGGTACTAAATTTTAAAGGAGAAAATTACAAAATGGGACGTAGTCTTAAAAAAGGACCTTTCGTCGATGAGCATTTGATGAAAAAAGTTGAAGCTCAAGCAAACGACGAAAAGAAAAAAGTAATTAAAACTTGGTCACGTCGTTCAACGATCTTCCCAAGTTTCATCGGATACACTATCGCAGTTTATGATGGACGTAAACATGTACCTGTTTACATCCAAGAAGACATGGTAGGTCACAAGCTTGGTGAATTTGCACCAACTCGTACTTACAAAGGTCACGCGGCAGACGACAAGAAGACACGTAGAAAATAAGGAGAACATAAATGGCAGAAATTACTTCAGCTAAAGCAATGGCTCGTACAGTGCGTGTTTCACCTCGTAAATCACGTCTTGTTCTTGACAACATCCGTGGTAAAAGCGTAGCCGATGCCATCGCTATTTTGACATTCACACCAAACAAAGCTGCAGGGATCATCCTTAAAGTGTTGAACTCAGCAGTAGCAAACGCTGAAAACAACTTTGGTTTGGAAAAAGCTAACTTGGTAGTATCTGAAGCATTCGCAAACGAAGGACCAACAATGAAACGTTTCCGTCCACGTGCGAAAGGTTCAGCTTCACCAATCAACAAACGTACAGCTCACATCACAGTAGCTGTTGCAGAAAAATAAGGAGGTAAACTCGTGGGTCAAAAAGTACATCCAATTGGTATGCGTGTTGGTATCATCCGTGATTGGGATGCCAAATGGTATGCTGAAAAAGAATACGCGGATTACCTTCATGAAGATCTTGCAATCCGTAAATTCATTCAAAAAGAATTGGCTGACGCAGCCGTTTCAACTATTGAAATCGAACGCGCAGTAAACAAAGTTAACGTTTCTCTTCACACTGCTAAACCAGGTATGGTTATCGGTAAAGGTGGAGCAAACGTTGATGCACTTCGTGCAGCTCTTAACAAATTGACTGGTAAACAAGTACACATCAACATCATTGAGATCAAACGTCCTGACTTGGATGCTCACCTTGTTGGTGAAGGAATCGCTCGTCAATTGGAACAACGTGTTGCTTTCCGTCGTGCACAAAAACAAGCAATCCAACGTGCTATGCGTGCTGGAGCTAAAGGAATCAAAACTCAAGTATCAGGTCGTTTGAACGGTGCAGATATTGCCCGTGCAGAAGGATACTCTGAAGGAACTGTTCCACTCCACACACTTCGCGCTGATATCGATTACGCTTGGGAAGAAGCAGACACTACTTACGGTAAACTTGGTGTTAAAGTATGGATCTACCGTGGTGAAGTTCTTCCAGCTCGTAAAGACGCTAAAGGAGGTAAATAACCAATGTTAGTACCTAAACGTGTAAAACACCGTCGCGAATTCCGTGGTAAAATGCGCGGTGAAGCAAAAGGTGGAAAAGAAGTAGCATTCGGTGAATACGGTCTTCAAGCTACAACTAGCCACTGGATCACAAATCGTCAAATCGAAGCTGCTCGTATCGCCATGACTCGTTACATGAAACGTGGTGGTAAAGTTTGGATTAAGATTTTCCCACACAAATCATACACCGCTAAAGCTATCGGGGTACGTATGGGATCTGGTAAAGGGGCTCCTGAAGGTTGGGTAGCACCAGTTAAACGTGGTAAAGTGATGTTCGAAATTGCTGGTGTATCTGAAGAGATCGCACGCGAAGCGCTTCGTCTTGCTAGCCACAAATTGCCAGTTAAAACTAAATTTGTGAAACGTGAAGCAGAATAAGGAGAGGTCATGAAACTTACAGAAGTAAAAGAATTTGTTAAAGAACTTCGTGGTCTTTCTCAAGAAGAACTCGCGAAGCGTGAAAATGAATTGAAGAAAGAATTGTTTGAACTTCGTTTCCAAGCGGCTGCTGGTCAATTGGAACAAACTGGACGTTTGAAAGAAGTGAAAAAACAAATCGCTCGTATCAAAACTGTTCAATCAGAAGCTAAATAATAGACTAGGGAAGGAGAATTTCAATGGAACGCAATAATCGTAAAGTTCTTGTTGGACGCGTTGTGTCTGACAAAATGGACAAAACAATCACAGTTGTAGTTGAAACTAAACGTAACCACCCAGTCTATGGTAAACGTATCAACTATTCTAAAAAATACAAAGCTCATGATGAAAACAATGTTGCTAAAGAAGGCGATATCGTTCGTATCATGGAAACTCGTCCGCTTTCAGCTACAAAACGCTTCCGTCTTGTAGAAGTCGTTGAAGAAGCGGTCATCATCTAATCATACCTGAAAGGAGAAAACGTAAATGATTCAAACAGAAACTCGTTTGAAAGTCGCTGATAACAGTGGCGCACGCGAAATCTTGACAATCAAAGTTCTTGGTGGTTCAAAACGTAAATTCGCGAGCATCGGTGATGTAATCGTTGCATCAGTAAAACAAGCTACTCCTGGTGGTGCGGTTAAGAAAGGTGACGTTGTAAAAGCTGTTATCGTTCGTACTAAATCAGGTGCTCGTCGTAAAGATGGTTCATACATCAAATTCGACGAAAATGCAGCAGTAATCATCCGTGACGACAAAACTCCTCGCGGAACTCGTATCTTTGGCCCAGTTGCACGTGAATTGCGTGACGGTGGTTTCATGAAGATCGTGTCACTTGCTCCAGAAGTACTTTAATCAATAAAAAAACAAACACAGTCCCCTGGCTTAGCCAGGGTGCCCATCGGGCGTAAGAATAAAAGGAGAATAAAATGTTTGTAAAAAAAGGCGACAAAGTTCGCGTTATCGCTGGTAAAGACAAAGGCGTAGAAGCTGTTGTTCTTACTGCTCTTCCAAAAGTAAATAAAGTTGTTGTAGAAGGTGTAAACATCATCAAGAAACACCAACGTCCAAATAACGAAAACCCTCAAGGTGCGATCGTTGAAAAAGAAGCTCCAATCCATGCTTCTAACGTTCAAGTTTTGGACAAAAACGGTGTTGCTGGACGTGTTGGCTACAAATTTGTAGACGGCAAAAAAGTTCGCTACAACAAAAAATCAGGCGAAGTGCTTGACTAATCACGAAGGAAAGGAGAAGTATAATGGCTAATCGTTTAAAAGAAAAATACCTTAATGAAGTAGTACCATCATTGACTGAACAGTTCAACTATTCATCAGTTATGGCTGTGCCAAAAGTTGATAAAATCGTTTTGAACATGGGTGTTGGTGATGCAGTATCAAATGCTAAAAACCTTGAAAAAGCTGCTGAAGAGCTTGCTTTGATCTCAGGTCAAAAACCATTGATCACTAAGGCTAAAAAATCAATCGCCGGCTTCCGTCTTCGTGAAGGTGTTGCGATCGGTGCAAAAGTTACCCTTCGTGGTGAACGTATGTACGAATTCTTGGATAAATTGGTAACAGTTTCACTTCCACGTGTACGTGACTTCCATGGTGTTCCAACTAAATCATTTGATGGACGCGGAAACTACACACTTGGTGTGAAAGAACAATTGATCTTCCCAGAAATCAACTTTGATGATGTTGATAAAACTCGTGGTTTGGATATCGTAATCGTAACTACAGCGAACACAGACGAAGAATCACGTGCATTGCTTACTGGCCTCGGAATGCCGTTTGCAAAATAATATAGGAGGTAAAACTAATGGCTAAAAAATCTATGATTGCTAAGAACAAACGCCCAGCGAAGTTCTCTACTCAAGCATACACTCGCTGTGAACGTTGTGGACGTCCACACTCAGTTTACCGCAAGTTTAAACTTTGCCGTGTTTGCTTCCGTGAATTGGCATACAAAGGTCAAATCCCAGGTGTCACAAAAGCATCTTGGTAATTCTATGATACAAAGAGCGTAACAACCCCAGCAAAAATAGGAGATTTGGTGACGGAACGAAGCTCTGAATCTAATCTATCTTTTTTGCCCAGGTTGTAGCTCGTGTTCAAATGAGTATGTTCTCATTTGCATGTATCAAAACTTTCTGAGCCTAGCTCAATCATTAACTAGCAAGTGCAACTTGCAAACTACTAGTAAGAGGAGAAATTATAATGGTTATGACTGACCCAATCGCAGACTTCCTTACACGTATTCGTAACGCTAACCAAGCAAAACACGAAGTACTTGAAGTACCTGCATCAAACATCAAAAAAGGGATTGCTGAAATCCTTAAACGCGAAGGTTTTGTAAAAAACGTTGAATTCATCGAAGATGACAAACAAGGCATCATCCGTGTATTCTTGAAATACGGACAAAACGGTGAAAAAGTTATCACAAACTTGAAACGTGTATCTAAACCAGGTTTGCGTGTTTACAAAAAACGTGAAGATCTTCCAAAAGTTCTTAACGGACTTGGAATTGCTATCCTTTCAACTTCTGAAGGTTTGCTTACTGATAAAGAAGCACGCCAAAAGAATGTTGGTGGGGAAGTTATCGCTTACGTTTGGTAAAATCAAGATACAAAGCTCGTAAAGAACAAAGCAAAATTAGGAAGTTGGAGCAGTTTGTTGACAAATAAGCCAACTTATCTATTTTGCGCAGTTCTTAGAGCGTGTTCAGTTCAGCTTTTGAACTAAATAAGTATCTTAGACCCCGTGAAAACTGGCCTTCAAAGGCCTGACAATTTAACAGGAGAATAGAAAACATGTCACGTATTGGTAATAAAGTTATCGTGTTGCCTGCTGGTGTTGAACTCACTAACAATGACAACGTTGTAACTGTAAAAGGACCTAAAGGAGAACTTACTCGTACGTTCTCAAAAGATATTGAAATCCGTGTGGAAGGTACTGAAGTAACACTTCACCGTCCAAACGATTCAAAAGAAATGAAAACAATCCACGGAACAACTCGTGCCCTTTTGAACAACATGGTTACTGGTGTATCAGAAGGATTCAAGAAAGAACTTGAAATGCGCGGGGTTGGATACCGTGCACAACTTCAAGGATCAAAACTTGTTTTGGCTGTTGGTAAATCACATCCAGACGAAGTTGAAGCTCCAGAAGGAATTACTTTTGAACTTCCAAACCCAACAACAATCGTTGTTAGCGGAATTTCAAAAGAAGTAGTTGGTCAAACAGCTGCTTACGTACGTAGCCTTCGTTCACCTGAACCATACAAAGGTAAAGGGATTCGTTATGTTGGTGAATACGTTCGCCGCAAAGAAGGTAAAACAGGTAAATAATGTAGTTTGGTTGTTTTTCAACCAACCTTCATCTTACCAACTCAGTGCTTAGCACATGATTTTAAAATTAAGAGGTGAAAATTGTGATTTCGAAACCAGATAAAAACAAAATCCGTCAAAAACGCCACCGTCGCGTTCGCGGAAAACTCTCTGGAACTGCTGATCGCCCACGTTTGAACGTATTCCGTTCTAATACAGGCATCTACGCTCAAGTAATTGATGACGTAGCGGGTGTAACGCTCGCAAGCGCTTCAACTCTTGACAAAGAAGTTTCAAAAGGAACTAAAACTGAACAAGCCGTTGTTGTCGGCAAACTTGTTGCTGAACGTGCAGTTGCTAAAGGTATTTCTGAAGTGGTGTTCGACCGCGGTGGATATCTATATCACGGACGTGTTAAAGCTTTGGCTGATGCAGCTCGTGAAAACGGATTGAAATTCTAATAGGAGGACACTAGAAAATGGCATTTAAAGATAATGCAGTTGAACTTGAAGAACGCGTAGTTGCCATCAACCGTGTTACAAAAGTTGTTAAAGGTGGACGTCGTCTTCGTTTTGCAGCTCTTGTAGTTGTTGGTGACCGTAATGGCCGTGTTGGATTTGGTACTGGTAAAGCTCAAGAAGTTCCAGAAGCAATCCGTAAGGCTGTTGAAGATGCTAAGAAAAACTTGATCGAAGTTCCTATGGTTGGAACAACAATTCCACACGAAGTAACATCCGTATTTGGTGGAGCTCGTGTATTGTTGAAACCAGCTATCGAAGGGGCTGGGGTTGCTGCAGGTGGTGCAGTTCGTGCCGTTGTCGAATTGGCAGGTATTGCAGATGTTACATCTAAATCACTTGGATCAAACACTCCAATCAACATTGTTCGTGCAACTGTTAACGGTTTGGCACAATTGAAACGCGCTGATGAAGTTGCTGCCCTTCGTGGTATTTCAGTTTCTGACTTGGCTTAAGAAAGGAGATTCAAATGGCTCAAATTAAAATTACTTTGACTAAGTCTCCAATCGGACGCATCCCGTCACAACGTAAAACTGTTGTAGCACTTGGACTTGGCAAATTGAACAGCTCTGTTATCAAAGAAGATAACCCAGCAGTACGTGGTATGATCACTGCTGTATCTCACTTGGTAACAGTTGAAGAAGTAAAATAATCTATTTAAAATAGAAACAAAGTTTTCAGGGGTATGAGAAGTTCTCATCCCCTAAAACTAAATATAAGTATAGGCGAGTTTGTAGTTAGGACACCTTTTCCTGATTACATGCGTTAGCAATTTACAAAAGAGGAGAAAATAAATAATGAAACTTCATGAATTACAACCTGCTACAGGTTCACGTAAAGTCCGCAACCGTGTTGGTCGTGGTACTTCATCTGGTAATGGTAAAACTTCTGGCCGTGGTCAAAAAGGTCAAAAAGCTCGTAGCGGTGGCGGTGTACGTCTTGGTTTTGAAGGTGGACAAACTCCATTGTTCCGTCGTCTTCCAAAACGTGGATTTACAAACATCAACGCTAAAGAATATGCTATTGTGAACCTTGATCAATTGAACGCCTTTGAAGATGGTGCTGAAGTAACTCCAGTAGTACTTGTAGAATCAGGAATTGTAAAAGCTGAAAAATCAGGTATCAAAATTCTTGGTAACGGAGAATTGACTAAGAAGTTGACTGTTAAAGCAGCTAAATTCTCTAAATCAGCTGAAGAAGCTATCACTGCTAAAGGTGGTTCAGTTGAAGTCATCTAAGTGAGGTGACCTATGTTTTTTAAATTATTAAAAGATGCATTTAAGGTAAAACAAGTTCGGTCAAAGATTTTGTTTACGATCTTCATCATTCTTGTTTTCCGCATTGGAACCACGATTACAGTACCTGGTGTAAATGCGAAAATTCTGAACAACCTTCAAGATGTGTCCTTCTTGAACATGCTCAGTTTAGTATCTGGGAATGCTATGAGGAACTTCTCAGTTTTCGCATTAGGGGTTAGCCCATACATTACAGCTTCGATCGTCGTGCAACTTTTGCAAATGGATCTGTTGCCTAAGTTTGTTGAATGGGGCAAACAAGGGGAAGTTGGTCGAAGAAAGCTCAACCAAGCAACACGCTATATTTCTTTGGTTCTAGCCTTTGTTCAATCCATCGGGATTACAGCAACCTTCCACACCTTGTCTCAGGCGAAATTAGTCGCAACTCCAAATACCAAGACCTATCTATTAATCGGTGCGATTCTGACGACCGGTTCCATGATTGTGACTTGGCTTGGAGAACAAATCACAGATAAAGGCTACGGTAATGGTGTTTCAATGATTATCTTTGCAGGGATTGTGTCATCAATTCCTGAGATGATTAAAGAAATCTATGAAAATGCATTTGTGAATGTTCGTTCTGGTCAAATGACCAATTCCCTCATTTTTGTTGGGGTATTAATCCTTGCCGTCTTGGTTATTGTTTACTTTACAACCTTTGTAGAGCAAGCACAATACAAGATTCCAATCCAATATACAAAGATTGCACAAGGAGCTCCATCAAGTTCTTACCTTCCTTTGAAAGTAAACCCAGCAGGGGTTATTCCTGTCATCTTCGCTAGTTCGATTACAGCAGCGCCTGCTGCGATTTTCCAAGTGATTAGCGCTATGGGTTACAATGCAGGATGGGTGAAAACAGCTCAAGCCATGTTGGCTACAAACACACCAACTGGTGTGGCAATGTATGCCTTACTGATCATTCTCTTCACCTTCTTCTACACGTTTGTTCAGATCAATCCTGAAAAAACGGCAGAAAACCTTCAAAAGAGTGGTGCCTATATCCCAGGCGTCCGCCCTGGTAAGGGGACAGAAGAGTTTATGTCTCGTTTGCTACGTCGTTTAGCAAGTGTCGGATCCGTATTCCTTGGCTTTATTACCATCATTCCAATCCTGGCTCGAGATTTATTTGGTTTGACAGATGCAGTTGCTCTTGGAGGAACTAGTTTGTTAATCATTATTTCAACAGGTATTGAGGGAATGAAACAATTAGAAGGCTACTTATTAAAACGTAAATATGTCGGATTTATGGACACAACAACAGAATAGAATAAGGTTGACTTTGTCAGCCTTCTATTTTGTTTTTAAATGGAAATAGGAATTCGCTCCTGCTTCCATTTAAAAACAAAATAAGGAGAATTCATCATGAATCTTTTAATTATGGGGTTGCCTGGAGCAGGTAAGGGGACCCAAGCAGCGAAAATCGTGGAAGAGTTTCACGTAGCGCATATCTCTACCGGCGATATGTTCCGCGCAGCGATGGCTAACCAAACTGAAATGGGTGTATTGGCAAAATCATTCATTGACAAAGGTGAATTGGTGCCCGATGATGTGACAAACGGAATTGTAAAAGAACGTTTGGCTCAAGACGACATTAAGGAAAAAGGATTCCTTTTGGACGGTTTTCCTCGTACGATTGAACAAGCTCATGCCTTGGATCAAATCTTGGTAGACCTTGGTTTGGAGCTTGAAGGAGTGATCAATATTGAAGTGGATCCATCCTGCCTCCTCGAGCGCTTAAGTGGTCGTATCATCCATCGTGAAACAGGTGAAACCTTCCATAAAGTATTTAACCCACCAGCTGACTACAAGGAAGAAGACTATTACCAACGTGAAGATGACAAACCAGAAACAGTGAAACGCCGTTTGGATGTAAATATTGCTCAAGGTGAGCCAATTCTTGCTCATTACCGTGCAAAAGGATTGGTCCATGATATTGAAGGAAATCAAGACATCAACGACGTCTTCAAAGATATCCAAAAAGTCTTGGAGAATTTGAAATAAAAACGTTTTAGTCACTTGCAATATTTGACAACAAGTGATACAATTAGTTAGTCTGACTTATAATTGTTACCTCTGTGCTCAGAGGAATGAATCGAAATTTATGGAGGTACTTTTGCGTGGCAAAAGACGATGTGATTGAAGTAGAAGGCAAAGTAGTTGATACTATGCCGAATGCTATGTTTACGGTTGAACTTGAAAATGGACATCAGATTTTAGCAACAGTTTCTGGTAAAATTCGTAAAAACTATATTCGTATTTTAGCGGGAGATCGTGTTACAGTGGAGATGAGTCCGTACGATTTGACACGTGGACGTATCACATACCGCTTTAAATAATCGAAAAACTTGGAGGGATAAAAATGAAAGTAAGACCATCGGTCAAACCAATTTGCGAATACTGTAAAGTAATTCGTCGTAATGGTCGTGTTATGGTAATTTGCCCAGCAAATCCAAAACACAAACAACGTCAAGGATAAGATAGAAAGGAGAAAACATGGCTCGTATTGCTGGAGTTGACATTCCAAATGACAAACGTGTAGTAATTTCATTGACTTATGTGTACGGTATCGGACTTCCAACATCTAAGAAAATCCTTGCTGCTGCAGGCGTTTCTGAAGATATTCGTGTTCGCGATCTTACACCAGATCAAGAAGATGCTATCCGTCGTGAAGTTGACGCAATCAAAGTTGAAGGTGACCTTCGTCGTGAAGTAAACTTGAACATCAAACGCTTGATGGAAATCGGTTCATACCGTGGTATCCGTCACCGTCGTGGACTTCCAGTTCGTGGACAAAACACTAAAAACAATGCTCGCACTCGTAAAGGTAAAGCTGTTGCGATTGCAGGTAAGAAAAAATAAAATAAAATAAGGAGGTAAAAATCTTGGCTAAACCAACACGTAAACGTCGTGTGAAAAAGAATATCGAATCTGGTATTGCTCATATTCACGCTACATTTAACAACACAATTGTTATGATTACTGATGTGCATGGTAACGCAATCGCTTGGTCATCTGCAGGTGCACTTGGATTTAAAGGTTCTCGTAAATCTACACCATTTGCTGCTCAAATGGCATCAGAAGCTGCTGCAAAAGCTGCTCAAGAACACGGACTTAAATCTGTTGAAGTAACTGTTAAAGGTCCTGGTTCAGGTCGTGAGTCTGCTATTCGTGCACTTGCTGCTGCTGGTCTTGAAGTAACTGCAATCCGCGATGTAACTCCTGTACCACACAATGGTGCTCGTCCTCCAAAACGTCGCCGTGTATAATCATCAACAATTACACAGCTTTTCGTTTAAGAGGGAGTATAGCAAATGATTGAGTTTGAAAAACCAAATATAACAAAAATTGATGAAAACAAAGATTATGGCGTGTTTGTCGTAGAACCACTTGAACGTGGCTATGGTACAACACTTGGAAACTCACTTCGTCGTGTACTTCTGGCTTCACTTCCAGGTGCAGCTGTCACTTCAATCAACATTGAAGGTGTACTCCACGAATTTGATACCGTTCCAGGAGTCCGTGAAGACGTTATGCAAATTATTCTTAACGTTAAAGGAATCGCCGTTAAATCTTACGTCCAAGACGAAAAGATTATTGAACTTGATGTAGAAGGACCTGCAGAAGTAACTGCTGGAGATATTCTTACTGATAGTGACATCGAAATTGTAAACCCTGATCATTATCTATTTACAATCGGAGAAGGAGCATCTTTGAAAGCAACGCTTACTGTAAACAGTGGACGTGGCTATGTTCCAGCTGATCAAAACAAAAAAGATGATGCACCAGTGGGAACACTTGCTGTAGATTCAATCTATACGCCAGTGACTAAAGTCAATTACCAAGTTGAACCAGCACGCGTTGGTAGCAACGATGGCTTTGACAAGCTAACCCTTGAAATTTTGACAAATGGGACAATCATTCCAGAAGATGCCTTAGGTTTGTCTGCTCGTATTTTGACAGAACACCTAAATCTATTCACAAACTTAACTGAAATTGCTATTGCAACAGATGTTATGAAGGAAGTGGATACAACTTCTGATGATCGCATTTTAGAACGTACGATCGAAGAATTAGATCTTTCAGTTCGTTCATATAACTGTTTGAAACGTGCTGGCATTAATACTGTTTACGATTTGACTGAAAAATCAGAAGCAGAAATGATGAAAGTTCGTAACTTGGGACGTAAGAGTCTTGAAGAAGTTAAAATCAAACTTGCCGACTTAGGCCTTGGGTTAAAAAACGATAAATAGAGGAGGAATACATGGCTTACCGTAAACTAGGACGCACTAGCTCACAACGTAAAGCGATGCTTCGCGATTTGACTACAGATCTTATCATCAATGAAGCAATTGTAACAACTGAAGCACGTGCGAAAGAAATCCGTAAATCAGTTGAAAAAATGATTACTTTGGGTAAACGTGGTGATTTGCATGCACGTCGTCAAGCTGCTGCATTCGTACGTAACGAAGTTGCATCACAAAACTTTGATGAAGAAACAGGTAAATACTCAGAAACAACTGCACTTCAAAAATTGTTCTCTGAATTAGCACCTCGTTATGCTGAGCGCAATGGTGGATATACTCGTATCCTTAAAACTGAACCACGTCGTGGTGATGCTGCGCCAATGGCTATCATCGAATTGGTATAATATCATCAATTTTGTTGAGTGTTATGATGATGGAATACACTGTTATTCTTAGTCTAGCTCTGGTCTACCGCTGGGGATTTTCCCCAGCGGGAACACTCATCATATTGAATGAATGGTAGACGCTTGTTTACGAAATTGCTTTAATTTAAAACAATTTCGTAAGCAGGCGTTTTGTCTTGCTTTTCATGAGTAGTCGAGAATAACAAAAAATGATATAATGAAACCCATATCTCCAATAGAAGAAAAAGGATTCAATGACAAAACAACAAGCAATTAAATTACTAAAAGAGAAGTACCTTAGTAATATGAAAGAGGATTCGGAACTCTTTGTCGGAGTTGAATTAGAGTTTCCGATTGTAGAAACAAATGGAAACAAAACAAATATAGAGGTGACGAAAAATCTTTTTCGAACCTTAGCCAACTTATCAGATTTTGAAGTTGAAAAAATAGATGACGATCAAAATCCTATTCAATTGATTCACTGCTCTTCTAAAGATCGTATTCTATTCGAGTTGAGTTACAATACAATTGAATTTGCATTTGAGAGAGCTCGTTCTATAAATGAGGTGGCCAAACGTTTTGAGGCCTATTTGAAGATTATTCAACCGATTTTGCAAGAAAATAATCACGAAATCCAAGGGCACGGAATCCATCCTCTGTGGCAAGAAAATGATAATAGCCCAGTGAAAATCGAACGATACAAGATGTTAATGGCTTTCCTTGCAATGAATGGTACAGGGATGAAAACACACTCTTATCCTTCGTACGGAGCATTTATATGCGGAAACCAGGTTCAATTGGATGTAAGGCGCGATAACTATCTTCGCATCATTAATGCCTTTAATAAAATTGAAGCAGCCAAAGCATACTTATTCTCAAACTCAGAATTTTCAGCAGAGGCTTGGGATACAAAGATTACGAGAGATATTTTTTGGGAAGAATCCTTACATGGTTATTATAAGGAGAATGTAGGTATTTATCCTAAGGACTATCAAAGCGAAGAAGAGTTTTTTAATAATCTTGCTAGGACAACTATTTTTACTGCAGCTAGAGACGATCAATCCTATTATTTTAAACCCATTCGAGTAAAAGACTATCTAGATCAAAAAGAAATCACAGCCTATACGGCTGATGGTAATGAAAAAATCATTAAGCCTGTAAAAGAAGACCTAAAACAACATCGAAGTTACCAATTTCAGGATCTAACTGCCCGTGGGACAGTAGAATTTAGAAGTGTTTGTACTCAACCATTAGAAACAACCTTTGCCCCAATAGCTTTTGAACTCGGCCTATTTGTACAGTTAGAAAACTTGGAAAACTATTTAGAACATTGTTCATTTCTCAAAAATGAAAAACAGGACTATAGAAAACTTAGAAAGAAATATTCAAAGAAAATTCTAAGCGAAAAGGAAGAAGAAACTATCCAATCCTTTTCAAAAGACCTAATAGACATGGCCAGAGCAGGTTTGATCAAAAGAGGCTACGGGGAAGAAACATTTCTAATTATCAACAAAGAACTGAATGGATAGAAAAGCCTGTAATACAGGCTTTTCTTAGCACCTTCAAGAAAACTTTCAAAAAAATAAAATTTTTTGAGAAAAAGTATTGACAGTAAGATCAGGTCATGATATACTAATATAGTTGTCGCGCGAGAGCGACAAAGACCTTTGAAAACTGAACAAGACGAACCAATGTGCAGGGCGCTATAACTAAGGTTATAGTAACTGAACAATAAAAAAACAATAAATCTGTCAGTGACAGAATGAGTTTAAGACAAACAATTATTTTAAT
>NZ_JADNLT010000007.1:0-81851 GCF_015556095.1 Streptococcus parasanguinis
AGTAGGGCTGTAAAAGCTGATGAAATCAGCGTAGTAGAGCCCACTCAACCACTGCGTCTTGCTCGACAATCCAAAAATAATTGAGAGGCTAGGACTTTTGTCCCAGCCTCTTCATTTTAAAACCCAGCGACAAACTCCTTGATGGCTTGCGCGAGTTCATAGGGTTTCTCGGTATTGAGTAGATGGCCTCCGTCTGCGATTTCTTGATAGCGGCCTTTGGGCAGGAGCTTGGCCAATTTTTTAGAAGAAGATTGATTGGCCCAATCTTTGCTACCACAAATCACCAAGCTAGGAAGAGGGCAAACTTTAACGGTATCGGTTAAATTGAGCCCTTTTAATTCCGTCAAGATTTGAAGCATCTGTTGTTTATTGGCATCTTGTTTTTCAAAGACATGCTTGGGAAGCAGACGAAAGAAAAGGATCTGGAGCCGATAGAGGGGATTGGTGTTGAGTTTGTATTGAGTTCCCGCAAGGACCAAGCCCTTGAGTTGCGGGAAGTCTTGTCTGGAGAGATCCAGAGCGAGCACGCCACCTAGTGAGAGTCCTACCAGAATAAAGGGTTCGCTTTCTTGCTGGAGGCGCTCCATCAACCTTTCTTTGACTTCCTGATAGCTTTCTTTTGGATGGGAGAAAATATCAAAAGTTTTGGAGTGCAAGGGTGAAAGTGCAAATTGGACTCCTTGCCAAGAGAGGACATCTTGTCCTAGTCCATGTAAAAAAATTAGTTTCATCAGGAATCCTTTCTTGGAAAATCGAGTTCGTAGAGACCACGAAGAGCATTGCAGGCATAAATACGATCAGCGTCTGTTAAATCGTTCAGAGTTAAGAGTTTTTCTTCAACTTGCTGGGTCTCAAGAAGATGGCGCCGATAAATGCCATCGAGTAAGGGGAGGTGAGCTGGTGGGGTATAGAGTTGTCCCTCTATCTCCAGCACCAGATTGCCAATCGTCGTCTCTAGTAAGGTTCCATCTGGCAGATGGAAAATTTGCTCGTTATTTGACTGGCTGAGATGGTCTCTCTGACTCGTTTTGAAATAAGTAAATGGCGTCGCTAAATCAAGCTTCTGCTCGGTCAGTTGGGCCTGTAGATAGCTAGCTGGCAAGTCTGTCAGCTCCGTGATTACTAGGTGAAAGGTCCCGTTTTTGTGCAAGGCGATCCGACAACGATAGTCAAGGTTTGACTCCAAACGAGCAAGCTCTTCTTGAAGTTCTTTCAGAAGTTTGGGTTCATCATAAGGATAGGCAAAGTAGCGACTAGCCTCTCTCAAACGGGTTAGGTGTTGCTCCAGGAAGGTCAGCTCTCCTTTGTGGATGCGGCCAGTCGTCAAAAGCTCAAAGCGAGGCTCTTGACGGTAGAGAACCGCCGATTTTTGCTTGGTTTCCTGGTATTCACTTTCCCATTGACTGTCCCAAGTGATGCCTCCTCCCACACCATAGATGGCTTGATTACCTTGCATTTGAAGGGTCCGGATGGCTACATTAAAAATCCGTTTCCCTTTTGGAAGAAGGATGCCGATCGTTCCACAGTAGACACCTCGAGGAGCCTTCTCTGTCTTGTGGATGATTTCCATAGTGGAGATCTTCGGTGCTCCTGTAATCGAGCCACAAGGAAAGAGAGCTCGGAAGGTTTGGACCAGGTCGACTTCGGGACGTAAGCGGCTTTCAATGGTCGAGGTCATCTGCCAAACGGTGGAGTATTGCTCGACTTGGCAAAGACGGGTTACCTGCTCACTTCCAATCTCCGAAATCCGGTTCATGTCATTGCGGAGGAGGTCGACGATCATCATGTTTTCTGCTCGATTTTTCGGATCAGCTTTTAGCCAAGCAGACTCTTGAAGATCCTCTTGGTTTGTGAGACCACGACGCGTCGTTCCCTTCATAGGGCGCGTGGTCAGTAGCCGGTCGTCTTGCTCAAAAAAGAGCTCAGGGCTGATGGAGAGGATGGAGACATCATCGTGCTGGATGAAGGCATTGTAATGGGCTTTCTGCTCTACCACCAAGCGATTGTAGATAGCCAAAGGATCTGCTTTTAGCTCTTGAGAAAGCTGGACGGTGTAGTTGACCTGGTAGGTATCACCCTGGCGGATATGGTGATGAATCGTCTTGATGGCTTCTTGATAAACAGGCGCCTCTACCTCTTCCTTCCAATTGGCTGGAAGATCCACAGCTTCATAGTCCTCTGGAAAAGGAAGGGTTTCGACCTCCTCGTGGATCGTAAAATAGAGGAGATACTCTCCCATAAGAGGTGCAGGATGGACAGCAAACTTCTTCTCAAAAGCAGGAGCAGCCTCATAGCTGACATAGCCAACCGCATAAAAGCCTTGCTCCTGGTATGCTTCGACTTCTCTAAGAAGAGCCTCTACCTGGTCGAGGTTTCTAGTTTTTAATTCCTTTATGGGCTTGGTGAAAAGGTGTCGCAATCCAAGCTCTTTAAAATCAATAATGGTTTGTTTATGCATGCTTTGAGTATATCAAAAATAGAGGAAAAAAGGTAGATAAGGATGTAAGATTCCTTGCTTGGCCTTCCCTTTCATGCTAAAATAACCATAGAAACTGCTTTGGGCAAGGAGTAGGACTATGCAAAAGAATCCCCTCTATAACACCTCTAGTATCAGCTTTTTTCAATACCTCTTTGCGATTGCAGTGATTTTGGTGCATAGTGGTCGCTTGACCTCTTATGAGCCACTGCATTTTGGTCTCAAGAGTATGCTTGGCCGGCTAGCAGTGCCATTTTTTATCGTCTGTGCCAGCTTTTTCCTCAAGCAATCACTAGGGAATTCTAAGAAAATGAAGACCTATCTGGCCAAAATCGTAAAAACCTATTTGTTTTGGAGTTTTGTTTACCTTCCTTATGCCTGGCTCTTTTTCTCTAGTCTCCATCTTCCTATCTATCTTTTTCCAGCAGGTGTTCTCATTGCACTGATCTATCTGGGGATGTGCTACCAACTCTGGTATATCCCAGCCTTTTTGCTGGGTTTGTTTTTGGTCAATCAATTGGTCAAACACCTAGGTATGGTTTGGACGGGGGTGATCACCTTTCTTCTTTACTGCTGGGGCTTGATCGAGACCTATTCGGCTTATCTGGATACCACAAGTCTTCTCAAGGGTTACCAGCTCTACAGCAACCTATTTTTTACAGCGCGAAATGGTCTCTTTTACAGGCCCATTTTTATTTATATGGGTTATTATCTGTATGACCATTTTCATGCACAAACTTTTAGAATTCACCGTTGGCAAAAGCTAGCTCTTGCCTTTGGATTGCTCTGTCTAGAAGGGATCATTATTTTTCAACACCAAGGAATTGATAAGAACTTTTTCTTTCTTCTTCCCTTTGTGACCGTTTATTTGGTCAATGCCTGCCTGCGATCGTCCTTTTTGAAAAGCTATGATTTACAGTATTTAAAGCAAATGAGTATAGCTCTTTACTTTTCGCATCCGATCTTTATCGAGTGGGCTCGCTATGGCTTTAGTAGCCTCCCTCTTTCTTATCCAGACAGGGGCAAGCTGATTTTTGTGACCGCCTTGTTTGGCAGCCACCTCTTTGGACTAGCCATGCTGTGGGTACGAGAGAGAAGGGAAAAACAAAAGATTCCTTCAAATGGTGAAGAGTTAGATAAACTAACCAACCAATAGTAGGGTGTACAAAACTCAAGCAGATGTGTTTGAGTTTTTTTGTAATAAGAAAATCAAGGAGAGATAAGAATTGGTAGGTCTATTCCCTCGTTTATAGATGTTTTATTTTCTTGCTCTTGGATAAAAGAAAGGGGAAATCATTACCAGATAGTGACTTATAATATAGACATTATTGTAAAATGTGTCTATATAAAATAAATATTACAACTTTATTTTATAAAGAAGAGAATTTAGTAATTCTATATGATAAAATAGGAGTGAAAGCCTATTCGTCTAGGCTGACAATAAATAAAGGAGACACAAAATGAAGAAGATGAGTTCATTATGGAAAATCTTCCTTAAAAAAGGATTTGCCATTTTAACGATTCTCATGATGCTAGGTCAAATTGGGCAAGGAGCTATGACAGCTTTTGCTAATGAGCTAGCGGTCGGAGATAATGGGGCTCTGGATGTCACTCTCTTATATGGGGATAAGCAAGACCATCCAGACGGAATGTCCTATTATACAGGTGACACCATGTCTGGTTACATCCAGATTACCCCTAAGAATTTGACAACGGATATTAATGAGGTAACGGTTACCTTGAATGTCCCTGGGAAGTACCTACGAGAAGTTAGTATTCCTGACTTCAATAGTGCTTCAGAGCATGATAAACCAACGGTTACAAAAGTTGGAGATGATTATCAAGTCACACTTCACTTTAACAATTACCAAAAGTCAGAGGTCCTAACTCTGCCATTTATTGGAAAATTTAAAGTTGGTTATGCACCGACAAATTATTCATTGGATATTACGGGGACCCTGAACATCAATGGGCAAGAAACAAAGCTCAATGATATCATTTGGAAACCGAAATACAACGACTATCGCTTCACCAAGTACATCAACCAAAACTTGAACGAAGCCATGTCTAAGGACTATGCGGAAGCAATGCCAGGTATTGTCAAAGGTGCGGATGGTAAGAACTATATTGAAACACCAACTTCTGTCCCATTTGCCTTCCAATTGGACGGAATGCGTGGTCAATACGGTGGTCAATACCGTCAGTTAGAATCAGCAACGATCACTGATAAGTTACCAACCTATACAGATAAGAGTGGGAAGACTCGCACAGCTGTTCTTGATACAACCAAGTCTGAAGGCTGGGTAGACAATGGAGATGGTACAGTTACGAAGACTTTCAAGGCGGATGCAAACGACAATCCAGCAGCTTATCACCAAGAATTTATGACCAAAATCAAGGATACAAGTTACCTCTACTTGAAATTCCCTGATTTGGTCTTAGAAAAAGACCAAACCCTTAAGGACGTTCTTAGTAAGGATTTGACCAATACTGGTAGCATCGTAGGAATTCCTGCCAACCGTGGAGAGGGAGAACCAGATATTACTGCGGAAGATTCTCTTATTTTCCGTTTGACTTCACGTGACCTGGAAGGGGCTGGAAGCTTTGCTAAACAGGCGGATGGGGATGTTTATGACTCAACAGAATACAAGGCTGCTAATTATAAATGGCTCTTAAAATTTGCCAACAATACCCCTTCACCGCAGAAGAATTTCGTCTTTTATGATGAGACTGTGGACCCTCGCTTGAAGTTTACCAAGATCGGTTATAGTCGCCTGATGGAAGGAAACTATGGGATTGGGAAGCAAATCCATACCATTGTCAAACGAATTATCTTGACCATGGAAGATGGTAGCACCAAAGAAATCCAGTCAGAAGCAGATAAAGATGGAAACGGTCTAATTGATTTGACCAAGTATGGAACCGTTGTGGGCTGGCGGATGGAAATGAAGGATGATTTTGTCCTTCAATCTGGTCAGGGAATTTACCTCAATAGCTATACAAGCTTCAAGGATCCTGAAAAGACGCGTTACGATGAAAATGATGCGACCAAAAATGTCTACAAGAATACAGGCCGTGTGACTTATAAAACACAGTCAAACGTTGCCAAAGATCAGTCAGCAGATTGGAGCTTTAAGCTGATTCCTATGAAGGAAAGCTTTGAAATTGCAAAAACGACTGATTACAATGATGTTCGCTATACTGATGGACAAAATATTCGTTTTGGTTTGATGGCAACCAAAGTAGTTTTAGATCCTGATAAGGATTATGGAGACCTGCGAATCATTGATCTTTATGATCCAAATACCCTTAAAGTCGACTATAAAGATTTTGAGAGAAACCTTGCCTCTAATGAAAAAGGTATGAAATTCTTAAAGAGCTACGATGTCATTGAAAACTACCACAATTCTGGACGGACAGCTCTCATCATGCATTTGGATCAAAAAGAGTTTATTAAAGCTTCTCTTCAAGATCTTAATCGCGTGCGTCTACCATTTATCGTGGCCGATCTGAAAGGGAAAGACGATGGTGGGACCTTCACCAATAAAGTTTATGTCGCTGGAAATGGGATCCACGATCTTGAAAATGCCAACCCTGATCGGGTCACGGAAGATGTGTATGATCTGAACGGAAATGGTTCAACAACGGATAAAATTCCATATGCTCAATCAAACTATACGATTGTTGCTGCTGAAGGAATCTATGCACGCAAATATATCGCTAAAAATGATGACCTGTCAGACGCTTCGATTGTGACACGTACCTTCAAACCAGGTGAAACCTTTAACTACAAACTCACCATTAAAAATAATACGGATAAGGCAGTAGAAGACGGAGTCGTCTATGATGTCCTACCAAAAGTAAAAGACGTTAACACACTAGACGGATCTGGTCGGATGACAGAATACACGGTCAGCCTTCGTGGACCAGTGACAGCTCCAGAAGGATGGACGGTCTACTATACAACTGATACAGGCGTTACGACAGATACCATGGCGCAAGCTGCTGACAAGGATATCTGGACGACAGCTGTGACTGATTACAGTCAAGTAACAGGAATCAAGTTAGTTGCAAATGCTGGTACTACGATTCCTGCGCGTGGAGAAGCAAGCTTTGGTGTCCCAGTCGTAAATCCAAGTGAATTAACCGATGAAGTCAAGGCTTTGATGCAAAAACGTACCAAAGACAACGAAGACAACGGCGGTCGTTCTGGTCTTGTTCAAGCTCATAACCAGTTTGGTTACAAGGCGAAAGGTCACGAAGGAAATCGTGAGTCTAATACCGTAACTGCACAAATCTTCTCGGCTGCTTTCCACGTCAAGAAGGTGGACAAGGATGATCCTAAGAAAGTCCTTGAAGGTGCTGAATTTACCTTAACTGATGCAAATGGCGCGGTTGTTGCGACGGCCACTTCTGATAAAAAAGGGGAACTTGCCTTTAACACCTTAACAGAAGGAACCTATACGCTAAAAGAAACCAAAGCACCTGCAAACTACAAGTTGGATGAAACAGAACATGCCGTGGTTGTCACCTATGATGCGGACAAACAAATCTACCACGTCACGGTGGATGGAAAAGCGGTTGGATCAAAAGCAGTCCCAGTTGAGATCGCTAATGAAGCAGATATCAAGTATATCGATCTTGAAGCTTCAAAAGTTTGGGATGACCAAGACAACCAAGAAGGGCTTCGCCCAGAAAGTGTGGAATTCCAACTCTATAAGAATGGCAAAGCTCAAGGAAAACCAGTCACGGTTTCAGCCGCAACAGACTGGAAAGCTCACTTTACGAATCTTCCAGATAAAGACAGTGACGGCAAGCTCAATACCTACACTGTTAAAGAAGTGAAAGTTCCGACTCATTATACGGTCGATACAGAAGAAGCCAGCTTCACAGATGGAAAAGCCACCATCACTAACAAGCGCACTCCTGAGACCACGACGGTTACAGTCAAGAAAGTCTGGGATGATGCACAAAACCAAGATGGTCTTCGCCCATCTACCATCAAAGTTCACCTCTTGGCAAATGGAACAGAGGTTCAAGCTCTTGATCTGACTGGTGAAGGAGATGAATGGACTCATACCTTCTCAGATCTACCAGTCTATAAAGATGGACAAAAGGTTGTCTACACAGTGACAGAAGACAAAGTGGACAATTACACCACTAAGATTGATGGCACTACAATTACCAATACTTACAAACCAGGTAAGACAAGCCTGACTGTTACGAAAAACTGGAAGGATGCCAATAACCAAGATGGCCTTCGTCCAAAAACAATCAAGGTTCAATTGTATGCTGGTGATCAAAAGGTTGGTAAGGCTGTTGAATTGTCAGCAGATAATAAATGGACCCATACCTTCTCAAATCTAGACGAGAAGAAAGCTGGCCAAGTTATCAACTATACAGTCAAAGAAATCGATGTTCCAGAAGGCTACACACAAGCCGTCGAAGCAAGCAATCCAGGTCAAGTAGTCGTGACCAACACGCACGAACCAGAAAAGACCAAAGTAGAAGTGAGCAAGAAGTGGGAAGATGGAGACAACCAAGACGGCCTTCGTCCAGCCAGCATTCAAGTTCAATTGTACAAAGATGGTCTTGCGACCGATCAAGTATTAGAACTTTCAGCTGCGAATGACTGGAAAGGTGCATTTGAAAACCTTGATGCCAAGGCAGCTGGAAAAGCCATTACTTATACAGTTAAAGAAGTAACTGTCCCAGATGGTTACAAAGTAACGGTAAATGATAAGGACAAGGCCAATGTTGTCTTGACCAATACGCATGAACCAGCTTTGACAGAGATGAAAGTCACGAAGAAATGGGAAGATGCCAACAACCAAGATGGTCTTCGTCCAAAATCCATTAAGGTTCAACTCTATGCTGGGGATGAAAAAGTAGGAGACCCAGTTGAATTGTCAGCGGACAATCAATGGACTCATACCTTTAGCAAATTAGCTGAAAAGAAAGCTGGTCAAGCGATCAGCTACCGTGTGGAAGAAGTCTCTGTTCCTGAAGGCTACCAAGTCACTGCCGATACCTCTGACGCTGCTCATACGATCTTGACCAATACGCATACGCCAGCGGTGATCGATATTCCAGTGACCAAGATTTGGAATGACCAAGACAATCAAGATGGTCTTCGTCCAGCAAGTATCGTTGTGAATCTTCTTGCCAATGGTGAAAAAGTTGCTCAAAAAGAACTCACGAATGCGACAGATTGGAAAGAAAGTTTCACAGGTCTACCAAAATTCAAGGATGGAAAAGAAATCGTCTATACTCTTCAAGAAGAGAAGGTAGCTGAATATACGACTACAATTGATCAGGCTGCTTATACCATTACCAATACCCATGCACCTGGTAAGACAAGCGTCACGGTCACTAAGAAGTGGGATGATGAGAATGACAAGGATGGAATTCGTCCGAAGAGTATTCGCGTTCAACTCTATGCCAATGATCAAAAAGTCGGTCAAGAAGTAGAATTGTCAGCTGAAAACAAGTGGACCCATACCTTTGCAGATTTAGATGAAAAAGCAAATGGAAACACCATCACTTATACAGTGAGAGAAGTCAGTGTTCCAAAGGGCTATGAAGCTCGTAACGACGAGGATGGTAAAGGAAATGTTGTGATTACTAACAAGCATGTTCCAAAAGAAACTCCAAAACAACCAACTCCTCCAAGTTCTTCTGAACCGAAAAAGCCGGGTCAACCTGAGCCTAAAAAACCAAGCCAACCTGAGCCAAAAAAACCAGGCAAAATCTTAGGATTCTTACCAAATACGGGTACGACGATCTCCATTATTAGCCTTGTTTTAGCCTTTGTCTTGGCAAGCATTGCAGCTTATATTTTGAAGAAAAAGAAAAAATAAGCTAGTGCTTCCGTTATAAAATGAAACAAACACCAGAGATGGTGTTTGTTCATATTAAAGACAAAGTCATCTTAGAAACTTTCCATAGGTGAGTGCGGACGTCAGCGAACTTCGAAGAAGTTCCATGACTAATTATTGAGCCTAAGGTCTCAATAATTCCGAGTGCTAGAAACATTATTGTTTCTAGCACTTTTCTCACAGAGGAAAGTTTCAGAAGATGGTCGAATAACACTAATAAATAAAACTTTAAAGAAGTTATTAGATTTATATAAAAGAACAATTTTTCTCTGTTCACAACAAACACCAGAAATGGTGTTTGTTTTTTTATAGTAGCCTCTTTTAATCGTCTAGCGATCATTCTCATGGGCGCTTGCTCTATTTTTCAATTCCCGAACGTTTCCAAAAAAATTTCAGGAAATTCTTGACTTCTATGAAAATCGGAGTATGATTAGTTGTGAACTGTTGAACAATCATTTTCAAGAAAATCCCTGATGTCGACTAAGGGATCTGTGAAAGGAGAAGCGGTTCAAATCGAAAATCTATAGAGCGTTGCGTCCGAAAGTCTAAACAGACACGGCTCTTTAAAAACAAAAGGAGAAGATTATGAAAACAGAACCGATTCATCGTACCAGTATGTGGAAATTTAAGTTAAGTGCTGCCACCATGACTTTGATTCCCGCTGCCGTGGGGATTAACTATGTTGCCAAAGCCTTGGCGGAGGGGTTAAAGTTGCCCGTTTGGCTGGGGTCTTTGGGAACCTTTCTTGCCAGCATGTTGGCTGGGCCGGTTGCCGGTGCCATCAGTGGTTTCATCAACAACGTGATCTATGGGCTGACCTTATCGCCAATTTCAACCGTGTATGCGATTACCAGCATCGGAATTGGGATTGCTGTCGGAGTTTTGCACGCCAATGGGTGGTTCTCGTCAGCGCGACGAGTATTTGTTTCTGCTATTATTATTGCCATCGTTTCAGCTGTCATTTCAACGCCACTCAACGTCATCTTTTGGGGTGGTCAGACCGGTATCGCTTGGGGTGACTCATTGTTTGCGGTAATGGTCGCCAATCATGCACCAGTGTGGCTGGCCTCATTTACCGATGAGTTTGTCTTGGATATTTTGGATAAAGTCTGCGTGGCCTACCTGGCATTCTTCATCTATCGTCAGCTACCGAAGCGGATGGTGCACTTCTTTAGCGGTGATAAATGATGACTGATCAAACATTGATTTCTGGAGCGCCACGGGTCAAGCTCAAGTGGTACCAGGTGATCGATCCGATTACTAAGCTCTTGTTCATCTTGGACATGACGTTGTTGAGCTTTGCCAGTATGAATTTATTGCTTCAGGCCGGATTAATTCTTGTCGCAACACTGCTATTGTTATTTTCCAAATTGAGTTCTACCATCTTTAAGGCGCTGGGATTCAGCCTGTTTCTGATTTGCACCATGCTGATCATCCAAGGATTATTTTACAGTCGGAATCAAACTGTGCTGTTTTCTGTGCTTGGGGTGTCGTTCTACAAAGAAGGCCTGATTTACGCCACCACTCTGGGTTGTCGAGTATTGGTGATTATTTTGACCAGTGGCTTTTTTATGGTGACCACGAGTATTTCAGAAAACGCGGCCTATTTGGAACTGTCCGGATTGTCTTATAAAACCGTCTACGTTCTGATGTCGGTGTGTTATATTTTGCCGGAAATGATGCGCAATATGCGGAAAATCCAGCAGGCACAAAAAGTTCGCGGAACCAATCCGCAAAAAACGTTGATTCAGAAATTAAAGTCAGTCCTGCCGGTTCTAATTCCATTGGTGATTAAGACCTTGGATCAATCGATGGCGCGGTCGATTTCTCTCCAACTGAGAGGTTTTGATAATCCCAACCGGACTGTCAGAACCTCCCAGCGCGTGTATCGCCTGTCGCGGACGCTGCACATTGGTCTGACTGGATTGGCAATTTTATTGATTGGGTGGAAGATATGGACGAAGATAAACGGATTGTAATTGAAAATTTGACCACCCGTTATCCGGGTACTGAGCAACCACAACTGCGTCAGATTAACGCGGAGGTTCATACCGGCCAGGTGGTTGGGATTATCGGGAATAGCCACTCCGGCAAATCGACTTTGTGCCGTGTGCTGGCAGGGGTCATTCCCAAAATGGTGTCTGCTGAGATTGAGGGCGACTGGCACATGTTTGGCCAGCGAGTGTCCGACAATTGGCCCGTTTATAATGCCATGAATGGAGTTGTACTGCAAAATCCAGCTGGCCAACTAAGCGGGTTGGCAGACACGGTTGCCGATGAAATTGCCTTTGACTTGATTAATCAGGGAATGGCTGAAGGACTGATTCAAAAACGGGTTGAAGAAGTTGCGACGCAAATGGGGCTGATTGAACAGCTGAATTTGCGTCCCGAGAGCCTTTCCGGTGGTCAGAGCCAGCGGTTGGCAATTGCCACGGCGATTGCGGCTAACCCGGCTGTTTTGATTATGGATGATCCGACCAGTCAGATGGATCCCCTTGGTCGCCGACAATTTTTCCAATGGCTGGCCCAAGTCAAAGAGACGACTGTCTTCATTGTCACCAGTGAAATTGACGATTTGTGCGAAGTCGCCGACGTTGTGTGGGTGCTGCACGAGGGTCAAATGGTAGCCCAGGGCAGGCCGGGTGAGGTGTTTAATCATTTGGAAGCTGACTGGCAGATTCCAGCCCCGACAATCCAGCAACTTGCTCAAAAAATGGATTGGCGCTTGGCTGATGGCCGGTATCCGGTGAATGACGCTGAACTGAAGGAGGTTTGTTATGTCCACAATTGAACTGAACCACCTGACGTTCACTTATCCGGAACGGTCCTTTAGCTTGGATGTTGAAGACAAACTCTTCGCCGATCCGATGGTGGCGATTGTCGGCCAAAATGGTGCCGGCAAATCAACGCTCTTCAAATTGTTGACGGGCTTGCTGACACCACAAACCGGTGTGATTAAGATCGATGGAGAAAATTTTAATGATCTTAAACCAGTCGAAAAGTTACTGAAGGTTGGGATTACTTTTCAGAATCCTGACGATCAGCTTTTCAACCCGACCGTTCAACGAGAGGTGGAGTGGAGTGTCGCGCAGGTCATGGATGACCACGACACGATTACGAGGCGGGCTTTAGCGGCTCTAAAAAGAGTTGGCTTGGATGATAAAACAGCTGAAAGTCCATATGACCTGTCATTGTCGGAACGCAAGCTGTTGAGCGTTGCCACAGTTTTGGCAGTGGATCCGGCGATTTATTTATTTGATGAGCCGATGATGTCGCTTGATTGGGAAAGCCGGCGCAAGTTGACCGCAATTTTCCATCAGTTGGCTGATTCGGGCCACCAAGTTGTGACCATCACCCATGACATGGATTGGGTCGCCGCCGAGTTTGAGTCGGTGTATGTTATGGAACACGGGAAGTTTGGCTTCGCCGGCAGTCCACGGGAATTGTTCAGCGATCACGAACTTGTCCAGCGAGTGGGATTACTACCACCGCGGATTATGGACATAGCGGAGTCGCTGGGTGATTCACAGACATATTTATCGGTTAATGATTATTACCAGAAAAATCGAGATGTATAGAAAAAGTCACCTCTGCGGGTTTTCCAGGTTGAAGGATTAACTTCAGCTTCTGGCAAGAACTCACATGGGTGACTTTTGTGTTTAATAACGTTTCATGATCATCGGGTGCTTCCTCAGATCACTCGGTTTGATGTTACTTTGTTTCATGGTCATAATCATATACCATTTCTTTTGGATCTTTTGTTTGACTAATACAAAATAGGTCTTCATAGGTCTTCGCATTTTTTGCGCCCATTAGGATCATCAGTATAATTTTCTGAATTAGGAGACTGTCCCGTCACTATTCGAATTTCGTCTCCCAACTTACGCTGTTCCCATTCATCCGCGAATCCTTTAAATCGCAATTCTGGAACTTTCTTTTTAACTGAATCATCTATTTTCGACATAGTCCCCACCATTTTATTGGTTTTTCTTGATTTACCTTATCAACAGTCTGGTTGGTTGGTACCAATGGAGTAAGGCAGCTAAGAAAGGCTACTAGTAACAATCAATAAAATACAAGAGGTGGGCATGTTGCCCCACCTCTTTTTGTGATATACTAGAGTAGTTTTTGAGACCTTGTGGAAAAACTCTCATTTCAAAGAAGTAAAAGGAGAAAACATGGAGATCTTTTTGAGGAGCATATCGGGGATTCTCGTCATCCTGGGCATGATTTTAGTGGGCTTCGTCATAGGTGAGAAAGGCTGGTTTGATGACAAGTCACGTGGCCTACTTGCTAAATTGGTCACTCAAGTTGCTCTTCCCTGCTATATGCTCTACACCATCACGCAGCGCTTCACAGCAGCAGATCTGCTTAAAATGTTGCCAGCCTTGCGGTTTCCTGCCTTGTCTATGGTTATTTTGCTTGGCATCGCGACAGCAGTAGCCAAGATCTTTGCAGTAAGACAGGACCGTCGTGGCCTCTTTATTTCCATGTTTTTTAATTCCAATACGATTTTCGTAGGGCTTCCCATCAACCAGGCCCTCTTTGGGGATGCCAGCATTCCCTATGTTTTGATCTATTACATGTGTAATACGACCTTTTTCTGGACTTTGGGAACTTATCTCATCCAGCGGGATGGTGAGGGAGAAGCGCAGTTTGATCTCAAAACCAGTCTGAAAAAAGTCTTTTCTCCGCCCCTCATGGGCTTTCTCTTAGGTCTAGTCATGGTGATGCTACAGATCAAGTTGCCAGCTTTTCTAGCCAGTGATTTGCAGTATCTGGGCAATTTAACGACCCCCTTATCCATGATATTCATCGGTTTGTCAGTGTCTCATGTAGGCGTGAAGCAGTTGGTTCTGGGAAAAGATCAGCTATTGATTCTACTAGGTCGCTTCCTGGTTGCCCCTCTCTTGATGGCCTCCATCGTCTACTGGGTGCCTCTTCCAAGCTTGATGAAGCAAGTCTTTATCATCCAGTCCGCCATGCCTGTGATGACCAATGCGCCAGTTGTTGCCAGACTTTACGGAGCTGATAGTGATTATGCAGCGGTCATGGTGACAGAGACGACCCTTGCAACCATGGTGGTGATCCCTATTCTCATGCTGTTGATGGCTTAATAAATAAAAAGAGCTCAAGTTTTCATTGAAAAAACCTGAGCTTTTCTTATATGAGAGATAATAAAATTGTAATCACCAGAGCGATGCCTGTTCGAATCAGGTGGTGGGCTGGATGGAAGTTTCCTTTGTGTTTCCCATTCCAATAGGCTCCGTAGCAAATCAAACCACAGCCGATCAACCAAAGGACTAGAGAGACAATCGGTAAAAAGAAGTAGAGGGTGAGAGATAAGGTCGCAAGACTACTTCCGATGAGGAGAAATGTATTTCCTAGAGTGTGATTTCCTTTTTTAACTTCAGAAAGAGAAGCCAATAAGTGAAGAAGAACAAAAGCAAGGGCAAAGATGGCTGTCAAAAAGCCGAGAAGAATGGAGAAGAACATAGGGTTTCCTTTCTAAGATATGATTGCCTGAGTGCTATTTTTTATGACTGATTTTATGAAGAATCATAAATGATACTACAAGATTTAAAATAATAACCAATAAGGTAAAAAGAGAGTAACCATAAAGTTTAATTGGAAATTCATTTTTGAGATTGCAAAGAGCAAACAAACTCGTTAAAATGCCCGTCAACAATCCAGGCACATATTTTCGTATAACGATTGTTTGAATCAGATGTCCGAATACATGGTAGATATAAGCGATTATGATGCTTGCGTAAATGCTATAGTTATTAAACTGGTAACTAAGATATAGCGACGTCATTAGGATCAGAAATTGTTCCAAGACAATAAAGTTGAAAGCAAAAGGAGTGTAATAAGTTAGGATTCGATTGTTTGGATACTGGATTGATATTTTTTTGACAAAGGATGGCATCCAAACGATTTCTTCGAGTTCGTGAAGCATGAAGAGTGATGGAAATAGAAAGTAAAATTGCACGCTGGTCATTGAAAATACTCCCTTCTAGTTCGAGCCCACTTTTAGAATCTCCAAATAAAACTGAACGGCTTCTTGTTCTGTGTAAGATTTGCCTTTTTTCAACCACCAGCTGAGGGTTTCGATGAAATGGCTGACGACCAGGTGTTTGAGATAGGAGTGGGGAATGTTAGGGTACGATTGGATGAGTTCGTCGGCTACCATTGGGTAGACATCGTGTTCTAGTTCTTTTCGCAGTTGCCGGATGAAATAATCGTTTTTAGAGAGCAAGAGACTGGTCACATGATCTTGATTTTTCTTGAAATGCTGAAAGATATGAGCTAGATAGTCTTGTGGTGAGAGGTGTTCAGCACGCTCAAAGAGATGGTGAAAGAGCTTTTGACAGAGTTCATCTAGCAATAATTCCTTACTCTCGTAATGGCTGTAAAAGGTCGAGCGCCCCACATCAGCAAGGTCTATGATTTCTTGAACCGTGATGGCCTCGTAGTCTTTTTGGTTGAGTAAGTGTAAGAAAGCTTGATAGATAGCTTTTCGAGTTTTGGTGATGCGACGATCCTGTGCAGTCATATGGACACTTTGAACAAACTGTTCAGTAACGTACACCCTAAACAGTTTGCCCCTATCCTTTCTGTTGTGGTTGTTAGATAATGATAATGAACATGATGTTCATGAATCTATTATATCAGAGGATTTAGAATTATGAAGACAAAACATGCGGTCTGGATCGCTTTTTTCTTGAATTTGAGTTATGCCATTGTTGAGTTTATTGCAGGAGGGATTTTTGGATCCAGCGCTGTCCTTGCGGATTCGGTCCATGACTTGGGGGATGCGATCGCTATTGGGATCTCCGCCTTTTTGGAGAGCATTTCTAACCGTGAAGAAGACAGCCACTATACCTTGGGCTACAAGCGCTTTAGCCTTTTAGGGGCCATGGTAACGGCAGTGATTCTCATGACAGGGTCCGTTCTGGTTATTTTAGAAAATATAACGAAAATATTTCACCCACAACCTGTCAACGATGAGGGCATTCTCTGGCTTGGAATCATAGCCGTCAGCATCAATGTGCTAGCGAGTCTCGTCATTCGCAAGGGGCAAACCAAGAACGAATCCATTCTCAGCCTGCATTTTCTGGAAGATACTCTGGGCTGGGTGGCTGTCATCCTAATGGCCATTGTCCTCCGATTTACCGACTGGTATATTCTGGATCCGCTCTTATCTCTTGCCATTTCCATCTTTATTCTGTCAAAAGCCATTCCACGTTTTTGGAGCACGCTCAAGATTTTCTTGGATGCCGTGCCAGAAGGAGTAGATATCCAGCAAGTCAAGAGTGATTTGGAGCGGTTGGACCATGTCGCTAGTATCAATCAGCTCAATCTTTGGACCATGGATGGTTTGGAAAAAAACGCCATTGTCCATGTTTGTCTGGAGCATGTCAAGCATATGGAGGTCTGTAAAGAGTCTATCCGCACCTTGCTCAAAGAGAGTGGATTTCAAAATGTTACCATCGAAGTGGATGAAGACTTGGCGACCCACCGCGCCCACAAGCGAAATATCGAAGAGCTGGAAGCCAGTCAAAGTCATGGGCATGATCATTCATAAGAAGTTGATTATCCATTTATTGAATTGTAAATTTAACATATTTACTCCAGTATGAAATTATGATAGACTACTTATAACACTGAAAGGATAGAACCCGTGTTACAGCTACAACATATTTCAAAAGTTTATCATACAGCTAGTCAAGAGTTTCACGCGCTCAAAGACATCTCGATTCGCTTCCGTGAAAATGAGTTTGTCTCCATTCTCGGACAATCGGGTTCTGGGAAAACCACCCTATTAAATATCATCGGTGGACTCGACCAATACACATCGGGTGATTTACTCATCCAAGGAAAATCAACAAAGCAATTTAAAGACCGCGATTGGGATAGCTACAGAAACCACACGATTGGTTTCGTCTTCCAGTCCGATAATCTCATCGGCCATCAAACGGCACTCTCAAACGTCGAGATTGCGATGACGCTCTCTGGTGTTTTTGTTTGGAGAAAGCAAGCAGATTTTGGCTGTGTGTAGTATAATAATGTATGAGAGTTTGAACGTTGGAGGAAGAAAATGAAGACATGGATGAAACTAGCGCTGATGTCACTGGTTTCCGTTGCGCTTGTAGCTTGCGGTGGCGGTGGTTTGCAAAAAATCTCACTGCCAGAAGCGTTGCAAACGACGGATACAGTATGGATGGATGTGCATCACGGAGAGAGTGTAGTGCTGGATCAATATAACACGGTGACGGCGGTCTATCATTTTGATGGAAAAGGGAATGTGCTTGCCTATACAGGATTGGATTTGAACCTCGGGGATTTAGGAGGAAAGAATGAAAAACAAATTTTAGAACTAGCCCAAAAACAGTTTGAACGCAATTTCTATCGCCAAAAACAACAACTCAGAGAAAAGTTGGAAGTTCAAATAAAGTCATTGAAAAAGGAAAACATCAAGCTATGGCTGAGTGCAAAGGCTTCTTCGGAAACAGACAAGAAATTTGAACAATTAGATAAACAAATCAAAGACGTGCAAGAAAAATTCAATGCAGTGGATGCAGCAGAATATGAGTCTCCAAAGGCGATGCCAGTTAGTTACTCTTTTGGTACTTACGACGAAGACGAGTATAGAAAAGACAAAACGCAGCTGGTTGTAACGTTTTCGGTGCAACAGCTTGCTAAAGAGTCTATGGATTTTCAAACCGTGACTGTTCAAAAAATCTTGAGAGAAGGGTTCTTTGATTCAAACGCAAGTGAGGTTAAAGGTTCTTACTATGTAGGCCTCACAGAAGCAGGACTAGAAGGTGATGAGCCTGGAGATTACCATGACTTTATGATGCTAGTGAAAAAAGGACATAAAGGAATTGAATTGAAACAATAATATTTAAAAGTCAAAGAAGTAGCGAAAGCTGCTTCTTTCTGTGTTGAAAAGCAAAAAATATAGTTTTTTGATATAATAAATGTAATAAAAATCCGAGGTGATTATATGAAATCAGCGATTTATACGGAAGCGGGAACCATTGGGTTAACAACAATGGACCGTCCAAAGATTATGGATGCTAAAGATGTCATTCTCCGCATCGTTCGTACCTGTGTCTGTGGATCCGATCTATGGAGCTACCGCAATCCTGATATTGAAGCAGGTCATCAAAATAGTGGTCACGAAGCTATTGGTATCGTCGAAGAAATCGGAGAAGCCATTACAACGGTTAAACCAGGAGACTTTGTTATCGCGCCTTTCACCCATGGTTGTGGGGAGTGTGATGCCTGTCGTGCTGGTTATGATGGGACTTGTGACCGCCATATCGGCACCAACTGGTCTGACGGGGTGCAAGCAGAGTACATCCGTTTCCACTTTGCCAATTGGGCCCTTGTCAAAATTCCAGGGCAACCATCTGATTATACAGAAGCCATGCTCAAATCCTTCTTGACGCTGGCTGATGTCATGCCGACGGGCTATCATGCAGCGCGTGTAGCTAATGTGCAAAAAGGTGACAAGGTTGTCGTTATTGGTGACGGTGCTGTTGGCCAATGTGCTGTCATTGCAGCTAAGATGCGTGGTGCATCGCAAATCGTCCTTATGAGTCGCCACCAAGACCGTCAACAAATGGCCTTGGAGTCAGGTGCGACAGCTGTTGTGGCTGAGCGTGGTGAAGAAGGGATTGCCAAGGTCCGTGAAATCCTTGGAGGCGGAGCAGATGCAGCTCTCGAATGTGTCGGTACAGAAGCAGCTGTTGAGCAAGCTCTCGGAGTCCTCCATAATGGAGGACGCATGGGATTTGTGGGCGTTCCTCATTACAATAACCGTGCCCTTGGTTCGACCTTTGCTCAAAATATCTCAGTGGCAGGTGGAGCAGCCTCAGTTACTACTTATGACAAACAAGTTTTGTTAAAAGCGGTCCTTGATGGTGATATCAATCCGGGTCGTGTCTTTACCTCAAGCTATAAACTGGAAGATATCGACCAAGCTTATAAGGACATGGATGAACGTAAGACTATTAAGGCTATGATTGTACTTGACTAACAAAAAAATTCTAGTAGAGGCTGTCTACTAGAATTTTTTGTAGTGAAATAAAATCTTATTTCAAATTCGACATCACTTGTTTCTTGGTGAAGGTGCGCTCTTGTTTATTAGCTAAGGCCTTAATGCGCGCATCAAGGAGAATAGCGCGACCTTCGGCACTTCGGGTATAGACGAGGTCATACTTACCCAGGCTCTTTCGGATTTGCGCCACAAAGGCTTGGGCATCTTCTTTTCGTTTGTCAAAGAGGCTTGGTACAGCGAAATATTCTGTCTGATCAGATACCTTTTCTTGTGCTTTTAGGATGTAACGTTGATTTTCAATGGGTGCAAAAAATTCGATCATGGTTTGCGAGAAGAGTTCTTTCTCTCGCATGGTTCCGCCCTTCATATAGATCAGCGTGTTGATGGCATCCTTCCTATCTCTGACCACTTGGATACGGGTCTCTTGGGTTTGAATCTGTCCAGAAGCTAATAAGGCTTGACGGACAGCTTCTCCAAATACTTCCATGCGTTTATAAGGACTCTTATAGAGGTAGTAACGGAGCCAAGCAAGGAGTGCGAGAACAGCTAAGACGAATAGAAGAATAAGAGAAGCTGTATTCCATCCACCTCTATGTGAATAGTAAATCAGGTTGGCGAAAGAATCGGTCAAAGTAGCGGCCGTCAGCCAACGAGCTAGTTTTCTAGCATCAAAAAATAGGGCCAGGGGCAGGAAGTGTTTATCCACTTGGACCTCGTTTGCAATCTCCATATTCTCCAGAATCGGAAGAGCTTTTTGCCACCCATCCCTGAGTTCTTGACGATGAGTGGAGCGCTCTAAGGTCTCTTCGTTGAGTTTCTGCAACTGTTTCTTGGTATAGCGGATATTGTCAAAGGCCAGACGCTCGATACCGGATTCGATAAAGGGTTCCTTGTAGTGGAGGCCTAAAAATTGCTTCATCCGTCTTTCTAAGAGCTCCAGATCAGGACTATATTCTTTCAGCTGATCAGTGATGGCTTCGATCTCTTCCTTTTCAAGATCGGACTTTTCATACCATTTCTTTAGGGAAAGGTTGATAGAAACCAAGTGCCAGATGTTACTGGTTTTGTCTGGATCTTCAGGCCACACTCGGATGGCACGACCACGCATTTGGTTGCTGAGCATAAAACTGCCAACAAAGCTCGCTAGGATCAGGGAATTGACACAAGGAGCATCCCAGCCTTCTCCCAGAAGAGACTTGGTTCCAATCACGACTTGGATGAGTCCCTCTTGAAAGAGCTGGGTCACGGCTGTCACCAAATCATGTTGAGAACCAATCAAGCGAACCTTGAGAAAGTCATCAGAAGATAATTGGCCGACATTTTGGTAAGTCAGTCGATCCGCTCCTAGAAGCTCTTCTATTCTTGACTTAGCAACTGTTGGGATGATGACGATACTACCTGTTAAGACAGCGATGGCAGGAGGAGTTGTTAGCTCTATGCTTTCCCTGCGAATGGATTCGAAATAAGAGAGCACTCCCAACTGAGTGAATTGGGCATCCTTATCCCCAAGATGAACTTCAAACTCTTGGCGAATATAGTCTGTTAAAACCAGTTGGCGCAGTTGGCTTCCAAGAGCCTGGTATTCCGCCTTGAAAATTTCTCGAACTGCATTGAGTTTTCCAAGGGATTGATTGAGCAGGAGGTCTTGTTTTTTGTTGCGGACCAGTTTGACTTGTTTTCGATCGATTAAGCTGGCTGCTTTTAGTTCATGGAGGACTTGTTTCTCATATTCCTCTGGTAGATTGTACCAATGAGGTACCTGAAAGAGCAGGCCTTGCAATAGAATTTCAAGCCAGTCCATGGTGAAGGCAGGTAGTTTTTTAGCTCCTAAAAGGTCCTGGAAACGTTTGGGAAAGTCAATTCCCTTGCTTCGAAGAAAGATCAGGGTAGCAGAGAGATACTTGGGCTCATTGAGCAATTCATCATCGCTGATCTGACCCGATAAGGCCTGGCAGGTTTGGAGGTGTTGGCAAAAGAGAGGATCGGAAGTCAGTTGTTGCAAGAGAGCATTCTTTTGTTGGCTAAAAGCATCCAACTGCTCTTGCTCTTCCTTGGTTGGAAAGGCGAAGTAAACATAGTCTTGGTGGGGACAAAGGGTGTCTTCCTTGACCAATTCGGGAACCGTAATTTCCTCATCGATCTCACCACACATGCGGATATAGCGATCCCAAAGGGCAGGATCCCCTTCATAGGGAGGGGTGGCGGTGAGGGAGATCATCTTTAAGTCAGGGAAGGCTTGACGAAAAGCTTCCAAACTCTTCCACCATTCATTGCGCAAGTGGTGACACTCATCCAAACAAAGGGTTCCGAGTGAGATGGCTTTGAAAGTAGTAAAGATATCAAAGCCTTTGAAATCAAATGTTTCAATCTCTGCCTGGTCATCGGTATCCTCAGCTTGTGATTGACCGACGACTTGGTTCATGGCGCTGTGTAGAGCCTGATAGGTAGCCACTGTAATCAGCTTAGGATGTTTGAGGTCCTGAGAAATCAGTTGCTCCGCTTGGCTTTCATCACTCAAGAATGCCTGGATAATCCGGTCGACCCATTGTTGACGAATGGTGACCGTTGGAGCCAAGATCAGGGTTGGCTGGCCGAAGCGTCTGATAAATTCGATTCCCAGGGTTGTTTTTCCAGAGCCAGGAGCTGCTACCAAATGCAGGTGGCCATCCGCCATAAAAGCGTCACTCTTATCGAGAACGCGTTTTTGATAGTGTCTCCATTGGCCTGTAAAGGCTAGTTCTTGTAACATTGGTTTCCTCCCTTGTACTGTCCCCATTATATCATAGCGGAGGACAAGAATCCTTGGTTGAAGTTGAAGATTTTAACATTCCTGATGAAAATGGCAAACAGGAATCATTCGTACAGAGCTAAAAAGGCCTAATCAGATGATTAGGCTTTTTCATGTTAGTCTTTCTTTGTTTTACGAGAGAGGCCGAAGGCAGCACTCATGCTAAGAAGACCAAGGCCAAGAGTTGTCAAAGCAGTTGAGGTCTTGCTTCCTGTATTTGGAAGACTTGCTTCTTTTTGAGGAAGAGCTGCAGGTGCGATATAGACTGCTGTTTTGGCAGGCTCGTTTTTAGCAGGTGTGAATACGGTCGGTTTCGCAGGGGTTACAACAGCTGGTTTTTGAGGAGTAGGAGTCGGTGTTGCAGGCGTTTGGATGCTAGGAGTTTGTGGTTTTGCTTTCGCCACACGGTGGGTCTTTGAAATCAACTCATACTTGTCTGTTTGGACTTTGAAGATACGACCTTTTTGGACGGTTTCAACGACTTTATTGGCAAATTGAACGTTCAACAAGTCAGCAAAGTTTTTGTTAATATTTAGGTAAAGACCATTTGTTCCATTGACCAATGGATCAAAGTCTGTTTTAATAGATTTATATGTTTTACCAACTACGGTCAAAGAGATACCTGCATCTTGAAGGGCCTTCAGAGTCGCTTCTTTCGTTGGTGTATCTTTTGTAAGATCAATGTCCTCGTCTGTAATCAAGAAAGCAAAGCGATGGTTGTTTGCCCCAGTCCCCCAGTTGTAGTCCGCTGAAGTAGCGATGTGGTGCAATGGAACAGTAGCATTTTCATCAGCACCAAAAGTTTTGATGGTTTTCAGAGCAGAAATGAAACTTTCTGGATCTGTTGTGAATTTTGATCCATTAAAATCATGGTATTTTGTACGGTCTGATCGTTCATATTCAACCAATCCTAAACGGGCTTGAATATTTTTAGCAGAAAGATTGCGAACGAAGGTCTCAACATTTTTCATCGTATTATTAATATGGTCGTCCATTGAGAACGATTTATCAATGACAAAGACGATGTCTGATGTTCCTTGGACTTCTTTTTTATTGATGACATCTGCTTCTTTTGTCACTTCGACTACAGTTGTTTTATTAACTGTTTCAGTTGTTGTCTCAGTGTAGTCCGCTGTTTCCTTGGTTGATGTAGCTGTCTTAGTAGATGAGACCGGTTTTGAAGTGCCAACAGGTGTGTTTGGATCTGCTAAGCTAGTCGTTTTGATGGTTGCTGTTGAAGTAGTGGTGGTGTCTGCACCGTCTGTTTTAGCAGATGGGCCAGTTTTTTTGACGTCCACAGCGATGATATCCCCAGTTTTTGCTTTATCAGCAGGAACAACTGGTGTATTGGCTTTGGCGTTGATTTCTTCTGTTGCAGCCGTGATAGGTGATTTTGCGGCTGTAGTAGCTGCAGGAGCAGCTTGGGTTGTGCTAGGTGCAACGTCATCAGCTGAAGCAATAGTCGTTCCTGTGAAGACAGTTCCTAAAACAACGGATGCTAAAGTTAAAGTTTGTTTACGTGAAATAGTATATTTTTTCAAAATACGTCCCCTTTTTAATAAACTTTTTTCTATCATACAGGTTTTTGAAAAACTTGTCAACGGTATAATAATCAAGGGTTTACGAGCTTTTTATATCTCTAGTTATTAATAAAAATCCGAATAAGAAAAATATACACAAAATAATTTAATTATACAAAATATGCGAAAGAAAATAGGATTCCCACAAATTTCCAGGAATCCTTATTTTATCGGCATTTCTACTATATTTTTTAGTCGTAAAAAATACTAGCTAGTCACTTTTTTTATGTTTCTGCATTAGCACTAAGAACAAAGACTACGACTAGTTTAGTAATTTTTCAAAGAATTGGATGACCTCTGGTTTGAGATTACTTTCTCTTGGTTCAACTAATGAAACGTAAAAGCTGATCCGTTCATTTTCTGCCATCGGAATCGCGATCAGTTCTTCTTCACCATCTGTTAGTGCAAGATCTGCTAGTAAACTGATCCCCACTTGTTTACGAAGGAGTTGTTTTAGAAGCTGAATATCATCCGTCTGAAAGAAGGGCGTAGCCTCATGGTGATAGCGCTCATTCAACTGTTCAAAGGCTTTTAAATGAACAAAGTGCTCATCTGGAATGATAAAATCTTCATCGATGACGTCTGAAAACTGTAATACTTTTTTTGAGGCTAGTGGATGGTTGTGATGAAGGATATAGAAGAGATCTCGTTTGGCCATTTCTCTTACCTGGAAGCGATGATCTTTAATCGGTTCTAAACTCCCTAAAAAACTAGCATCTAGTTCTCCTTTGGAAAGCATTTCTAAAAGTTCAACAGATCCTTCTTGAACAGGATGGATACTTTGAAGAGCTGCAACATTACTGATAAAGGCGGGTTGTTTTCGGACAAGATAGTCAATGATGATTGGTGGGAAACCAACCGTATTGAATTGAGAGAGACTCCGGAGGATCTCTTTTTTGGCCCCTTGAATCTCAGGTAAGACCTTTTGAATATGTCGTAGCAAGATTTCTCCTTGGGGCGTCAATTTGAAAGTACGATGAGAAGGATCGTGCGCGATTAATGGACAGTGAAATTCCTTTTCTAGTCGTTTAATCGCATAGGAAACGGATGGTTGACTGATCCCGTGTTTTTGGGCAACCCCAGTAAAGGATTGCTGTTGACTAAGATCAAGAAAATAATAAAAGTCCTTAAGATTCATTGGGCTCCCTTTTCTAAATAGACAGACATGGATAAGCAAAAATTATCCGTGATAGCTAATTTGACTATATGATTTTTTGTTTGTTACAATCTGAGGTGAGTCAGAGGACAATTAGAGGTTATCTAGAAGATTTTCGAAAATCGTCAGGATCTTTTCCCTTTTTCCAACTGGAAGTTGCTTAATTTTCATGTTGACTCTCTTAAGTGAAAGGCTGTCATTAGGATCTGAAGACGCTTCGAGTGAATCAAAATTGAAGAATTCTTCAGGCGTTAACTCAAGAGCAGAAATAACTTTTTCAAGACTGTGAATGGTCAGATTCACATTTTGATTTTCCAATTGATTGATGTATTTTAATCCAAGATCTGCCCGTTCCGATAGCTCCTCTTGACTCATGTTTTCTTTTTTTCGCAAATATTTGACCTTTTGCGCTATATACCGTTGTAAATAATGTTTTGTTTTCATGTAACCAGAATACAAGTTTTAAATGACAAAAATAACACCTTAAACAAAACAAAGTATCTTATAACAAACATATTTTAGATTTATTATCTATGGCTTTTATAGGGATTGATCATCATAAGAAGAAAAAAGAATACCTGAAAACAGTGGATCTTTTGATGAGAATAACCTTCTAAAAGGTGGAAAGGAACAGGCTTTTTTAAGAGATGACCATGACTATCTAGGAAGTGATGGATAAACCTATTATTTTGTTATCTTTTGAAATCGCATCATTTTCGGTTGTATCGCCTGAACTTTCATTGCCTGATTCATTCATATTGTATCATATACATAACAAAGTGTCATTTAAAGAAAATAAGTGTTATAATTGAATAAACTAAATAAGGAGGTCACATGATGACTGCACATGATATTTTAAACAACCCTTTCCTCAATAAAGGAACTGCCTTTACCTTGGAGGAACGTCAGCAACTAGGTCTCATTGGACTCCTGCCACCTTACGTTCAAACCATTGAAGAACAAGCAGCGCAAACTTATGCGCAAATGCAAACGAAGGTTAACGATTTGGAAAAACGTTTGTTCCTAATGGAAATTTTTAATACAAATCGTACTCTTTTTTACTACCTATTTGCTCAACATTTGGAAGAGTTTAATCCCATTGTCTATGACCCAACCATTGCTGATACCATTGAGGGTTATAGCGACCTCTTTGTAGATCCACAATATGCCGCATATCTTGATATTAATCATCCTGAAAATATCGAAGCAACTTTGAAAAATGCAGCAGGGGACCGTGAAATTCGTCTTATTGTTGTGACAGATGCAGAAGGTATTCTTGGTATTGGAGACTGGGGAACAAATGGTGTCGATATTTCTGTTGGGAAACTGATGGTCTATACTGGAGCTGCAGGAATCGATCCTTCAATGGTACTTCCTTTGGTCATTGATGCAGGTACCAACCGTGAAGAATTGCGTAACAACCCTAATTACTTGGGAAATCGTCACGAACGTGTACGTGGTGATCGTTACTATGATTTTATCGATCAATTTGTCCAAACTGCAGAACGTCTTTTCCCTAAACTCTACCTTCACTGGGAAGATTTCGGTCGCTTAAACGCTGCCAACATCCTTGAAAAATATCGAAAACAAATCCCAACATTTAACGATGATATCCAAGGAACTGGTATTGTAACTCTTGGAGGGATCTTTGGTTCATTGGATATTACAGGAGAAAAATTAACGGATCAAGTTTATCTCTGCTATGGTGGTGGAACTGCTGGTGCAGGAATCGCCTCTCGTGTCCTTCGCGAAATGGTCAGTGAAGGCTTGCCTGAAGAAGAAGCCTATAAACGCTTCTTTATGGTGGACAAACAAGGTCTCCTTTTTGATGATATGGATGACTTAACGCCGCAACAAAAGCCATTTGCTAAGAAACGTTCTGATTTTGCAAATGCAGATCAGTTGACGGACCTTCTTGAAGTAGTGAAGACGGTTAAGCCAACGATTCTTGTGGGAACTTCAACTCAGCCAAATACTTTCACAAAAGAAATTGTAGAAGCTATGTGTGAAAACACTGAACGTCCTATCATTTTCCCATTGTCAAATCCAACCAAACTAGCTGAAGCAAGTGCCAAAGATTTGATCGAATGGTCAGACGGAAAAGCATTTGTTGCAACAGGAATTCCAGCTGGTACAGTTTCCTATAAAGGTGTGGACTACGTGATTGGTCAAGCGAATAACGCACTGATTTATCCAGGTCTTGGACTTGGTATGCTGGCTTCTGAAGCGAGTCTGTTGACGGATGAAATGATTGGAGCTGCCGCACATTCATTGAGTGGTATTGTCAATCCAGGCGAACCAGGAGCACCAGTCTTACCTCCATTCAAGTATGTAGCTGATGTGTCTATCAAAGTAGCAGAAGCAGTTGCTAAAAAAGCGCAAGAACAAGGTCTTGCGCGTGCTCAAGAAACAGATATGGCTAAAGCAGTTCGTAATTTAAAATGGTACCCAGAATATAAATAAGTAAATGGGAATGGGGTGTACGAGTGCGACTGGATGCCTCGTACACCTTTTCTTGTATATCCTGTTAGATAGAAAGGGAGACTATGGAAATCTTTTTAACTTCAATTCAGAGTATTGTGCCCATTATCGTCATCATCATTCTTGGTTATTTCTTGCAAGTCCGTGGTTGGTTTCAAGAGAGCTTCGGAAATGACTTATCTAAACTGATTATGAACGTGGCCATGCCTGTTGCAATTTTTACCTCTGTTCTTAAATATTTAACTTTAGATAAATTGATTAGCTTGTCTGGCGGTTTGCTCTATACGTTTATCGCCTTCATTCTTGGTTACCTAGCGGCCTTTATCGCAGTGAAAGTTTTTAAAGTGCGCCCAGGACGCCGAGGAACCATGATTAATACCTTTGTTAATGCCAATACCATATTTATTGGTTTGCCTTTAAATATCGCTTTGTTTGGAAATCAAGCCCTTCCTTACTTCTTGGTTTATTATATTACAAATACAGTATCTACTTGGACATTAGGTGTCTATCTGATGACTTCTGATAGTAAAGAAGGGGCTTCAAAACAGGCTCAAAAATTTAATTGGAAGAAGCTTTTCCCAGCTCCTTTATTAGGTTTTCTCGTAGCCCTCGTCTTTTTGGTGTTACGTATTCCTGTTCCAAGTTTTGCGGAAAGTACCTTAACTTATATTGGTAGTTTAACAACGCCCTTATCTCTTGTCTATATCGGTATCGTCCTAGCTAAGGCAGGACTTAAGACGATTCGCTTTGATAAAGATACCATTATCACACTGGTTGGTCGTTTTATTCTTGCACCGGTCATCATGCTCTTGGTTCTGAAGTTCTTCTCTCCAAATATGGTGGCACCAGAATTTAGAACCTTTATGATTCAATCAGCAACACCAGCCTTGGCAGTTCTTCCTATCCTTGCCAATCAAGGTAAAGGCGATGTTGAGTTTTCAACGAATGTGGTCACTCTCAGCACAGTCTTATTTGTGATTGTGGTTCCAATTCTGCAGACATTGTTGGGATAGCATTTATATGAAAATGATGTAGTTTTAGTGCTATACATTCGTCAAAAAGGACGTCGGGTATTATACTCGACGTCCTTTTTAAACGGATGACTAGATCAACACATAGGTTTCAACCGCTTGCCCAGCCCCGTTTTCATTATTGTCCTTTGTCACGACTGCTGCTTCGTCTTTCACCTCTTGAGGAGCGTTGCCCATAGCGACACCGATGCCTGCTTTTTTGAGCATAGGAAGGTCATTGAAGTTGTCCCCCATGGTGAGGACTTCTTCTAAGCTCAAGTGGTAGTGGTTGGCGAGTTCAACCAGAGCATCCTCTTTAGAGACGTGCTTAGCAGTAACTTCTAGGTAGTTGGCTTTGGAGAGATAAAAGGCGGTAGAAGGGAAGTCATCGGCAGAAATAGCACGATAGAGGGCTTGGATCTCTTCTGCATCTCCAATTAAGAGCAATTTGTGGAGGGGCTTTGTCATATCCAGCAAAGGATCCAATAGGGGAAGAATAAGAGGTTTTTCCCCTGTAATCCGGGCTTCCTCTCGGCTCCATTGGTCGAGATGATCGGTCATCCAGTCTTTTCCGCTATAGAGGTTGATCGAAACTTGAGGGAAGTGTTGGTTGGCCCAGTCGATAAACTGACGAGCTTCATTCTTGTCTAAGGGATGCTCAAACAGAACCTGCTCGCCTTTTTGAATCAAGGCCCCGTTGTAGCAGGCCATGGGGCAGTCTTCTATACCGAGTTCTTTGGCAATGGGTGCCATTCCTTTGGGGGAGCGAGCAGAGGCTAGCACGAAAGGGATCTCTTCACGCTTTAAATCTGGGATCAATGCTGCCAACTCTGGGTCAATCTGATGGTGGTCATTTAAGATGGTGCCATCGATATCGCTGATGATGAGACGAATGTGAGACATAAAGATTACCTCCTAATAGAGAATAGTGGTTTCGTTGCCGACTTGTTTAAGGATGTCAGGGCTTGGTTTTTGATCAGTAATCCAATAGTCAAATTGTTGGAGACGAGCGAGATAGTAGTTGGCATGTTGGTGGAACTTGGTACTTTCTGCCACCAGCACCTTGGTACGAGTCCGCTCAAAAACGAGAGACTTGACTGCAACGTCTTCAGCATCCTCAAAGGTGACTTCGCCATTGGCTAAGCTACTCGCTCCAAAAAAAGCGAGATCAAAGCGAAGATTGTCCAGTATTTGTGCTTGATTCGCGTCATAGTAGAAGCGGTTTTTAGGGTAGAATTTTCCTCCTAAAAGATGAAAGTCAACCTGGGAATGGCTACTGAGCTGGATGGTATTGTCAAGGGAATGCGAATAGACTGTGACTTCCTTATTAAGCAAGCCAGCAAGCAGGGTCATCGAGGTAGAAACGTCGAGAAAGATCACTTGGCCATCTTGGATCAATTGCAGGGCCTTTTGAGCCATAGCAGTCTTTTCCTTGTTGGCTTTCTGACTACGGTCTAGGTAAGAAGGGCCGGGTTCTTTGTTTAAGGGGAGGAGTCCACCATGGGTCCTGCGGACCAGCTGGCGCTGACTAAGGAGAGCGAAGTCTCGACGGATGGTATCTTTTGAGACCTTGAAATAGTCGACCATTTCTTTAGCCGATAGCTGTTTTCGCTCTTCTAAGAGTTCTAATATTTTTTCGAGTCGTTGTTCCTGATACATGAGCTCGCTCCTTGTTTCTGTTCTTGCCTATATTCTACATCATTTATTAAGTTAATGCAAGTGTTTTTAATTATTTTTAAGCATTTATGATCTTTTTCCTTGTAAAGCCTTATTCTGACGTTTGTTTTAAAGGGGAAATTCTGCTATAATATGTCAAAATAACGTGGAGGTTTCCTTATGGCCAGTGAATATGAAAAAATGATTGCGGGTGACTATTATAGACCTGCGGACCCTGAATTACGGGCTTTGGCAAAAGCCTCTCGGGAGAAACAAGAGGCCTTTAACCAAGAGGTGGATCCTAAAAAGGGGGCATCCATCATCAAAGAGTGGTTTGGATCAACCGGTGAAAACCTCTATCTCAATCGCCAGGTTCTTGTGGATTATGGGGGCAACATCCATATAGGAGAAAATTTCTATGCCAATTACAATTTGACCATGTTGGATATTTGTCCCATTACGATCGGAAAGAATGCCATGATTGGTCCCAATTGCCAATTTTTGACCCCCTTACACCCGCTGGATCCAGATGAGCGCAACTCGGGTCTTGAGTACGGAGCTCCGATTACGATAGGGGACAATTTCTGGGCAGGAGGAGGGGTCACCATCCTTCCTGGTGTCACGCTGGGTGATAATGTGGTCGCTGGCGCTGGGGCAGTCGTGACCAAGTCTTTTGGTGACAATGTGGTCCTTGCAGGAAACCCAGCCCGTGTCATCAAAGAAATACCCATTAAAAAGGAGAAGGGATGATCCATAAACATGAAATTCCTATTTTAGAGTTTGACGACAACCCACAGGCAGTCCTGATGCCGACTCATGAGGGGTTAGACCTGCACCTGCCTGAAAAATGCGTTTATGCTTTTTTAGAGGATGAAATTGATCGCTTTGCCAAAGCTGTTGGAGCTGAGCAAGTGGCTACCTTTGTCTCAGCTACCAAGGCTTATCCAGTCTATGTTCTGGAGCACCAAGGGGAGAAACTCTGCTTGGCCCAAGCGCCAGTTGGATCTGCACCAGCAGCCCAATTCATGGATTGGTTGATTGGCTATGGGGTGAGGAAAATCATTTCCTCAGGAAGCTGTGGCGTCTTGGTGGACATAGAAGAAAATGCCTTTTTGATCCCGACCAAGGCCTTGCGAGATGAGGGAGCCAGTTACCATTATGTAGCGCCTTCTCGTTATATCGAAGTGGACAGTCGTGCACTGACCGCCATTGAAACTGTCTTGAAAGGAAAAGATATTCCTTATCAAGAGGTCATGACCTGGTCGACGGACGGTTTTTATAGAGAAACACCTGACAAGGTGGCCTATCGCATTGAAGAAGGGTGTCGTGTTGTGGAGATGGAGTGTGCCTCACTTGCAGCAGTCGCCCAGCTTCGTGATGCAGTTTGGGGCTTGCTCCTATTTACCGCAGATTCTCTTGCAGACCTAGAAAATTATGACCAGCGTGACTGGGGGGCTGAAGCTTTTGAGAAGGCCCTAGAATTGTGCCTAGAGATGGTTCATCACTTGTAGGTCTTTTCACTTTTTATGATACAATGAAGCTATGTTAGTCAAATTATTTTTTAAACAATGGCAGGCCAAAATTAAAAGCCTGTCTCCGGCAAGGCGAATCTTTCTCAGCTTTGCCTTGGTTATCCTGGTGGGCTCGCTCTTATTGAGTCTGCCTTTTGTCCAGCAAGCGAGCTCAAAAGCAGGCTATATCGACCACCTCTTTACAGCGGTCTCCATGGTCTGTGTGACGGGGCTCTTTACCCAGTCGGTGGCTTCGACCTATAATGGTTGGGGGCAATTGATCTGTATGCTCTTGATCCAGATCGGAGGCCTAGGGATCTTGACCTTTATCGGTCTCTTCTTTATGGAAGGTCGTCAAAAGCTCAGCTACAAGGACCGACAGACCATCCGGGACAGCTTTAGCTTTAGCAATAACCAGAGCTTAGCCCGTTTTGTCCGCTCCATCTTCATTACCACCTTTACCATCGAAGGGGTGGGGGCCTTGCTCCTCATGACCCGCTTTATCCCTCGCTTTGGCTGGGGGCATGGGATCTTTAACTCCATCTTTGTTGCGGTCTCGGCCTTTTGTAATGCGGGCTTTGATAATTTTGGAGGCGATAGTATGATGAGCTTCCAGACCGATTGGTTGGTCAATCTGACCTTGTCTGCCCTTATTATTACTGGGGGCTTGGGCTTCATGGTCTGGTTTGACCTGGCTACCAAGGCCCGTAATCAATCAGGACGGCGGACTCTTCGCTTCCATACCAAGGTGGTTCTCTGGTTAACAGCTGCGATCCTTCTCTTTGGGACAGTAACCAGTCTCTTGACCGAGTTTAATAATCCAGCAACGATTGGGTCCCTTCCATTAGGAGAGAAGATCTTGGTCAGCTTCTTCCAAACTGTCAGTATGCGGACAGCTGGTTTTGCATCCTTAGATTATACAGCAGTCCGGCCAGTGACGCTCTTCGTCTATCTCTTGCAGATGTTTTTAGGTGGAGCACCGGGTGGGACAGCAGGGGGCATGAAGATCACCACCTTCCTGGTCCTCTTGCTCCTGGCTCGGAAGGAACTATTGGGGCTACCACATACCAATTTAGGAAAACGTACCATTTCACCAGACATTGTTCAACGTTCCTTTGGGACGGCGGTGATTTTCCAGTTGACCTTCTTAGTGGGTCTATTAGGAATCTGTTTGGTGACGCCGGATGGCCAACGCTTTATTTATTTGGTCTTTGAGGTGGTATCCGCTCTAGCGACAGTAGGCGTGACAGCCAATGTGACCTCGACCTTAAATGGGGCGGGACTAGCCATTATTATGGTCCTCATGTTTATCGGACGGATTGGTCCTTTGACCCTTATGGTCAGTTTGAACAATTACCAAGCCAAGAAAGCAGATACCTTGCAGTATGCCAAGGCAGACATCATTATCGGATAGGAGAAACTCATGGCGAATCGAACCATTGGAATTTTAGGATTGGGAATTTTTGGACAGAGTGTCCTGAAAACCTTACAGGATCAGGATGTGGATATTATTGCAATTGACGATCACGCAGATGTGATCAACCAATATGAATCCATGATTACGACTGGAATTGTTGGAGACATTACAGAAATGGACCTCTTGGATGCGGCTGATATCGGTACCTGTGACACAGTCGTGATCGCGACGGGTGAAAACCTGGAGTCCAGTGTGCTGGCGGTCATGCACTGTAAGGCCCTTGGAGTCGAGCACGTCATTGCCAAGGTTAAAAATGAAGTGACCAAGGAAGTCCTTGAGAGGATTGGGGCTGATTTGGTCATCCTACCAGAGGTAGAAGCGGGCATGTCTCTAGCTAAGATGATCCTCTTCCAACATGGGATTGAAGTTTTCCAGTTGGATGAAGCAGTGGTGGTGGTCGAGTTTACGGTTCCAGCTAGCTGGGTAGGAAAAAGCATCCGAGACTTGGAAATCAGAGACCAATTTCAACTCAATATTATTGGCTATCGAGATGCGGAAGACCAGCCTTTGCGAAGTCAGATTGGTCCCGACTTTATCTGGCCAGAAGGGGTGCGCGTGATGGCGGTGACAGACAACCAGTATCTGGATAGAATCCAAGACCTCTTAGAGGAAACAAACTGAGAGAGAGTGGGACAGAAATCGGTAATTCGTTAGAATTCGATTTCGTCGTCCCACCTCCGCACAGTTGAGTAGGGCTGTAAAAGCTGATGAAATCAGCGTAGTAGAGCCCACTCAACCACTGCGTCTTGCTCAACAGTACAAAAACAATTAAGAGGCTAGGACTTTTGTCCCAGCCTCAGAATGTTGATAACCTATTTTTTAACTAAAATAGGTGAAATGATTCTGCAGAAATATGATTTTTAATTTTTACTCCGCAGATGCCCTCTGTATCTTAATTTAGTCATGGAACTTCCTGAATTGCTGAAATCATCCACTGGATAATTTCACCTAACGTCCGTCCTCAAGGTCGTCAAGAATCTCTTGCCATTTTTCCTCGTGCATGTCTTGGCAGATATGTTTGGATCGAGTCTCATGTATCTCTTGATCCATTGGGGAAGTTGATCTTATAATATTTTAGGAAAGGTTCTGTCAGGTGTTGACAGGCCTTTTTTTGAGTGCTATAGTAAAATCGTAAACGCTTACACGGTGAGGTGAAGCAGATAAAAAGCGGGCAGTCAGATGCTCCATAAAAAGAGGAGGAAAGACAAATGGCAGGATCAGTGATACAGGGAGAGAACTACCGAATCTCCGTATTAACGGAATCTTTGGTGCGCTTGGAATATTCAGAGGGTGGTGTTTTTGAAGATGGTCAGACGCAAGTTGTGCAAAATCGTGATTTTGGACCTGTTGCCTGTGAGGTCGTAGAGACAGAAGAGGTCCTCGATCTGCATACGGAGCATCTCCACCTTCATTTTGAAAAGGGACCTTTTACACCGGATCGGCTTTTTATCGAGCTCAAGGGTCAGTATGCAGTCTATGGTAGCCGGTGGCACTATGGTGATCAGCCTGAGACCTTGAAAGGGACCAGTCGGACGCTTGACGAGGTCGATGGAGCTATGGAGTTGGAAGATGGGATCTTGAGCAAGGCCGGTTATGCTCTTTTAGACGATTCCAGCTCCTACTTGTATGATGTCGAAAGCGGATTTAGAGCACGGCCATGTCCAGAAGTGGATCTGTATTTCTTCGGTTATGGGCGCGATTATCTAGGGGCCTTGAAAGATTTTTACCATCTGACGGGACAACCCCCTCTCTTGCCACGTTATGCTCTGGGAAACTGGTGGAGTCGGTATTGGCCTTATACCAGTCAGGAGTACACAGATTTAATGGATCGTTTCAAGGCTGAAGGGGTGCCTTTGGCTGTCAGTGTGATCGATATGGACTGGCACAAGACAGCGATTCCTGCTCGCTTTGGAAGTGGTTGGACGGGCTATAGTTGGAACCGGGACTTGATTCCTGATCCAGCTGCCTTCTTACATGGTCTTCATGAGCGTGGTTTAAAGGTGACCTTAAATGTCCATCCGGCAGATGGAATTCGTGCCTTCGAGCATGCTTACCCCATGGTCGCAAAACGCTTGGGATTAGATGCGGAAAAAGAAGAAGCGGCTAGCTTTGACTTTTACAGTCCAGCCTTTCGCGAAGCTTATTTCGAAGATGTCCATCATCCCTTGGAAGATCAAGGAGTCGACTTTTGGTGGATTGATTGGCAACAGGGAAGTCATGGCAAGATGGATCCCCTTTGGTTGTTAAATCATTATCATTATCTAGACAATTGTCGTACAGGTCAAGCTGGTCTTATTTTATCGCGTTATGGAGGTCCTGGCAGCCACCGGTATCCGATCGGTTTTTCAGGGGATACCATTGTGACTTGGGAATCCCTAGCCTTTCAACCCTATTTTACCAGCACAGCTTCAAATATCGGTTATACGTGGTGGAGTCACGATATTGGTGGCCATATGCGGGGTTACTATGATGAAGACTTGGCTCTTCGCTGGTTGCAATTTGGGGTCTTTAGCCCGATCAATCGTCTCCATAGTTCTTGTAATGCTTTTAACAGCAAGGAACCGTGGTTTTACTCGTCTGAGACCTGTCGCTGGATGAAGCGATATTTACGCCTGCGTCACAGCTTACTACCTTATCTTTACACCATGAATGTGGCGACGCATGAACAAGGACTGCCTTTGGTTCAGCCCCTCTATTACCACTATCCAAACGAAGAAGATGCTTATGAGGGTAAAAATCAATATTTCTTTGGTAGTGAACTCATGGTGGCCCCAATTTCAGAGGCTCTGGATCCTGTCTATCATAGTGCTTCTGTGAGTGTTTGGTTCCCAGACGGAGTTTGGTATGATTTCTTCCATGATTGGAAGTACGAAGGAAAAGGCAAGCTTACAGTCTTTAGAGCTAGCCAGGATATTCCGGTCTTTGCGCGTGCAGGAGCCGTCATCCCTATGGATGCACACCCGCAGACAGGGGTAGAGCTCCCAGAAATGCTGGACTGGCATCTTTTCCCAGGTGACAATCGTTCCTTCGTGCTCCTTGAAGGAGAAGGAGATAACAGGGTTGAAACCCGCCTAACTGTCAATTGGGATGAAAGAAAGATTAGGTTGGATTTAACAGGTGATCGAACGCTGCTTCCTGAAAAGAGACAGCACCGGTTCTTCCTCCATACCTTTGAGACAGCCCCTATCTTAGTGGACAATCACAGTCAGGAGATTGCGATGGGTGAGCTGCAATCGCGTCCTACTGCAAAAGAAGATCGGATGTTTGAGTTCTTGAAATCTGCCAACCTGGCCTACGATAGGAAGAATGAATTATTTGCGGCTTGTTCAACAGCCAAGGATTGGAAACAGTTGATGAAGATCATTACGCCTTTAGAGGAAGGTTTGCGTCAACGTCTCTTTGAAGTGATTTATTCCAGTGAAGAGAATGAAGACTTGTAAATTCTTGCAATTTTACCCCTATTTTTGTATGATGAAAGTGATTTCACAATCATAAAGGAGAAGAAAAAATGGAACAAAAATGGTGGCATAATGCCGTAATTTACCAAGTTTATCCAAAGAGTTTCAAGGATAGTAATGGCGATGGCATCGGGGATCTCAAGGGGATCACGAGCAAGCTAGACTACTTGGAAAAATTAGGGATTACAGCGATCTGGCTCTCACCAGTCTACAAGAGTCCCATGGATGATAACGGCTATGACATCTCGGATTACGAGGATATTGCCTCCATCTTTGGTAGCATGGAAGATATGGAAGAATTGATCGCAGAAGGCCATAAACGCAAGATCAAAATCATTATGGACTTGGTAGTCAACCATACCTCTGATGAGCATGCTTGGTTTATCGAAGCACGTGAAAATCCAGACAGTCCAAAGCGGGATTTCTATATTTGGCGGGATGAGCCCAATGGCATTATTTCTGCTTTTAGTGGCTCTGCTTGGGAATTTGATGAAGCATCAGGCCAATACTACCTGCATAACTTCAGTAAGAAGCAACCAGACCTCAACTGGGAAAACGAGGAGCTTCGTCATCAGATCTATGACATGATGAATTTCTGGATTGACAAGGGAATTGGTGGCTTCCGTATGGATGTCATCGATATGATCGGTAAGATCCCAGATCAGGAAATCATCAGCAATGGTCCCATGCTCCATCCTTATTTGAAGGAAATGAATCAAGCTACCTTTGGCGATAAGGATCTGCTCACCGTGGGAGAAACTTGGGGGGCGACTCCAGAGATTGCTAAGCAATATTCCAATCCAAAAAATCAAGAATTGTCCATGGTCTTCCAATTTGAACACATTGGTCTTCAATACCAACCGGGTCAACCAAAATGGCACTACTCTAAAGAATTGGATGTGCCAAAATTGAAAGAAATTTTCACCAAGTGGCAGACGGAATTAGGAAAAGACGAAGGCTGGAATTCCCTCTTTTGGAACAACCACGATCTCCCACGGATTGTGTCAACTTGGGGGGATGATGGCGACTACCGTGTCAAATCTGCCAAGGCTTTAGCAATTCTGCTACACTTGATGAAGGGGACTCCGTATATCTATCAAGGGGAAGAAATCGGGATGACCAATTATCCATTTAAGACCCTCGAGGATGTAGAAGATATCGAGTCAATCAACTATGCCCATGAAGCCTTGGAAAAAGGAGTGCCACTCGAAGTGATCATGGATCAGATCCGCCATATTGGTCGGGACAATGCGCGGACACCGATGCAGTGGAATGATGAAGCAGAAGCTGGCTTTACGACAGGTCAACCATGGCTTGCTGTCAACCCAAACTACAAAGAGATCAATGTAGAGGCTGCCCTAGCAGATCCAGACTCTATTTTCTATACCTACCAAGCCCTCATTGCTTTGAGAAAAGAGTACCCTTGGCTTGTGACCGCTGATTATGAATTGGTGGACGCAACAGACAAGGTTTTTGCTTACAAGCGGGTAGAAGGAGTGCAAGCCTACCTCGTCGTTGTCAATCTCTCAAGTCAAGAGCAAGACTTACCACTTGTCAATGGAGTTGAAGAGGTTCTCATTGCCAATACCAAGGTAGAACAAGTCCTCGAATCAGGCAAGTTAGCCCCTTGGGATGCCTTCTGTGTCAAACTAGCCTAATAAAAGTAAGAAAAATAGAGGAAATTACTTCCTCGTAGAAGCAGGTCTTTCTCAGTAGAGAAGGCCTTCTTTAGTTTTTAGGGGCTGTTCTTCTAGCAGAATCCGCTCAAAATCCGCTCAGAAATGGTTCAGGGACGCTTGGGCTATAGGAAATCTTTATAAGAAGTCCTAGTTTTTGCTTTTAATCTCTGGTCTCAAGGCCCATTAAATCCGTGTTATAGTTTTTGGCTATATCAAAATTCGTGTAAAAGCAATTATACAAGACGGCTATCTTCTGATATGATAGTGTCAATTAGAATTTTTGGAGGACACAACATGTCAACTACAATTATCGGTTTCCCACGTTTGGGTGAATTCCGTGAATTAAAATTTACAACTGAAAAATACTTTAGAAAAGAAATCTCAGCAGACGAGCTCTTGGCAGCTGCCAAAGACTTGCGTGCTAAACACTGGAACATTGTCAAAGAGCAAGGCATCTCAGAGATTCCTTCAAATGACTTCTCACATTACGACAATTTCCTTGATGCAGCCTTTCTTTTCAACGTCGTGCCTGCATCTGTTCAAAACTTGGATTTGACAGACCTTGAACAATACTTTGCTTTGGCGCGTGGTTACCAAGGTGAAAAAGGGGATGTGCGTGCCCTTCCGATGAAAAAATGGTTCAATACGAACTACCATTACATTGTTCCTAAATTTGAAAAAACAACAGAAGTGAAATTGGCTGGTCACAAGATTTTTGATGAGTACCAAGAAGCTAAAGACTTGGGCCTTAACACTCGTCCAGTAGTCGTTGGACCCTTCACATTCCTTCAATTATCTGACTTTGAAGATGGAGTGAAAGCAGAAGACTTCGTCGACAGCCTGGCTGCTGCTTACCAAGAAGTCTTTGCAAAATTGGCAGAGCTTGGTGCGACTCGTATCCAACTCGATGAGCCAGCTCTTGTCAAAGATTTGTCAGCTGAAGAAAAAGCCCTCTTCTTGAACCTCTACAACAAACTCTTGGCGGACAAGAAAGGCCTTGAGGTCTTGATTCAAACCTACTTTGGTGATGTTCGTGATGTCTACAATGACCTTGTAAACTTGCCAGTAGATGGTATTGGTCTTGACTTTGTTGAAGGAAAGAAAACACTTGAATTGGTGAAAGGTGGCTTCCCAGCTGATAAGACCCTTTATGCTGGTATTGTGAATGGGAAAAACATCTGGCGCAACAACTATGAAAAGAGCTTAGAAATCTTGGATCAAGTTCCAGCTGAAAAGGTTGTCTTGACTACTTCTTGCTCCCTTCTTCATGTGCCATTTACAACTGCTAATGAAGAATTTGAACCAGCTATTTTGGACCACTTCGCCTTTGCGGTTGAAAAATTGGGTGAATTGCGTGACTTGGATGCCATCCGCAATGGTCAAGGTGCAGAAGCTCTTGCTGCCAACAAAGAACTCTTCGCAACCGAACGTGTCGGAGCAAATGCTGAACTTCATGCTCGTATCGCAGCGTTGACAGAAGCAGACTACACTCGTTTGCCAGCTTTCGCAGAACGCGAAGAAATCCAAAAAGAATCCTTCAAACTTCCAGCTCTTCCAACAACTACCATTGGTTCATTCCCTCAAACGAAAGAAGTTCGTGCTAAACGTTTGGCCTTCCGTAAGGGTGAATTGACACAAGAAGAATACGATGCCTTCCTTGCTGAAACGATCGACGAATGGATCAAATGGCAAGAAGAAGTTGGATTTGACGTACTTGTACACGGTGAATTTGAGCGGAACGACATGGTTGAGTACTTCGGTCAAAACTTGTCTGGTTACCTCTTCTCTAAAAACGGTTGGGTACAATCATACGGTATGCGCGGGGTGAAACCACCAATCATCTGGGGTGATGTGACTCGTCTTAACCCAATCACTGTGAAATGGTCTAGCTACGCACAAAGCCGTACAGACAAACCGGTTAAAGGGATGTTGACTGGACCTGTTACCATCCTTAACTGGTCATTCCCACGTGAAGATATCTCTATCAAGGATTCTACTCTTCAAATCGCTCTTGCCATCAAGGATGAAGTTCTTGACCTTGAAGCTGCAGGCGTGAAGATCATCCAAATCGACGAGGCTGCTCTTCGTGAAAAATTGCCACTCCGTCGTAGTGACTGGTATGAAGACTACCTTGACTGGGCGATTCCAGCCTTCCGTTTGGTACACTCAACTGTCGCACCAGACACACAAATCCACACTCACATGTGTTACTCAGAATTTACAGATATTATCCCAGCTATCGACAACTTGGATGCGGACGTTATCTCATTTGAGGCTAGCCGTTCAAACCTTGAAATCTTGGATGAGTTGAAAGCGAAAAACTTCCAAACAGAAGTTGGACCTGGGGTTTACGATATCCACTCACCACGTGTCCCACAAGACGGTGAAATTGATCACACTATTGAAGCAATCTTGGCAAAAGTACCAAGTGGCAAAGTTTGGATCAACCCTGACTGTGGTTTGAAGACTCGTGGAATTAAAGAAACAAAAGAAAGCTTGATCAAACTGGTTAATGCTGCTAAAGAAGCGCGTGAACACTTGTAAGAACTGTTTCGAGGACCTTCTATCATCGTGTAGAGGGTTTTCGAATCGTTCCCTTATCCTAGAAATAGTGGCTCAGAGTTCTTGATCAACGAAACAAAAGAAAAGGATAGAATATGTCACAACACACACCGTCTCTGTCATTTGAAGTTTTTCCTCCAAATCCTGAAGTAGGCAATGCCAAGCTCTTACGTGCCTTGGCAAATATGCAGGAGCTAGCCCCTCACTTCATTAGTGTGACCGCTAGCAATAATAAATACAATATCAAAGAGACGACGGTTGCTTTAGCCAATTATATTCAAAATGAATTGTCTATTCCGACAATTGCTCACTTACCAGCCGTTTATTTGAGCAAGGAAAAAGTGGCCGATACTCTTCATGAGTTAGATGAAGTAGGGGTTCATCGGATTTTGGCTCTGCGTGGGGATATTATCCCTGGTGTGGAACCTTTAAAAGACTTTCGTTATGCAACGGATCTGATTGAATTTATTAAAACAGAAGCTCCTCATTTTGAGGTGATTGGTGCTTGCTATCCTGAGGGACACCCAGATTCTCCAAACCAAATTTCAGATATTCAAAATCTTAAAAAGAAGGTAGATGCAGGGTGCTCTAGCTTGGTCACTCAACTTTTCTTTGACAATGAGCGTTTCTATGATTTTCAAGATAAGTGTACCTTGGCTGGGATCGATGTTCCTATTCATGCAGGAGTGATGCCGATTCTCAATCGTAATCAGGCCCTTCGTCTCCTTAAGACTTGTGAAAATGTTCATATCCCACGGAAGTTTAAAGCCATTCTGGACAAGTATGAGCATGATCCTGAGTCACTCAGAGCAGCAGGACTTGCTTATGCAGTCGATCAAATCGTTGATTTGGTTACTCAAGATGTGGCAGGGGTCCATCTTTACACCATGAACAATGAAGATGTCGCTTACCACGTCTACCAAGCAACAAAGGCTTTATTTGCTCATCAACCGAATTTTGAAGTGAATTAATCAACACTTTTAGTAGGAAGTGTAGAGATTGAGAAAGAATCGTTCTCAGTCTCTTTTTATTTGGATAAATTACTTGCTAAAAGCCAACTTTTTTTTTATAGTATTAATATGAAGTTTTTGGAGGCGCTTGCAATGAAGAAAGATCTCACGTTAAAGTTATTTGGACCCCCTAAGGTTGTTTTCAATCAGAAAGATATTCGGTTTTCTTTCTCGAAGATGGAGGCCTTGCTTTATTACTTGGCAGTCATGGGCCAGGTCAACCGAGATGAAATCGCCGGTATTCTTTGGGGAGATAAGGAAAACCAAGTAGCTCGCAAAAACTTACGAAATACGGTTTATCAAGCCAATAAAATCTTTGAAGGAGATATCATTGTCTCGCCAAGTCGGAGCAGTTTGGCCCTTAATCCTGACTTGAATCTTTCGCTGGATGTTCAGCTCTTTGAAAGAGATCCACTAAGTGCCTTGGATCTCTATCAGGGAGACTTTCTAGAGGGCTTCTATGTCAAGGATGATGAAGACTTTGATCAGTGGGCTTCTCGCAAACGAGATGCTTATAGGAAGCTCTATGTCGAAAGTTGCTATCAAAAAATTGAGCAGGTCGGTTTTGCAGATCCTAGTATAGAACTCTTGCTCCATCATTTGGTAGAGCTGGATGAATTTGAAGAGAAAAACTACCAGCTCTTGATGGAGTATTATAGCTTCCATCATCAGCTAGGAAAATTTTTTGAAACTTATTATAAGCTAGTCGATTTATTGGATCGCGAGCTCAGTGTGCGTCCCAGTCGAGCGATTGAGGAACTTTATCACTCCGTTTTGGAAGCCAAACGAACTCATAAACTGACCAATCGCTTGAATATTCGTGAACTTTCTTTCTTTGGTCGGAAACAAGAACTCTCGCAACTCGAGGAATACCTCTCCTTAGTCGAGACAGGTGAAGCGGTAGGACCGTTTCTGGTGATGGGGCAATCTGGAACAGGTAAGAAACGTCTCTTGCGACAGTTGGTCTTGATGTCCAATCGCAGTTTTAACTTTATCAAGGTGGAAGGAAAAGCTACCAGTCAGCGCTATGAAGGAAGCGCCTGGAATGATCTCAGACAAGCGCTAGAGAAAATGGGGGATGAGATGGGAATTTCCCTTCTGGAAGAGGAGGATGATCTCATTTCGGTATGGAATCAGCTTCAGAGCCTTAGCAAAGAAAAACCGCTCCTGATCCTGCTTGAAAACGCCCAGTGGTTCGATGCAGTGTCTCTAGAAAAAGTGAAACAACTAGAGGAGCGAAGAAACCAGGAGAAATGGCAACTAATTTTTACAGCTGAAGAGCCTCTGCCAGCTTCCTTCGTCAACTTCTTGGGGAGCTTGAAGGTAGAGAAAAGGCTGTCTCAACTAGAGTTGACCAATTTTGCCCCAAGTGAAAGTCGTGCTCTCTTGAAAGGGGAACTGGGGGCAATAGAGCCGGCAGTGATGGAGCAGATGGTCGAATGGAGTGAAGGCAGTCCGTTCTTGCTGTCCAGCTATATCGAAGAGTGGAAAGAAAATGAAAATTTAGAACCCTTGCCTGATATCATTCAAGCTTATCTTTCTCAGGAACTTGGGGATATGAGCAGCGAGGAAGAGGCTCTTCTACACTACCTATCGTGTTTTCATAAGCCAATTTCTCTGTCTATCTTGGCGGAATTGACGGCTACAGAGCTTCCTGTTTTGACAGAATTAATCGAGCCTTTATCTGAAAGAGCGATCGTCTCAATCGTAGAAGAAGGAGAGGCTCTCATGGTTCAATTCTGCAAGCAATTGGTAGCTATGTACTTTTACCATCTTCTTTCGCCAGCTAGACGGCGCCTCTTCCACCAACAAATTGCGCAAAAATTGGAAGAAACTTTAGAAGATTCGACGGACCTTCTTCTTTATAAGGAAATTGCCTACCAATACAAGCAATCCCAAAATCTTTTGCGTTCCTTATCGTTTGAGTTGACCTACTTAGAAGAAATTCTTCAGCTGGAGCATGAACTGTTTCCGATATATTCCAAGGTAGATGAGGGGTTCCTATCAGATGGTACAAATAGTCATTTGGACATTTTTGGAGAGCTATCCCGCATTCGCCAAGAATTAGATAACCTCTTTTCAAGGCACCAAAGAGATAGAGAATACAAGTATTTGCAACTGCGTTACTTGTACCTAGAAGGTCGCTATTTTATTCGAAGTGGGGAGTATCAAAAGGGGATTCATGATATCCAAAAAGTCATCTCCTATGCGCGGGAACTCAAGCAATCCGACTTCCTCTTAGAGGGTTATCGGCAAATCATTTATTATTGCATTCAAACGGAAAATATCTCTGAGATGGCCTATTATACAGATTTAGCTTTGGAAGATGCCATCCAAGCTAATAATCATGAGGTCATCGCGATTCAGTTGCGTTTGAAGGGCTTGTATCACCTGATGGTTGGGGATGAGGAGCAGGCGACCCGGCATCTGTATCGCTCCATTGATTGCTTTAGTTTGACCAATAGCATGCAGGCCAAGTATGCCATTCAAATTGCGGCTTCTTTGGCCTACCTCGCTGAAATCGAGCAAGTGAGAGGCCATTTCCAAGTAGCTGTCACCCACTTAGAAGAGGTTCTGCGTTTGGTGGGAGATCAGGCTGTTGATTCCGTCCGTGTCGTCTTTGATATTGATCTTGGGATCGCCTATTATTGGAAGGGAGATTTGATCCAAGCTCGCCGTTGTTTTGACAAAGCTCAGAAGATTTTGTCCAGTGTTCGCTTCCCTTGGAAGGAAGAGTTGCTCGAATTTTACCAATCTTTAATTGCTTGCCAGCAAGGGGATCAGGAGAAGGTTGCGGCTTATCTGGCTCGAAAAGAAAGGACGATGAAACAATCTGCCAATTCACGGGATAAGGGGATGGTTCATTATCTATTAGCTTACTTATCTGATCAAAAGGAGAAAGGAATAGAGCTCGCTCCTGCCCTGAGCACCTTCTTAAAAGAAGATAAAAATTACTACAAAAAGGTGGCAGAGCAACACTTGAATCCATACAGAGATCGTCAGTTTCTTAAGAAATTAAAAGACCTGTAGTGGCTCTTGCCTAAATCATAAGAGAGGGCTAAGTGGCCTGTTCTCCTTTCAGGCAAAGATCATTGTGCCTGAAAACGAAGAAAAAGCATAGAAATACCCTAGTAATGGGTGTTTCTATGCTTTTTATGTGTGTAGAAATCTTCTTAGTTCAGTTTTTGTTGCGCCAATATTTGGGTCAAGTAAAAGATAAAGGTCGCAGCAAGGTTTGAAGTATGGTTGTCAATATCATGAGGAGGAGAAACTTCCACGACATCAAATCCGATTAGCTTACCACTAGCAGCAATGTGTTGGAGAAGCAGGAGGGCTAGTTTAGGATCGACACCAAGCGATTGGATGGCGCTAACACCAGGAGCAGAGCCGACCGCAAAGCAATCCATATCAATAGACAGATAGATCGCGGTTTGGTTTTCTAAAAATTGATCGATTCGATCCAGAATGGCTTGGTGGCTCATCTGGAAGAGATCTTGGCCAGTTAAAAAATCAATGCTTGGTGTTTTAGCAACGTAATTAAAGAGGAAGAGGTTATTATTGTGCTCTTGGATCCCCAGGATGAGGTAAGGGAAGTCCTGACCTTTTTCTTTCGCATGATCAGCCATTTGACGAAAACCTGTTCCAGAGTTGGGACCGGTTTGGTCGTAAGGTCGCAAATCAAAGTGGGCATCCAGATTGATCACAGCCAGTTGTTCATCTTTTTCTAAACTGGATTGAATCCCTAGATAGTGGCCGTAAGCAGTTCCGTGACCGCCTCCTAGGACAATGGGTTGGATCCCTAGTTGGTACATGCGCTGGATCGCTTGTGAGAGACTTTCTTGGAGTTCTTCTAGTGAATGGTTAGGCCCGTCAATATTTCCCACATCATACACTGTCACATTGGTTCCCCAGTGCCATGGAAGTTTAGCGATTTGAGAACGGATGGCTGTAGGACCCTCGACTGCTCCTACACGCCCATTATTGATATAGACTCCTTTGTCGCTCTTAAAGCCGATGATCCCAAAGGTCATACCCTCAAATGGAGTGAGGGTCTCGTCGTTTAGGTCTAAAAATTTGGTGACCATTCCCCATTTGGCCGTGTAGGGATTGTCCTCGATGCTACCTTGGTAGTAGCTGTAGGTCATTGGATAGTAGTTTGTGAGCAAGCTTGTCGCCTCCCTTATTTTTCTGAAAGCAGGCAGAGGCTGAGAAGATCGCCAGCCTCTGTTTTGCTTTATTCTTACTGTATCAGTATTGAATGCTTAAGTCAACTGCTTTTTCGATGGTTGCTAAGAATTCTTCGCTTTCGACAACAGCAGATGCTTTATTAAGTTCTTCAAAGATTTCGATATCTTTGTCAAATTCAATGAAGTTCAGTTTTTGACGAATCAGCTCATAAGCTGGTTTTGTCCCTTTACCAAGTTCATGATTTTCTGGCTTGAGATCCAAGGCTTGGCAAGCTGCCATGATTTCAGTAGCAACGATGCGACGTGAGTTTTTAAGAATTTCTGCTGCTTTACGAGCGGCAGTCGTTCCCATGCTGACGAAATCTTCTTGGTTTTCACAAGATGGAATAGAATCGACACTAGCAGGGTGAGCCAAAATTTTATTTTCCGATGCAAGGGATGCACAAGCATACTGGGTAATCATGAAGCCTGAGTTGAGTCCAGGGTGTTTGACTAAGAAGGATGGTAATTTACTGAGTTGGCTGTTGACCAAGCGTTCCACCCGACGTTCAGATACGTTCCCAATTTCAGAAAGGGCAATGCCTAAGAAGTCAAATGGTTGCGCCATTGGTTCACCGTGGAAGTTACCTCCTGAGATGACGTGTCCTTCTTTGGTAATGATTGGGTTATCTGTGACAGAGTTGATTTCGATTTCAACTTTTTCTTTTACGTAAGCAATAGAATCCTTGCTGGCTCCATGTATTTGAGGGATACAGCGAAGTGTATAAGGATCTTGTACCCGTTGTTGAGTCGCAACAGTGGTATTCTTACTTCCTTCAAGAAGGTTACGGATGTTGCGAGCAGTTGCCAATTGTCCACTTTGTGGGCGGATGGAATGAAGGTCTTCTTCGAATGGACTGGTAATTCCATTGTGAACTTCCATTGAGAGAGCACCAGCGATATCAGAGAGTTTGAGCAATTGGATACCATCATAAGTCGCAAGAGCACCGATACCGGTTAGGACAGTCGTACCATTGATCAAGGCAAGCCCTTCTTTGGCAGCTAATTGGATCTTTTCAATTCCAGCACGATCTAAGGCTTCTTGACCACTGAGAAGTTCTCCTTTGTAGTAGGCACGTCCAAGGCCCAACATTGGTAAAACCATATGAGAAAGAGGAGCAAGGTCTCCAGAAGCTCCGAGAGAGCCTTTTTCAGGGATATAAGGAGTGACTCCTTTGTTGAGCAATTCTAACAGTTTTTCAACGGTTGACAGACGAATGCCAGAATAACCTTTCAAGAGTGAGTTGATACGGATCAGCATGATGGCACGAACAGCATCTTCAGGAAGTGGATCACCGAAGCCAGATGAGTGAGTTCGGATCAGGTTTTCTTGCAGTTGAACAGTATCTTCTGGAGAGATGCTGACATTACAGAGGGAACCAAAGCCAGTGGTTACACCATAGACGACTCGTTTTTCCCGGACAATGTCATCAACGATTTTACGGGATGCGATAACGGCTTCTTTGGCTTGTTCATCAAGCTCACATTGGGCACCGTGCCGAGCGACAGCGATGACTTCTTCGAGTGTTAAGCTATTACCATCTAAATGAATCAATTGAGTCATATAAAACCTCCGATTATGAATAGTTGTTCTGTGGAAGTAGTGTTGTTTACTTCGGTTTGAATACCAAACATGGGCCCATTGTCTATTGATCTAAAAAAATTGAAAGGAGTCATAGAGAAAAGGGCTCAGGTTTGACATTCGTGGAGTCCTAGATGGGTTAGGGAGCAAAACCGAGCTTCACTCCCGTCTCTGTTCCCATCTAGTGTGTAAAGAAAATTAGTGAGGAAGGGTTTTCGATTTATGTAGTTTATCGCCGTGGAAAACAAAGTAGAGTCCACTTGCGATCACGAGACCGATGGCACCCCAAACAAAGTTCATCATGTTGTCCCCTGCAATCATCAAGATACTGATCACAACAGCTAGAACTGGGATAACAGGACCAAATGGTACTCGGAAGGTAACCTTTTTGTCTGGGTACATTTTTCTGAGTTTGATGGCTGCCAAAGCAGTTGGAATGTATTGGAAGAAACGGAAGACAACACTGAAGGTTGCTAATGTTTCGAAAGAGCCAGATAACAAGAGTAAGAAGGCGAAGATACCAGAAATGATAATGGCAATGACAGGGGCATTCTTAGAGTTTGTTTTTCCAAGCCCTTCTGGCAAGAGTTTTTCAGTTGCTAATGCGGCACCAAAACGAGGGACCATGATGGATTCACCGATGTTTAGACCGGCGATTGAAATGAGGGCTCCGTAAGAAACGAGTGGAGCTCCGATAGGGCCAATCATTTCGACAAATGCGTCTTGTACTGGTGCACCAGTTTGCATAATGCGACCACCAAGCATGGCGATTGTTCCTGCGATGATCAACATGTAGAGAACAGATACAATACTGATAGAACCTAGAATAGCGCGGGGAACGTTCTTTTCAGGGTTGCGCATTTCCCCTGCAACGATAGACATGGTTTCAAATCCGATGAAACCGTAGAAGATGTAGACGGCTGTACTAGAAATAGAACTGAAGAGGTTTGTTCCACTTTCCAATTGAAGGAAAGGTGTGAAGTTGCCCTTGCTCACGCCACCGGGAATGAAGAAGATGGCAAAGAGTGAGAAGAGGACAATTGGAATTAATTTTGCAACAGTAGCTGTCAGAGTAAACATCTTAGAGGTTTTCAGACCGGCAATGTTCATCAGACTCAAGAGAATCAGCATACCGATACTGATCGGAAGGTTGTAGCCTTCAAATGCTGGGAAGGTGATGATGAAGATCTTAGCAAATCCGGCTAACATGGCAGCCCAAGCGATAACAGTAACGGCCCAACCGAGAATCCCAACGTTAAAGCCAACGAAGTCTCCGAAAGCGGCTTTTGAGTATTGCATGGCTCCACCGTTTTTGTCGAAGTAGCCAGCTGTTTCAGCCAGACAGGCTGATAGTAGCATGACGAGAATGGCAACCCCGAACATGACAGCTAGAGAAGCTGGTCCGAGGCCAGAATAAATTTTTTGAGGAAGGAGGAAGATACCAGATCCGATTACGGCGTTGATACCGTAAAGAGTGGCACCGCTAAAGCTGAATTTCGCTTTTTCTTGTTCCTCAATCGACTGTTTATGTGCTCCGTTCATAATGTTTCTCCTTTGTGAACATTATTGTAGTCCAGTCCAGATAGCAATCGGTTGCTCCCCAGACTGATGGGGTAAAAACGTGATTGTCATCTCTTGAAGAGGAGATGCTTGTTCGATCACCAGGAGCTCGTGAGTTTGGAGAGTTTGAGAATGATTGTTTCCCCATTCGAGTGTTAGTGGACAGAGAGCGTAGATCAATTGATAGCGACTCTGACTTTTGACACTCTCTTTTGGGGATATAGCACTCATATGCCCCTGATAAGAAGGTTTGTAAATCAAATTAAAGTCTTGACAAGTCCCTTGGCTAGATACAGGATCTCCCCCATCAAAGAAGTAGCTTTGAAAGGGGTTCAAAACCACTTCTTTATGGTGATGGGTGAGCCTAATGGAGGCATTCAAGGGCATCAAGATTCGGTGGTAGCCCGTGAGATCGGTAAAGTTACTTTTTTCAACCTCTACCGTTGCAGTAGAGAGGCGGAAGTCAAAGGTCCGATCTGGATAGCTTCCTCCCTCTGGGGAGAGAAAGAGTTGGGTGGTTTGGCCACCGGACCAGGTAGAAATTTGATAATCTGCGGGGGTAAGATGAAGGAGAGTCACCATAGGACGCCTTCTTTCTTAAAAGAGACCAGTGATATTGCCGTGGGCATCGATATCAATCTTTTCACTGGCAGGAACTTTAGGTAGGCCAGGCATGGTCATAATGGTACCAGTGAGAGCTACGATGAAGCCAGCTCCGGCAGCCACCTTAAGGTTACTGATTTTAACTGTGAAATCTTTTGGTGCTCCCATCTTCTTCGCATCGTCTGAGAAGGAATATTGGGTTTTGGCCATACAGATTGGGTAGTTTGAGAAGCCAAGAACTTCCAATTCTTTGAGTTCGCGTTTGGCCGCTGGTGTTAAGCTGATGCCTTTACCACCATAGACTTTTGTGACGATCTTAGTCAATTTTGTTTCAATGCTGTCTTCTTCGTCATAGACATAAGAGAAGTGGTTTTCTTCTTGAGCCAGTTGAATGACTTTTTCAGCCAAGTCACGACCACCAGCTCCACCATGTGCCCAGACATCTGAAATGACCACATCTACATGGCGTTTCTTACAAGATTCATAGACAGCTTCTAGCTCTGCTTCTGTATCCAGTGGGAATTTGTTAATGGCAACGACCACTGGTAGACCATAGACTTCTTGAATGTTGGCCAAGTGTTTGTCTAGGTTTGGTAGTCCATCGATAACGGCTTGGACATTTTCGGTAGCCAAGTCTGCTTTGGCAACTCCACCATGCATCTTGAGAGCACGGATGGTTGCGACGAGGACAACGGCAGCAGGTTTGAGCCCGGCCATGCGGCACTTAATATCGATGAATTTTTCAGCACCGAGGTCTGCTCCAAAACCAGCTTCTGTCACGACATAGTCTGCATATTTGAGGGCTAGTTTAGTAGCCAGCACACTGTTACAGCCATGGGCGATATTGGCAAATGGTCCGCCGTGGATGATGGCAGGAGTATGTTCTAAAGTCTGCACCAAGTTCGGATGAATGGCATCTTTGAGGACAGCTGCCATGGCCCCTCCAGCCTTGAGGTCTTTGGCTGTGACCGGTTGTCCTTGGTAGTTGTACCCGATAATGATGCGATCAAGACGTTCTTTGAGATCAAGGATATTTTCTGAGAGACAGAGAATGGCCATGATTTCAGAAGCCACGGTGATGTCAAAGCCATCTTCACGAGGAACTCCGTTTGTTTTTCCTTGAAGGCCATCGACAATATGACGGAGTTGACGGTCGTTCATGTCGACCACCCGTTTCCAAGTGATGCGACGAGAATCGATGCCCAACTCATTGCCATGATGGATGTGGTTGTCAATCAAGGCAGCAAGGAGGTTGTTGGCAATCCCAATGGCATGGAAGTCTCCGGTAAAGTGAAGGTTGATATCTTCCATTGGAACCACTTGGGCGTACCCACCACCGGCAGCTCCACCCTTGATCCCAAAGACAGGGCCAAGTGAAGGTTCGCGGAGGGCAATGACGGCTTTTTCACCAATAGCTGAAAGAGCATCGACCAAGCCAACAGAGGTGGTTGTCTTTCCTTCTCCAGCAGGTGTCGGAGAGATGGCCGTCACGAGGATCAGCTTTCCATCTTCCTTATCCTTGAGTTGTTCCAGTTGGTTGCTATCAATTTTTGCCTTGTATTTTCCGTAGAGCGAAATATCGTCTTCGGTCAATCCAAGTTCAGCAGCGATATCGGTGATGGGCTTCATTTGGACAGAATTGGCGATTTCAATATCCGATAAAACCATAGAATCCCTTCTTTCTTTATTTTTATTTGCTAGGTTTAAGATAGACTTTCTAAAATGCTTTGGTAAATGTTATCTGCAAGATCAGAACCGGTTTGGAGAAGTTTGAGTCCCTTGCCGTGGTATTCTTGGACGAAGTCTTGGTCCTTGATTCCTGAAATGTTGATCAAGACATTGAGCCAAGCACCTTGAAGGCCAGCTTTAAGATTCAGAGCAGCTACCCCTAGGTCACTAGCCGCATTGGTGTTGGACTTGCCAACAGCTTCTTTGGTGGTTTCAAGAGCTTCAACGATGAGCTCCATCATAGAGAAAGGAGATACTGTCGCATGTTTCAAAGCTTTTTGCATGGCTTCACGACGAGCGGCTTTCTCTTCTTCCGTTTCTTTTGGAAGATCAAAGACAGCTGATACGACGTTGAAAGCTTCTGTATCTTTATCGATGGCTTCTAGTAATTGGTCTTGGAGTTGAGCGCTTTTTTCATGAACCCCTTTGATGTGGTCTTCAAATTCTGCGTATTTTTTCTTTCCAATGGTCAGTTCACAGACCATTTTTGTAAGGGAAATCCCATTCGCAGCAGATAGAGCAGCAGCAGAACCACCACCTGGAGCTGGAGCATCTGAACCAAGAACTTTGGCAAACTCCGTAATACTTAAGTCAACTAGTTTCATAGAACTCCCTTTCTAACCCAACAAGTGATTTTCCAAGACTTGTTTGCTGTAGTCAAAGTCTTCTAATTGCAAGTAGTATTCAGCAGAGTCGATCAAAGCCTTAGCAGGAGCCAGTCCAATGAGTTCTGTTCCGATGATGCGAACACCATAGCGTTGCGCTTCGAAACGAACGGTTTCAACGACACGATACAATGGGAATTGTTCCAAGTTGACCATGTTGATGGAGACTTGGGCGATGTTGCGATCTTCTAGCATGACGCCGATCGCTTTACAGTACTTGTATCCACCGCTTGATCCACGAATGATTTTAGAAATCTTATTGGCAATCTCTAGGTCGTCTGTGTCAAGGTTGATATTGAAAGCAACGAGTGGCATACGGACACCGACAGCTGTAACCCCTGCAGTTGGGTGAATCTTGCGTTCACCGTAGTCTGGCTTCCAGTCTTCTTCCAACAATTTTTCTGGCATTCCTTCAAATTGTCCTTTACGCACTTTCGCCAAGTTCTTCCGTTCTGGGCGAGTTGCAGCATCTTCATAAAGGAAGATTGGAATACCTAATTCACGATTGATGCGTTCGGCTACTTTGTTAGCAATCTCAACGCATTCAGCTGTAGTGATATCCTTAACCGGAACGAATGGACAAACGTCTGTTGCCCCCATACGAGGGTGTTCGCCTTCGTGCTTGGTCATATCGATGTTTTCAGAAGCGTATTTCACCAATTGGAAAGCCACTTCTTGAATGCTTTCTTCATCCCCAACGAGTGTAAAGACGCTGCGGTTGTGGCTGGCATCGGACGAGTAGTCTAGTAAAGTGACACCTGGAATACTTTTTGCTGTAGCTGCTAATCCGTCGATCACAGCCTGATTGCGTCCTTCAGAGAAGTTTGGAATACATTCAACAATTTTTGCCATATGATTACCTCTTTTTATAGGAGAAGTTGGGGAGGAGGAGTCTTTGTATTTTCCTCCCCTTTCTCAGTTTTTATTTTTTGATGTTAAAACAATTTTTGAACGGCTTCTTTGACCAAATCTTCATCTGCCAGATACGGAATGGTGATGTGGTCTGTTCCTGCATGGAGACGGTTGTACTCGATGGCTGTTTCAATGGCATGATCGTTCCGTGCCCAGTTCCGACGAGCAACCCCGCCCATGGTATCCCAGGCAATGGCAGACTTGATGATTTCATCGATCCGGTGGCTACCGTCTAGAACGAGACCAAATCCACCGTTGATGGCTTTACCGATACCAGTACCACCACCGTTGTGGAGGGCAACGAGACTCATACCGCGAGCAGCGTTACCAGCGTAACATTGAACCGCCATGTCACAAGTGACGTTCGAACCATCTTTGATGTTTGATGTTTCACGGAATGGAGCATCTGTACCAGATACGTCGTGGTGGTCACGTCCAATCATGACAGGTCCAATCTTGCCTTGGCGAATGAGTTCATTGAATTTCAATGCAATATTGACACGGCCCATGCAATCTTGATAGAGAATACGAGCTTGTGTACCAACCACCAGTTGGTTCTTCTCAGCATCGCGAATCCAGTTGTAGTTGTCGCGGTCTTGGTAGCGACGAGTTGGATCGATCGCTTCCATAGCTGCGTGGTCAGTTGCAATCAAGTCTTCATGTTTACCGCTGAGGCAGACCCAACGGAATGGACCGTATCCATAGTCAAAGAGCATAGGTCCCATGATATCTTCTACATAAGATGGCCAAATGAAGCCGTCCTTGTCATCCAAGCCATTCTTAGAAATTTCCTTGATGCCTGAGTCGTAAACAGATTTCATGAAGGCATTACCGTAGTCGAAGAAGTAGGTACCTTTAGCCGTCAAAGCTTTAATCACTGCAAAGTGACGAGCCAAGGTTTCATCGACCAAGCGATGGAAGGTTTCTTTGTCTTCTGCCAACAAACGTGTCCGTTCTTCAAAGCTGATCCCAACTGGGCAATAGCCACCATCATAGACGTTGTGGCAAGAGGTTTGGTCAGACAAGAGATGAACGTGAACATTGTGTTCATTGACATATTCAAGCAAGTCTACGATATTTCCATGGTAGGCAATAGAAGTAGATTCACCCGCTTCAAGGGCTACTTGAGCCAATTTCACAGCTTCTTCGGCACTGTCGGTTACTTGGCTAATCCAACCTTGAGAGTGACGGGTTTCAATCCGAGAGCGGTCCACTTCTGCAACGATGGCAACAGCTTTTGCAATTTCAGCTGCTTTCCCTTGAGCTCCACTCATACCACCGAGACCAGATGAAATAAAGAGTTTACCAGTTAAGTCGCCATCATCAGGCACACCGAGTTTAAGACGTCCAGCGTTGAGAAGGGTGTTGAAGGTACCGTGAACGATCCCTTGAGGACCGATGTACATCCAACCACCAGCCGTCATCTGACCGTAGTTGGTAACGCCCATCTCTTCAGCAATTTCCCAGTCGCGCATATTGTCATACTCACCGATCAAGAGACCGTTGGTAATGATGACGCGAGGAGCTTCTGGTTTAGACTTGAAGAGGCCGAGAGGGTGACCAGATTCAACCACCAAGGTTTGGTCTTCTGTCATGACTTCTAAGTATTTCTTGATCAAGTTGTATTGCATCCAGTTAGCACAGACAGAACCTGTTTCTCCGTAAGTGACCAATTCATATGGATAAAGGGCAATTTCAAAGCTCAAGTTGTTGTCAATCATGACTTGCATAGCCTTAGCAGCAGTGCATTTTCCTTTGTACTCATCAATTGGTTTGCCATAGATCCGATCTTTTGGACGGAAGCGATAGCCATAGATCCGACCGCGAGTTTTTAGTTCTTCCAGAAATTCTGGGATCAACTCTTGGTGGAATTTTTTAGGGATGTAACGCAGAGCGTTTTTAAGAGCAATCTCAGTCTGAGCTTGCGTTAAGCGGAAGCCTCTATCAGGTGCACGACGGATGCCTTCTTGAAAAGTTGCCTTTTCAGGTAGGACATCAAAGTCAAGTTTGACAGACATAGCAGCTGCAATTTCTTTATCGTCTATAAATGACATAGTAGGAACCTCCTTATGTGTAGACTATGAATTTATATTTTCTTTATTGTATCCAAGAAACGTCAATAAAGAGTCAAAAATAAATTTAATTTTTAATAAAGCAAAAAATAATGAGGGAGAAACTTTTTGACTTTTTTTTGACGCTTTTCCTGTAGAATTGTAAAATGAATAACAATGGAAATAGAAAGGAATGTTTTCATATGTCTGCTGATGTAATCTTAACCCACTTTAACCAGTTGTTTTGTCCAAATGATCTAGGCCATCCTCTCTATGGAAAAGAGATGGCAGAAGCGCGAATCCTATCCGATGCTTATATTGCTATTAAGGATGGAAAAATTCTTGCAGTTGGAACAGGTCAACCAGATCCAGAACTGATCGATGACCATACGGAAGTAAAATCTTGTGAAGGGAAAGTTGCGACTCCTGGTTTGATCGACTGTCATACCCACCTGGTCTATGGAGGCAGTCGTGAACATGAATTTGCGAAAAAGTTAGCGGGTGTTTCTTACTTAGACATCCTCGCTCAAGGCGGTGGAATTCTGAGCACTGTTCGGGCAACTCGTGAAGCATCTTTTGACAATCTCTATAACAAGTCCAAACGATTGTTGGACTATATGTTGCGTCATGGAGTGACCACCGTTGAAGCTAAGAGTGGCTATGGTTTGGATTGGGAAACGGAAAAACGCCAACTAGATGTAGTAGCTGCCTTGGACCGTGACCATGAAATTGATCTGGTTTCGACCTTTATGGCAGCTCATGCGATCCCGACAGAGTATAAGGGCCGTTCTCAAGAGTATTTAGATCTCATCATTGAGCAAATGCTTCCAAAAGTGAAGGAAGAAAAGTTAGCTGAATTCTGTGATATCTTCTGTGAAAAGGGTGTCTTTACAGCAGATGAGTCTCGCTATCTTCTGTCAAAAGCCAAGGAAATGGGCTTCAAACTGCGGATTCATGCGGATGAAATCGAGTCTATCGGTGGTGTGGATGTTGCAGCTGAATTGGAATCTACTAGCGCAGAACACCTGATGGTGATTACCGATGAAGGCATTCAAAAACTAGCAAAAGCAAAAGTTATCGGCAATCTGTTGCCTGCTACAACCTTCAGCCTCATGGAAGATACCTATGCACCGGCTCGTAAGATGCTGGATGCTGGGATGGCCATCACTCTAACAACCGACAGTAACCCAGGATCCTGTCCGACAGCCAATCTTCAGTTTGCCATGCACCTCGGTTGCTTCATGATGCGTTTGACACCAGTTGAGATTCTCAATGCGGTAACTATTAATGCAGCTTATTCAGTCGATCGTGCCAAAACCATTGGATCTTTTGATACTGGAAAACAGGCCGATATCACTATTTACGATGCACCAAATCTAGATTATCTCTTCTATTTCTTTGCGACCAACCTAGTGACAGATGTTTATAAAAATGGTAAAAAAGTCATTTAACCTCCTCCATTTCATTTGGGACTTTGCTCGTTTGCAAAAATCAGCAAAGTCTTTTTTTAAAACCTATCCCTGTAGGGAATGGAACCACTTTAGTGGGAAATTAAAATTTGACGTTCAAAGAATATTTTTCTTACTTTCTGATGTACAAAAAGGGAAATTCTTGATAGAATAGAAGCAATATTGAATATTTTCTTCAATATCATCTGTTTGTCGTGAAAACAGATTGTTTAAACTATTGATCAAACGAACAGGTTGTTCAACAGACCTGTCTAGAAATTGTGAGGAGACAAGATGACTGTCGATTATAACAGCAAAGCTTACTTGGATAAAGTAGACGCTTGGTGGCGTGCAGCCAACTACATTTCAGCTGCTCAAATGTACTTGAAAGATAACCCATTGTTGAAGCGCGAAGTCGTTGAAAACGACTTGAAGACTCACCCAATCGGACACTGGGGAACTGTACCAGGGCAAAACTTTATCTATGCTCACTTGAACCGTGCCATCAACAAATACGACTTGGATATGTTCTACATTGAAGGACCAGGTCACGGTGGACAAGTAATGGTATCGAACTCATACTTAGATGGTTCTTATACTGAATTAAATCCAAACATCCCACAAAATGAAGAAGGTTTCAAACACTTGTGTAAGATCTTCTCATTCCCAGGAGGAATCGCTTCTCACGCGGCGCCTGAAACACCAGGATCTATCCACGAAGGTGGAGAACTTGGTTATGCCCTTTCTCACGCTGCAGGTGCTGTATTGGATAATCCAGATGTGATTGCTGCCACAGTTATCGGTGACGGTGAAGGAGAAACAGGTCCATTGATGGCTGGTTGGTTGTCAAATACCTTCTTGAACCCAGTCAACGATGGGGCGATCCTTCCAATCTTCTACCTCAATGGTGGGAAGATCCACAACCCAACGATCTTCGAACGCAAAACAGACGAAGAATTGGCCCTCTTCTTTGAAGGTCTTGGATGGAAACCAATCTTTGCAGACGTAACCGCTATTTCTGACGACCACGAAGCAGCTCATGCTTTGTTTGCAGAAAAATTAGACGAAGCGATTGAAGAAATCAAGAAAGTCCAAGCGGAAGCTCGTAAAGGTTCTGCTGAAGAAGCGACTCAACCAGTTTACCCTGTCTTGATTGCTCGTATTCCTAAAGGTTGGACTGGTCCAAAAGCATGGGAAGGAACACCTATCGAGGGTGGATTCCGTGCGCACCAAGTTCCAATCCCAGTAGATGCTCACCACATGGAGCATGTCGATGCTCTTCTTTCATGGTTGGAATCTTACCGCCCAGCTGAATTGTTCGACGAAACTGGTAAACTAGTTCCTGAAATTGCGGAAATTGCACCAAAAGGTGACCGTCGCATGGCGATGAACCCAATCACAAATGCTGGTGTGATCAAACCAATGAACACAGCTGATTGGAAGAAACATGCCCTTCAATTCAACACACCAGGTGAAATCATGGCTCAAGACATGATCGAATTTGGTAAGTATGCGGCAGACTTGGTAGATGCGAACCCAGATAACTTCCGTATCTTCGGTCCAGACGAAACCAAATCAAACCGTCTTCAAGAAGTCTTCACTCGTACAAGCCGTCAATGGTTAGGACGTATGAAACCTGACTACGATGAAGCCTTGAGCCCAGCTGGACGTGTCATTGACTCTCAATTGTCAGAGCACCAAGCAGAAGGTATGCTTGAAGGATATGTCTTGACAGGTCGTCATGGATTCTTCGCTTCTTACGAATCCTTCCTTCGTGTTGTAGATTCTATGATCACTCAACACTTCAAATGGTTGCGTAAGTCTAAGACCCATACAACATGGCGTAAAAACTACCCAGCCTTGAACTTGATTGCAACTTCAACTGTCTTCCAACAAGACCACAATGGCTACACTCACCAAGATCCAGGTATCTTGACTCACTTGGCTGAGAAAACTCCTGAATATATCCGTGAGTACTTGCCAGCAGATACCAATAGCTTGCTTGCGGTAATGGATGAAGCCTTCAAGGGAGAAGATGTGATCAACTTGATCGTTTCTTCTAAACACCCACGTCCTCAATTCTATTCAGCAGCTGAAGCAGAAGAATTGGTTCGTGAAGGATACAAGGTGATCGATTGGGCATCAACTGTTTCAGCAGATGAAGAGCCAGATCTTGTTATTGCCGCTGCAGGTACAGAGCCAAACTTAGAAGCTCTTGCTGCTATTACAATCTTGCACAAAGCCTTCCCAGAATTGAAGATCCGCTTTGTCAACGTTATCGACATCTTGAAATTGCGTCACCCATCCGTTGATGCGCGTGGACTTTCAGATGAAGAGTTCGACAAAGTCTTCACAACTGATAAACCAGTCATCTTTGCCTTCCATGGTTACGAAGGCATGATCCGTGATATCTTCTTCAACCGTCACAACCATAACCTTCGTGTACATGGTTACCGTGAAAACGGGGATATCACCACACCATTTGATATGCGTGTGATGTCTGAGTTGGATCGCTTCCACTTGGCACAAGATGCAGCTAATGCAGCTCTTGGAGATGCAGCAAGCGCATTTGCAGCGAAGATGGATGAAACAATCGCCTTCCACCATGACTACATCCGTGAAAACGGAGACGACATTCCAGAAGTTCAAAACTGGAAATGGGAAAACGTGAATAAATAAGAAAAAGAGCCGGAGCAATCCGGCTTTTCAGATTTAAGACAAAGTCATATTAAAAACTTTCCTTAGGTGAGTACGGACGTCAGCGAACTTCTTCGAAGTTCCATGACTAATTATTGAGCCTAGGGTCTCAATAATTCCGAGTGCCTGAAACGTTATTGTTTCAGTCACTTTTCTCACAGCGGAAAGTTTCGGCATTTTTTTGAATCGATTTAAAAATTGGAACTCATTTTTATTTCTTTGCAGAATCGCTTTACTTATTTAACTTTAAAATAGTTTGTCTACATTCTAAATATCCGGAGCAATCCGGCTTTTTTTGTGATGAACAGCAAGTAACAAAAGTAAGAGGATGAGAATAGATGTTCGGAAATCAAGCGTTTTCAAATAAAATTGCAAGAGTTTCCAGGAAAATATTGAAGTAAAAACGAAAAAATAGTAAAATGGAAGAGCTGATTGCAGCAAATCAACTGTTCTGCGTTCTCCTTTTTGGAGAAGTATCCTACATTAGAAAATGGAGTATTCTATGAAGAAAAAAATTATCCTGAAAAGCAGTATCCTAGCGGTCGCTGCGGGTCTTAGTGTTTTTGCGATCAATAGCGTTTTTGCAGACGAATTGCCCGTGCAGTTTATGGGCGTCAATGACTTCCACGGTGCCTTGGAACAAACAGGGACAGCTCGTTTAGAAGGTGAAACTGTGAAAAACGCAGGAACAGCCCCACTTTTGGCAACCTATTTGAACGATTCGCAAAAAGACTTTGAAACAGAGAATGCAGGAACGCCTAATGCCAGCATCCGTGTGCAAGCGGGAGATATGGTTGGCGCTAGTCCAGCCAACTCTGCCCTCCTTCAAGATGAACCAACTGTAAAAGTCTTCAATGAAATGAACTTTGAATACGGAACTCTTGGTAATCACGAGTTTGACGAAGGACTTGGTGAATTCAACCGGATCATGAAGGGAGAAGCCCCAACACCTGGTCAATTCAATAAGATCGTCGATGAGTATCCTCATGAAGCTTCAAAACAAGAAGTTGTAATTGCCAACTTGGTTGACAAAGATACCAATAAAATCCCATTTGACTGGAAACCTTATACCATCAAAGAAATCCCAGTCAACGACAAGACCGTTAAGGTCGGATTTATCGGGGTTGTTACGACAGAATTCCCAAATCTTGTTTTGCGTAAAAATCACGAACAATACCGTGTTTTGGATGAAGCAGAATCGATTGCTAAATATGCGCGTGAATTAAATGACCAAGGTGTGCATGCTATCGCTGTCTTGGCCCACGTTGCTGCCACTAGTAAGAATGGTGTAGCAGAAGGTCCTGCTGCAGATATGATCAAAAAATTAAACCAAATCTATCCTGAAAACTCAGTGGATATCGTCTTTGCAGGTCACAACCACCAATATACAAACGGGATGGTTGGAAATACCTTGATCGTTCAAGGTACCTCTCAAGGGAAAGCTTACTCGGATGTCCGTGGGGTCCTAGATACAGATACAGCTGACTTTGTCAAAGCTCCAACTGCTAAAATTATTGCGGTGGATCCATCGAAAGGCAAAGCAAAAGATGCCAAGGTTCAAGCGATCATCGATGACGCCAATGCGACGGTTAAAAAGGTAACAGAAGCAAAAATCGGTACAGCAGACAAGGCTGAAAATATTACCCGTGAGTTGAATGCGCAAAAAGAAAGTGCTGTTGGAGATTTGGTCACAGCAGCGCAACTAGATATTGCCAAAAAATCAGGTTATCCAGATGTTGACTTTGCCTTCACCAATAATGGAGGAATCCGTGCAGACCTCGTGGTGAAACCAGACGGAACAGTCACTTGGGGTGCAGCTCAAGCGGTGCAACCATTTGGAAATATCCTTCAAGTAGTTGAAATTACTGGAGACCAAATCTACAAGGCATTGGACCAACAATATGATGAGAAAGAGCTTTACTTCTTGCAAATGGCAGGGATCAAGTACACCTATACGAAACCAGCTGATGCAACAGAAGAAAATCCATATAAGGTCGTGAAAGCTTACAAGGCAGATGGAACTGAAATTGATCGCAACAAGACCTACAAGGCGATTATCAACGACTTCTTGTATGGTGGCGGAGATGGCTTCTCAGTCTTCCGCGATACAAAATTGATCGGTGCCATTAATCCAGATACGGAAGTCTTTATCCAATACATCGAAGATGTGAATAAGGCAGGGAAGAAGTTGTCTGCTTCAATCTTGGGCAATAAGACCTTTGTGGAAAAAGTGGAAGAAGAAACACCAACTCCAGAACCACAACCACAACCTCAACCAACTCCAGAACCACAGCCAGCGCCAGTTGATCCAGTAAGTCCTGTAAATCCAGTTCATCCTGTAGCTCCAGTGTCTCCTGTTACCCCAACTCCTCAACCTGAAAGCCCAGTAAGCCCAGCTCAACCAGCTGCAAGCGAAACAAAAGAAGTGGCAACAAACAAACCAGTCGCTGTCACTTATCATACAGGTGGTCAAGCGGAAGTAGTTGCTACACCAGCAACCGGTCTTCCAAAAACAGGTCAAGAAGAATTGGCTTCAACCGTCCTTAGCCTCTTTGGCATGACCTCACTAGCTTTAGCAGGCTTTGTAGCCAGCAAAAAACGCGAAGGCTAAGTTCTTCATCCGTTAACTTACCCTAAAAAACGTCCGTTCTATAAAGAAACGGACGTTTTTGATCTTAGGCTATTTTCTCCACCCAGACACTGCGGACAAAGAAGAGGCTGATCAGAGCTAGTGCTAGAAAGGCAACTCCAAGGTAATAATAGGGTTGATCCATTGTGGTAGATCGACCAGAGAGGTTGACAATCCCTCGGTAGAGGGCTCCGGCTGTTAGGGTAGCCACTCCTGAATTCCAAAGATTGAGACTCAGGCGAGAGAAGCCTTTCACCATCAACTGTAGAAGCACTAGTAGGACGCCACCGATCAAAGGAATCAAGAAGAGGTAGTGCATGAAGGCCGACGTTTCTCCAAAACTAAAGTGTTCATAGATGCGACTTCCGACAAAGAAGAAAGCTGAAATCAGAGTGTACCAGAGAATCGTTTTTTTCAACCGTTGTTTAATAGGATTAGTAACCGATGTAGACAATGTCACTCACCGCCCTTTCTGAGATAGTACCATTTGTTGTTGGTTTATTAATAACTTGGCCATTGAAGTAAAGGGTAGAAGATCCACCCCCATCCAGGTTATAGGCTGTTTTGACGCCATAAGACTTCATCACTTCTGCTAATTGGTAGAGAGACAGGCCTTGGCTTTCTGAAGTCCGTCCGTCTGACACGACGATAATGTAGTGGTTTTCATCGATGATTCCGATGGCTGTACGGGGGTTGGATGCCATGGATTGTCCAACTTCTGAGTTGGTGTCTACCGTAATCTCACCATTTTCAACTAAGGAAGGACCGAAAGCGAGGAGATTGACGACCCCGTCTTTGACCAACTGATCCGCAGAGATCTCATCTTCATAGATAATCTTGAAGGAACCATCCTTATAAATGGCTAAGTCGCCATTGCTAGAGTCTTCCCGAACTGTATCGCGATAAACGACTCCGTTTCGGATGACATAGCCGGTGCTGTTGGCTCCGTAATAGTCTCCATTGACGGCTAGAATGGCACTATTGTTTGCGGCTGTGACGGAGGTCTTGGCCGTTACATTTGTTCCGTAGGTGTTTTGTGCAAAGGCTGTTTTGAGATAATCTTCCGAACTGACTGTGATATCTGCGATGTAAACCTGGGTATTTTCAACTGTTTTTTCTGTTAAAGTCACCTGGATATTGTCATCTGAATAGCTAGTATCGGTCGTTGTAGCAGAAGCAACTGCTTTTTTGGCGGCCTTGGTGTCCGATGTGGTCGCGCTAACGGTTTGGATAGCATCCGATAAGACGAAGGTCTTGAGCATTGAGTAGCTAAAGCTGCTGGTCAAAAGAAGACCAAAGCAGGTAGCATAGGTATAGGATTTTTTAAAGAATTTCATGGTGGGGAGCTGTCCTTTCTTTGAAGATCACTTTTTTCTGGATCACCCATGAGACCAGAAAGAGGAGGAAGCCAACGACAATTTTACTGATCAGGAGATTGAGCCCGAAAGCAGTATAGAAGAGTCGAATCAAGAGCGTATCGAGAATAAAGAGGCCGAGGGCTAGACCAAAGTAGCCACTTCCTGTTTTAGCGACGCTGTCTTTATTCTTAAAGACCAGGTGCTTGTTAGTCGAGTAGTTAAAAATGGAACTCGTCACACGAGCGATCCCGTTTGCTAGGAGAATGCGAAGACTAATGGGCACTGCCATCATTACAAAAAGGAAGAAGGCATAGACCAAGTAGTCTACGATAAAACTACTTAGAGAGGAGAGGGCAAATTTAAACATGTCCTTGTAGATCATGAGGCCATCTCGGATAGGTCGGAAGTGGGAGCCCTCGTTGTCATTGATGTAGACCGTCTCGATCGGAACTTCCACGATGGGGAAGGACTTGCTTGCTGCAAGGAGAACATTCATCTCATATTCATAACGCTGTCCGTCAACCTCAAGCATAAAAGGCAAGAGATTCGTAGTAAAAGCCCGTAAACCTGTTTGGGTATCGCTGATTGCCACTCCGGTTTGTTGTTTGAAGAGGAAACGGGTCAATTTGTTTCCAAAAGCAGAACGCAAAGGAACTTTGCCAGAAAAGGCGCGTGCTCCTAAAATAAGTGCTCCAGGATGTTCTTGAGATTGGTTAACAACCCTGAAAATATCCCAAATTTTGTGCTGACCGTCTGCATCAGCTGTAACAATGCTTCCATAGGTGCCTCTTTCTAGAATGTATGCATAAGCAGTCTTGAGAGATTGGCCTTTTCCTTGATTGTGCTCGTGGGTCAGGACTGTCGCAAGACCTTCCAATTTGTCAAAAATAACTTTCTTGTCGTCGTCACTTCCATCGTCGACGACGATGATGTGGAGATCACTCTTAGCGTGAACCAGGCGAACCAGTTTGACAAGATTCAGATCCGGTTGATAGGCGGGGATGATAAGATAATTCATAATCGTTCCTCGTTTCTTGAGATTTGTTGAAGCTAGTATAAAGACTCAAGCTTAAAGCTAACTGATATCAGTTTTCTTTAAGGAAAGGAGAGGAAGAGTGGGAATAGTTTCTTCTATAAAATATCATTTTTTAGGACATTTCTTTCTTTTTTCTCGAAGGGGACGTCCAGAAATCATTTTTTAAATCCTAAAGATAATTCTTGCCTTTGTTCGAAAAGTCTGGTATAATAGTTTCTTGTGAGTAAACCTCACTTACCCCTTGCAAAGACAGGGGGTCATTAGTCCAAAAGGAGGAACATTATCAATGGCTAAATACGAAATTCTTTATATTATTCGTCCAAACATTGAAGAAGAAGCTAAAAACGCTTTGGTAGCACGTTTCGATTCTATCTTGACTGACAACGGTGCAACTGTTGTTGAATCAAAAGATTGGGAAAAACGTCGTCTTGCATACGAAATCCAAGATTTCCGTGAAGGACTTTACCACATCGTAAACGTTGAAGCGAACGACGCTGTAGCTCTTAACGAGTTCGACCGTCTTTCAAAAATCAACGGTGACATTCTTCGTCACATGATCGTAAAAGTTGACGCGTAAGAAATCATCAGAGGTGACTTATGATTAACAATGTTGTACTTGTCGGTCGTATGACCCGTGATGCTGAACTTCGCTACACTCCAAGCAATCAAGCAGTTGCTACTTTCAGCCTAGCTGTCAACCGCAACTTCAAGAGTCAAAATGGAGAGCGCGAAGCCGATTTCATCAACTGTGTGATCTGGCGTCAGCAAGCAGAAAACTTAGCCAACTGGGCTAAGAAAGGTGCTTTGATTGGGATTACCGGTCGCATTCAAACACGTAATTACGAAAACCAGCAAGGTCAACGTGTTTATGTCACTGAAGTCGTAGCAGACAGCTTCCAACTATTGGAAAGCCGTGCAGCACGCGAAGGGCATGCAGGTGGTGGCTATTCATCAGGCAACGGTGGTTTTGCTGGAAATGCAACCCCAAGCTTTGGTGGATCTGAACCAAGCAATGCAGCGCCAAACTTTGGTCGTGAAGAAAATCCATTTGGAGCGAATCCAATGGATATCTCAGACGACGATCTTCCATTCTAAGAATGGGTTTAACGAATTAAAACTATAAAGGAGAATTAAACATGGCTCAACAACGTCGTGGCGGATTCAAACGCCGTAAAAAAGTTGATTACATCGCAGCAAACAAAATCGAATATGTCGATTACAAAGATACTGAGCTTCTTAGCCGTTTCGTTTCAGAACGTGGGAAAATCCTTCCTCGTCGTGTAACTGGAACTTCAGCGAAGAACCAACGTAAAGTAACAACAGCTATCAAACGCGCTCGCGTAATGGCTTTGATGCCTTTCGTAAACGAAGATTAAAAAAAAGACCCGGGTGGGTCTTTTTTTCAGGTCCGGGTGGGCCTCTTTGACCTTTCCCTAGCTCTAATCATGTTATAATGTGGGAAGAAATGTATCAAGGAGGGAACTATGAAGGAAGGTGTAATCATCAGGAGGATGATAAAGACAGATATTGAGCACATCTCTCAAGCCTTTATCCACCAAGGGTGGCCGGGTAGAAAGGATATCTTGACCAGCTATTTTCAGGATCAGGAGAATGGGGAAAGGGACGTATTAGTAGCTGAGTCGGATGGATTTGTGGCAGGCTATATCACTATATTACCTGCTGCCAAGCACGGCCCTTTCGTGGGAGTCTATCCTGAACTAACTGATTTTAATGTTTTTGAGCCATTTAGAAGTCGAGGAATTGGGAATCAACTCTTAGAAGAGGCGGAAAAAAGAGTCCGGCTACTATCAGAGATTGTTACTTTAGGGGTTGGTTTACACTCGGGTTATGGCCCAGCTCAAAGACTGTATGTTAAACGAGGCTATATCCCAGATGGATCTGGAATTTGGTTTAGGGATCGCCCCTTGGCCCCTTACAGTTCTTGTGAAAACAATGATGACTTAGTCCTCTATTTTTCAAAAAGATTGAACAGGGAAATACAGTAAAACAAAAACGGATGAAAACTTCATCCGTTTCTTTTTAGCGTCGAGTTGCAGGTGCTGTGCTCGAACTTTTAATATTAAAGCGTTTCTTGAGGTAGAAGCGAAGGACAAGCGCTAGAGCTCCTAAAACGATGGCAAAAACATCTGGAATAGTTGGGTTGAGAACTTGTGGGAGTAAGGAAGTAAAGGACAAGACAATGACCCAAAGGAACATGACTCCAACAAGAATCGGCATGGATTTCCAAAGAGAGGGACGCTCACTGCGATCTTTTGTGCCATCCATATACTGATAGAAGAAGTAGTACATGAGATACAAGAGCAGAGCCCCTGTCAAACTTCCAAGGATCAAGGTGATCAAACCATAGCCAGTACGACGCGGTGCAACCAAGTTCATAAAGGCGCTAATCGCAGCAAAAACACCAAAGATAAAGAGGAAGGAATCCAAAATCATGAGAGAGGGAGCATCGTTTAATTTCGGATGCTCTTTTTCATAGCGTTCTTTCTCGCTGAAAGAATTCGCCCAAACAGTTGGAGCACCAAAAAGGGTCCGTGCCGGAATTCCTTTTCCTTGGTTTTCATGGATAGCTGGTAAAATTTCTTGGATGAGGCTTTCTGCTTCTTCCTCTGTCTTTCCGTTTTCAAGCAATTGGTGTTTGGCGATGCGAACGAATTCTTGATTTTTTTTACTTAATTGAGTTAAATCAAATTGAGACATAAATACTCCTTAGTGTTATTAGTAGGTGTTAGAACCATTTTTTATGAATGAGGTAGACGACGAGAGACCCGGTCAGGGCAAAGGCGATGAAAATGATCAGCCAGAAGGCGTTTGGTTCGCCATTGAGCGGAAGCTCATTGTCCTTGAAGTTCATCCCGTAGGCCGAAAAGATCATGGTCGGAATGGACATGACAATGGTGACGAGAGCCAGGGTCTTCATGATATTGTTCTGGTTGTTGGAGATGATCGATGCAAAGGTATCGGTCATGGAGTGCAGGATATTTCCATAAATATCTGCCATCTCGATGGCCTGCTGGGTTTCGATCAAGGTATCTTCCAACAGATCCTCGTCTTCTAGGTATTTCTTGATGTTACTAGTAGCACTGGTCAATTTCTTGATCACGCGTTCATTGGTTTTCAGAGAGGCCTTAAAGTAGACGATGGTTTTTTCCAACTCCATCAATTCAATCAGCTCTTCATTACGCGTTGATTTGTGCAATTGACTTTCAATCTGCTCGCTTTTGCGATCCAAGGTACGAAGCGCAGACAAGTAGAGTTCAGCGTTGCGATAGAGGATCTGAAAGATAAAGCGCGACCGCATAAAGGTATAGAAATTCCGCAAGCGTCGGTTGATAAAGATATCGAGAAGTGGCAATTTCTCCAAGCAAGTTGTGATAATAGCCTCTTCTGTCAGGATAATCCCTAGCGGAATGGTCACGTAGTAGGTCTGATTGTTCCGCTCTTCCTTGATGGGAACGTCGACGATGATCAAGGTGTATTCATCTTCGATGGTCATACGGGACATTTCTTCCGCATCGAGTGGTGCCCGCAAGTCTGCAATATCGATATTAAAAGCAGAGGCGATTTCCATCGATTCACTTTGAGAAGGGTTCACAAGGTTGATCCAGCTACCGGGTTCCAGCGTCTCTATTTCCTTAAATTCAGTCGTTGTCGATAAAAAGACCTGTTTCATGGTGCCTCCCCTTGTTTTTTTACACCTTAACATTATATCAGAAAAAGGACGGTTTTGGATAAAAGAATACTAAAAAATTTGTTATAATGGAGGTTAACAAAAAGGTGATTAGAGTAAGAACATGCAAGATAAAATTGTCATTCATGGGGCACGCGCCCATAATTTAAAAAATATAGACGTGGAAATTCCACGGGACAAATTAGTCGTGGTGACGGGGTTGTCTGGTTCTGGAAAGTCCAGTCTGGCCTTTGATACCCTCTATGCAGAAGGTCAGCGTCGCTACGTGGAGAGCTTATCGGCCTATGCCCGGCAGTTCTTGGGAAATATGGAAAAACCAGATGTGGACTCCATTGACGGCTTGAGTCCAGCTATTTCCATCGACCAAAAAACAACCAGTAAAAACCCCCGTTCTACAGTGGGGACGGCAACAGAGATCAATGACTACCTGCGCTTGCTCTATGCGCGTGTAGGGACGCCTTATTGTATCAATGGGCATGGAGCGATTACAGCTTCTTCGGTTGAGCAAATTGTCGATCAAGTCTTAGAATTACCAGAACGCCAACGCCTGCAAATTCTAGCTCCCATTATTCGCAAGAAAAAAGGCCAGCACAAGAATATCATTGAAAAGGTGCAAAAAGACGGCTATGTCCGGGTGAGGGTCGATGGGGAGATCTATGATGTGACAGAGGTTCCAGAACTGTCTAAAAGCAAGCAGCACACGATTGAAGTAGTTGTGGACCGAATCGTGATCAAAGAGGGCATCCGCTCGCGGCTCTTTGATTCGATTGAAGCAGCCCTTCGGATTGCGGATGGTTATGTGGTGATTGATACCATGGATGGCAAGGAATTGCTCTTTTCTGAGCATTATGCCTGTCCAGTCTGTGGCTTTACCGTTCCTGAGTTAGAGCCCCGTCTCTTTTCTTTCAATGCGCCTTTCGGATCTTGTCCAGACTGTGATGGGCTGGGTATTAAGCTAGAGGTAGACTTGGATTTGGTGGTGCCAGATGATCGCTTAACCCTTCGCGAAGGAGCACTTGCTCCTTGGAATCCGATCTCTTCCAACTACTATCCACAGATGTTGGAGCAGGCCATGATCCATTTTGGCGTTGATATGGACCAGCCTTTTTCCGATCTTTCTCAAGAAGAAAAGGACTTGGTCCTCTATGGTTCAAATGGCAAGGAATTCCACTTCCACTATGAAAATGAGTTTGGTGGGGTTCGGGATATCGAAATTCCTTTTGAAGGGGTCGTAAACAATATTCACCGTCGTTTTCGTGAGACCAATAGCGATTTTACCCGCAACCAAATGCGTTCTTATATGAACGAATTGACCTGTGCGACCTGCCATGGCTACCGTCTCAACGACCAGGCTCTTTCTGTTCGTGTTGGTGGGGAGACAGGGATGCATATCGGGGAGGTGTCAGATCTATCGATTGCGGACCACTTAAAAGCTGTGGATCAGTTGGTCTTAACAGACAATGAAGCCACGATTGCAAGACCGATTCTAAAAGAGATCAAAGATCGCTTGACCTTCTTAAACAATGTAGGCCTTAATTACTTGACCTTGTCACGCTCAGCTGGGACCTTGTCAGGTGGAGAAAGCCAGCGCATTCGCTTAGCAACCCAGATTGGCTCCAATCTTTCGGGTGTCCTTTATATCTTGGATGAGCCGTCAATCGGCCTCCATCAAAGGGACAATGACCGCCTGATTGCCAGTCTCAAAAAGATGCGTGATTTAGGCAATACCTTGATCGTCGTCGAACACGACGAAGATACCATGAGAGAAGCAGACTACCTGATCGACGTCGGCCCAGGTGCCGGTGTCTTTGGTGGAGAGATCGTTGCTGCGGGAACTCCAAAGCAGGTGGCTCGTAATAGTAAATCCATTACCGGCCAATATTTGTCCGGCAAGCGCAAGATTCCGGTTCCAACAGAGCGCCGTTCAGGAAATGGTCGTTCTATTGAAATTACAGGGGCCAGTGAGAACAACTTACAAGATATCACAGCACGTTTTCCTCTGGGCAAATTTATTGCGGTCACTGGAGTTTCTGGCTCTGGGAAATCGACCTTGATCAATGGCATCTTGAAAAAAGCCATCGCTCAAAAGCTCAACCGCAATTCGGAAAAACCAGGGAAATACAAAACCATTCAGGGGATTGAGCATATCGATCGCTTGATCGACATTGATCAAAGCCCGATCGGTCGGACTCCTCGTTCCAATCCAGCAACTTATACAGGCGTCTTCGATGACATTCGCGATCTCTTTGCTCAGACCAATGAAGCCAAAATTCGGGGCTATAAGAAAGGTCGCTTTAGTTTCAATGTCAAGGGTGGGCGTTGTGAAGCCTGCTCAGGAGATGGCATCATCAAGATTGAAATGCACTTCTTGCCAGATGTCTTTGTTCCTTGTGAGGTCTGCCATGGACGTCGCTACAATAGTGAGACTCTCGAAGTCCACTACAAGGAAAAAAATATCGCAGAAGTGCTGGATATGACGGTCAATAAAGCAGTTGAATTCTTCAAGCACATTCCAAAAATTGAACGCAAACTCAAGACCATCCAGGATGTGGGCTTGGGCTATGTAACGCTGGGGCAACCAGCGACCACCCTTTCAGGTGGGGAAGCGCAGCGGATGAAGTTGGCTTCTGAATTGCACAAGCGCTCTACAGGAAAATCTTTCTATATCTTGGATGAACCAACGACCGGACTCCATACCGAGGACATTTCTCGCTTGATCAAAGTCTTAGAGCGATTTGTGGATGATGGCAATACGGTCCTTGTGATTGAGCACAATTTGGATGTCATTAAGACAGCAGACCATATCATCGATTTAGGACCCGAAGGCGGTGTCGGTGGCGGAACCATTATTGCGACCGGAACACCAGAAGAAGTAGCAGCAAATCCTGCTAGCTACACAGGACAATATTTGAAAGGAAAATTACAATGAATCAACGGATCAGCAACTTAAGAAACAAAATGAAAGCCCAAAACCTCAAAGCGGTATTGATTAACAATTTGAAAAATGTTTATTATTTGACCAATTTCTGGGGTTCAAACGGGACCGCTTTGGTGACAGAAGAACGCGTGGTCCTCTTTACAGATTCGCGCTACACCATCCATGCCCATGCGACTTGTTTCCCCTTTGTAGAGATTGTGGAAACACGCGATGAGTTGACTGCAGCTGCAGAGATCGTTAAGGATCTTGGAATCAAAGAACTTGGTTTTGAGGACGAAGTGACGGTGGCCTACCATGCCCGCATGGCTTCTGTTTTCAGTGGCATCAGCCTTCAATCCCTAGCGAATTTTGTAATGGAATTGCGCTTGATTAAGGATGAAACTGAGATTGCGGCCATTAAAAAAGCTTGTAGCATCTCTGACCAAGCCTTCCATGATATTTTGGATTATATCAAGGTAGGGAAAACGACAGAGTTGGAAGCAGCGACTTTCCTCGATTTTAGAATGCGGGAGTTGGGAGCTTCTGGTGTATCTTTTGATATTATCTCAGCAGCTGGTGAACGCTCTGCCATGCCTCACGCGACTCCAAGTGATCGGGTCATTTCAGCAGGAGATGCCTTGACCCTTGATTTTGGTTGCTTGTATAACCACTATGTCAGCGATATGACACGGACCATCTATGCCGGACATGTAAGCGACAAGGAAAGAGAAATTTACGAAACAGTTTTGAAAGCCAATCAAGCCTTGATTGCTGCGGCTAAAGATGGACTTGGCTTCTGTGATTTTGATAAAATCCCACGTGATGTGATCGAAAGAGCCGGCTATGGTCAATACTTTACTCATGGAATCGGTCATGGAATTGGGCTAGATATCCACGAAGAGCCATACTTCAGCCAAACGTCTAAAGAAGCGATTCAAGCAGGGATGGTCTTAACAGATGAGCCAGGTATTTATATTGAAGGTCTCTCTGGTGTGCGGATCGAAGATGACCTCTTGATCACAGAAAAAGGCTGTGAAGTCTTGACCCTTGCTCCTAAAGAATTGATTGTCCTATAAAATAGACAGTATTTTCTTAACCCCTGTGTAACAAACAAAGATAAGAAAAGAGGCCTATGAAAAAACGAAGTGTAATAGTTGGAATTCTTCTAGTAGTCTTGCTATTTGTATTTGCTCCTTCTGCCCATGCTGGTGTCGGTAATACAGATAGTGGTGGCAGTAGCTTGATTGATTCAGGTGGTGGTAGCAGTTGGTCCGATAGTGGCAGTAGCTGGTCCGATGGCGGAAGTAGTTGGTCTGGTGGCAGCAGTTGGTCTGGCGGATCCAGTAGCTACAGTTCTGGTTCTGGAACAGACTCAGGTGGTGTAGTAGCAATTTTTGCTATCGTTGGATTGATTGGATTTGTCTATAATATTGCAAAAGAAGCTAATGAAAGTGATGAATCATTTTCTTCAAACAGTGGTCCAAAACGGACAACCGAAGAACGGGCTGGTCGACCAATTGAGAACAACTATGAAGCGATTCGCCGTATCCGTAAACTGGATCCAATGTTTGATGAAGACCGCTTCTTATCGCAAGTCAAGCTGGTTTATCTTCAATTGCAGTCTGCCTGGACAGAAAAAGATTGGAATTCCGTGCGGAATCTAGAAAGTACGAGTCTTTATGAGCAACACTTGACACAGTTGCAAGAGCATATTCGCGCCAAAACAACCAATGTTCTTGAGCGCGTGCGTGTGGAAGATTCGAAGATCAAAGACTTTATCGAAAATCCAGAAGGCAATGACCGCATCGAAGTCATTCTGTCATCGACGATGAGAGATTACATCCGAAGTGATGAAACGGGTCGTGTGATCGAAGGGGATCCAACCAAAGATCTCTTTACCGTTTACCGCATGGTCTTCCTCCGTGAACATGGAGCTCAGACAGAGATCATTAAGAATTCAGAAGTCGTTAGTGATCATTGTCCGAACTGTGGTGCGCCATTGACGATTGATTCAATCGACAAGTGTGAATATTGCCAAGCATCCTTGAAGCACAATCCAAAAGATTGGGTCTTGGATGTCTACGAAGTTGTGGATGAAATTGAATTCTACAGATAGGAGAATGTATGGGATTTATTAAAGCAGCCCTTTCAGCGGGCATTTCAAGTTTTCAAGATAGTAAATTTAAGGAAGCCATTACCTTGCCAGAAGCTGTTCCAGCAACAGCTTTGGCCATTAAGGGACAGCTCTTGACCAAAGATCCAGATGGGCGCTCTCGCCAGAGCAACCAAAATACGGGCCTATTGACAGATGGTTCTGTCGTCATCGTTCCCCAAGGCTATGTTGCTCTCTTGGTCAATAATGGAACTTTTCTAGGAGACCTTCTAGAAGCAGGGAGTCACGAATGGCAAGCCGGTGAAAATGCCTGGTTGTTTGAAAAGGGTGGTGTGAAAGGAACGTGGGATCAGTTCAAGAATCGTTTCTCATTTGGAGGCCAAGTGGTCACCCAACAAGAAATTATTTTTGTGCGGATGCAACCTTTTACAGGAAATAAATTTGGCACTCAAAATCCAGTTGAGTACTTTAGCGACCGTTACCAACAACTTCTTAGCATTCGTTTTTATGGTCTTTATGATGTTAAAGTAGCAGATCCTGTACTCTTTTACATCAGTGCAGTTAGTCGCCAAATCACTACAGATAAGCCATTTACCTTAGAAGATGTGGCTCAGGGAACCTTGCGCCAAAACCTGGCTCCAAAAATTGCAGTGGCCATTTCAAAATATACAGCAGAAAATAAGGCGGATATTTACAATATCAATGCGGACCAAGACGTCTTCAATGAAGTTGCAAAACGCGAAGTCAACAAAACTTGGACAGAATTATATGGTATCGAATTAACCAATGTCCTCATCGAAGATTTGAGCTACGATGCAGACAGTATGGCTAAGGTCAATAAACTGGACAGTGAATTGGCAGCGATGAAGTACAATACCATTGAAATCGAAGAACGTCGTGCTCGCAATGAAGCCTTGGTCGCAGCTGCTAAAAATGAAGGTGGCAATGGTATGAACATGATCATGGGGATGAACTTGGGTCAAGCCCTTGGCAATGACCTTCAAAAACAAGCCTCTCCAGCTCAAGACAAGCCACATACCTTCTACATTGAAGTAGATGGAAAGTATGTCCATGTCACCAAAGATGCTGATGGCAATATTGTGCCTGTGGACCAATAAGGAATAGTGAAGCTGGAGTTGGAGGTATAGAGATTCTAAGGACTCGTTCTTGCAATCGCTCTCCACCTTCTAGCCTTCCTAAAAAGAGAAAATTGCTGTTTGAGAAAAATCAAATAGTGTGTTACAATAAAGAGTAATCTATTTTTAAAAAAGAGGTAATAAAACATGATCGAAGCAAGTAAATTGAAAGCTGGTATGACTTTTGAAACAGCTGACGGAAAATTGATCCGCGTTTTGGAAGCTAGCCACCACAAACCAGGTAAAGGAAACACTATCATGCGTATGAAATTGCGTGATGTCCGTACTGGTTCAACATTTGATACTAGCTACCGTCCAGAAGAAAAATTTGAACAAGCGATTATCGAAACTGTTCCAGCTCAATACTTGTACAAAATGGATGATACAGCCTACTTCATGAACACGGAAACATATGACCAATATGAAATTCCAGTTGTGAACGTAGAACAAGAATTGCTTTACATCCTTGAAAACTCAGAAGTAAAAATTCAATTCTACGGAAGCGAAGTCATCGGTGTAACAGTCCCTACAACTGTTGAATTAACTGTTGCAGAAACTCAACCATCTATCAAAGGTGCTACAGTGACTGGTTCTGGTAAACCTGCTACAATGGAAACTGGTTTGGTCGTAAACGTTCCTGATTTCATCGAAGCTGGACAAAAATTGGTCATTAACACTACTGAAGGAACTTACGTTTCTCGTGCATAAGAGACATCTCAGGGTGTCAAATAGAAAGGAACTTCTATGGCAACTGAACAATTTGGTGACATCGTTATTGCACCACGTGTATTAGAAAAAATTATTGCGATTGCGACAGCAAAAGTAGAGGGTGTCTATTCGCTTGAAAACAAGAGTGTTTCAGATAGCTTATCCAAACGCTCCCTTGGACGTGGCGTCTACCTTCATACAGAAGAAGATGGTCAAGTTTCAGTAGACATCTATCTCTATTTAGAATACGGAGTGGCTGTACCATCTGTCGCTGTAGCCATTCAAAAAGCGGTCAAGTCTGCAGTTTATGATATGGCAGATGTAACCTTGGATGCTGTCAACATTCACGTTGTTGGTATCGCAACGGAAAAATCTCCAAAACCAGACTTGAAAGATTTGTTTAATGAGGACTTCCTCAATGACTGATGAAATTTTATTAGAATCACGTCGAGATTTGCGTGAGCGCGCCTTCCAAGCCTTGATGGCCTTGGAATACGATGGAGACATTGTTGAAGCTTGTCGTTTTGCTTATCTACATGATAAGGACCTAGCAGAAGACAAAGAAGTCGATCTTCCTGCCTTTCTCATGAATCTCGTGACGGGTGTCTACCAATCCAAAGATCAACTGGACCAGCAAATCGGTCAACATTTGAAAACCGGCTGGACTGTTGAGCGCTTGACCTTGGTAGAGAAAAACATCCTTCGTCTGGGAATTTACGAAATGACAGAGTTTGATACACCACAGATCGTCGCAGTCAATGAAGCGGTGGAATTGGCCAAGGCCTTTTCAGATGAAACCTCTTCACGATTTGTCAACGGTGTCCTCAGTCAATTTGTGACAGAAGAATAAGTAAAAAGGGAGTGGGAAAGAACTCCAACTAGTTGAAAGAGTTCGTTTTCCCACCCCCGCACAGTTGATTAGGTCATCTTTGGAGCTTAAAAGGCGAACAAAGATGCCAATCAACCACTGCGTCATACAGTTATTTCTATTAAATATAAAAGGCTAGACAGTTTTTGCCCAGCCTTTTTTTGACGAATAACAACCCCTACAGTAATAGAACTGTAGGGGTTGTTTTAGACACTTTTTCCAGAGTGGAGACTAACGGGCAAGAAATAACCGGTAGTCGCTACTTTTTTTCCTTCGATCTTTTGGAGTAAAAGATCCACCATGAGGATAGCAATGTCTTCGAGGGGTTGTTGGATGGTTGTCAGTTCAGGTGTATAGGTCTCAATGAACTGGGTTCCATCATAACCAATCACTTTCAAATCCTGGGGAATCTGAATATCTAATTCTCTAGCGACTTTCATGATCAAGATCGCCGTCAAATCATCGGAGGCGAAAATGGCATCTGGTTTGTGGTGGGTTAAAATCTGTTTGATTTCCATTTCTTTGCGAATAGGGGAGAAATCACTGGAAACATTAATGATCATGGACTCAGGTAGAACCGATGCAAACCCCGCATGACGCAAGCCTGTTGGGGAGTTGGAGTTGTCATTCCCTGTGATCATGATAATCTTTCGGGCTCCGGTTTTTACTAAAGTTTCTGCTGCAAGCACCCCGCCAGCGTAGTTGTCTGAAGAGACAACCGGAATTTCTGGGGAGAGGTTGCGGTCAAAAGCAATGATAGGAGCAGTTACCCGGTTGTAATCTTCAATGCCCAAATTATGACTTCCTGAAATGATGCCATCTACCTGGTTAGCCTCCAACATCTCAATATATTCGCGCTCTTTTTCGGAGTCGTGTTCACTATTGCAGATGATGGTTTTATAGCCGTGTTTGAAGAGTTGGTGCTCTAGTTTGTCGATTAATTCAGCATAGAAAACATTGCTGATGTTGGGAAAGATCAAGCCGACTAACTTGGCTGATTTTCCTTGGAGGCTACGAGCAACATTGTTAGGTTTATAGCCCAATTCTCGCATGGCTTCTTGGACTTTTTGGATCGTTTTTTCAGACAGGTATCCTTTTTTATTGATGACCCGTGAGACAGTAGTAGGGCTGACACCGGCGAGTTTGGCGACATCAGTTAGCTTTGCGACCATAATCAAGTTCGTAGTAAGTTCCAGTAGGGTTTCCAGACTTGATCAATATTCCATTTTGATCCGCATGTGGGTAGACCCGACCAGAAAATACTTTTTCTCCTTTATTGATAAAGATTTCAAAAATTGAATTGTCAATGAAAATATTAGCGGTTGTGGCTTGGTTAGCGATTGGGCAGCTACGGCTCGTACCGAATTCTTGGGCATATTGCTCACCTGCCTGGCTACGATCGACTGTGACTAATCCCTTAGAGAGATCGAATGAGAGAGCTAAGCCCTTTCCTTCTGCATCTGCAAAGAGGACGATTTCGTTTTGGCTATCTTTTTCAAACTGCAATTCCAATTCATAGCAGTTCTTGGTTTGTGCCTTGATGGCAAATGCCTCACTCTCAGCGCGCAAGTCCTTGATGGCTTCGACTGGGTATTGGTAGAGTTTTCCGTCTTTGATGGTTAATTCTTTGACCAGTGAGAGAGCTCCTTGGTAGTCATAGGAATCCGTTGGATAAGAAACGTCTGGAAGACCTAGCCAGCTAACAGCATAGGCACGTCCATCGGGAGCATTAAATCCTTGAGTCGCATAGGCTTCAAAACCATAGTCGAGATTATGCAATTCAGATACATCAACCATTTTGGCCTTTTCTGGATCAAAGCTTGCCCCGATCTTGTACATATTTGGATAGATATTGTCATAATCGAGAACGGATTTATCTAAGCCTTGAGGACAGTAGAGGAGAACGGGTTGGTCTCCAACAAAGACTAGGTTGGGACATTCCATCATATAAGCTGTCCGATCGTTTGCAAAATCCAAATCACCGACTGCAACCCAGTTGGTATAGTCGTTATCTACAGCCTTATAGAGACGGATGAATCCTTTTTTCTCAAGGTCTTGACCACCAACGATAGCATAGTATTGACCCTTGAAATTAAAAATCTGTGGGTCACGGAAGTGATCCGTAGAGTCAGCCGGTTGATCAATCAAGATTTTGTCAATTTTTTCGATCTTTCCGTCCTTGTCCATCAAAGCACCGACTTGGTAAGGATGACGAACCCATTCTGCATCACGAACATTTCCAGTGTAGAATAGGAATAGTTTGTCACCAAACTGCATGGCTGATCCGGAATAAGCTCCATGGCTATCCAGATCTGTGTCTGGAAGAAGCGTTACACCAGTTTCTTTGAAATGAACCAAGTCTTCACTTTCTGTTTGTACCCATGATTTTAACCCATGGGCTGCACCAAATGGGAAATTTTGGTAAAACAAGATCCATTTTCCATCAAAGTAGGAAAAACCGTTAGGATCATTTAAGAGACCAGCTTTTGGCTCTACATGATAATGTGTATGCCAAGGAGATTTCGCCATGTTTTCTTGGATGGCTTGCTTTTCTTCTTTTGTCCAGTCTTCGTAACGTCTGTAACGACGTTCAGTTGTCCATTCCATTTTATTCCTCCGAATTTTTTCTTACTTCCATAGTACCGATTTCCTATTAAAAATGCAAGCGATAAATGAAAAAAACGGCAAAAAATGTCAAACGATTGACATCTATTTTGTAGCTTGAAGAAAAGAGGAGAAGTTGGAAATCTATGAAAAAATGAAAGAAAATGAAAATAAAAGACTGGTTTAAAGTGCTAAAAAGCGTAGTATAGGCCTGTCTTAAAATGAAAATAGTTTCATGCTATCAAAATGTGTCAAAAAGTCCAAAAAAGTTTCAAAAAAATCCTGCAAAACGGTTGACATATTTTCAATACGTGGTACAATTAAAAACGTAGAGGCGGGTGAACCGTTTTCAAAACAATAAAAAATAAGGAGATTTTTGCAAATGTCAAATACAGAAATTGCAAAAAAAGTCATAGATGCAATCGGTGGGGTTGAGAACGTTAGCAGTGTTGCTCACTGTGCGACTCGTCTTCGCGTGATGGTAAAAGATGAATCAAAAATCAACAAAGATGTTGTTGAGAACATTGAAAAAGTACAAGGTGCTTTCTTTAACTCAGGTCAATACCAAATCATCTTTGGTACTGGTACTGTAAACAAGATCTATGATGAAGTAGTAGCTCTTGGCTTACCAACATCATCAAAAGATGAAATGAAAGCTGAAGCTGCTAAACAAGGAAACTGGTTCCAACGTGCGATCCGTACCTTTGGAGACGTTTTTGTGCCAATTTTACCAGCGATCGTTGCAACTGGATTGTTTATGGGGATTCGCGGTGCTATTGCTCAAGACCAGGTTTTGGCTTTGTTTGGTACAACAGCAGACGCATTTAAATCTACTGATTTTTATACATATTCAACAATTTTAACTGATACCGCGTTTGCCTTCTTCCCAGCCTTGATTTCATGGTCTGCGTTCCGAGTATTCGGAGGAAATCCTGTTCTTGGGATTGTAATTGGTTTGATGATGGTTAGTCCGACACTTCCAAATGCGTGGGTTGTAGCGGAAGATCCTTCTAAAGCAGCAACATACTTTGGTATCTTCCATCATGTGGTTGGATTCCAGAACTCAGTTCTTCCCGCTTTCTTCGTTGGTCTAATTGGTGCGAAACTTGAAAAGTGGCTCCATAAGAAAATTCCAGATGTCTTAGATTTGTTATTGGTTCCATTATTCACATTAACAATCATGTCATTCCTCGCTTTGTTTATTATTGGTCCATTCTTCCACAGCATTGAAGAATATGTACTGAATGCAACTAAGTTTATTTTAAATTTACCATTCGGACTTGCAGGGCTTCTTATCGGTGGGGTTCATCAGTTGATTGTCGTTACTGGCGTCCATCATATCTTTAATCTTCTTGAATCACAATTAATTACTGCAGATAAAAAAGATCCATTTAATGCAATCATTACAGCAGCTATGACTGCGCAAGCTGGTGCTACTTTAGCAGTGGCAGTAAAATCTAAATCTCAAAAAGTGAAAGCTTTAGCATTCCCAGCAACTATTTCTGCTTTGCTAGGTATTACTGAGCCTGCAATCTTCGGGGTGAACTTGCGTTATGTGAAACCATTCGTTATTGCTTTGGGAGCAGGTGCTGTAGGTGGTTGGATTGCATCTATGTTAAATCTGGCTGGTACAGGATTTGGTATTACAATTATTCCAGGTACACTTCTCTATCTAAATGGTCAATTATTGAAATATGTATTTATGGTTGTATTTACAACTGCACTAAGTTTCGGTTTGACTTATATGTTTGGTTATGAAGATGAAGCTTCATCAGTTCCTGCAGAGGACAAAGAAGCTGGTGCAATTATTGAAGAAGAAACAACTGGAGTTATTCCAGCATCTCTTCAAGACGAAACCATCATCTCTCCTATCGTTGGTAGTGCTGTAGCACTTGCTGATGTGAATGATCCTGTCTTCTCAAGTGGAGCGATGGGACAAGGAATTGCCATCAAACCAACTGAAGGCGTTGTCTATGCACCAGCAGATGCTGAAGTAACTATTGCTTTCGCAACTGGTCATGCTTACGGTTTGAAGACAGCTAATGGTGCTGAAATCTTGATCCACGTTGGTATTGATACAGTATCAATGAACGGTGAAGGATTTGATCAAAAAGTAGCTCAAGGCGATAAAGTCAAAGCTGGTGATGTCCTTGGTACATTTGATGCAGCGAAAATTGCCGCAGCTGGTCTTGAAGACACAACTATGGTGATCGTCACTAACACGGCTGACTTTGCTTCTGTCACACCTGTTGCAACTGGATCTGTTGCGAAGGGTGATGCGATCATCGAAGTCAAAGCTTAATCGAAATAATAAGTTCTCAAGGACTGGTCTATCATCTCCAGTCCTTGAATTTTATTTCTCAAAAAAAGGTGTGTTTTTTCTTTAGAGAAGAGAAAAAGATTGACTACAAAATATGCTATAATAAATACAGGATATTTTTCATAATAAAAAAGGAGCCAACATGACAAAATTATATGGAAGTTTGGAAGCTGGCGGTACAAAATTTGTTTGTGCGGTTGGTGATGAAAACTATAATGTTGTGGAAAAAGTACAATTTCCAACAACCAAGCCAATTGAGACGATTGATAAGTGTATTGAATTTTTCTCAAAATTTGAGGATTTAGTTGGGCTTGCGATTGGTTCATTTGGACCAATTGATATCGATCCAAATTCAAACACTTATGGTTTCATCACAACGACTCCAAAACCGAATTGGGCCAATGTAGATATCGTTGGGGCTTTCCGTCGTGCCTTGAATGTACCTATCTATTTCACGACAGATGTGAATAGCTCTGCCTATGGCGAAGTGGTCGCACGCAATAATGCGGGTGGCCATATCGAAAACTTGGTTTACTATACAATCGGAACAGGAATCGGAGCTGGTGTCATCCAACGTGGCGAGTTTATCGGGGGAGCTGGGCACCCAGAAATGGGGCACTACTATGTGGCCCAACACCCAATGGATGTGGAAAAAGAATTCAAGGGTGTTTGTCCTTTCCACAATGGCTGTTTGGAAGGCCTTGCGGCTGGTCCTAGTCTCGAAGCTCGTACAGGTATTCGTGGGGAAAACATTGAACTCAACAGCAATGTATGGGATATTCAAGCCTACTACATCGCACAAGCAGCAGTGAATGCGACAGTTACCTTCCGCCCAGACGTCATTGTCTTTGGAGGAGGAGTAATGGCTCAACAACATATGTTAGATCGTGTTCGCACGAAATTTACTGCCCTCTTGAACGGTTACCTCCCTGTACCTGATGTGAGAGATTATATTGTGACACCTGCAGTTGCTGGCAATGGTTCAGCGACCTTGGGGAACTTTGTCCTTGCAAAAGAAGTGAGCGAGAAACTTAAAAAATAAGCAGCAATTGTCTCTTAGAGGTTAGAAACAAGAGCGAGGAGGCTGGGACAAAAGTCCTAGCCTCTCAATTATTTTTGGATTGTCGAGCAAGACGCAGTGGTTGAGTGGGCTCTACTACGCTGATTTCATCAGCTTTTACAGCCCTACT
>NZ_JADNLT010000008.1:0-71109 GCF_015556095.1 Streptococcus parasanguinis
CCGAACACAGCAGTTAAGCCCTAGAACGCCGGAAGTAGTTGGGGGTTGCCCCCTGTGAGATAAGGTAGTCGCTTAGCTTGATTCCGCCATAGCTCAGTTGGTAGTAGCGCATGACTGTTAATCATGATGTCGTAGGTTCGAGTCCTACTGGCGGAGTATAGAAAAAAAGAGATCAAGTAATTGATCTCTTTTCAGATTGAAGACAAAGTCCTTAGAACTTAATATTCTAAGGGCTTTTCTTTGTGTAAAGTCGTATAATAGAGATAAGAAGAATTGTGAGGTGTTCCCTATGTTTCACAAAGAAAAACCAGATTATAATCGCCGACAATATGGCTTCTATACGATAGACGAATTGGTCCCAGAAGATCACTTTCTTCGACAAGTGGATTCAGAGGTTGATTTTGATTTTATCTATGACTTGGTAGAAGACACCTATAGTCCAGATAATGGTCGTCCCAGTCTCGATCCTGTCATGCTAGTCAAAATTCCTTTGATTAAATGTTTCTATGGTATTCGCTCCATGCGCCAAACCATTAAAGACATTGAAGTAAACGTTGCCTATCGTTGGTTTCTTGGACTAACCTTAGATGACAAGATCCCTCATTTTACCACCTATGGAAAGAATTACAGCCGTCGTTTTCAAGATAGAGAACTGATTTCTGAGATATTTTCGCAAGTGCTCAATCAAGCTTTATGTGCTGGCTTAATTGATCCTTCTGAACTATTTGTGGATGGTACCCACATCAAAGCGGCAGCTAACAGTCACAAATATCGTAAGGAAATAGTTGACCAACAAGCTAAATTTATGAGTGAACAATTGGAAGTTGAGATTGATTTAGATAGGAGGAAACACGAAAAAAAGTCCTTAAAGCCCGTAAAAGAAAGCGAGGCTAAAGAAAAGAAAATCTCAACGACAGATCCTGAGAGTGGTTGGTTCCACAAGGGTGAACACAAGGAAGTATTTGCCTATTCTGCCCAAGTAGCTTGTGATAAGCATGGTTGGGCTGTGGCTTATACGGTTGAGGCAGGAAATGTGCATGATAGTCAGGCCTTTCCTGCTCTTTTTTCAAAGTTAGAACCCTTCTCCCCACACTATATTATTGCGGATTCAGGCTATAAGACCCCAGCTATTGCCCATTATTTATTAGAGCGAAATATCATCCCTGTCTTCCCTTATACTCGTCCAAAGGTAGTAAAGGGGAACTTAAGACCCAATGATTTTGTTTATGATACTTTCTATGACTGTTACCTCTGTCCAGAGAATCAAGTGTTAAGCTATCGCACGACGACTCGAGAAGGTTATCGTGAGTATAAGAGTAATCACAAAGTATGTGCTTCTTGTCCCCTATTATCCGTTTGTACCCAGAGTCAAAACCACCAAAAAGTAATCACGAGACATGTATGGAAAGATGATCTTGAATTTTGTGAAGAGATTCGCCACCAAAGAGGGATGAAGGAGCTTTATAAGAAGCGCAAAGAAACAATTGAGCGACTCTTTGGGACTGCAAAGGAATATCATAACTTGAGATACACTAGAGAAAAAGGGAAGTCCAAAATGGAGGATAAGGTTGGGCTTACTTTGGCATGTTTAAATATCAAAAAATTGGTGAAATGGATAGCGAATATCCCTTTTTATTTTGCCCTAAATCAGATTTTTGGATGGAAATACCGGATGATAAAGTAAATAGTTTCGAAAATACAAAAAGACAAACGCCAAAAATGACGTTTGTCTTCGTTCTGAAAAGAGATCAAGTAATTGATCTCTTTTTTTACTTTTCATTTTAATGTTAATTAAAGCTCCGTTTAGTTAACGGAGCTTTTCTCTATTTAGTTATTTGGGAAAAATGCTTGATATAAGGCTTTAATTGCTTTTTCTTCTTGATCTTTACTTACAACGAACATAATGGAAACTTCACTAGAACCTTGAGAGATCATTTGAATATTCACTTCATTTTCTGATAGTGCTTTGGCTGCAGTGGCAGTAACCCCTACCTGACTCTTCATTTTCTCACCAACAATCATAATGATGGAAAGATCATGTTCAATTTCGGCTGTGTCAACTTCGAGCTTTTGCGTTAATTGTTTTAAAATTTCTTGTTCTTTGATTGGAGTCAGTTCACGTGAACGCAAAATGATGGACAAGTCATCGATTCCTGTTGGCATATGTTCCCAACTGATATTGAGATCTTCTAAAATTTGAAGGACTTTTCGACCAAAACCGACTTCGCGGTTCATAAGGTATTTTGTAGTGTTAATACTAACGAATCCTGAATCACCTGCAATCCCTACAACAGTCACATGATCATTTGAATGTTCCAAAACAATGCGGGTTCCAGGGTGGTCTGGATTATTAGTATTTTTAATGACTAATGGAATTTTACCTCTGTATGCTGGAACGAGTGCTTCATCATGCAATACTGAAAAACCAGCGTAGGCCAATTCACGCATTTCTTTGTAGGTTAATTCAGGAATAGAATGTGGGTGTTTAATAATACCTGGATGTGCTGCAAAGATACCATTTACGTCTGTAAAGTTTTCGTATAAGTCTGCTTTTACACCTGCTGCAATGATCGATCCTGTAATGTCAGATCCACCACGAGAAAATGTACAAATGTCACCATCTTGAGTAACACCAAAGAAACCTGGAATGACAATCACTTCACTTGAGTCTTTTAGTTCTTCAATTTTATCGTAACTAGATGGTAATATACGAGCGTTGGAAGGTTCTGCAGTGACTGTAATTCCTGCCTCTTTTGGATGGATGTATCTTGCTTCTAATCCATTTTGATTGAAATAAGCAGCAATGAGTTTAGCATTGTTATTTTCGCCTGCTGCTAGGAATGCATCGTATGTGAATGGATTCCCTTTTTTAGGTAAATTTGTTAAATCATAGATATCTTCAGCAATTTCTTGAATAATGGAATCTTTGAGACCCAATTCTTCTGTAATGGCACGATAACGTTCAATAATCCACTGTTGTGTTTGTGTGACATCCTTATCTGAAGTAAATTCTTTATAATAGCGGATCAGTGCATCTGTTACTTTTGTATCTTCAGCGTTGCGTTTGCCTGGAGCTGATACAACTACAAATCTTCTTTCTGGATCATCTTTAATGATATTAAGTACTTTTTTTAATTGAGAAGCTGATGCTAGAGAACTTCCACCGAATTTAGTTACTTTCATATTTTCTCCTTAATAGTTTCATTAATACATTATACCAAAGTTCAGTTATTGATACAATGTATTTACAGATAGGGCATAAAATAATTGATTCTGTAGAAGAGAGAAATTGTAATTATTCAAATTTTACAATTTTGTTACATCTTATAGATATATTTTACTATTTTACTTTTTTGTGGTATGATATGTTATAATTCAAAAGTTTTAATATCAAAATATTTTATATTTAAATAAAAGGAGTCAGTGATGTTTGAAACAATTTTGTATTCTGTCGAAAACGACCTCGCGACAATCTCTTTAAATCGTCCTGAAGTATCCAATGGTTTTAACATTCCAATGTGTCAGGAAATTTTAGCTGCCCTGGAAGATGCAGAAAAAAATGAGGAAGTAAAATTCATTATTCTATCAGCAGAAGGGAAAATCTTTTCAGTTGGTGGAGATTTGAGCGAAATGAAACGCGCAGTCGATGCGGATGACATCGAGTCTCTTGTTTTAATTGCCGAATTAGTTAATACGATTTCAAAGAAAATCAAGCAATTGCCAAAACCGGTTATTATGGTGGCAGATGGAGCGGTTGCTGGAGCAGCTGCTAACATTTCAGTAGCTGTTGATTTTTGTATTATTAGTGATCGGACTAAATTTATCCAAGCCTTTGTTGGGGTTGGTTTAGCACCGGATGCGGGTGGCTTATTCTTGTTAGGAAAAGCCATTGGCATGTCTCGGGCTACTCATTTAGTAATGACGGGTGAAGCCTTGACTGCTGAAAAGGCATTTGATTATGGCCTAGCTTATCGTGTTTGTGAATCTGAAAGACTCGATAAAACAGTTGAGCAATTGCTTAAAAAATTAAGAAGAGGATCTTCAAATTCTTATGCTGCCATGAAAGAAATGGTTTGGGAAGCATTCTTGAAAGAATGGGACCAATATGCGGGTCTTGAATTGGATTTGCAAAAGAAACTAGCATTTACAGAAGATTTCAAGGAAGGGGTTATTGCCTACTCTGAGAAACGTCGGCCACAATTTAAAGGAAAATAAATTTGTAATTTTTCTATATTTTGTGAAAAAATGCTTGCAAATTATTTTCATTTTTGATAAAATTTGACTATCAAAGTAAAATTAGGAGGTGGAGTTTTGAATTACCAATTAGTTAACGACTATTTAACATCCATCTTTAATAATGTTTTGGTTATTGAGGAGTCGAGTCTAAGAGCAAGTCGATTCAAAGATGTTTCTATTAAAGAAATGCATACGATCGATGTGATTGGTTCGACACCGAATGCAACCCCGAGTGATATTTCACGGGAGTTGATGGTGACTTTGGGGACTGTCACGACAAGTTTGAATAATCTTGAGCGCAAAGGGTATATCGAAAGAAGAAGATCGGAAGTTGATCGCCGGGTTGTACACTTGAGTTTAACGAAGAACGGTCGTCTACTTTATCGTCTTCATCAGCAATTCCATAAACGGATGGTCAACCAGATTATTGGAGATATGAGTCCCGAAGAGAAGAAAGTGATGCAAAAAGGATTGCAAAATCTGTATCGTTTCTTGGAGGAAATTAAATAATGGTCTTTGCTAAAATTAGTCAAGTTGCTCATTATGCACCTGACCAAGTCGTATCAAATGATGATTTGGCTGAGATCATGGATACAAGTGATGAATGGATCAGTAGTCGGACAGGTATCCTTCGGCGTCACATTTCAAAAGATGAGACGACAAGTGATCTAGCAACAATTGTTGCACAAAGATTATTAGCAAAAGCAAACTTAGATGCTGAGGAAATTGATTTCATCGTTGTTGCTACGATTACTCCAGACAGCTTAATGCCATCAACTGCAGCCCGGGTACAAGCTAATATTGGAGCTTCTCGAGCTTTTGCCTTTGATCTGACTGCAGCATGTAGCGGATTTGTATTTGCATTAGCCACTGCTGAAAAATACATTTCTTCAGGTATGTACCGGCGAGGAATTGTGATCGGTAGTGAGACGCTTTCAAAAGTATTAGACTGGTCAGACCGTTCCACTTCAGTCCTTTTTGGAGATGGAGCTGGTGGTGTCTTGCTTGAAGCAAGCGATCAAAAATCGTTTTTGGCTGAGAATCTTTTTACAGATGGTAGCCGAGGTGCTAGTCTTGAGTCTTGCTATTTGGGGCTGTCTTCCCCTTATTCAGATGAAGTTTCCGATCGAAGATATCTGACAATGGATGGACGGGCAGTTTTTGATTTTGCCATTCGTGATGTCACGAAAAGTATTCAAAAAATTATAGCAGACGCCTCTATGGAAGCAGAAGAGATTGACTATTTTCTGTTACACCAGGCGAATGACCGAATGTTAGATAAGATGTCAAAAAAACTGGGTGTCTCTAGAGAGAAAATCCCAGCAAATATGATGGAATATGGGAACACTAGTGCTGCTAGTATCCCCATTCTATTATCGGAGTGTGTCGAGAATCATCGAATCAAGATGGATGGAAGTCAAAAAATTCTTCTGACAGGATTCGGTGGAGGTTTGACATGGGGCACACTTCTTGTTACAATCTAGTTAAACATGTGGAAACACATTTTAAAAATTTATATATTATTTTTAAGGAGGCCTGTCATGGCAGTATTTGAAAAAGTACAAGAAATTATCGTTGAAGAACTTGGTAAAGAACCATCAGAAGTAACTCTTGAATCTACATTCGAAGATTTAGAAGCTGATTCATTGGATTTGTTCCAAGTGATCTCTGAAATCGAAGATGCTTTTGATATTCAAATCGAAACTGAAGAAGGATTATCTACAGTTGGTGATCTTGTCGCTTACGTAGAAGAAAAAACAAAATAATGATAGATGAGAGTATCGAAAGATATTCTCTCTTGTTTAGGTAATAGTTTGAGGCTCAAAGAAACAATCTTTTAAACTCAAACTATTACTTAAGCGAAAAAAGAGGTAGGTATAATGCAAACACGAATTACTGAACTATTGAATATTAAATATCCAATCTTCCAAGGTGGGATGGCATGGGTCGCTGATGGTGATTTGGCTGGAGCCGTTTCAAATGCTGGTGGACTCGGAATTATTGGTGGTGGTAATGCCCCTAAAGAAGTGGTAAAAGCTAATATTGATAGAGTAAAACAAATCACTGACAAACCATTCGGTGTTAATATCATGCTTTTGTCACCATTTGCAGATGACATCGTCGACCTCGTTATCGAAGAGGGTGTTAAAGTTGTTACAACAGGTGCCGGAAATCCAGGTAAATATATGGAGCGTTTCCACGAAGCTGGAATTACAGTAATCCCAGTTATTCCATCGGTAGCACTTGCTAAACGTATGGAAAAACTTGGAGCGGATGCTGTTGTCGCAGAAGGTATGGAAGCTGGTGGTCACATCGGTAAATTGACAACTATGGCTCTTGTTCGCCAGGTTGCGGATGCGGTATCTATCCCAGTTATTGGTGCTGGTGGTGTTGCTGATGGACGTGGTATGGCTGCTGTTCTTATGCTTGGAGCAGAAGCTGTTCAGGTTGGTACGCGTTTCGCTGTTGCTAAGGAATCTAATGCACACCAAAATTTCAAAGATAAGATTTTGAAGGCTAAAGATATTGATACTGTTATTTCAGCCTCAGTTGTTGGACACCCTGTTCGTGCGATTAAGAATAAATTGGCTACAGAGTATAACCAAGCTGAAAAAGATTTCTTGGCTGGTAAGAAGACTCAAGAGGAAATTGAAGAGCTTGGTGCAGGTGCCCTTCGTAACGCTGTTGTTGATGGAGATGTGGAATATGGTTCAGTTATGGCTGGACAAATTGCAGGTCTTGTTCGTAAAGAAGAAACATGTGCAGAAATCTTGGAAGACCTTTACACAGGTGCTGCCAAGGTGATTAAAGAAGAAGCTGCTCGTTGGGCAGATGTAAACGTCTAAAAACGTCGAAAGGATTAGGATAGTGACAAAACGTGCGTTCTTATTTGCTGGTCAAGGGGCTCAGAAATTGGGCATGGCGAGCGATTTGTATGCGACTTATCCCGTTGTCAAAGAGACATTTGATACGGCTAGTCGTATTCTAGGCTATGATTTGCGTGAATTGATTGATTCTAACGAAGAAAAACTGAATCAGACACGCTATACTCAACCAGCTATTTTGACAACGTCAGTAGCCATTTATCGTCTCTTAGTAGAAAATGGTATCACTCCTGATATTGTTGCCGGTCTCTCTTTGGGGGAATATTCTGCCCTGGTTGCGGCTGGAGCTCTTTCGTTTGAAGATGCAGTAGCTTTGGTTGCGAAACGAGGTGAATTCATGGAAACGGCAGCTCCCGCTGGAAGTGGGAAAATGGTTGCTGTTATGAATACAGATCCAAGTTTGATCGAGGAGATTTGTCAACAAGCATCCGAAAAGGGTGTAGTAACACCAGCTAACTACAATACGCCAGCACAAATTGTGATTGGTGGTGAGGTTGCGGCTGTGGACTATGCTGTGGAACTATTGCAGGAAGCAGGTGCCAAACGCTTGATCCCTTTGAATGTGTCAGGTCCATTCCACACAGCCTTACTGGAATCTGCTAGTCAAAAATTGGCGGCTGAACTAGAAAAAGTATCATTTAATGATTTTGATCTTCCTTTAGTTGGGAATACAGAAGCTACGATCATGAAGTCAGAAGATGTGAAAGCACTTTTGGCCCGTCAGGTGATGGAACCTGTACGTTTTTATGATTCGATTGCCACTATCCAAGAATTTGGTGTAGATGAAGTGATTGAGATTGGTCCAGGAAAAGTCTTGTCAGGTTTCTTGAAGAAAATTGATAAAACCCTTCCAACTCATAACGTCGAAGATCAGGCTAGTCTAGATGCACTTCTGAATGCTTAAAACGAGGTAAAGATGGAACTTAAAAATAAAAATGTTTTTGTAACTGGTTCAACACGCGGAATTGGATTGGCTGTGGCTCATAAATTTGCGAGTCTCGGTGCCAATGTTGTCCTAAATGGACGTTCTGAAATTTCTGAGGACTTGCTTGCACAGTTTGCTGACTATGGTGTGACTGTTGTTGGTATTTCTGGGGATATTTCTAATGGCGAAGATGCGCAACGTATGGTGGCTAAAGCAATTGAAAAGCTTGGAAGTGTTGATGTTTTGGTCAATAACGCTGGGATCACAAACGACAAGTTGATGTTGAAAATGACTGAAGAAGATTTTGAACGGGTCTTGAAAATCAACTTGACAGGTGCCTTTAATATGACTCAAGCTGTCTTAAAACCGATGTCTAAAGCTCGTCAAGGGGCCATTATCAACATGTCCTCTGTTGTTGGTCTAATGGGGAATATCGGTCAAGCTAACTATGCGGCTTCAAAAGCTGGTTTGATTGGTTTCACTAAATCAGTAGCGCGTGAAGTTGCGGCTCGTGGCGTTCGTGTGAATGCCATTGCACCTGGTTTCATTGAATCAGATATGACTGATGCTATTCCAGAGAAAATGAAAGATGCCATGCTAGCTCAAGTGCCAATGAAACGAATTGGTCAAGCTGAAGAAGTGGCAGAAGTTGCGGCTTTCTTGGCAGGTCAAGAATATTTAACTGGTCAAACAATTGCCATTGATGGCGGCATGACTATGCAATAATGAATGCTCACTGATCGAAAATCACTTACTTAAATATCCATCCGACAAAAGGAGAATATATATGTCTACAAATCGTGTTGTTGTTACAGGTTACGGTGTAACCTCACCAATCGGAAATACACCAGAGGAGTTCTGGAATAGCCTTCATGAAGGAAAAATTGGAATCAAGCCCATTACGAAATTTGATGCTTCTGAAATTCCAGTCTTTAATGCTGGTGAAATTCAAGATTTCCCATTCGATAAATATTTTGTGAAAAAAGATCAAAATCGTATGGATACTTACTCATTGTATGCAATCTATGCTGCGATGGAAGCTATTGAAAATTCAGGCTTGAATATGGAAGAAGAAGACCGCGATCGTGTAGGTGTGATTGTCTCATCTGGTATCGGTGGTTTGCAAGAATTGGAAGATCAAATTATCCGGATGCATGAACGTGGGATGAAGAGAATCCAACCAATGTTTATTCCAAAAGCTCTTTCAAACATGGGTGCTGGAAATATCGCACTTAAGATTGGGGCTCAAGGGGTATGTAAATCCGTGACAACAGCTTGTGCTTCTGCCAATGATGCAATTGGTGAAGCTTTCCGTGAAATTAAATTTGGTATGCATGATGTTGTTTTGGCAGGTGGTGCTGAAGCTTCGATTACTAAGATTGGTATCGGTGGTTTCAATGCCCTTACGGCCCTTTCAACAACGGAAGACCCAGAACGTTCATCTATTCCATTTGACAAAGACCGCAATGGTTTTGTGATGGGGGAAGGTGCAGGGGTTCTTGTCATCGAAAGTTTGGAACATGCCCAAAAACGTGGTGCTAATATTTTAGCTGAAATTGTTGGTTACGGTTCAAACTGTGATGCCTACCACATGACAACACCAACACCAGATGGTTCAGGTGCGGCTAAAGCGATTAAATTAGCGATCAATGAAGCTGGTATCAAACCTGAAGATGTCGATTATGTCAATGCGCATGGTACCTCTACACCTGCCAATGAGAAAGGTGAAAGCGGAGCTATTGTTTCTGTACTTGGTAAAGAAGTTCCTGTATCATCTACTAAATCATTTACAGGACACTTGTTAGGTGCTGCTGGTGCAGTTGAAGCGATTGCTACTATCGAAGCGATTCGTCACAGCTTTGTACCAAAAACTGCTGGTACTAAAGAATTGTCTGACTATATCGAAGCAAACGTTGTTTATGGTGAAGGTCAAGAAGCAGATATTCAGTACGCTATCTCAAATACCTTTGGTTTTGGAGGACACAATGCTGTTCTGGCCTTTAAACGTTGGGAGGGTTAATTCATGAATATTTCTGAAATCAAAGATTTGTTGGCTCAATTTGATGCTTCAACTTTGCGTGAATTCTCATATAAAAATAATGGCGAAGAATTGAATTTGAGTAAAAACCAAACGAGTTCAGTTGCGGCTACAGCGGTTGCTCCTGCAGTTGAAGTGGTAGCAACTCCTCAAACTCCTGTAGTAGCCCCTGTTGTTGAAGCCCCAGCAACTCCAGCTGTAGCGGCTGAACCAGTTGCTGCTCCAGCTCAGGCTGCAGAAGGTGATGTGGTTGAAAGTCCATTGGTTGGGGTGGCTTACTTGTCGCCAGCACCGGATAAATCAGCCTTTGTATCTGTAGGAGACAAAGTTACTAAGGGTCAAACACTCTTGATTATCGAAGCCATGAAAGTGATGAATGAAGTCCCAGCACCTAAAGATGGGGTAGTCACTGAAATTTTGGTAACGAATGAAGAAATGGTTGAATTTGGAAAAGGATTGGTTCGAATCAAATGACAATTGATATTAATGCTATTCGTGAGGCTTTGCCGCATCGTTACCCAATGCTTTTGGTGGATCGCGTATTGGAAACAAGCGAAGATACGATTGTTGCCATTAAAAACGTGACAATTAATGAACCATTTTTTAATGGACATTTTCCACAATATCCTGTTATGCCAGGTGTTCTCATCATGGAAGCTTTGGCACAAACAGCAGGTGTACTAGAGTTGTCAAAACCTGAAAATAAAGGAAAATTAGTCTTTTATGCAGGGATGGACAAGGTGAAGTTTAAAAAACAAGTCGTTCCAGGAGATCAACTGGTGATGACAGCTACTTTTGTCAAACGTCGTGGAACCATTGCTGTTGTTGAAGCGAAAGCAGAGGTAGACGGTAAGCTTGCAGCTTCAGGAACACTTACTTTTGCAATTGGAAATTAAGAAAGGCCTATCTATGTTTCGTAAGATCTTAATCGCCAATCGTGGTGAGATTGCAGTGCGCATTATTCGTGCGGCTCGTGAACTTGGCATCGAGACGGTTGCGGTGTATTCTACTGCTGATAAAGAAGCCTTGCATACCTTACTAGCGGATGAGGCAGTCTGTATTGGCCCTGCTAAATCAACAGAATCTTATTTGAATATGAGTGCTGTCTTGTCTGCAGCTGTTCTAACAGGAGCAGAAGCTATCCACCCTGGTTTTGGATTTTTAAGTGAAAACTCAAAATTTGCGACCATGTGTGAGGAAGTGGGCATTAAATTTATTGGTCCTTCTGCTAAAGTCATGGATTTGATGGGGGATAAGATTAATGCTCGTAAACAGATGATCAAAGCAGGAATACCTGTTATTCCTGGATCAGATGGTGAAGTGTATACTGCTGAAGAAGCCCTCGAGATTGCAGAGCGTATTGGTTACCCTGTGATGTTGAAAGCATCTGCAGGAGGCGGTGGTAAAGGAATTCGGAAGGTTGAAAAACCAGAAGATTTGGTTGCTGCTTTTGAATCTGCTTCCTCAGAAGCTCAAGCTGCTTTTGGAAATGGTGCCATGTATATGGAACGGGTGATTTATCCGGCACGCCACATTGAAGTACAGATTTTAGCGGATCAGCATGGACATGTTATTCACTTAGGTGAACGCGATTGTTCTCTTCAACGAAATAACCAAAAAGTTCTAGAAGAATCCCCTTCGATTGCTATTGGAAAAACGCTTCGTGATCGGATTGGTTCTGCAGCTGTTCGTGCAGCTGAATCAGTTGGGTACGAGAATGCTGGAACGATTGAATTCTTGTATGATGAAGGCAAGGGTGAGTTCTACTTTATGGAAATGAATACCCGTGTCCAAGTAGAGCATCCTGTCACGGAATTTGTAACAGGAGTTGATATCGTTAAGGAACAGATTAAAATCGCAGCTGGCCAAGAATTATCCGTTACTCAAGAGGATATTGTCATTAAAGGCCATGCGATTGAATGCCGGATCAATGCGGAAAATCCTTCCTTCAACTTTGCACCTAGCCCTGGTAAGATCACTAATCTCTATCTTCCAAGTGGTGGGGTTGGCTTGCGTGTGGATTCTGCTGTGTATCCTGGGTATACGATTCCACCATACTATGATAGTATGATTGCCAAGATCATTGTCCATGGGGAAAATCGCTTTGATGCACTGATGAAAATGCAGCGTGCTCTTTATGAGTTGGAAATCGATGGTGTCACCACCAATAGCAGTTTCCAGTTGGATTTGATTTCAGATTCACATGTGATCGCTGGTGATTATGACACTGCATTTTTGATGGAACAATTCCTTCCAAATTATAATAAGGAATGATGAAAAAGCCTGGACTTGTGAGGGAAGTATGAACATCATCTTCACAGTTTCAGGCTTTTATAGTAATGCTTCAGATACTGTAGCATATTATAAGGAGTAAGTAATGGCATTATTTTCTAAAAAAGATAAATATATTCGGATCAATCCGAATAGGTCAGCCTGGAAGGAGCCTCAGCCAAAACCTGAAGTTCCTGATGAACTATTTTCACAATGCCCAGGTTGTAAACATACCATTTACCAAAAGGATTTAGGTAGTGAACGAGTATGCCCGAATTGTGGCTATACCTTCCGTATTTCTGCTAAAGAACGCTTGGCGTTGACAGTGGATCCAGCTAGCTTTGAAGAAATGTTTACAGGAATCGAAACGACAGATCCTTTGAATTTCCCAAATTATAAGAAGAAATTAGCAGCAGTGCGGGAAATGACAGGACTGGATGAAGCTGTCCTGACTGGAGCTGCCTTGATTAAAGGGCAAAAAGTTGCGCTTGGGATCATGGATTCCAACTTTATCATGGCTTCAATGGGTTCTGTAGTAGGCGAAAAAATTACTCGTTTATTTGAATTTGCGACAAAAGAAAAATTGCCAGTTGTTCTTTTTACCGCTTCCGGTGGTGCTCGGATGCAAGAAGGAATCGTGAGTTTGATGCAAATGGCAAAAATTTCTGCGGCTGTTCAACGTCATTCTAAAGAAAAATTATTCTATTTGACGGTATTGACAGATCCGACAACCGGTGGGGTAACGGCTTCATTTGCTATGGAAGGTGATATTATCATGGCAGAGAGTCAAGCCTTGGTTGGGTTTGCCGGTCGGCGCGTGATTGAATCAACTGTGCGTGAAAAATTGCCAGATGATTTCCAAAAAGCAGAATTTCTACAAGAACATGGATTTGTTGACTTGATCGTGGAGAGAAGTCAAATCCGAGCGACAGTTGGACAATTATTAGCCCTTCATGGAGGTAAACATGAGTAAAATAACACAGATTATTAAAGAAGCACGTGACCAAGGAAGATTGACTGCGCTTGATTTTGCTCAAGGAATTTTTGATGATTTTATCGAATTACATGGAGATCGAAACTTCCGTGATGATGGTGCGGTGATTGGTGGGATTGGACGCTTAGGCGATCAAACGGTTACAGTCGTTGGAATCCAAAAAGGAAAAAATCTTCAAGATAATCTAAAACGTAATTTTGGGCAACCCCATCCAGAAGGCTATCGAAAAGCTTTGCGCCTCATGAAGCAAGCGGAGAAATTTGGTCGTCCAGTTGTGACCTTTATCAATACAGCGGGTGCTTATCCTGGTGTTGGTGCTGAAGAACGAGGACAAGGTGAAGCCATTGCCCGTAACCTCATGGAAATGAGTGATCTAAAAGTTCCAATTATCGCGATTATCATCGGAGAAGGTGGCTCTGGTGGTGCCTTGGCTCTTGCTGTGGCAGATAAGGTCTGGATGCTTGAGAACTCCATCTATGCAGTCTTGAGTCCAGAAGGTTTTGCCTCTATTCTTTGGAAAGATGGAAGTCGTGCTATGGAAGCAGCAGAGTTGATGAAGATTACTTCTCACGAATTGTTAAATATGGAAATTGTCGATAAGGTGATTCCCGAGCATGGATTTTCAAATGGAGAACTACTGGCTCAAGTGAAGAAGGAATTACAGGAAGAGTTAAAGGTTTTACAAGCTTTACCTCTCGAAGAGCTTCTGGAGCAACGCTACCAACGTTTTCGTAAATATTAAAAAACTGAGCTTGCAATTTGCAAGACTCAGTTTTTTTAAACTTTATTTTGGTGCGATGACTTCTGCGCCACCCATGTATGGGCGAAGGACTTCTGGAATGGTCACAGAACCGTCTTCGTTTTGGTAGTTTTCAAGAATAGCAGCGACGGTACGTCCGACAGCTAACCCTGAACCGTTCAAAGTGTGAAGGAGTTTTACCTTGCCATCTGCTTCATCACGGTAGCGGATTTGCGCACGGCGAGCTTGGAAATCTTCTGTATTAGAACAGCTTGAGATTTCACGGTAGGTGTTTTGCGCTGGAATCCATACTTCCAAGTCATAAGTCTTGGCAGCTGAGAAGCCCATGTCTCCCGTTGAGAGAGCTACCACACGGTATGGAAGGTTCAGTTTTTGAAGGATATTTTCAGCATTGACAACCATTTTTTCCAATTCATCATATGATTCTTCTGGTTTAGCAAATTTCACCATTTCAACCTTATGGAATTGGTGCAAACGGATCAATCCACGAGTATCACGACCAGCTGAACCAGCTTCTGAACGGAATGATGGACTCATAGCGGTGAAGTAGATTGGAAGGTCTTTTCCATCAAGAATTTCATCGCGGTAGTAGTTCGTCAAAGGAACTTCAGCAGTTGGAATGAGGACATAATTGGTATCGCTAAGTTCAAAAGTATCTTCCTTGAATTTTGGATACTGACCAGTACCAAACATAGAATCATGGTTGACCATGTAAGGAGGGATGACTTCAGTGTAGCCTTCCTTGCCATGTTCGTCCAACATGAAGTTGTAGATAGCGCGTTCTAAGCGAGCCCCAAGTCCTTTGTAGAAGAGGAAACGAGCACCAGTGACTTTAGCCCCGCGTTCCCAGTCAAGGATATCAAGGTCTTCACCTAAATCCCAGTGAGCTTTTGGTTCAAAGCCAAATTCGCGCGGTGTTCCCCAACGACGAACCTCAACATTGTCATCCTCATCTGCTCCAACAGGGACACTATCAGCAGGGATATTTGGAAGGGTAGTAGTGAATTCAGTTAATTTGGCATCGATTTCAGCCAATTCTGTATCCAATGCTTTGACTTCTGCAGAGAGGGTTTGCATGGCAGCAATCTTATCATCTGCATTTTCCTTGTTGCGCTTTGCTTGTGCGATTTCAGCAGATACGGTGTTGCGCTCTGCTTTGAGATTTTCTACTTTGACTAAGATGTCTCGACGTTTGGCATCGATTTCTTTCATTTCATTCAAAATAGCCGCATCTACTCCACGTGTTGCCAATTTTTTAGCAACCGCATCAAAGTCTGTACGAATTCGTTTAATATCTAACATAGCTTCTCCTTTAACAAAAAACACACCTGTCAGAGTGTTGGAGTGGCAGAGCCACGGTTCCATCCAACTTCACAGGTGTGCACTTGATTCGATATTGTATTTTAAAGAAACGGTAGAATTTCAATTAAGATTTCTATCTGCTCGCAGCATCCGCAGACTTTCTGAAAGAACCTCTTAACTTACTTATCCGTTTGCGTCTATTATACAAGAAAAGATCCTATTTTGCAAATAGATTTTTAATTTTAGCCGTGATGATTTGGATCAACGTAGGAAGTTTGACAATTTTATCATTTCCTAGATGTTCCCGAGCAATCTTTAAAATTTTTCCAGAGTCTTTTGAAGCAAAGAGAAATTTTGATTCTCTGGTATAGATTTCAAAATGGCGGCTAATTTTACGTCCGGATACATTGGCTCCGATTCGCTCGATTTCTTGCCAGGGAATTTGGATGTAGTCTTCAACATTAGCATCCGCATAAAATTCAAAAGCGGCATTCCCAACTAGGATTTTTCCAACCTTTCCCCCCACTCCAAGGTAAGAAACCCCTGTAGTATGGAATTCAACGGTTTTATTCAATGATTGAGCCATGAGATCCTCCTGTATTGCTGTTCACTCCATTATATCATAATAAAAAGAAGGCCGAAACCTTCTTTTTAGTTGATCTTTGCTTACATCAAGCCAGCAACGTGTGCTAATACACCGATTACAAAGAGAGCGATGATGATAGTGATTGGAGATACTTTTTTCTTCAACAACCACATACAAGCAAAAGTAAGAAGCAATCCCATCAAACCAGGAATCAATGAATCCAAGTTTTGTTGGAAAGTTGTAACTTTTTCAGGTGTTTGAGATAGGCCTGAACCAACTTGAGCGAAGGCTTCTTGGATACCCTTGTATCCTTCAGGAAGTTTATCCCAGTGGATATAAGCTTTGTCGTCTAATTTGACAGAAGAAACATTAAAGATGAATTTAATAGATACCCAACGTTCTACCAAGACAGCAAGGATGAACATCCCGAGGATAGAAGCTCCTTTGGTGATGTCTTGCAAGATCCCACCAGACATATCTTTGGTAATTTCAGAACCTGCTTTATAGCCAAGTTCTTGCGTATACCACAAGAAGGCCATACGAATCGCATTCCATGCGATAAAGAAGATGAGTGGGCCAAGGATGTTACCAGACGCAGCAAGTGATGCACCAAGAGCCCCAAGAATTGGACGTACTGTAAACCAGAATACTGGATCTCCGATACCCGCCAAAGGACCCATCATACCAATTTTAACCCCTTGGATAGCAGCATCGTCAATCGCAGCACCGTTTGCTCTTTCTTCTTCAAGAGCAAGTGTTACCCCGATGATAGGAGCGGCAACGTATGGGTGAGTGTTGAAGAATTCCATGTGACGTTCAAGAGCAGCCGCTTGGTCTTCTTTCTTCGTGTAGAGTTTTTTGATAGCTGGGATCAATGAGTAAGCCCAACCCAAGTTTTGCATCCGTTCATAGTTCCAAGAACCTTGCAAGAAGGTTGAACGCCACCAAACTTTTTGACGATCTGATTTAGATAATTGTAATTTTTCAGTCATGATAGTGTCACACCTTTCTTAATAGTCTTCGAGAATGTCGCCAATTGGATCGTTAGAAGTAGCGGCTCCGCCACCTCCATTGCCACCTTTCTTAGAAAGAGTGAGGTAGATCAAGGCAAGGGCAACACCAATTGCTCCAAGAGCAATCAAGGTCAATTGGCTAACGGCAGCAAGGGCAAAACCGATGGCAAAGAATGGCCATACTTCACGACTCGCCATCATGTTGATAACCATGGCATAACCAACGGCTACAACCATACCACCACCGATTTGCATTCCATCAGAGAGCCATTTTGGCATTTGTTCAAGAGCAGTTTTGACAGTTTCAGCAGGAATCATCAACAAGAGGGCTGCAGGAATGGCGATACGAAGACCTTGAAGAAGAAGGGCCACAAAGTGAGCGCGTTCTACACCTTTGATATCCCCTTTTCTAGCAGCAGCGTCGGCAGTGTGAACCAAACCAACGGAAAGGGTACGGACGATCATGGTCAAGAAAAGACCAGCAACTGCAAGTGGAATAGCGACACTTTGAGCGACAACGATTCCTTTTGTACTGAAGTCTCCCCCAAGTACCATGATGATGGCAGCAGCGACAGATGCAAGGGCAGCATCGGGTGCAACTGCGGCACCAATGTTTGCCCAGCCAAGTGCAATAAATTGAAGTGAACCACCAAGCATAATGCCAGCAGTCAAATTACCTGTTACCAAACCGATTAAGGTACAAGCAACAAGGGGTTGGTGGAATTGGAATTGGTCAAGGATACCTTCAAGACCTGCTAAGAAGGCAACAACGACCACTAATACCATAGAAATAATAGACATGTGTAAAATCCTTTCGTAAGTAATCGATTATTGAACGTTAGCTTTGTTAATTAAGTCAAACAAATCTTTCTTAGAGTCATTTGGTACTTTACGGACGTCAAATTCAACTCCAAGATCACGCATTTTTTCAAATGTAGCCACGTCATCTTTATCCATTGACAACACATTGTTCACCATGGTTTTACCAGTTGAGTGGGCCATTGAACCAACGTTCAAGGTTTTAATCGGAACACCACCTTCAATGGCGCGAAGAGCATCTTGAGGTGTTTCAAATAAGATCAAAGCATGGGTATTTCCAAAACGTGGATCTTTTGCAACGTCGATCAATTTTTGAATTGGGACAACGTTTGCTTTCACACCATTTGGTGCCGCTTGTTTGATCAATTCCTTACGGAGTTCATCTTTGGCAACAGAATCTGAAGCAACAATGATCCGATCGGCTTTTGAATCAGGTGTCCAAGCAGTTGCGACTTGTCCATGAAGAAGACGTGTATCTAAGCGGGCAAGGTTAATCTTGAGTTTTCCATCTCCGATAACTGTTCCTTCTGGAATAGCAGCTTGGGCTACAGGAGCAGCAGCGGCTGTACTAGCTTCTTCAACAGGATTCAATTCTTCTGGAAGGGCTTTGACACCGTCTTTTGCTTCCTTGATGATGTTTGCAGCGACTTGATCAACGCCGGCATTTGCATCCATCAAACGTTCTGTATAAGCTTGAATCAACATCGGAAGGTTCAATCCTGTGATGATCGCAAATTTACGATCTGGATTTTCTCCCATGACGCGACTTGCTTGGTTAAATGGAGAACCACTCCAAAGGTCAGCCAAAACCAAGACTTCATCTTCTGCATCAAATGCGGCAACAGCTGCATTAAATTTAGCATAGAGATCATCCGGGCCTTCACTTGGCATGAACGTAACCACTTGAACTTTCTCTTGATCCCCAAAGATCATCGAGCCGGATTGGTGGATTCCAGCTGCAAATTCACCGTGGCTAGCAATAATGATACCAATACTCATTATTGACATTCCTCCTTATAAAATTTGTTTGACTTTCAGTTTAAGAAAACTTTAAGCTACTTTATTATAAATCGTTTTCACACTTAAGTCAATTTTTCTGTCAAAATCTCGATGTAAAAGCATTAATTTATTATATTAAATCATCGTTAGATAGAAAAAGAATGCTCTTGAATGAATTTTGTTTATTACTTGTTGATGCTTAAAAAATCAATAATAGATATGTTTTATAGGATTTTGTTCTCAATGAAAAGTTTCCGAGAATCAAACGATATTCTCGAAAACAAAAATAAATATATAACAAATTGTATATGAGAGTGATTGAGAGCACTCAAAAAGACTAGCCCAGTTGGGCTAGTCCTGTAGGTTCAGTTGTTTAGTTTGTAAAGTCAAGTACCATACGTCCTTGAATGGTTCCGGCTTCCATTTCGTCAAAGACTTTGACAGCATCTTCTACTGGACGTTTTTGAACGACAGGGACTACCAAGCCTTCTGCACCAAATTGGAAGGCTTCTTCCAAGTCTTTACGAGTTCCTACAAGAGAACCAATGACTTGGATACCATCTAATACAGTTTTCACAATGCTGAGGTCCATCATTTCAGAAGGAAGACCAACTGCAACCACGCGGCCGCCTGCACGAACAGAATCTACTGCTTGGTTGAAAGCTACTTTAGAAACAGCTGTTACGACAGCAGAGTGAGCTCCACCATTTGTTTTTTCTTTAATCAATCCTGGGACATCTTCAACTTCGCGACCGTTGATGACAAAGTCTGCACCAACTTCTTTCGCCAATTCTAGTTTATCATTGTTGATATCGACAGCGATGACATGTGCGTTGAAGACTTTCTTAGCATATTGAACAGCCAAGTTTCCTAGTCCACCAGCTCCATAGATAACAATCCATTGTCCTGGTTCAGCTTTGGCTTCTTTGATGGCTTTATAAGTGGTAACACCTGCACACGTAATAGAAGATGCTTGGGCTGGATCTAATCCTTCAGGTACTTTCACTGCGTAATCTGCAGTAACGATACATTGTTCAGCCATCCCTCCATCAACAGAGTAACCAGCATTTTTTACAGTACGGCAAAGAGTTTCACGACCAGTTGTACAGTATTCACAAGTTCCACATCCTTCGAAGAACCATGCGACACTGACACGATCCCCAACTTTTAGGCTCTTGACATCTGGAGCAACTTCTTTAACAATACCGATTCCTTCGTGTCCAAGAACACGTCCTGGAACTTTACCAAAGTCTCCGTGAGCAACGTGCAAGTCAGTGTGGCAGACACCACAGTATTCGATTTGAACAAGAGCTTCCCCTGTTTCAAGTGGACGCATGTCTTTGTTTGCAACGATTTCAACACCAGTACCTTCTGGATTTACAACAACAGCTTTCATTTTGTTCCTCCTTAAGTGAACGAGAAGCGGTTTAAAATTTTTGAAAGCGCTTCTTTAATAACTATGTTAATAATATCACAAACCAGATGACGAGGCAATGAAAAAAATGGAAAAAAGGGGCGGTATTGATTAACCGATTAAGGATTTGGCGCAGAAAAAGACATGAGGGGATAACTCATGTCTGTTAGTTTTATAAGAATAATTGAATGAGTTGGCGCGCGACACCATCTTCATTATTCGTGAAATCAGTGATGGAGTCTGCATAGGGGAGAAGGATGGAGCTGGCATTTTTCATGGCGTATCCATAACCAGCAAGAGCTAGCATCTCAGTATCATTGTGCTCATCTCCAAAGGCAATCAAATCCTTCTGATCCATATTGAGTTTATCCAGAAGGTAGGTTAGAGCGGATGCTTTGGTCACATTTTTTGGATTGCATTCCAAAATATTTAAGGGACCACCCCAAGTATTGATAGACAGATTGTAGTCATAATGCCGATTCATTTCATCTGCCAGAGCATATTTGTCTTCCGCTTTCGTTTGAAAGAGGATACAGTTTGGGTCGCTCGTTACCCGCTCGGGATTGAATTGATTTTCTGGTTGGAAAGATTCAATACCGAATAATTTAGGGTCTGCAACGTGCTCATTTGGATCGGTAATAAAGAATTTATTGCGGTATTCGCCTGCTATAAAGTCCGCTTGGATGGTATCCCGGTTAGCGACCATATCTAGCAGGTATTTTTTATCTAAAGTCAAACATTGTTCATCCCCCCATTTTTTCTCAGGTAGATGCGTAAGGGAGCCGTTAAAATTGATCATCGGAGTATCTAGCTCTAGTTGTTTGTAATAGGTATGTGCCATACGGTAGGGGCGGCCTGTTGTAATAATGACTTTATGGCCAAGAGCACTAATTTTTTTTATCGTATCAATGGTAAAGTCGCTCAATTTGCTTTCGGAATTTAAGAGAGTGCCGTCTAGATCTAGAGCGATCATCTTTTTATGCATATTTCAGTTCCTTTCGAGAAGAATGAGACCATTATATCAGAAAAATCGGAAAAGCGCTCAAAAATCGAGAAGAGAAGTAGGATTTCTTGAAAGGCGAAAGATCTTTTGGTAAAATAGAAATAACGTTCGCAAATTGATTGGGAGCGAGAATGATGAAAAAGGAGTTTATTCTGAAATGGATAAGTTTTTTAAACTTTCAGAACATGGAACCACTGTTCGAACAGAGGTTCTTGCTGGTTTGACAACCTTTTTTGCGATGAGTTATATCCTCTTCGTAAACCCTCAAATGTTGTCACAAACAGGTATGCCAGCTCAAGGAGTCTTCCTTGCAACGATTATTGGATCCGTTGTCGGAACCTTGATGATGGCTTTTTATGCCAATTTACCTTATGCACAAGCACCTGGGATGGGCTTGAATGCCTTCTTTACCTTTACCGTTGTATTTGGTATGGGCTACTCATGGCAGGAAGCTTTGGGAATGGTCTTCATTTGTGGTGTGATCTCATTGATTATCACATTGACAAATGTTCGGAAGATGATCATCGAATCGATTCCGACCGCTCTTCGCTCTGCTATTTCAGCTGGGATCGGGATTTTCTTGGCCTATGTTGGAATTAAGAATGCGGGATTTTTGAAATTCACGATTGACCCTCATACCTATACAGTGGTTGGAGAAGGAGCAGATAAGGCGAATGCAACGATCTCAGCCAATGCATCTGCTGTTCCTGGATTGGTTGATTTTAACAATCCGGCTGTCCTCTTGGCTCTTGTTGGTCTTGCGATTACTATTTTCTTTGTTGTCAAAGGGATTAAGGGAGGGATTATCCTTTCTATCTTAGCAACGACTGTGCTTGGAATTCTCATCCATGTGGTTGATATCACTAAAATCGACTTTGCAAGTAATCATCTAGGAGCTGCCTTTAATGATTTAGGCAAGATCTTTGGTCAAGCTTTAGGATCGAAAGGATTGGGTTCTTTGATTTCCAATATGTCTCGTTTGCCTGAGACCTTAATGGCCATCTTAGCCTTCTCCTTGACTGATATTTTTGATACAATCGGAACTTTAATCGGTACGGGTGAAAAAGTTGGGATTGTTGCGACAAATGGGGAAAACCATCAATCAGCGAAATTAGATAAGGCCCTCTATTCAGACCTTGTAGCGACTTCAGTCGGAGCTATTGCAGGAACTTCAAACGTAACGACGTATGTTGAATCTGCAGCTGGTATTGGAGCTGGTGGACGCACTGGTTTGACAGCCTTGGTTGTAGCGATCTGTTTTGCTATTTCAAGTCTCTTTAGTCCTTTGTTGGCGATTGTACCGACCGCTGCTACAGCCCCAATTTTGATTGTTGTTGGGATCATGATGTTGAGTGGCTTGAAAAATATCCATTGGGAAGATATGTCAGAAGCAGTTCCTGCTTTCTTCACCTCTATCTTTATGGGCTTCAGCTACTCGATTACACAAGGGATCGCTGCTGGATTTATCACCTATAGCTTGGTGAAAGTGGTTAAAGGACAAGCCAAAGAAGTGCACAGCATGATTTGGATCCTAGATGTTCTCTTTATTTTAAACTACGTTAGCATGGCCTTGAATTAAGTATCAGAAAAGTGCCAAAAAGGAATGGGAGTTGTCTCCCATTCCTTTTTAGATGGATTGAGGGAATGAATGGGAGAATTTCCTGTTTTCTTTGATTCCTTTTTCTCAAAAACAAACCGGAGTCGAACAATTTCTAAAAGAAAGAGCAGATTTTTAAAAAGTTTGGTATAATAGAGAAATGATTAGTCATAATGAAACGGAGCTGATCGCTCTAGGAAAACAGCTAGGAAAACTCTTAGAAAAGCAAGACGTGATTATCTTATCAGGTGATCTAGGAGCAGGAAAAACGACCTTTACCAAAGGAATTGCAAAGGGGTTAGGGATTGATCAGATGATTAAAAGCCCGACCTATACCATTGTTCGTGAATACGAAGGCCGCTTGCCTTTATACCATTTGGATGTTTACCGGATTGGGAATGATCCAGATTCTATTGATTTAGATGATTTCCTATTTGGAGATGGTGCTACCATTATTGAATGGGGAGAGCTGATTGAGCCGAGTCTCTCGGATGCTTATCTAAAAATTTTTATCCGAAAATTAGAAGATGGTCGAGAGTTAGCTTTTGAAGCTCATGGAGCGCGTGCAGAAGCTTTACTGGCATCCTTTGAGCAGGTGGAAAAAACCGATGACTAAGGAAAAGGAAGTGACAGTAGAAATTCGGCAAGCTGAAAGTGCAGACGCGGCTCTTGTCGTTGATTTCTTAAATCAAGTTGGGAAAGAGTCAGATTACATGACGCTAGATGAAGCTGGAATTGGCATGTCTCCAGCAGACATGGAGCAATTTCTAATGGTGCAAGAAATGGCGGAAAATCGGATTTGCCTCTTGCTATTTCTAGATCAGGAACTGGCAGCTTTGTTAAATATCACTGCAGCTTCTCAACGGTCTGTTCGGCATATTGGTGATGTCTTTATTGTGGTTCGAAAAACTTATTGGAATCAAGGACTTGGACAGATCTTGTTGGAAGAAGGAATTGAGTGGGCGCACTCGACGGGTGTTCTTAGGAAACTAGTCTTGAATGTCCAAGTGCGCAATGAACGAGCAGTTCACCTGTATAAAAAGTTAGGTTTTGAGATCGAAGGTTGTCAAGCTCGTGGAGCTTGTTCAGCTGAAGGAGAATTCTTAGATGTTTACCTTATGGGGAAACTGATAGATTAGAGAGAGATTCTAAATGGTTAAAAAAATTATTTTGATGTTTTTGAGCTTATTGACGGTAACAGTGATTGGGATTGGGGCCTATGGCCTTACCATCCTAAACCAAACGACTGGGACTCTCAGTAAGACCTATAAAGGCTTTGGAAATGAGACCAATGTCATTGCAGAAAACAAGCCGATGACTATCCTTTTGATGGGGGTTGATACAGGTAGCGGTTCTCGGGAAGATCCTTGGGCCGGCAATAGTGATACCATGATTTTGGTGACTGTCAATCCTCAAACAAAAGAAACAACCATGACGAGCTTGGAAAGAGATATCCTAACCAATATTACTTCAGATGGCGAAACGGTCCAAGCAAAATTGAATTCGGCTTATGCTCAAGGTGGTGCCAAGTTAGCCATTAAGACCATTCAAGATCTTTTGAATATCCATATTGACCGCTATGTCATGATCAATATGAAGGGATTGGTTCAATTAGTGGATAAGGTTGGTGGTATCACGGTTAACAATCCATTTGACTTCGATATCTCGATCGAGGAAAATGAGCCAGAATATACGGCTAAGATCGCACCAGGACGTCAGGAGATTAATGGGGACCAAGCTCTCGTTTATTCACGCATGCGCTACCAAGACCCAGAAGGAGACTATGGACGTCAAAAACGCCAACGTGAAGTGATCAAAAAGATTGTTGAGAAAGTTTTAAGCCTCAATAGTTTGAGTCACTACAAAGGAATCATTGAGTCTGTTAGTGACAATATGCAAACCAACATAGCGCTTGACAGTAATAGTCTTCTTCAATTGCTAGGGTATAAAGACGCCCTTTCAACGATTCATCAGTACCAGTTGAAAGGAGAAGATGCCACCTTAGCAGATGGCGGAAGTTATCAGATTGTCACTTCAAAACATCTCTTGAAAATTCAAAATATCATCCGCAAAGCTTTGGGACTAAAAGAAATCAAAACATTGAAAACCAATGCTTACCTATTAGATGGAGATGAAGATTTGAAGTCTTCTTCTTCTCAAACTGAAAATCCAGTTCCAGCATCTGGGGAAGCACCTGTTTACCAAGAGTTTAACCAACTACCAGTTGTACCATCGACCCAGGATACGGGAGTGGTGACGCCTCAAAGTTCTGTTGCACCAGTGACACCAGTTGCTCCTGCAGCTACAGAGTCGAGCAGTGTGACACCTACGGTGCCTTCAGAATAAGAAAAAAACGATTGAGTTTTCTCAATCGTTTTTACTTGGTTGCCAGATGTCTTGAATTTCTTTTAGAGAAGCTGTTGCTTGTTGACTAAATAGTTTGGTCTTGTATTGGAAATCCGTTACCAATTCTTGAAGATTGGTCTTTTGGTCTTGGATAATATCCAGATTGCGTTGGATTTTTGCTAGGTTATCTTGAATTCCCTTGACCAATTGGCTGGATTCAGTCACCTCTGTTTTAATTTCTTTGCGGTTTTTTACTAGGTGGTAGCTAATGCTAGCTCCTGTTGCAAACCAAAAGAGATTTTTGAGTTTCATATGGCCTCCTTTTTAACTGTTTTTGATGGTTTCTGCGAGAACTGCTAGTTGTTCAAAATTAGGCTCGTGTTCAGTAAATGAAATGGCAAGCTCATCTTGATCGGAATAGCGAGGGATAATGTGGACATGTGTGTGAAATACGGTTTGTCCAGAAACTTCTTCCATGTTGCTGATGATATTCATTCCCTTAGCTTGGGTAGCAGCTTCTACTTTTTTAGCAACTTTAGAAACACGTGCAAATAGTTGAGCTGTGGCGGTTTCGTCCATCTCTAAGAGGTTGCGAGCGTGTTTTTTTGGAACCACTAACGTATGACCTGGTGTAACCTGAGAGATGTCCAAAAATGCGAGGACTTCCTCGTCCTCATAGACTTTGGAGGAAGGAATGTCGCCAGCTATAATCTTACAAAAAATACAATCATCAACCATAAATACACCTCATTTAGACTAAATTTTGTTATAATATAAGAACATTATACCAGAAATCGGAGAAAATATGTTAGAAATCAACAAGTTGACAGGGGGCTATGTCAACATCCCTGTCCTGAAAGAGGTGAGTTTTTCAGTTCCGGATGGCCAACTGATTGGTTTGATTGGACTTAATGGAGCTGGGAAGTCAACCACGATTAATGAAATTATTGGTCTCCTGCATCCTTATGCTGGGGAAGTACGGATTGACGGCTTGAGTCTTCCAGAAGCTCCAACAGACTATCGTAAAAAAATCGGCTATATTCCAGAAACCCCTAGCCTATATGAAGAATTAACCTTGAGAGAGCATATCGAAACCGTAGCTATGGCCTATGATTTAGACATGGATCAGGTCATGGTGCGCGTCCAGCCTTTGTTGGAACGATTTCGTTTGGCTGAAAAATTAGATTGGTTCCCGACCCAGTTTTCAAAAGGGATGAAGCAAAAGGTCATGATTATTTGCGCCTATGCAGTGGATCCAAGTCTTTATATTGTCGATGAACCCTTTTTGGGATTGGATCCTGTTGCGATTGCAGATTTGATTCAGTTATTGGCAGATGAGAAAGCAAAAGGAAAATCGATTTTGATGAGTACCCACGTTCTGGATTCGGCTGAAAAGATGTGTGATGGTTTTGTGATCCTCCATAAGGGTCAGGTCCGAGCAAAAGGGACCTTGGACGAGCTGCGTTCAACTTTTGGGGATGAGAAAGCAAGTCTAAATGATATCTACATGACCTTGACAGAAGAGGAAACAGCATGAAAGAGTTGATGAAAAAACGGCAAGAAACGTTTCGAACTCAATGTGTAAAATATAGCCGCTATGTTCTCAATGATCATTTCGTTCTCTTTATGTTGATTTTCATAGGATTTTTGGCGGTTCAATACAGCCAATTCTTGCAAGATCTACCCAAAGATACAAGCCTGATCCGCTGGAGTCTCATGATTGGCTTGCTCCTCTTGGTTCCGATTGGCTCCATTGCGACCTACTTAGAGAAGCCCGATGCTTTATTCCTTTTGGTAAAGGAAGAGGAAGTGAAACGTTATGTCAAAGGGCAGGCCAAGAAGTCTTTTGTGTTTTGGTTTTTGATTCAAAGTTTTGTCCTTCTATTATTTGTGCCTCTTCTTCTGGCAACAGGGCTGGATAAACTTGCTATTGTAGCTTATATCCTTGTCTTAGGGGTGGCTAAAGGGGCTGTTTTTAGCTGGAAGGAAGCGCGTTTCTACCAGGATGAAAATTTAAATTGGCCCTTGGCTATTGCTCGTGAGAATGCAAGGAAACAATTGATTCTTCGCTTCTTTGCCTTGTTTACAACGGTGAAAGGTATTACTAACAGTGTCAAAAGAAGAGCGTACTTGGATGGTTTCTTAGGGCTTCTTCCCAAAACACATGGCAATACGTGGCTGCACTTATATATGCGCTCCTTCCTACGGAATGGAGATCTTTTCTCTATGACTCTACGACTCTTGGCTCTTTCCATTCTCGCTATCATCTTTATTCCCCAGCCTCTCGTAGTGATTGCCCTTGTAGCCTTGCTCAATTACTTGGTTATTTTTCAATTACTGGGGCTTTACAGTGCTTTTGATTACCAACCCTTGACCCTCCTTTTCCCGATGAAAAAGGGCAGTAAAAAGGCAGGGTTGAACAAAACGATTCAGCTGGTCATGGGGATGATAACGGTGATAGAAGGAGGAATTGGCCTGGTCTTTATTTCAGATAAAGTCCTGTTGTTAGGCCTACTGGCTTATACAGTTGCTTTAATCCTACTCTATCTTCCATTTAAGATGGCGCGCTTGGTTGACGAAAGTCGTTAAAATTAGTAAAATAGATTGGAAACTTTTTACGGAGGAAAAGATGGACTCGAATGAAAAAGAGCTAAGCCTCACCCCAATTCCTGGGAAGAGTGGGAAGGCCTACATGGGGACCTACCCAGATGGTGGGCGCGTTTTTGTAAAAATGAATACGACCCCAATCCTTGCGGGTCTAGCAAAAGAACAGATTGCTCCTCAATTGTTATGGAGTCGACGCTTGCCAGATGGAAATGTGATGAGTGCCCAAGAATGGTTGAATGGGGAAATTCTCACGCCAAATGGGATGTCGAAAAAACAAGTCGTCAATATTTTAACGAGATTGCACCGTTCTAGACCTTTGATGACTCAATTAAAAAAACTTGGCTATCCTGTGGAATCTCCATTAGAATTGCTCAATTCTTGGAGTAACCGGTTGCCAATTGCCCTACGTCAGAACCACTATATCCAATCAGTCGTAAAGAATTTACGTAAGACAGTGCCTGCCTTTCGGGAGGATTATGCGACGATCGTCCACGGAGATGTTCGTCATAGTAACTGGATTGAGACAGAGAGCGGCTTGATTTATCTAGTCGATTGGGACTCTGTTCGTTTGACAGACCGGATGTTGGATGTGGCGCATATCTTGAGTCACTATATCCCAGATTCTAATTGGCGCGATTGGTTAGGCTATTATGGCTACAAGTACAATCAAAAAGTATTTGATAAACTCTATTGGTTTGGTCAATACTCTTTCTTGTGCCAAATTGCTAAATACTATGAAAATAATGATTTAGAAAATGTCAATCGCGAGATCTATGCTCTGCGCAATTTCCGGTTGAAATATGGAAAGGAAATATGAGAGTTAGAAATCGCAAGGGAGCGACTGAATTATTAGAAGCGAATCCGCAATATGTGGTCCTAAATCCAGAAGATGCCAAGGGAAAGTGGCATGAAATTTTTGGGAATGACCATCCTATTCATATCGAAGTGGGCAGCGGGAAAGGGGCCTTTATTACTGGGATGGCCAAGGCCAATCCAGAGATCAACTACATCGGAATTGATATTCAAAAATCGGTCTTGAGTTATGCTTTAGATAAGGTCTTAGAAGCTGATGTTCCTAACATTAAATTGCTTTGGGTAGACGGAGATAGCTTGACCAACTATTTTGAAGATGGGGAAATTGATCAACTCTATCTGAATTTTTCAGATCCTTGGCCTAAGAAACGTCATGAGAAGCGTCGCTTGACTTACAAGACCTTCTTGGATACCTTCAAGCAAATTCTTCCAGAACATGGGGAGATTCACTTTAAAACAGATAATCGAGGTCTGTTTGAATACAGTTTGGTGAGCTTTTCACAGTATGGTATGACTTTGAAGGGAGTCTGGCTAGATCTTCATGATAGTGATTTTGAGGGGAATGTCATGACGGAATATGAGAAAAAGTTCTCAAGTAAAGGCCAGGTCATTTACCGTGTAGAAGCACAGTTTTAGCATATTCCTTGCAATCATTGGGGAATCGTGTTATAATACTTTAAATGAATAGAAAAGGAGAGGCGGGGAAATATCTTCGCCTCTTATCTATGAGGAGGTGGCAACCATCGCAACGATTGTTGATTTAGTAACAGAAGTGATTCAGCCTGCCATCCAGGAACCATTTGAATTGGTCGATGTTGAATATGGCAAAATGGGTGGTGACTACGTCTTAAGCATTTTCGTAGACAAACCAGAAGGGATCACACTGAATGATACAGCGGATTTGACAGAAATCATTAGCCCGCTATTGGATCAAATCAAACCAGATCCATTTCCAGAACAGTACTTTTTAGAAGTTACCAGTCCTGGCTTGGAGAGACCTTTGAAAACCAAGGAAGCACTCGAGGGAGCTGTTGGCAAGTATGTCAATATCAGCTTGTATAAGGCTGTTGAAAAGCAAAAGGTCTTTGAGGGGAACTTGGTAGGTTTTGAAGAGGATGTTTTGACCATTGAGTATATGGATAAAACACGAAAGAAAACTGTAGAAATTCCTTATAACCTTGTGTCCAAAGCAAGGTTGGCTGTAAAATTGTAACAGAATGAAAGAAAGGATGCCTTTATAGTAGAGGCAAGAAAAACATGAGTAAAGAAATGCTAGAAGCCTTCCGCATTTTGGAAGAAGACAAAGGGATCAAAAAAGAAGATATCATCGAAGCCGTCACAGAATCATTGCGTTCGGCTTATCGCCGTCGTTATGGACAATCAGAAAGTGCAGCGATTGAATTCAATGAAAAAACTGGAGATTTCCGTGTTTATACGGTTCGTGAAGTGGTGGATGAAGTCTTTGATAGCCGTTTAGAAATCAGCTTGAAGGATGCCTTGGCCATTAGCTCTGCTTATGAGTTGGGGGACAAGATCAAGTTTGAAGAAGCACCAGCTGAATTTGGTCGTGTAGCAGCTCAATCTGCTAAACAAACGATCATGGAAAAAATGCGTAAGCAAACGCGCACCATCACCTATAACACTTATAAAGAACATGAAAATGAAATCATGAGTGGAACGGTGGAGCGCTTTGACAATCGATTTATCTATGTCAATCTTGGTTCGATCGAAGCTCAATTGTCTAAGCAAGACCAAATTCCAGGAGAAGTATTCCAATCTCATGATCGAATTGAAGTATTTGTCTACAAGGTAGAAGATAATCCACGTGGTGTCAATGTCTTTGTTAGCCGAAGCCACCCTGAAATGATCAAACGTTTGATGGAACAAGAAATTCCTGAAGTCTACGATGGAACTGTTGAGATTATGAGTGTAGCGCGTGAAGCTGGAGATCGTACAAAAGTTGCGGTTCGTAGCCATAATCCAAACGTAGATGCGATTGGGACGATCGTTGGTCGTGGTGGATCGAATATTAAAAAGATTACCAGCAAGTTCCACCCAGCTCGATACGATCAAAAATTAGACCGTATGGTTCCGACAGAAGAAAATATCGATGTCATCGAGTGGGTTCCAGATCCAGCTGAATTTATCTACAATGCGATCGCTCCTGCAGAAGTGGACCAAGTTATTTTTGATGATGAAGATAGCAAACATGCTCTCGTTGTGGTTCCAGATAATAAACTATCTCTTGCCATCGGTCGTCGTGGTCAAAACGTTCGTTTGGCGGCTCATTTGACTGGTTACCGCATTGATATCAAATCTGCTAGTGAGTTCGAAGAAATGGAAGCAGCTCAAGAAACTTTTGAAGACCAAGTAGAAAGTGGCGAAGAGCAAGTCGATTAAGAGAGGGAGGGAAAATGGTAAAAACAAGAAAAATCCCTTTAAGAAAATCTGTCGTTTCAAATGAAATTATTGATAAGCGCGATTTGCTCCGCATTGTCAAAAATAAAGAAGGACAAGTCTTTATCGATCCAACTGGCAAAGCCAATGGTCGAGGTGCTTACATCAAGCTAGACAATGAAGAAGCGGCACTTGCTAAGAAAAAGAAAGTTTTTAATCGTAGCTTTAATATGGAAGTGGAAGAAGCTTTCTATGATGAATTGATCGCTTATGTAGATCATAAGGTGAAGAGAAGAGAGTTAGGCCTTGAATAAGCAAAAGATAAGTAATTTGTTGGGTTTGGCGCAAAGAGCAGGAAAACTCATTTCTGGAGAAGAACTCGTGATCAAAGCCATCCAGGAAGAAAAAGCAAAATTAGTTTTTCTAGCAAATGATGCAGCTAGTAACCTGACAAAAAAGGTGACAGATAAGGGTCACTATTATGAGGTTCAAGTATCTACCGTGTTTTCAACACTAGAATTAAGCACTGCAATTGGACGTTCTCGTAAGGTCGTCGCTGTTGTAGATGCTGGATTTTCAAAGAAAATGAGGTCTCTTATGGAATAGAAGAGGAGGACAGCAATTGTCTAAGAAAAGATTATACGAAATTGCCAAAGAATTGGGCAAGGAAAGTAAAGAAGTCGTCACTCGTGCGAAAGAATTAGGTTTTGACGTCAAGAGTCATGCATCTAGTGTCGATACTGATGTTGCTGAAAAGTTGATCAAGAGCTTTGCAGCGAAAAAAGAAACAGTCGAAAAGAAAGTAGCAGAAGTGGCTGCCAAGACAACGGCTGTCGCAGCGAAAAAAGAAGCAGCGCCCGTCAAAAAAGAAGGAGCAACTGAGACAAAATCAGTAACGCCAGCTGCTAAACCAAAGAGTCGTAACTTTAAAGCGGAACGAGAAGCGCGTGCAAAAGAGCAGGCTGAACGTAGAAAACAACAAGGCAATCGTCCAAAACGCGATCGCAAGGACAATCAGCGTTATGGTGACAACCGAAATCAACGACCACAAGAGCGAAATGAACAACGAAATCAAGGTTCTGAGCGTCGCAATAACCGACCAGATCAAAGACGTAGTGCACAACCCCAAGTAGCACCAAAAGTTGATTTCAAAGCGCGTGCAGCAGCACTGAAAGCTGAACAAAATGCTGAGTACGCACGTGGAAGTGAAGATCGCTACAAACAACAAGCTGCAAAAGCAGAACAAGAACGTCAACAGCGCCGGAAACGGGTAGAAGCACCAGAAGTGAAAGCACCTGTACAGGAGCCAGCTGTTGAGAACCATACAAAACCAGCTGTTGCTGCTGCTCCAGCTCAAGTCGATACACGTCGGAAGAAACAAGCGCGACCAGATAAGAAACGCGATGATTTTGATCGTGAAGAAGATGGTCCAAGAAAACAACAAAGGAATCGAAATAGTCAAAATCAAGTGAGAAATCAGAGAAATAGTAACTGGAATAACAATAAGAAAAATAAAAAAGGAAAGAACAACCGTAATGATGCTCCAAAACCAGTAACAGAGCGTAAATTCCATGAATTACCAAGTGAATTTGAGTATACGGATGGAATGACGGTTGCAGAAATCGCAAAACGCATCAAGCGTGAACCGGCTGAAATCGTCAAGAAACTCTTTATGATGGGAGTCATGGCGACTCAAAACCAATCGCTGGATGGAGATACGATTGAACTCTTGATGGTGGATTATGGAATTGAAGCCAAGAAAAAGGTTGAAGTAGACAATGCCGATATCGAACGCTTCTTCGTTGAAGATGGTTATTTGAATCCAGATGAGTTGGTAGAGCGTCCACCAGTTGTCACCATCATGGGACACGTTGACCACGGGAAGACTACCCTTTTGGATACCCTTCGTAATTCACGTGTAGCAACTGGTGAAGCGGGAGGAATCACTCAGCACATCGGTGCCTACCAAATCGTGGAAAATGGTAAGAAGATTACCTTCTTGGATACACCTGGACACGCGGCCTTTACTTCTATGCGGGCTCGTGGTGCATCTGTTACCGATATTACCATCTTGGTTGTAGCAGCAGATGACGGGGTGATGCCACAGACCATCGAAGCCATCAACCACTCAAAAGCTGCCAATGTTCCAATCATTGTGGCCATCAACAAGATCGATAAACCAGGAGCTAATCCAGAGCGTGTCATCGGTGAATTGGCAGAGCATGGGGTTATGTCAACTGCTTGGGGTGGCGATTCTGAGTTTGTAGAAATCTCAGCCAAGTTCAACCAAAATATCGACGAACTCTTGGAAACGGTCCTTCTTGTGGCTGAAATCCAAGAACTCAAGGCAGATCCAACTGTTCGTGCCATCGGTACTGTTATCGAAGCGCGCTTGGATAAAGGAAAAGGTGCGGTGGCAACTCTCCTTGTTCAACAAGGTACCTTGAATGTTCAAGACCCAATCGTTGTCGGAAATACCTTTGGACGTGTCCGTGCCATGACCAATGACCTTGGACGTCGTGTGAAGGTGGCAGGACCATCTACTCCGGTTTCTATCACTGGTTTGAACGAAGCGCCAATGGCGGGTGACCACTTCGCGGTTTATGAAGATGAAAAATCAGCGCGTGCAGCGGGTGAAGAACGTGCCAAACGTGCTCTGATGAAACAACGTCAAGCAACCAACCGCGTCAGCCTTGAAAATCTCTTTGATACCTTGAAGGCTGGGGAAGTGAAATCTGTTAATGTCATCATTAAAGCCGATGTACAAGGTTCGGTTGAAGCTCTTTCTGCTTCCCTTCAAAAGATTGAAGTAGAAGGTGTGAAAGTGACCATCGTTCACTCAGCAGTTGGTGCGATCAACGAATCAGACGTGACCCTTGCAGAAGCTTCAAATGCCTTCATCATCGGATTTAACGTCCGTCCTACTCCACAAGCACGTCAACAAGCTGAAGCTGACGAGGTGGAAATCCGTCTTCACTCAATTATCTACAAAGTGATTGAAGAAATGGAAGATGCCATGAAGGGTATGTTGGATCCTGAGTTCGAAGAGAAAGTCATCGGGGAAGCAGTTATTCGTGAAACCTTTAAGGTCTCTAAAGTGGGTACCATCGGTGGATTTATGGTCCTCAGTGGTAAGGTTACACGTGATTCCAAAGTACGTGTCATTCGTGACGGTGTCGTGATATATGACGGTGCTCTTGCAAGCTTGAAACACTTCAAAGATGATGTCAAAGAAGTGACAAATGGTCGTGAAGGTGGATTGATGATTGAAGGCTACAATGATATCAAGACAGACGATACCATTGAAGCCTACATCATGGAAGAAATTAAAAAATAAGAGGCTGACTAGGAAAAAAGAGGAATTTTCTCTGATTTCCTAGTTTTTAAACACAAAGCAGAAAGGAGTTCCTATGGCAAGTCATTTTCGGACAGATCGAGTAGGGATGGAAATCAAGCGTGAAGTCAATGAGATTTTACAAAAGAAAGTCCGTGACCCGCGTGTTCAAGGCGTTACTATTACGGATGTTCAAATGCTAGGTGATTTGTCTATGGCCAAAGTGTATTATTCAATTATGAGTGATTTGGCTTCAGACAATCAAAAGGCTCAGACAGGCCTTGAAAAAGCAACAGGAACCATCAAGCGTGAATTAGGTCGGAATTTGAAACTGTACAAGATTCCGGATCTTACTTTTGTCAAAGACGAGTCTATCGAATACGGTAACAAGATCGATGAGATGTTACGCAATTTGAACAAAGACTAGAGAGGTTGGAAATTTTCCACGCCCAGATTGAAAGACAAAGTCTTCTTAGAAACTTTCCTTAGGTGAGTACGGACGTCAGCGAACTTCTTCGAAGTTCCATGACTAATTATTGAGCCTAAGGTCTCAATAATTCCGAGTACCTGAAACTATTAAGTTTCAGGTACTTTTCTCACGACGAAAAGTTTCAGTAGATGATTGAATCACTCTAACGAGTAACATTTCTTTTTATAGAATTTATTAGATTTATAAAAAAGAATAGTTTGTCTACAGTCTCGGGTTGGAAATTTTCCACCCTCTTTTTTTGGCTCTTAAAACGAGGAAAATAAAACAGAAGGAAAAAACGGTTTCAAAAAATAATAGAAATTTACAGAAATCTCTTGTGTGATTGGAAATTATCCTTTACAATAGGAGAGGAGTTTTATTTCTGATCTCAAATTTGGAGGAATGAACATGTCGATTAACTGGCAGGAAATTGTATTTAACTTTTTGGGAGGCCTGGGGCTCTTTCTCTATAGTATTAAAACCATGGGAGAAGGCTTGCAACAGGCTGCAGGAGATCGACTTCGCTACTATATTGATAAATATACGAGTAATCCCTTTCTAGGGGTTCTAGTAGGGATTGGGATGACTGCCTTGATTCAGTCGAGTTCAGGGGTTACAGTGATTACGGTCGGTCTGGTGAGTGCAGGACTTCTAACCCTCCGTCAAGCTATTGGTATTGTTATGGGGGCCAATATTGGAACGACTATTACCTCCTTTATCATTGGTTTTAAATTAGGAGACTACGCTCTTCCCATGCTCTTTATCGGAGCGGTTTGTCTCTTCTTTACCAAAAATCGTTTGGTTAATAATGTTGGACGAATCGTTTTTGGTGTCGGTGGTATCTTCTTTGCCCTCAACTTGATGAGTGGGGCTATGGAACCTCTTAAAGATTTGCAAGTCTTTCGTGACTATATGGTGCAGTTAAGTAAAAGTCCTATCTTGGGTGTCTTTGTTGGATCAGGCTTAACACTTTTGATTCAGGCCTCTTCTGCAACCATTGGTATCTTGCAAAATCTCTATGCTAGTCATTTGATTGACCTGAAAGGAGCCCTCCCAGTTCTCTTTGGTGATAATATCGGAACGACCATTACAGCTATCATTGCTTCCTTGGGAGCTAATATTGCGGCCAAACGTGTGGCAGGTGCCCATGTAGCCTTTAATGTTATCGGAACCATTATCTGTCTTGTCTTCCTTGTTCCGTTTACCTCTTTGATTCAATGGTTTGAAACGACTCTTCATTTATCCCCAGAAATGACCATAGCCTTTGCTCACGGAACCTTTAATATAACCAATACCATCATCCAGTTCCCATTCATTGGAGCTTTGGCATACTTTGTGACCAAGCTGATTCCTGGTGAGGATGAGGTTGTCAAATATGAACCGCTCTACTTGGATGAAAACTTGATCACTCAAGCGCCTTCGATTGCTCTTGGGAATGCGAAAAAAGAGTTGCTTCATTTAGGCGGGTATGCAGATAAAGCCTTTAGCCTCTCTTATGATTATATTCTTCATCAAAATGAGAAAACAGCTGAAAAGGGTCATAAGACAGAAGAAGCCATCAATACCATTGATGATGATTTGACTCGCTACTTGATTCGTTTGTCAAGTGAAGCCTTGAGTCCGAGAGAAAGTGAAGTTCTCACCAATATCTTAGATTCTTCTCGTGATTTGGAGCGGATTGGAGATCACGCGGAAGCCTTAATTAATCTAACCGATTATTTAATTCGTAAGAAAGTCGTTTTTTCAGAATCAGCCTTGGCCGAATTGGAAGATATTTACAACCAAACCCATCAATTTGTAGAGGATGCTTTGAAATCTATCGAGCACAATGATGTGAGTCTTGCAAATCAACTAGTAGCACGTCACGAGGCAATTGAAAAATTGGAGAAAAGACTTCGGAAAACTCATATTCGTCGTTTGAACCAAGGTGAATGTACGCCACAAGCCGGAGTGAACTTTATTGATATCATTTCTCACTATACACGTGTTGCAGACCATGCCATGAATCTAGCTGAAAAAGTACAAATCGAGCAAATTTAATGAATGTCAAACAGAGTAAGTAGGAAGCTTGCTCTGTTTTTGTATGATTCTATCTAAAAATAGGTCTAGACCATTTACAAATGGAAGTGAAAGCGTTATAATATGTATGAATATAAATGGAACACAGTTCCTACAATGGAAAGGACGATTATATGTCTACATATATTAAAGCAGATCAATTTTATTACCCACATGGAGTTCGCCGTGGAGGTTATTTGGAGCTCGTCAATGGCAAGTTTGGAAAACATGTGGAAAGCTTACCAGAAGGAGCAGATGTGCTGGATTATTCAGGTTACAGTATTGCTCCGGGCTTGGTGGATACCCATATTCACGGTTTTGGTGGAGTAGATGTTATGGATAATAATATCGAAGGCACTCTCCATACCATGAGTGAAGGTCTCTTGAGTACTGGGGTCACAAGCTTTTTGCCTACGACTTTGACTTCCTCTTACGAACAACTTTTGGCGGTAACTGAAAATATTGGTGCACGATATAAAGAAGCAACAGGTGCTAAGATTCGTGGTATTTATTTTGAAGGACCTTATTTTACAGAAAAATACAAGGGAGCACAAAACCCAGCTTATATGAAGGATCCAAGTATGGTAGAATTCCGGGCTTGGCAAAAAGCTGCCAATGGTCTGTTGAATAAGATTGCCCTTGCTCCCGAGCGTGAAGGGGTAGAAGAATTTGTTCGGACCATTACAGGAGAAGGGGTGACAGTCGCTCTAGGACACTCCAATGCAACTTTTGAAGAAGCTAAAAAAGCAGTTGATGCAGGTGCGAGTGTCTGGGTGCATGCCTATAATGGTATGCGTGGTTTGACGCACCGTGAACTCGGTATGGTTGGAGCTATGTATGAGTTGCCTCATACTACAGCAGAGTTGATCTGTGATGGTCATCACGTTGATCCACTAGCTTGTGATATCCTGATGAAACAAAAAGGAAAAGAAAATGTTGCCTTGATTACTGACTGTATGACAGCTGGGGGATTAGAAGACGGGGATTATATGCTTGGGGAATTCCCAGTTGTGGTCGCTGAAGGGACTGCTCGCTTGAAATCAACTGGTAATCTAGCTGGCTCAATCTTGAAATTGAAAGATGGATTAAAAAATGTTGTAGAGTGGGGGATTGCTAACCCTCACGAAGCAGTGATGATGGCCAGCCTCAATCCGGCAAAATCAGTTCATATTGATGATGTTTGTGGTCAAATCCGTGAAGGATATGATGCGGACTTCATCGTGCTTGATCAAAATTTGGATCTGGTTGCGACCTATCTCGATGGGGTCAAACGTTACCAGGCGACGAATTAGATTCAAGAATCGAAGATAGAATACTTCCTCTCTAGGTCATACCTAGAGAGGTTTTTGTTTACCAATGGTAGTGCAATTTTGTGAATGCTGTCTTTTCATGCTATAATGGGAATTGAAATGTGAGGTAGCTTATGAAGGCAATTGATATACGTTTTTTATTGATGGGAATTTTTTTCTTGCTCTATGGGATTGTAAGAAAAAATATCTTTATTGTGATCGTTGGTGGGTCATTTTTACTCTATAGTTTTTATAGCAAGAAGATAGAGCCAACCAAGAAAAATATTTTTAAGCCAGAGCTCAAGCTTCGAGGGCCTAAGAAACCGAAATCGAAGAAAGGAAAGAAAAAATGAATCATTATCGTTTAAATAATGGGGTGGAGATTCCTGTATTGGGATTTGGGACGTGGAAAGCAGCGGATGGAGAAGAAGCCTATCAAGCTGTCTTAGCTGCTTTAAAAGCAGGTTACCGCCATATCGATACAGCTGCGATTTATCAGAATGAAGAGAGTGTGGGTCGGGCCATTAAAGACAGTGGTCTTGCGCGCGAAGACCTGTTTATTACCACCAAACTTTGGAATACTCATCACACCTATGAAGACGCTCAAGCTGCTTTGGAAGAGTCTCTTGAGAAACTAGGCTTGGACTATGTAGATCTTTATTTGATTCATTGGCCAAATCCAAAACCTCTTCGAGAAAATGATGCTTGGAAACAACGAAATGCTGAGGTTTGGCGGGCAATGGAAGATATGCTAGCTGCTGGCAAGGTTCGAGCTATTGGTATTAGCAATTTTCTGCCTCATCATTTGGAGGCCCTCCTTGAAACAGCTCGGGTCATTCCGTCTGTGAACCAAATTCGTCTAGCACCTGGGGTTTACCAAAGCGAAGCCATTGCAGCGAGTCGTAAGCATGGCATTTTACTAGAGGCTTGGGGACCTTTTGGCCAAGGAGAATTGTTCCAAAATGAACAAGTAAAAGAAATGGCTACTAAATATGGAAAGACGGTCGCTCAACTAGCCTTGGCTTGGAGTTTGCAAGAAGGTTTCCTTCCACTGCCAAAATCGGTTACACCTGAGCGGATTGCGAGTAATTTAAATTGCTTTGATTTTGAATTGACGGCAGATGATATGGAACTCCTTCGCCATCTTCCGGTTGAAGCAGGTGCACCAGATCCAGACACCAAAGATTTTTAAGAAAGAATATCTATTCATTAATGAAAACCGAGGACAGTTTCGTTCTCGGTTTTTAAAATCCTTTCAATGATTAAATAATTTTAAAACTCTAATAAAAACAGATGTTCTATAATACCTTCCCATACTAATTTACATTTTTCCGAACGAAAATAAATTAATAGTTAGTAACATTCGTGAATGTTACATTTGTGTTACAATTTGTTTTTTGAATGAATTTTCAGATAATTTTGCGTTATAATAGTTGCTATTAAAATAAAAGGGGAGTTTCTATGAATAGACAAGAACGTTTTTCATTAAGAAAATACAAATTTGGTGTAGCCTCAGTTTTATTAGGGGCTGTTTTGGTATTTGGATCTGCACAAGCGAGTGCTGAAGAACAAGCGGCCAGCCAAACGAGTGCTGGAACACAGCTTGTAGCCACTACTCAACAGGCACCTGCTGAAGAAGAGCATTCACAAGCAACAGAAGCAAGTACAGCAGTTGCTAGTGAGAAAGTAGAAGTTGCAAAAGAAGCAACAGTTGCTGCAAAGACAACGAATGCAACAGAAGCAGCTCTTGTTGAAAAAACAGAAGCTCCGAAAGAGGCAGCTACTGTTCCAGAAACAAAACCGGAAGTAGCGGAAAAACCTGTAGAAAAAGCAACAGCAGTGGCTACTGCGACAAGTTCAGAAACAACGAATCGCCATGAGGCAGCTGAAAAACCTCAAAGCATCGAAAGTGACGAAATTATTACTGTTCCCCAAACCTGGAAGCAAGGTTATAAAGGGGAAGGGATGGTTGTCGCCGTCATCGACTCTGGTTTGGATGTGAACCACGAGGTTCTTCGGATTACCGATCCTTCAAAAGCTAAGTTTAAAAACCAAGGAGAAATCGAAGCTGCTAAGAAAGCGGCAGGAATTGATTATGGTAAATGGTACAACGACAAGGTTGTCTACGCTTATGACTACTTTGATGGTACCGACAATATCAAAGAGGCCGAAAGAGATTCTCACGGGATGCACGTTACAGGGATTGCAACAGGGAATCCTGATAAAGAAGCAGGAAACGGTGAAAAGATCTATGGTGTAGCACCAGAAGCGCAAGTTATGTTTATGCGTGTCTTTTCAGATCGTCAAAAAACAACAGGATCTGCTCTTTATGTAAAAGCAATTGATGATGCTGTAGCTCTTGGTGCAGATACTATCAACATGAGTCTTGGCTCTACGACTGGTTCTACGGTCAATGCGGATTCAGATATTGTAGATGCCATTAAACGAGCGCGCGCTAAAGGCGTATCTGTCTTAATTTCTGCAGGAAATAGCAATACTTTTGGGAATGGTTATTCAAGACCAGCTGCAGAAAATCCAGATTACGGTTTGGTTGGAAATCCATCAACGGTAGAGGACTCTATCTCTGTTGCTTCTATCAATAACAACATCATTACAACAGAAGTTTTTGAAGTCAAAGGTTTGGAAGGCAATGCAGAAGCGGATAACGGAAAATTTGATTACAGTAAATCTGCTGCAGATGCTGATTTTGAAAAAGGCAAAGAATATGAGTATGTATCTGTTGGTCTTGGGAAAGAAGATGATTTCAAAGATCTAGATCTTACTGGTAAATTAGCGCTTATTCAACGTGGAGAAATTCCATTCACAGAAAAAATTGCTAATGCCCTCCATCATGGTGCAGTAGGGGCTTTGGTCTACAATAATGTGGAAGGATCAAACCTTGGAATGTCAATTGATGGGGATGCTAAGAAAATTCCATCTGTCTTTATTTCAAAACGCTATGGGGAAGCTCTTAAAGCTGGATCTTACAAAGTTGTCTTTAACAATACCATGGCCAACCGTCCATCTCCAGAAGCAGACCAATTGTCTGATTTCTCAAGCTGGGGTGTAACAACAGATGGTCAGTTGAAACCAGATGTCACTGCACCTGGTGGGAACATCTTCTCTTCTTTAAATGACAATACCTATGGGGATATGAGTGGTACTAGTATGGCCTCACCTCACGTAGCAGGTGTTGCAGCCTTGGTTAAAGAATACCTTGTGAAGAACCATCCAGAATTAACTCCAGAACAAGTTTCTGAAACAGTGAAAGCCTTGATCATGTCTACGGCTAAACCACACGTTAATAAAGAAACGGGTGCTTATACTTCTCCTCGTCAACAGGGAGCAGGGGTTGTTGACACAGCAGCTGCCGTTTCAACAGACTTGTATGTGACCGGTGAAAACAACTATCCAAGCGTCACTCTTGGTAATGTTGGAGATAGCTTTACCTTTGATGTTACGGTTCACAATATTTCAGATACCGATCGTACCTTGAAAATGTTGGTGAATACTGACACAGATGAAGTGAAGGATGGTAAATTTACCCTCCGTCCACGTAAATTGACTGAAACAGCTTGGCCTGAAGTAACTGTGAAAGCTCATAGCTCTGAAACGGTTACGGTGAAAGTCGATACAAGTAAATTCACAGAAGAATTGAGCAAAGAAATGCCAAACGGCTATTTCCTTGAAGGATTTGTTCGCTTTGTTGATCCGGCTGATGATGGAGATGTGGTCAGCTTGCCATTTATGGGATTCAAGGGAGAATTCCAAAATCTTCCCGCTGTTGAAAAGCCAGTCTATGATTTGGTTCGTGAAGGAAAAGATGGATTCTACTACCATATTCCAAAAGATTTGAATATCTCTTCTAGTGCGAATGTTTCTGCACTCGTCACCCAGCAAAATGACTTCCTTCTCACTCAAGGAAAACGAGACGGTCGTCGGATTACAGTCCTTGGTATTGACGAAAATGCAGAAGGAACTCACACCCTTCAACTAGATGAAAACGGAAATGTTCGCATTGCCATTTCACCAAATGAAGATGGAAATAAAGATTTCGTCGAATACAAGACAGTTGCCCTTAGAAACATTGAAAACCTTCGTGCAACTGTTTATGCAGCAAGTGATACGGAACATAAAAATCCATTGTGGGAAGGAACTCCATCTGACCATCGTAAGAACTTCTTCAACGGTGACCAAAAGAATCCACGCAGCTACACATTAGATAATACTGCTTGGAATGGTATTGATGCGAATGGGAATGCAGTAGCAGATGGTCTATATGATTATGTCATCCATTATACCCCAATGGTTCCTGGAGCTGAGGAGCAATCAACGACCTTCAAGGTTCGGGTTGATACTCAAAAACCAGTGATTACATCTGGCTATATTCGCTTTAAAGACGGAGCACAACAGTTTGTTGCACGTAAAGCCAAAGATGTTGGTGAAGGCGGTATTTTGACAGAAAAACTAGTTTATGTCACACCATTTGATGAACAAGGAACGATGGTCCAAACCAGTGAAGATAAGAATGGTACTCGTGCGCTTGAAAATTACCATGTGATCAAGGCCAATACAGATGGTAGCTTCGATCTTCCTGAAAACATCGATAAGAAGAATATCTACTACTATGTAGAAGACTTTGCGGGGAACGTAGATTATGTTTCACTAGCTGATTTAGTTCGGGATCAAAATAGTGGTCGGGTTCAAATCGCAGTTCGTGACGCTAAAACGAACAAAGCTTTGGATACTATGTATGTTTACCGAATCAAAGATAGCAATGGTCAATATGTATCAGTTGACAAGACAAAAGATATTAACTTCTTGAACTTTGGTCATTACACTGCAGAAATCTTTACTTATGATCGTACAGAAGTGAAATTTGTCAGCAGCTTGACGCAAGAATTTGATTTGACAGAAGATAATAGTTTCCAAACGATCGCTTTTCTTGCCAATACTTTAGAATATGCACCAGTTAGCATCAGCTTTGATCAACCGATTTCAAAAGCAGCTACGATCGTATTAAAAGGGGCAGATGGTGAAAACTTTGTCTTGCCTGCTGAAAAATATGGTAAAAATGGCTTTGGTAAATCTGTAGCGACTGGTCAATATACCTTGGTTGCAACTCTTCCTACAGGCTATGAACTAGCTGAGGAAGCACCAGTGATCTCAGTTGTCGCAGGGCGTAACAACAATTATCGTATTGGAGTGATCTCAAAAGTGGATCTCTTAGCTGCTTTGAACAACCAAGCAGATGTTACAAAGACAGCGCAATACTTCAATGCCAGTGTGGATAAGAAGGAAGCCTATGATCAAGCCTTGCAAGCTGCCCAAGCAGCCTTGATCAATAAGGCCAGTCAAGAGCAAGTCAACCAAGCAGTAGCTAGTCTTGAAGCTGCTAGCCAAGCTTTGGATGGGAAAGATTCAAACGTTGCGGCTTTGAAAGAAGCCATGCAAGCTTATGATGCTACGACTAAAACGGGTCGTTATGCTAATGCCAAAGAAAAAGTACGTCGAGACTACGATCGCGCTTTCCAAACAGTGGCCTTGCTTGCAGTTGATCCAACTGTGAAACAAGAACAAATCAATCAAGCACTTGCTGAGCTTAGCCGTGCGGAAGGAAAATTAAATGGGAAAGCAACTGATTTTTCAAGCCTTGAAAAATACATCAAGGAAGAATTGAAGTTCCAAGAAAAGAATGCTAAATTCATCTATGCTGGAAATGAAGAAAAAGAAGCTTACCTAGCAGCCTTCAAGGATGCACAAACCATCCTTTCAAATCCAGGAGCAAGCCAACAAGATGTGAAAGATGCTTTGACAGCCTTGAAGAATGCCAAGAAAAAACTTCATGGTAAAAAACCAAAAGCTGCGAGACGTCCATAAGAAAAACAACCTTGTTTGTTAGCCTAAAATCCGTATGAAACGATTGTTTCATGCGGATTTTAATTTACAAGTCACTAAAAATCTGCTATAATACTAGTCAAGAAAGAAGGGCTTACGGCGTTTTTCTAGCGAGCTTGGGATAGTGAGAGCCAAGTAGAGCAAAGTAAGCAAGTGGCGCTTTCTCTCAGTAAAAAGCTGAGTAAAGTAAAATAAAATGAAGTAATAAATTAGGGTGGAACCGCGTTTCTGACGCCCCTAGGTCAAAGGACTTAGGAGCAGAGACACGGTTCTTTTTGTATCCTAAGTCACAAGAAACTTTATGAATAAGGAGTATTCAATGTCAAAAAAACTAACCTTTCACTGCGTTAGTGGCAGATACCTCCTTACAGTCGGACTGCCCCAAGCTCAGGCACCCTGGTGCCTGAGCTAGACGCAGTACTAACTCGTCTTGCTTCGTAAAATCGACGAGGCAGACTCATGTCGCAAGAATTTATAAAAAGGAGAAGAAGATGTCAAAAAAACTAACCTTCCAAGAAATTATTTTGACTTTGCAACAATACTGGAATGACCAGGGTTGTATGCTCATGCAGGCTTATGATAATGAAAAAGGTGCGGGAACCATGAGTCCATATACCTTCCTTCGTGCCATTGGTCCTGAGCCATGGAATGCGGCTTATGTAGAACCATCACGTCGTCCAGCGGATGGACGTTACGGGGAAAACCCAAACCGTCTTTACCAACACCACCAATTCCAAGTGGTGATGAAACCATCACCATCAAACATCCAAGAGCTCTACCTTGAATCATTGGAAAAATTGGGGATCAATCCTTTGGAACACGATATTCGTTTCGTTGAAGATAACTGGGAAAACCCATCAACTGGTTCAGCTGGTCTTGGTTGGGAAGTTTGGCTTGATGGTATGGAAATCACTCAGTTCACCTACTTCCAACAAGTTGGTGGATTGGCAACTGGCCCAGTAACTTCTGAGGTCACTTACGGATTGGAACGTTTGGCTTCTTACATCCAAGAAGTTGATTCTGTTTACGATATTGAGTGGGCTCCAGGCGTTAAATACGGAGAAATCTTCCTTCAACCAGAATATGAACACTCAAAATACAGCTTTGAAGTTTCTGACCAAGATATGCTTCTTGAAAACTTCGAAAAATTTGAAAAAGAAGCAGGGCGTGCTTTGGAATTAGGCCTTGTTCACCCAGCCTATGACTACGTTTTGAAATGTTCACACACCTTCAACTTGCTTGACGCGCGTGGAGCAGTATCCGTTACAGAACGTGCCGGCTACATTGCCCGCATCCGTAACTTGGCCCGTGTCGTAGCCAAAACCTTCGTCGCAGAACGCAAGAAACTTGGTTACCCACTTCTTGACGAAGCAACACGCGCCAAACTCCTAGCAGAAGAGGAAGAATAAAGAGAGCGTATTAGATGGGATTGGCTGATAGAGCAATCCTACAGAACCAGTTGCCGCAGTGATAAAGGTATCGTTAGAGAAACTAACGATACCAGGCAAAATTGGAGACCTTAGGCTCCAATTTTAGCAATGAAACGACGAAGTCGGTTGCTGCGTGCCAATCACATAAGGCAAACTGGAAAAAAAGATATTTTTCGGAGAAAAAACATGACAAAAAACTTATTAGTAGAACTTGGACTTGAAGAGTTGCCAGCCTACGTTGTCACACCAAGTGAAAAACAACTGGGTGAGAAAATGGCAGCCTTCTTGGATGACAACCGTCTTTCATACGAAAGCATTCAAACCTTCTCAACACCACGTCGTTTGGCAGTCCGTGTGATTGGTTTAGCTGACCAACAATCGGATTTGACTGAAGATTTTAAAGGACCTTCTAAGAAAATCGCCTTGGATGCAGATGGAAACTTCTCAAAAGCGGCTCAAGGATTCGTCCGTGGAAAAGGCTTGACGGTTGACGATATCGAATTTCGTGAAGTCAAAGGTGAAGAGTACGTTTATGTTACGAAGCACGAAGCTGGAAAACCAGCTAAAGAAGTCTTGGCTGGCGTTCCAGAAGTGCTTGCTTCATTGACCTTCCCTGTCAGCATGCACTGGGCTAACAACACATTTGAATACATTCGCCCAGTTCACACCTTGACAGTTCTTTTGGGCGACGAAGCGCTCGACCTTGATTTCTTGGATATCCACTCAGGTCGTGTGAGCCGTGGACACCGTTTCCTTGGACATGAAGTGGAAATTACTAATGCGGATTCTTATGAAGAAGACCTTCGTACCGTTTACGTGATTGCGGATAGCAAAGAACGTGAAAATATGATTCGTGAGCAAATCAAAGCCATCGAAGCAGAACAAGGTGTTCAAGTCCAAATCGAAGAAGGACTTTTGAATGAAGTCTTGAACTTGGTCGAATACCCAACTGCCTTTATGGGAAGTTTTGACACTAAATATTTGGATGTTCCAGAAGAAGTTTTGGTGACCTCAATGGAAACGCACCAACGTTACTTTGTTGTACGTGACCTTGATGGTAAGCTGAAACCAAACTTCATCTCAGTTCGTAATGGGAACGCTGAGCACTTGGAAAATGTTATCCGAGGAAATGAAAAAGTCTTGGTGGCACGTCTTGAAGATGGTGAATTCTTCTGGCGTGAAGACCAAAAACTTAAGATTGAAGATCTCGTTGCTAAATTGGCGAACGTGACCTTCCATGAAAAAATTGGTTCTCTTTCAGAACACATGGCTCGTGCCGGTGTCATTGCAGCATCATTAGCTGAACAAGCTGGTTTGACTGCTGAAGAAAGGGCAGCCGTAGCTCGTGCAGCTGAAATCTACAAATTTGACCTCTTGATGGGTATGGTCGGAGAGTTCGATGAATTGCAAGGAATCATGGGTGAAAAATACGCCCTCCTTGCTGGTGAGGATCCTGCAGTAGCGACAGCTATCCGTGAGCACTACCTTCCTGATTCAGCAGATGGAGCCCTTCCAGAGACTAAGGTTGGTGCTATCCTTGCGCTTGCAGATAAATTAGATACCCTCCTTTCTTTCTTCTCTGTTGGTTTGATTCCGTCTGGTTCCAACGACCCGTATGCACTTCGTCGTGCAACACAAGGAATTGTTCGTATCTTGGATGCCTTTGGATGGAATATTCCTATGGATGAGTTGATTGACAGCCTTTACGCTCTTTCATTTGATAGTCTTTCTTATGACAATCAAGCAGAAGTGCTCAACTTCATCAAGGCGCGTGTAGACAAGATGATGGGACGCACATCTAAAGACATCAAGGAAGCTGTACTTGCTGGTTCAAACTTCGTGGTTGCGGATATGCTGGAAGCAGCAGATGCTCTCTCAGAAGCTGCTAAGACTGATGGCTACAAGGCAGCTGTTGAATCACTCTCACGTGCCTTTAACTTGGCAGAAAAAGCAGATACTTCAGTAGCAGTCGATGCTAGTCTCTTTGAAAATGATCAAGAAAAGGCCCTTGCTAAGGCGATTGAAGAATTAGAACTGACTGGTTCAGCTAGTGATAAATTGGCACAGCTCTTTGCTCTAAGTCCAGTCATCGATGCCTTCTTTGACAATACCATGGTTATGGCAGAAGATGAGGCTGTAAAAAACAACCGTTTGGCCCTTCTTGCAGGTCTAGTGTCTAAAGCCAATGCTGTTGCAGCCTTTAACCAATTGAACACAAAATAAGTACCTGATGGCAGGTAGAAAGTAGGTCTTATTATGACACCTGAAAAAATTGCTCGGATCAATGAGCTTGCTAAAAAGAAAAAAACAGAAGGTTTGACGCCAGAAGAAGCAGTGGAACAAGCAAAACTTCGTGAAGAATACATTGAGGGTTATCGTCGTTCCGTTCGTCACCACATCGAAGGAATCAAAATTGTGGATGAAGAAGGAAATGATGTGACACCTGAGAAACTACGCCAAGTGCAACGGGAAAAAGGTTTGCATGGCCGTAGTCTCGATGACCCCAATTCATAATCAAAAGAGTGCTGGAAGAAACTCCAGCACTCTTTTGTATCTTCAAAATTCAGAACATTCTGGACTAGATTGACCAATTTTTTAAAACGTGGTATAGTAGATTGAGTGAAAATTGGAAGTATACTTTTCTGAAAAAGTACAGAAAAAAGAATTGGAGTAATCATATGTCAAAAAAACATCATCCTAGTCAAGAAACTGAAAATGGGATGGTTCGTGGTCTGCAAAATCGCCATGTTCAGTTGATTGCTATTGCAGGAACCATCGGAACAGGGCTCTTTCTTGGAGCTGGTCGTTCCCTTTCTTTGACAGGTCCGTCTATTATTTTAGTCTATATGCTGACTGGAGCTTTCATGTACTTCATGATGAGGGCGATTGGCGAGATGCTCTATATGGATCCAGATCAACATACCTTTATCAACTTTATTACCAAGTACTTAGGAAAGGGTTGGGGCTATTTTTCAGGATGGTCCTATTGGGTTTCCTTGGTATTTCTTGGGATGGCAGAAATTACAGCCGTTTCCAACTATGTTCAGCTTTGGTTTCCAAATTGGCCAGCCTGGCAGATTCAAATTATCTTTTTAGCGCTTTTAAGTTGTGTAAACTTGATCGCTGTGAAAGTTTTTGGAGAGGTTGAATTCTGGTTTGGAATGATCAAGATCGTCACGATTTTAGCCCTGATCGCTACAGGGATCTTTATGGTGACGACGAATTTTGAAACACCAGCTGGACATGCTAGCTTAAGCAATATTACCAATGGTTTTCAAATGTTTCCAAATGGTTGGGTCAAGTTTGTGATGGCCTTTCAAATGGTCTTCTTTGCTTATCAAGCGATTGAGTTTGTTGGAATTACCACATCAGAGACAGCCAATCCCCGTCAGGTCTTACCGAAAGCCATTAAAGAAATTCCGATTCGGATTGTAATCTTTTATGTAGGGGCTTTGTTGGCGATCATGGCTATTTTCCCTTGGCAACAGCTTCCCGTCAATAAATCACCGTTTGTAACGGTCTTTCAGATGGTAGGAATCAAGTGGGCAGCAGGATTGATTAATTTTGTTGTACTGACAGCTGCTGCATCTTCCTTGAATTCCACCCTCTATTCAACAGGGCGTCACTTGTACCAGATTGCAAAAGAAACGCCAAACAGTAAAGTGATGAATCGTTTGAAGTTGAATAGCTTATCTCGTATGGGAATTCCAAGTCGCGCGATTATTTTTTCTGCGATTGTAGTTGCTGTTTCAGCCTTTATCAATGTCTTGCCAGGTGTATCAGATGCCTTTGCCTTGATTACGGCATCTTCTTCTGGTGTCTACATTGCTATTTATATTTTGACCATGTTATCCCATCTTAAGTACCGTAAATCAAAAGAATTTATGCCAGATGGTTTTGTCATGCCGGCCTATAAAGTGTTGAATCCATTGACCATTGTTTTCTTCCTCTTTGTATTCGTTTGTCTCTTCTTGCAAGAATCAACATACATTGGAGCGGTTGGAGCAACCATCTGGATCATTCTTTTTGGGATATACAGCAATTGGAAACATAATAAATAAATAGAAAAACTCACTCTTAGGTGAGTTTTTACTATTTCAGAGCTCGGTTACTTCTTTTAAGGAATTACTTGGAGGGAACAAAAGAAAAACAGAGATGGAAGAAATTATTTTTCTTCCATCTCTGTTTTTTGTCCTTGAATGGCTTTTTTGAGCCACCAAAGTGAGCCGACTAGGATCAGGGCAGCAAGCCAAAAAATCCAAGCCTCAATAGTGGTTAGAAAAAAGTAGAGAGCGATAGCATCGACCAATAAAAGTGGGATGAGAATCTGTTTTCTTATTTTCATAAGAGTATTGTATCATAAATCCTAGAGGAAACAAATAAAATCAAGCCTTTCTAGGTATTTTATAGAATCTGAAAAGGTCCGATAGGGTTAGTTAGTGAATTTTCTTTCAGGAGTGCATCTTGGTCCCATTTGTGGTAAAATAGTAAAGATATGAGTAAAGAATTTCATCATGTAACGGTTTTGCTTCATGAAACGATCGATATGCTGGATGTTAAGCCAGATGGGATCTATGTAGACGCCACATTGGGTGGAGCAGGCCACAGCGAATATTTGTTAACAAAATTAAATGAATCGGGCCATCTTTATGCCTTTGACCAAGATCAGCATGCGATTGAGAATGCTAAGATTCGTTTAGCTCCATTCATCGAGAAAGGCATGGTGACCTTCATTAAGGATAACTTTCGTCATTTGAAGGAACGTCTAAACGAATTGGGTGTGACTGAAATTGATGGAATCTGTTATGATCTAGGTGTCTCTAGTCCTCAGTTAGACGAACGGGAACGCGGATTTTCTTACAAGAAAGATGCGCCGTTAGACATGCGGATGAATCAAGAAGCTTCCTTGACAGCCTATGAGGTCGTAAATAGCTACGATTACCATGATCTAGTCCGTATTTTTTTCAAATATGGAGAGGACAAATTTTCCAAGCAAATTGCGCGGAAAATTGAGCAAGCACGAGCAATTAAACCGATTGAAACGACGACTGAATTAGCAGAGATTATTAAATCTGCTAAACCAGCTAAGGAGCTCAAGAAAAAGGGTCATCCTGCTAAACAGATCTTCCAAGCCATTCGTATCGAAGTCAATGATGAACTGGGAGCGGCGGATGAATCGATTCAGCAAGCCATGGATTTGTTGGCCCTCGATGGTCGTATTTCTGTGATTACCTTTCATTCGTTAGAGGATCGATTGACCAAACAATTGTTTAAAGAAGCTTCGACGGTTGAGGTTCCAAAGGGGCTTCCCTTTATTCCAGATGATTTGAAACCAAAGATGGAGTTAGTCAACCGGAAACCTATTTTGCCAAGTGAAGAAGAGCTTGAGGAAAATAATCGATCTCATTCAGCAAAATTACGGGTTGCTCGAAAAATACACAAGTAAGAGGAATTGATATGGCAGCAAGAAATGAGAGAACAAGAACACAGGTACTACAAGACCGCTTTCGCCGTTTCTCTAGAGTAGAAAAGGCTTTTTATGGGTCGATTGTCCTAACAGCTGTTATTTTAGCCATTAGTATCGTCTTTATGCAGACACGGATTTTACAAGTTCAAAGTGAATTGACTGATTTGAATACGGAACTAGAAGCCAAGAAGACGGAATTAGCAGATGTTCGTCAAGAGGTCAATGAATTAACACGTTATGACCGCTTATCACAGTTGGCTAGCTCCCAAGGAATGAAGCTGCAAAAAGAAAATCGAAAAACAGTGAGTGCAAGTAGTGATGAATAAATTCAAAAAATTTTTGATCGGGTATTCGATAAAGAAACGTCGCTTGCCGGATCAGAATCGAAAACAAGTTGGGAAAAATCTCAGTGTACTGGCGATTTTCCTCTTTTTTCTCTTTCTGATTAATTTTGCAATGATCATTGGGACTGACAAAAAATTTGGTGTGACCTTATCGGATCAAGCCAAAAAAGTCCATGAGCAGACGGTCATTGTTCCTGCAAAACGTGGAACGATCTACGACCGAAATGGAGCAGTAATTGCTGAAGATGCGACGACCTATAACGTTTATGCTATTATTGATAAAAAGTACAAATCAGCAACTGGGAAAATCCTCTATGTAGAAGAGAGCCAATTTAAAAAAGTAGCAGAAATCTTTAAGCAGTACTTAGGGATGGATGAGGATTACGTCATTCAACAGTTGTCGCAAAAGAAATTGAAACAGGTTTCTTTTGGCTCGAACGGAAACGGCATAACTTATAGTAATATGACAGCCATCCGTGAGGCCATGGAAGCGGCGAAGATTGAAGGGGTTGCCTTTACAACCAGTCCAAATCGAAGCTATAAAAATGGAGTTTTTGCTTCTCAATTTATAGGTCAGGCCTCTCTTCAAGAAGATAAAGAGGGGAATAAAACCCTGAAGGGACAATCAGGGATGGAGAAATCCCTCGATCGTATTCTCGCTGGACAAAATGGGGTTATCACCTATGATAAAGACCGAAACGGCAATATCGTTCCTGGTTCAGATAAGGTTTCTGTCAAAACAGAAGATGGAAAAGATGTCTATACGACCATTTCAGCAGAATTACAAACCTACCTTGAGACGCGAATGGATGTTTTCCAAGAAAAAGTAAAAGGAAAGTATGTTAGTGCGACTCTTGTGAGTGCAAAAACAGGAGAAATCCTTGCGACAACGCAACGTCCTTCCTATAATGCGGATACCAAACAAGGGCTGGATCTGAAAAACTTGAAAACCTGGAATACCATCCTGTATCAAGATCAATATGAACCAGGTTCAACCATGAAGGTCATGTTATTAGCTTCGGCGATTGATCATGGAACCTTCCCAGCCTATAATGAAGTATACTACAGTAACGAACTACAAGTAAAAGATGCGACGATCCGTGACTGGGATGTCAATATGGGACTGTCTGAAGGTCGCTATATGAATATCGCACAAGGCTTTGCTTACTCAAGTAACGTGGGGATGACCCGCTTGGAGCAAAAGATGGGAAATGCTGTCTGGATGGACTACTTAACCCGCTTTAAATTCGGTCTACCAACTCGTTTTGGAATGGGAAATGAAGCTTACGGGGGTCTTCCAGGGGATAACTATGTCAGTCAAGCCATGTCTTCTTTTGGTCAAGGGATTTCCGTCAGTCAAACTCAAATGTTACGGGCCTTTAGTGCCATTGCTAATGATGGACAAATGTTGGAGCCGAAGTTTATTAGTGCTATTTACGATAAAAAATCAGACACAGCCCGCAAATCAAAAAAAGAAGTTGTTGGAAAACCAGTTTCAGGATCAGCTGCACAACAGACACGGAACTATATGATCACCGTCGGAACAGATCCAGAGTATGGAACCTTGTACAGTGATGGACCCATCATTCAGGTACCCGGTCAAAACGTTGCGGTGAAATCAGGGACTGCCCAAATGGCGACAGATCAAGGATACTTGCAAGGAGAAAATGATTATATCTACTCGGTTGTAGCCATGACACCTGCAGAAGATCCTGAATTCATCATGTATGTGACGGTCCAACAACCAGAAGTGAAATTCTCATTCACCAGCTGGGAAGAGCTGGTCAATCCTATTTTGGAAGATGCAGTTGCTTTAAAAGACGAATTGCATCTAACATCAGAGGCACCAACTTTGGATGATGTGACCAAAGAAACGACCTACAAAATCCCTTCAGTAGAAACTCTCTCTAAGGAGTTGAATCTGAAACAAAATCTGAGCCCAGGTGCTTATTCAGAGGAATTGCGTCGCAATTTGGTGCAGCCAATTGTCCTAGGAACCGGGAAAAATATCCGCAAGATGTCTGTGGATGTAGGCTCTAAAGTCAAAGCCAATCAGCAAGTATTGTTATTGACAGAAGACTTTGATGCGGTTCCGGATATGTATGGTTGGACAAAGAAAAATGCGGACATCTTTGGAGAATGGACTGGAATTGAGATTACCTATAAAGGTAGTGGAAAGAAAGTAACCAAACAAAGTGTCAAAATGAACACCTCACTCAATAAAACTAAAAAGATTACGTTAACATTAGGAGACTAAGATGTATATTGCTACGATCCTTGTATCGTTTCTATTAACAGTGGCTGCTATTCCAGCCTTTATTCGATTTTACCATCGTGCTCATATTTCCGGGCAACAAATGCACGAAGATGTGAAACAACACAAAGCGAAAGCTGGCACTCCGACAATGGGTGGAGTTGTATTTCTCATTACAGCCGTTCTAGTTAGTTTTGTCGTTACCGTATTGACTGGAAATTTCACGCGCCCTGTTCAACTGATTCTATTTATCTTGATTCTATATGGAATTGTTGGATTTTTGGATGACTTTTTAAAAGTTTTTCGTAAGATTAATGAAGGTCTCAATCCAAAACAAAAATTGGCCCTTCAACTTGTTGGTGGAATCATCTTCTATATTTTTTCTGAACGCCACGGTGCAGGAAGCCTTTTAAATGTCTTTGGTTACGATCTTTACTTGGGCCATTTCTACATTCTCTTTGCTTTGTTTTGGTTGGTTGGTTTTTCAAACGCGGTCAATTTGACAGATGGGATTGATGGATTAGCCAGCATCTCCGTTGCTATTAGCCTGAGTGCCTATTCCTTTATTGCCTATATGCAAGGAAAATGGGACATTCTCTTTGTCACCTTGAGTATGATTGGGTCCTTGCTAGGATTCTTTGTCTTCAACCACAAGCCGGCTAAAATCTTTATGGGCGATGTCGGTAGTCTAGCTCTTGGAGGGATGCTTGCAGCCTTGTCAATGGCTTTGCATGTTGAGTGGACGCTACTCTTGATTGGTCTGGTCTATGTCATTGAAACAGGTTCAGTGATGCTACAAGTGACCTATTTCAAATGGACCAAGAAACGTTATGGAGAAGGACGTCGGATTTTCCGAATGACTCCTTTCCACCATCATTTAGAACTGGGTGGCCTTTCTGGCAATGGCCGAAACTGGTCAGAATGGAAAGTGGATGCCTTTATGTGGACCATTGCCTTGGTAACAAGTGTCGTGACTCTAGTCCTTCTCTACCTATAAAACGACGGTGGGCTTGCCCATCGTTTTTTTACTGACTCAGAGAGACTTCGCTGGTTAGGAAAAATGACTCATAAGAGAGGCAAGAAGACAGCTTTTCTGATATAATAATAGAGATCATGAAAGGAACTGAGAAAATGAAATTTACAGAGTTTAATTTTAAGCCCTATATTCAAGAGGCACTGAAAGAAATCAATTTTAGAGAAGCAACCGAAGTACAGGAAAAACTAATTCCGATTGTCCTAGCTGGAAATGATTTGGTGGGAGAGTCAAAGACAGGTTCTGGGAAAACTCATACTTTCCTCTTGCCGATTTTTCAAACATTAAATGAAGACAGCCAACAAGTTGAAGCTGTCATCACGGCTCCTAGTCGGGAGTTGGCGACGCAAATTTACCAAGCTGCTCGTCAAATCGCTAGTCATTCTGACAAAGAGATTCGGATTGTGAATTATGTTGGAGGAACGGATAAAAGCCGTCAGATTGAAAAACTCCAGGTCAAGCAACCACATATCGTGATTGGAACTCCAGGTCGGATCTATGATCTGGTTGCATCTGGAGATTTGGCTATTCATAAGGCCCATACCTTTGTGGTAGATGAGGCAGATATGACGCTGGACATGGGATTCTTGTCAACCGTGGATAAGATTGCTTCAAGGCTTCCGCAACAACTGCAATTTTTAGTTTTTTCAGCCACCATTCCGCAGAAATTACAGCCTTTCTTGAAAAAATATCTCTCAAACCCAGTCATGGAGCAGATTAAAACCAAGACGGTGATTTCAGATACCATCGATAATTGGCTGGTTTCGACCAAGGGTCGGGATAAAAATGAGCAAATTTACCAATTGACCAAGACCTTGCAACCTTATTTGGCCATGATTTTCGTCAATACCAAAACGAGAGCAGATGACCTTCATGCCTATCTGGTGGCTCAGGGATTGAAAGTGGCGAAGATTCACGGAGATATCCCACCACGTGAACGGAAACGGATCATGAATCAGGTTAAAAATCTTGATTTTGAGTATATTGTGGCCACCGATTTGGCGGCTCGTGGAATTGATATCGAAGGGGTGAGTCATGTCATCAACGATGCTATTCCACAAGATCTTTCCTTCTTTGTTCACCGTGTAGGCCGGACAGGACGCAATGGTCTACCGGGTGTCGCTATTACTCTTTATCAACCGAGTGATGATTCAGATATCCGTGAACTAGAAAAAATGGGCATTCGTTTCGTTCCGAAAGTGTTGAAAAATGGGGTTATTGAAGATACTTATGATCGGGATAGACGGGCCAATCGTGAGAAAAAGCAAGAGAAACTCGACATCGAAATGATTGGTCTGGTGAAGAAGAAAAAGAAAAAAATCAAACCAGGCTACAAGAAAAAAATCAAATGGGCAGTTGATGAAAAGCGGAGAAAAGCTAAGCGAGCTGAAAACCGTGCGCGTGGTCGGGCGGAACGAAAGGCCAAACGCCAAACTTTCTAACCCCTTCTTTCACATGTTCAGAAGAAAACATAGATTTTCTTTATGAACTCCATAAAGAAAAACTATTAGGAACTTGTCTAAAATTATGATAGACTAAATTTGAGTAGTCTATCATTTTTCTATTTCTGTAGCAATTTTTGGAATTCCGATAGTGAATGTGATAGAATGTTTATGTTCGAGAAAGGAAGTAACAAAAATGTTTACAACTAATCTTTTAGCTGCCAACTGGTATGCTGACTTTTTAAAACACGTTCCAGATAGCAAGCTGTTTAGTTTGAGAGCCGTATTGGATGCATTTCCGTCTGTCATAGGAAAATTGCCTGTGACGATTTTACTAGCCCTAGGAGGCGCATTTTTTGGGATTATTTTTGCCATGATTTTTGCTCTGGTCAAAATTAATCGTGTACGAATTCTTTACCCGATTCAAGCTGTTTTTGTCAGTTTTTTACGGGGGACTCCTTTGTTGGTTCAGTTGATGTTGACCTATTATGGGATTCCTCTTATTTTAAAAGCGATAAATCAGTCTTATGGAACAGCTTTTAATATTAATGCCATTCCAGCTGAGTTATTTGCAATTGTGGCTCTTGCCTTTAATGAGGCGGCTTATGCGAGTGAGACCATCCGAGCAGCCATTTTATCAGTGGATCCTGGTGAAATTGAGGCAGCACGTAGTCTTGGGATGACCAACCGTCAAGTTTATCGCCGGATTATTATTCCCAATGCAGCAGTCGTTGCAACTCCTACTTTAATCAACTCTCTCATTGGCTTGACCAAGGGGACCTCGCTCGCCTTTAGTGCCAGTGTGGTTGAAATTTTTGCTCAAGCACGGATTATTGGGGGGAGCGATTTGAAGTACTTTGAACGCTTTATCACGGTATCGATTGTTTACTGGATTGTGAACATTCTCATTGAAATACTAGGCCGTCACATTGAACGTCGACTGGATATTGAGACTCCCGTAGCAATTGATTTACCAGATCAGGAGGTCCGGATCTAATGATTTATATTTCAGAATTATCAAAGACATTTTCAGGTCAAAAGGTTTTAAATAATCTAAGTTTGGAAATTCAAAAAGGGGAAGTCGTGGCCCTAATCGGGTCTTCGGGAGCTGGTAAATCAACCTTCTTACGCAGTTTAAACTATTTGGAAGCACCAGATAGTGGTAGAATTAAGATTGATGATTTCGAGGTTGATTTTGAGCACATTACCCAAGATCAAATCTTGACCTTAAGAAGAAAATTGGCCATGGTGTTCCAACAGTTTAATTTGTTTGGTAGAAAAACAGCCCTTGAAAATGTGAAAGAAGGGCTCATTGTTGTGAAGGGCCTATCCGATCAAGAAGCAACGAAAATTGCTCGAGAAGAACTGGCAAAAGTAGGTTTATCGGATCGTGAAAATCACTATCCTCGTCACCTCTCAGGTGGACAAAAACAACGGGTGGCTTTGGCACGTGCCTTGGCCATGAAACCAGAGGTTCTTTTGCTGGATGAACCGACTTCAGCCTTGGATCCAGAATTGGTTGGAGAAGTTGAAAAATCCATTGCCAATGCGGCAAAATCAGGACAAACCATGGTACTGGTCAGCCATGATATGTCTTTTGTAGCGCAAGTAGCAGATAAGGTCTTATTTTTGGATAAAGGACGGATTATTGAATCTGGAACACCAGAGGAAATCATGCAACATCCAAAAGAAGAACGGACAAAAGAATTCTTTGCTAGTTACAAACGGACCTATGTTTGATATAATAGAGGAGAGGTAAGACTCAGCTGGCGATGCTAGCTGGGTTTGTTTTCTGAAAATGTAAAAATATTTGGAGTCGTGATGTTAAATAAATTATTGTCCTTATATTTACAAAGTTTAGTGACGACAACGATTTTAGTTGGGATCGCTTCTTGTATTTGGATTGGCTACCGTGCCCTTAAGAAGAAAGATAAAACAGCCAAGCAACGACAAGCCCATTTGTATGATATCCTCTTAATTGATATCATGACGATTCCTATTTTAACCTTTGCGGTCATAGGGATTTTGTTTATCTTTCAAGCACGATAATTGCAAAAAGACCGTGTTAGAATTATAATGGTTACAACAAAACAGAAAGAGGTTGAGTATGTTTGATACAGTGATTATTGGGGCAGGTCCTGCAGGGATGACTGCTGCCCTTTATGCAGCACGAAGCAATTTAAAAGTCGCATTGATTGAGAGAGGAATTCCAGGCGGTCAAATGAACAATACGTCTGACATTGAAAACTATCCTGGCTATGCGAATATTAGTGGCCCAGACTTGGCTGAAAAAATGTTTGAGCCTTTGGAGAATCTTGGTGTGGAACATTTGTTTGGTCAGGTAGAGCGCATCGAAGACCACGGAGCAACCAAAAAGATTGTCACAGATGATGGGGAATATGAAGCTAAAACCGTGGTGATTGCAACAGGTTCTAACCACCGTTCATTGAATGTCCCTGGTGAAGAGGAGCTGAATAGTAGAGGGGTTTCCTACTGTGCTGTTTGTGATGGAGCTTTCTTTAGAGACGAAGATCTCTTGGTCGTTGGTGGTGGCGATTCTGCGGTAGAAGAAGCTGTCTTTTTGACTCAGTTTGCAAAAACAGTGACCATTGCCCATCGTCGTGATCAATTGCGTGCTCAAAAAGTTCTTCAAGATCGTGCCTTTGCCAATGATAAAATTCACTTTGCTTGGAATACGGTTGTTGAAGAAATTAAGGGTGAACAAAAAGTAACGTCTGTCCTTTTAAAAGATGTGAAGACAGGAGAGGTTAGAGAGCAAGCCTTCGGTGGTGTCTTTATCTATGTCGGTTTAGATCCTGTCAGTGATTTTGCGACAGAACTTGGTATTTTAGATGAAAATGGCTGGGTGGTCACGGATGATCATATGAGAACCACAGTCCCAGGTATTTTTGCGGTTGGCGATGTTCGTCAAAAAGATTTGCGTCAAGTGACGACAGCAGTCGGAGACGGTGCGATTGCTGGCCAAGAAGTTTATAAATATATCACAGAAAACTTTTAATCCAAAAAATCTGAGCTTCCTGTCTCAGATTTTTTTCATTCTTTCCTTTCAGTATTCAATAGGACTGAAATGTGCTATAATGGTACTAATTTTATGGTAGGAATTCATAGAACAAATCTATAAAAAAGAGGTATACATATGTATCCAGATGACAGTTTAACCTTGCATACTGATTTATACCAAATCAATATGATGCAGGTCTATTTTAATCAAGGTATCCACAATAAACATGCCGTATTTGAAGTCTATTTTCGTCAACAGCCTTTTAAAAACGGCTACGCAGTATTTGCTGGCTTAGAGAGAATTGTGAAATACTTGGAAAACTTGAGTTTTTCTGAGAGTGATATTGCCTATTTAGAGTCACTTGGTTATCATGGGGCCTTCTTGGAATATCTCCGTGATCTCAAGTTGGAATTGACGGTACGCTCGGCTCAAGAAGGAGACTTAGTCTTTGCGAATGAACCAATTGTTCAGGTAGAGGGCCCTCTGGCTCAGTGTCAATTGGTGGAAACAGCCCTTTTGAATATCGTCAACTTTCAAACCTTGATAGCCACAAAAGCTGCTCGTATTCGTTCAGTCATTGAAGATGAGCCTTTGATGGAATTTGGAACCCGTCGTGCGCAAGAAATGGATGCGGCCATTTGGGGCACTCGTGCGGCAGTCATCGGAGGGGCCAATGGGACTAGTAATGTTCGTGCAGGAAAACTCTTTGGAATCCCAGTTTTAGGAACTCATGCCCATTCTCTTGTACAGGTTTATGGAAATGACTACCAGGCCTTTAGGGCTTATGCGGAAACCCATAAAGATTGTGTCTTCCTCGTCGATACCTATGATACCCTTCGTATTGGGGTACCAGCAGCTATTCAGGTAGCACGTGAAATGGGAGATAAAATCAATTTCCTAGGCGTCCGGATTGACTCAGGAGATATTGCCTATATTTCTAAAAAGGTCCGCCAGCAATTAGATGAGGCTGGGTTTACAAATGCTAAAATCTACGCTTCTAATGACTTGGATGAAAATACCATCCTCAACTTAAAAATGCAAAAAGCAAAAATTGATGTTTGGGGTGTAGGAACCAAGTTAATTACAGCTTACGATCAACCAGCACTTGGAGCGGTATACAAAATTGTCTCTGTTGAAAACGAAGCAGGAGAGATGATCAATACTATCAAGCTTTCCAATAATGCAGAGAAAGTTTCTACTCCAGGTAAAAAGCAAGTCTGGCGGATTACGAGCCGTGAAAAAGGTAAGTCAGAAGGGGACTACATCACTTATGATGGAGTAGATGTTTCACATCTGACAGAACTTAAAATGTTCCATCCAACTTATACCTACATTAATAAAACAGTCCGAAACTTTGAGGCGATTCCTCTTTTAGTGGATATTTTTAAAGAGGGTCAATTGGTTTATCAACTGCCAACATTATCAGAAATTCAAGAATATGCTCGTAAAAATTACGATCAATTATGGGATGAATACAAGCGCGTCCTCAATCCACAGCATTACCCAGTTGACTTGGCCAAAGATATTTGGCAGGATAAGATGGACCTGATCGAGGAAATGCGTAACAAGGCCAATGGAGAAGGAGAAGCAAAATGAGTTTGCAAGAAGAGATTATCCAACAATTGGGTGTCAAGCCTAGCATTGATCCTCAGGAAGAGATTCGCCGCTCGGTTGATTTCTTAAAAAGATATCTAAAAAAACATCCCTTCTTGAAAACATTTGTATTAGGGATCTCAGGAGGGCAAGATTCAACTCTTGCTGGACGATTAGCTCAATTGGCCATGGAAGAAATGCGCGCAGAAACAGGAGATGCCTCCTATCAATTTATTGCCGTTCGTCTTCCTTATGGGGTACAGGCAGATGAAGCAGATGCACAAAAAGCATTGGCCTTTATCCAGCCGGATGTTAGCCTGGTTGTGAATATCAAGGAGTCTGCTGACGAAATGGTACGAGCAGTAGAAGCGACTGGAACAGAGGTTTCTGATTTTAACAAAGGCAATATTAAGGCTCGCAGTCGCATGATTGCTCAGTATGCTCTAGCTGGAGCACGTAGCGGAGCGGTGATTGGGACGGATCATGCTGCAGAAAATATTACTGGTTTCTTCACAAAATTTGGAGATGGTGGTGCAGATATTTTGCCCCTTTTCCGTTTGAATAAACGCCAAGGAAAACAATTGCTTAAGGCTTTAGGAGCCGATCCTGCTCTTTATGAGAAAATCCCAACAGCAGATTTGGAAGAAGAAAAACCAGGAATAGCAGATGAAGTAGCGCTGGGTGTCACCTATAATGAAATCGATGATTACCTAGAAGGCAAACAAGTGAGCCCAGAAGCTCAAGCCACTATTGAAAAATGGTGGTACAAAGGCCAACACAAACGCCACTTGCCAATCACAGTATTTGATCATTTTTGGGAGTAAAAAGGTCCAGTGGACCTTTTTAGCCCGAGTCTTAAAATAGGAGAACGAGGAAGAAATCGGTAACTCGTAGAGTTCGATTTCGTAGTCTCACCCCCGCAAGGCTGTCTAGATTTGAAAGGTGCTCAAAGAGCTCCGTTCAAATCAGCCAGCTACTGCGTCAATGTATCATTGAAAAGCTCATGGATGAGGTGGATACAAATAGAATTTTTCTATTAATACTAGACAGAAATCGGTAATTCGTAGAGTTCGATTTCGTAGTCTCACCAGACAATATTGTGAAAAGCATCAAAAAGAAGGGCGGTTTCATCCGTCCTTTTCTTCTAGATTAAAATAACCAACTTGCAACGTTCAAGTTGCATAAAAAAAAATGAAGGGAGACAATCTATGAATCATCTTTGAAGTCTTGTCATAGAGACAGAGCGTTTATACATGAGGCCTTTCGTTTTGGAGGATGCACCAGCGATGTTTGAAAATTGGGCTTCTGATCCTGAAACCCTGAAATATGTCACCTGGGATGCCCATGCATCTTCTGAGAGAACCAGAGAATCGATCAAAAGATGGATCGAACAGTATCGTAAACCAGATACTTATAAATGGGCGATCTGTTTGAAAACATTACCGGATCAGGTAATTGGAGATATTAGTGTGGTTTCTCAAGACCAGGAAAGTCAATCATGCGAGCTAGGTTATATCCTTGGCAAGAAATTCTGGGGGCAGGGATTCATGACAGAAGCCGTCATAGCTGTTTTGGAATTCTTATTGAACAAAGTCGGATTTAAAGAAATCAAAGCCACTTATGTCAGTTTAAATCCTGCTTCAGGGAAAGTCATGGAAAAGGCAGGAATGCAGTATGTAGAAACCATCCCTCATGCCATTCAACGCAAAGGATATTGTGGGGATAAAATCATCTATTCTATACAGAATCCCTCTCTATAGGGTGATTTTTACTTGAAGATTCTGCTCAAAGGATTATAATAGTAAATAACGAAAAAAGGAGATTGCTATGTCAGAATTAACGAAAGAATTTACAGACCAGCTCTATGCTAATTATGAAGCAAATGTGAAATATGCGGCTCTTGAAAATGCTGTTACCCACAATGGGATCCATGCATCGCTTGAAACGCGCAAGAGTGCAGTAGAAAATACACCAGTTTTTTCACTTGATTTGACCAAGGATAAGGTGACAAACCAAAAAGCATCTGGACGTTGTTGGATGTTTGCGGCTTTAAATACCTTCCGTCACAAGATGATTTCAAGCTTCCAATTGGAGGATTTTGAATTGTCTCAAGCACATACTTTCTTTTGGGATAAGTATGAAAAATCAAACTGGTTTTTGGAGCAAGTGATTGCTACAGCGGACCAAGAGTTGACCAGCCGTAAGGTGGCTTTTCTCCTACAAACTCCACAACAAGATGGCGGTCAATGGGATATGGTGGTATCCCTCTTTGAGAAATACGGAGTGGTTCCAAAATCAGTTTATCCAGAATCGATTTCTTCAAGCAATAGCCGGGAATTGAACACCTACCTCAATAAACTCTTGCGTCAAGATGCGCAAATCTTGCGTGATTTGATTCACTCAGGCGCAGATAGTGAGGCAGTTGCGAGCAAGAAACAAGCCTTGTTGCAAGAAATCTTTAACTTCTTGGCTATGTCTTTAGGATTGCCTCCGCGTGAATTTGACTTTTCATACCGTGATAAGGACAACCAATTCCATAGCGAAAGTGGGTTAACTCCACAAAGCTTCTACAAAAAATATGTAGACCTTCAATTAGACGATTACGTCTCTATTATCAATGCCCCAACTACAGACAAGCCATATGGAAAATCTTACACCGTAGATATGCTGGGCAATGTGGTTGGTAGCCGTCCAGTCCGCTACCTAAATGTTCCAATGGATCGATTGAAAGAATTAGCTATTGCTCAAATGAAAGCAGGAGAAACTGTCTGGTTTGGTTCAGATGTAGGCCAAGTCAGCAACCGTAAAGCCGGAATCCTGGCAACAGATGTCTACGATTTTGAAGCAGGCATGGACATTCATTTGGTTCAAGACAAGGCGGGTCGCTTGGACTATGCAGAAAGCCTCATGACACACGCTATGGTCTTGACAGGGGTTGATTTAGACGAAGCAGGTCAGCCTCGTAAATGGAAGGTTGAAAATTCATGGGGAGACAAGGTCGGTACAGATGGTTACTTTGTGGCTTCTGATGCTTGGATGGATGAATATACCTATCAAATCGTGGTTCGTAAAGAATTCCTAACAGCAGACGAATTAGCAGCCTATGAAGCAGAACCAATTGTCCTAGCACCGTGGGATCCAATGGGAGCTTTAGCAAAATAATGATATAGAAAAGAGCCGAAAGGCTCTTTTCAGATTGAAGACAAAATATCTTAAAAACTTTCCTTAGGTGAGTACGGACGTCAGCGAACTTCTTTAAAGTTCCATGACTAATTATTGAGTCTAAGGTCTCAATAATTCCGAGTGCCTGAAACAATAACGTTTCAAGCACTTTTCTCACAGCGGAAAGTTTCAGTATTTTCTTAAATCGATTTAAATATTGGAACTCAATTTTGTTTTTTGCAGAATCACTTAACTTATTTTGCTTTAAAATAGTTTGTCTACATTCTAATAAGAGCCGAAAGGCTCTTTTTTTTATATACTCAAAAATAAAAAAGCTGGGAAGTCTAACTAAATAAATCAGATTTTATTCGTTCTGGTTTTTTAACCATTGTTAAAAAAAAGCCGGGCGAAAAGCCCGACTTCTCTGTTATATTATTCGTTATGATTGTTAGATTCTTGTGAAGAAGGCTCAGATGGTTTAGATGGATTTTCTTCGTTCGAAGAGCTAGACGATGGTTCTTCATACGAATACTGATCAGTGGAATAACTTGGCTCATAGTAGTAGTTATTGTAGTTGTTCTTACCATTGTTTAAGTAGAGATAAGAACCACTTCGATACAGTCCACTTGGTTGCGTCCAATCCGTATGACCAGAGTTATTATTATTAGCAAGATAGAGCATCATTTGACGGTAGACATCCGTTGCGACCTGTATTCCATTATCCAATACTGGTGTAAAGCGATTGGAATAACCCGTCCAGACGGCCATAGCATATTCAGGTGTGTATCCTACGAATAATTCATCTGGTGTCACAATACTTGAATAACCTATATTTTTTGTTAACTTATTGACCTCGTTATCATCATAGTTTGATGTACCAGTCTTACCAGCTTGGTAGATTCCCGAAATGGCAGCATTTGTACCGGTACCAGACAAGAGAACTGTCTTCATCATATCTGTCATCATGTAGGCAGTTGTTGCTTTCATTGCACGAGTTCCTTCGGACTCAAATTCCTTGGTTGTGCCATCACTAAAGACAACCCGACTAACATAGGATGGTTTGTAATAGGTACCGCCATTGGCAAAAGCAGCATAGGCAGCTGCCATTTTCTCACTGCTGGCTCCGTATTTGTTGCTAGAATCGCTAGTGTTACTCGAGATAGCGTTGGCGTAAACCATTTCTGGGTAATCGATCCCTAATCCATTGAGGAATTTCTTAGCTTGTTTAAGACCAACTTTTTCCAGGGCCTTCACCGCAGGCACGTTACGAGATTGTTGAATTGCGTAGGTAATGGACATGCTACCATAGTATGAACGGTCCCAGTTGTAGACAGGCGTTGATGAATGAGGGAAGTTGTATGGCGCATCTGTTGTAGTAGCTGCTGTAGAGGTATATTCCTCATGTTCAAGAGCTGGTGCGTAATCTGTGATTGGTTTCATTGATGAACCCCAGTCACGGTTCGTTTCAACCGCTTGGTTTGTACCAAAGGAAACATTGCTGGATTGGTGACGAGAACCCAGCTGAGCAATGACTTTACCAGTATTGACATCAATAACGGTAGAAGCTACTTGCATTTCATCATCCGGGTAATTGACATATTCATCTGTATTGTAGATATCCCATAGTTTCTTTTGAGCTTCTGTATCCACGTTTGTATAGACATCCATTCCGGTTGTCAACAAATTGTAGCCCGTTTCTTCTTCGACTTGCTCGATCACTTCTTTTAGGTAATTATCCATATAAGCTGGATAACTGCTTGAAGAGCTAAGACTTTGAAGACCATCTGTAACAGGTGTATTCACTGCCGCTTCGTATTGTTTATTGGAAATGGACTTCATATCGAGCATTTCTTTTAAAACTAAGTTTCGGCGTTGAAGTGCCGCTTCGGGATGAGAATAAGGATCGTATTGGTTCGGCGCTTGAGGCATCCCTGCTAGAAGCGCTACTTGAGGGAGCGATAGATCTTTTAGGTCTTTTCCATAATAGCTTTTTGCAGCTGTCTGCATTCCATAGTTCCCATTCGCCATAAATACTTTATTAACGTAATAGGTCAAGATTTCTTGTTTGGTTGCTTTCTTTTCTAGTTGGGTTGCTAACCAAGCTTCTTGAATCTTTCGTGATAGGGTACGATCGGAAGCGGAAGTTGAGAAATAGGTTAATTTGATCAATTGCTGCGTTAAGGTTGATCCCCCTTGGCTTCCTCCTCGCAAGTTGTGAAGGAAGGAGCCACCAATCCGAATGATATCGACTCCACGGTGATTGAAGAATCGGTGGTCCTCAATCGCCACGATAGCGTTAACCAAATCAGTTGGGATTTGGTCTGTTGAGACGTTGATTCGTTTCTCAGCACCTAAATCCGCAATCAAGTTATTTTGATTGTCATAAATCTTACTAGATGTTGTGGCAACCAGATCTTTTTCAGACAAGGTTGGTGCTTTCATGGCATAATAACCAAATATCAGTCCGCCAAGGACGAATAAAAGTAAGAAAAATGAAATGGCTGCTATGGCAACATATTTCAACCATTGAATGACTGTTTGTTTATTCATTTAAATACCGCCTAGAAGTTTCTGTTCGATAATATCAAGATAAGGAACGCTTGGAAGACGATTCTTATCTACTAGAAAGCCGTGCTCCTGAATATAGGAGAGGGGCATGGATTTACTACCATGATCGATGTTGTAATAGTGAATTAATGCAGGAGCAGGAAGTAAGTAGGTTTCACTCAACTTTGCAAAATGCAAGAGAACGAAACAGATACCGCCTTGCTGAACAACTGCCTCCATATGATCGATTTGATGTTGATGAAAATTTTTCATCGGCATGGATTGCTTTTGCTGTGTTTCCTTCGCTTCAAAATCGATATAGCGTCCCTTGTATACTCCAGAATAGTCCGTCGTTGAGGCTTGCCTGAAATAGGCTTCAACAATCTTTGCCCGACTGCGACGTGGATAATCCACTTTCACGATTTGAATCGGTGTTGGTTTTTTATGGATGACTGCTAGACCTCGAGAAAGATAGTATTGATTGCTTTCATTGATCATTTTTTCAAATGTCATCCCACGATTCGCAAAGTCGACTGGATGTTTCCTTTGTGTAGAGACCAAGGTTTTTTTGGCTACTTTATGTGGATAGTTGACCATAGTTCTCCTTATTGGTACAATTACATCACTCTATTATATCATAAATTAGAATAATGAGGAAAAAATGAATACCATACTTGTTGCAGGTTATAAGAGTTTTGATGTGGGAGTCTTTTCCAATAAAGACCCTCGACTGACCATTATCAAAAAAGCCATTGAAAGAGATCTTCGTCGTCTATTTGAAGAAGGAGTGAAATGGCTGGTCTTTTCTGGTAATTTGGGATTTGAGGCTTGGGTACTAGAGGTCGCCTTTGCATTAAAAAAAGATTACGATTTTCAAATGGCGACGATCTTCCTATTTGAGAATGTTGGCGAAAATTGGAATGAAAGCAATCAGGAATTATTAGCACGCTTCAAACAGGTGGATTTCGTGAAATATGCCTATCCACACTATAGCAATCCGGGTCAACTAAAAGAATACAATCAGTTTTTGATAGATAACGCGGATGGAGCTTATGTTTTTTATGATCCAGAAAATGAAACCAATTTAAAATATCTTTACAAAATGATGGTAGAAAAAGAACCATTTTATGTCAAACAATTAAGTTTTGATGACTTAAATGAACTTGCTGAAAATTTTTACGAAAACTAAGTGTTATACCTTGATTTTTCTTACCATTTTTTTATATAATTGAGATGATGAACTAGATTGGAGAGAGTAATGGCGAGTATTATTTTTACTGCGAAAGATATTTTTGATCAAGATTTCAAACGAGAAGTTCGTGGTTATAATAAAGATGAAGTAAATGAATTTTTGGATGATGTCATAAAAGACTATGAAACCTATGCTGCTTTGGTGAAGGAATTGCGTGAAGAAAACGCACGCCTTCGTGAAGAACTTGCCCAAAAAGCACAGGAAACACCACAAACATCTCCGATTGCTAGCACTGCTACGCAAGAATACCCGCAAGTGACAACAGCGACGAACTTTGATATTCTCAAACGTCTCAATCGTTTGGAAAAAGAAGTTTTTGGGAAACAGATCGTAGATCGCGATTATTAATCCCATAGATTGTGCAATTTTTGGATAATCGCGTGAGAGAATATTCTCATGAGGAAAGTCCATGCTAGCACAGGCTGTGATGCCTGTAGTGTTTGTGCTAGGTGAATCCATAAGCCTAGGGACTTGGTATTCAAGTTACGGCGAGTGAAGGAGCTAAGTCTAAGGATAAGCTCTAGTAACTCTGAAAGTGCCACAGTGACGTAGTTTTTAGGGAAACCTAAAAAGTGGAACGCGGTAAACCCCTCAAGCTAGCAACCCAAACTTTGGTCGGGGCATGGAATGCGTGGAAACGAACATAGCATTCTGACTGGAAACAGTAGACAGATGATTATCAAAGGAAATGGTACCTAGTCATTTCTGGAACAAAACATGGCTTATAGAAAATTGCATATAGGTTGATGAGGTGGAGAGAGATCTCAACCTCCTTTTTTAAAGTGATAGGAATAAGATGAAAAAACAATTTGAATTGATTGCAACGGCCGCTGCTGGTATAGAGGCTGTTGTTGGTCGAGAACTACGCGATCTTGGCTACGATTGCCAGGTTGAAAATGGACGGGTTCGATTTCAAGGAGACCGTCGAGCAATCATAGAAACCAACCTCTGGTTGCGAGCGGCTGATCGAGTGAAAATTGTGGTTGGGACTTTTCCAGCCAAAACCTTCGAAGAACTCTTTCAAGGTGTCTTTGCTTTGGATTGGGAAAATTATTTGCCTTTAGGAGCACGTTTTCCTATTTCTAAGGCTAAATGTGTCAAATCAAAACTTCATAATGAACCTAGCGTTCAGGCCATTTCGAAAAAAGCAGTGGTTAAAAAGTTACAAAAACATTATGCCCGGCCAGAAGGTGTTCCTCTCATGGAAAATGGGGCAGAGTTCAAGATTGAAGTATCGATCCTTAAAGATCAAGCCACTGTCTTGATTGACACCACTGGTAGTAGCCTCTTCAAACGTGGTTATCGGACTGAAAAAGGGGGAGCCCCTATTAAGGAAAATATGGCAGCAGCAATTCTTCTGCTGTCAAACTGGTATCCAGATAAACCCTTGATTGACCCGACATGTGGTTCTGGAACGTTTTGTATTGAGGCGGCGATGATTGCGAGAAATATGGCACCTGGTTTACGTAGGACCTTTTCTTTTGAAGAATGGAACTGGATGGATGATCACTTGATTCATGAAGTCCGTCAAGAAGCAAGCAGAAAAATCAATCGCGAGATCGAATTGGATATTATGGGAACTGATATCGATTCACGGATGGTTGAGATTGCCAAAGAAAATGCACAGAAAGCGGGCGTTAGCAGTGATATTACTTTCAAACAGATGCGAGTCCAAGATCTTCACTCAGATAAGATCAACGGGGTGATTATCTCCAACCCTCCATATGGAGAACGCTTATCTGATGATGAAGGTGTGACGAAATTGTATACTGAAATGGGGCACGTATTTGCACCTCTCAAAACCTGGAGTAAATTTATCTTAACCAGTGATGAAGGTTTTGAATCTAAATTCGGTGGTAAAGCAGATAAAAAACGAAAACTTTATAACGGAACCCTAAAAGTTGATCTCTACCAATATTTTGGGGAACGAGTAAAACGGCAGATTAAGGCATAGAAAGGATTTTTATGACAGAGAAGGATAAAAAGCCATTAGAGCAAGAAACAGAATCAATTTTAGATTTTGAAGATGCTAAAGAGATGACGATTGGGCAGGCCAATCGAAAGGCAGAAGAAATCGAAGCAGGTGTAACTGAAGGTGATAATGTCTTAGACAAATACATCAAACAACACCGAGCAGAAATTGAAGCTGAAAAATACGACACAAAGATTTTGGCCAAAGAAGAATTGGCTAAAGCTGAAGAGTTGGCAGCTACAGAAACAGTTGCTGAAGTAGCTGAAGCAGTGGAGGCGCCGGAAGTGACGGAAACGGTCTTGGAACAAAGGCCTGAAATGGATGCTATCTCAACTGAATTACCTGCTAAGATTAAATTTGGTCCCACACCAACTGAACCAATTGTAGAAGCTGAGGAACTTCCTGAGGAAACACCAAGCAATGCGGGTAAACGAATCAAAGCGGTTCTATACTCTGCATTAGGTCTTGCGATTGTCGGTTCGGCCATTTTTGTGACCTATAACTGGATGCACAGTCGTGGAAAATCTGGTGGTACAACTGTTGTGTCGTCTTCATCTAGCAAGTCATCTTCTACTTCTAAATCAAGTAGCAGTGAAACACAAGCTCAAAAATTGGAAGAGTTTACCAAAGCCTACGATGCCTTTTTTGTAGATGAATCAAAAAGTGCTCTTAAAAATGATAAATTCGGAGACTTGGAAAATCTGAAGAAACTGCTGGACAAATTAGAAGGAAGCAGTGATTATAATGCGGCTAAAACAAAATATGAAGACCTTGTAAAGCAAGTTTCTGCTATTCAAAAAGTGAATTCTCAATTTAGTTCTCCAGTCATCAAAGATGGAGTTCTTGATGCAACTGCCAAAGCGAAAAGTGATGCGACCTTTGCAGAAACAAAGACAGGCAATGAAAAATTAGATAGCTTATTGAATGAAGCGGTTGCGCAAGGACGTTCACAACAAGTTGCGACACCGGCACCAGTGACTGGAACAGGTGGTACAGATACTTCTAATGCAACCCCAGCCCCAGCTCAAGCAGCAACACCTACGGCCCCAGCTGTCAATGCTGCTACAGGTAGTGCAGGAACGGCAAGTCCAGGCTATTCAGGGTACGGTCTTCCAAGTGATGGTGTCCCACTTCAGCGGAACTTGAGTCGTGTGCCATATAACCAAGCAGCTATCAATGATGTCAATAACCCAGCTTGGGTATTTGGTGATGGGATCCTTGAAAAAGTATTGAATATTGCTCGTAAACGTGGACATATCACTGGCAATCAATACATTTTAGAGCGTGTCAATATCATTAACGGTAATGGCTATTACAACCTCTTCAAACCAGATGGAACCTATCTCTTTAGTATCAATGCCAAGACTGGTTATTTCGTAGGAAACGGAAAAGGTCATTCAGATGCTCTGGATTATTAATGCTTGATCAGACATCCCCTTTTTGGGAAAAATGACAATAAAAAAGAGAGTGGGACAGAAATCGGTAATTCGTTAGAATTCGATTTCGTCGTCCCACCTCCGCACAGTTGAGTAGGGCTG
>NZ_JADNLT010000009.1:0-49778 GCF_015556095.1 Streptococcus parasanguinis
CAGCCCTACTCAACTGTGCGGAGGTGGGACGACGAAATCGAATTCTAACGAATTACCGATTTCTGTCCCACTCTCTTTTTGCTGTCAAAGGAATTTCAACTCTTTTCTAGTCAAATCTGACGCAAGTTATCAAATTTATGATAGAATAAAGTGTTACAGTAAATAGATTTTGATGAAGGAACACTATGCGAAAAGAGATTGACCCTGAATTATATAATTACAATAAATTTCCTGGACCTGTGTTTCGTCAGGTAGGAGACCAGATCCTTTCAGAAAACCTCTCCTTTGAGTTGTTAAAAAATGAAAAGGAAGCATTTGATGCGACCGTTTTTGGTCAACGATTTTCTGAGATTTTAACCAAATTTGATTACATTGTTGGTGATTGGAGCAATGAGCAGTTGCGCTTGCGTGGCTTCTATAAGGAAGAACGCGATGTTGCAACGATGGATAAACTAAGTCGCTTAGACGATTATTTGTTAGAATATTGTAGCTATGGTTGTGCTTATTTTGTCCTTGAAAATAAGGAGCCTCATCGTGCTTCCTTTGATAAGAAATCACCGGTCAAAAAAGCTCAATCAGAAGAAAGAGAGCCTAAGAAGCGTTCGCGCAATCGCAAACAAAAAGATCGTTTCCAAAAACGAGAACGCGACAAGGGACAGTCAACGAATAACTCGAAAAAAACAAGACCGTCTGCTGAAACTAAAAAAACAACAAAGACGAACAACAAACGTCATTTTGTGATTCGTCAAAAAGAGGAGTAAGAAAGAATGAAACCATCGATTTATAGTTTAACACGCCAAGAGATGATTGATTGGGCGGAAGAAAATGGCGAAAAGAAATTCCGTGCAGCACAAATCTGGGAATGGCTCTATCGTAAACGTGTCCAGTCTTTCGAAGAAATGACCAACCTTTCTAAGGACTTAATTGCGAAGTTAAACGATCAATTCGTTGTCAACCCACTCAAGCAACGGATCGTGCAAGAGTCAGCAGATGGAACGGTCAAGTATCTTTTTGAATTGCCAGATGGCATGTTGATTGAAACCGTCTTGATGCGTCAGCACTATGGTTTATCTGTTTGTGTAACGACTCAGGTAGGATGCAATATCGGTTGTACCTTCTGTGCTTCAGGTTTGATCAAAAAACAACGCGATTTGAACAATGGGGAAATCGTGTCTCAAATCATGTTGGTCCAAAAATACTTTGACGAACGGGGTCAAGATGAACGGGTCAGCCATATCGTTGTCATGGGGATCGGAGAACCATTTGACAACTATAACAACGTCTTGAAATTTATCCGGACCGTCAACGATGATAAAGGTCTAGCGATTGGGGCTCGTCATATTACCGTATCAACTTCTGGTTTGGCCCATAAAATTCGCGACTTTGCAAATGAAGGGGTGCAGGTCAATTTGGCGGTGTCTCTACATGCTCCAAACAACGACTTGCGCTCTAGCATCATGAAGATCAACCGGGCTTTCCCAATTGAAAAATTGTTTGCAGCGATTGAATACTATATCGAAACCACGAACCGTCGGGTGACCTTTGAGTACATCATGTTGAATGAAGTCAATGATGGGGTTGAGCAAGCCTTAGAGTTGGCAGAATTGCTCAAGAATATTAAGAAATTGTCTTATGTTAACTTGATTCCTTATAATCCTGTCAGTGAGCATGACCAATATAGCCGGAGTCCAAAAGAACGGGTTATGGCCTTCTATGATACCTTGAAAAAACAAGGTGTCAACTGTGTGGTGCGTCAAGAGCACGGTACAGATATTGATGCTGCCTGTGGCCAATTGCGTTCCAATACGATGAAACGGGATCGGGAGAAAGCGATTGTTGAACATGCGCAACCTTAAACAAGGGCTGATGGATCAAACAGAACTAACAAAGAGAGGAAGAAGGCTGTTACAGAGTGGCAGCTTCTTCTATTTTATCCTCTTGTGCCTGATGTGCTTTTTGCCTCAACAGCCAGAGCCAGGTATGGAAACACCGGGAATTCAACATTTTGGTCGCATCGTCGTCCTACTGGTTCCACTTAATTCGTTGATGAATTTTGGCCAGATCACCAGTGTCATCCAACTCATCAAGGTGATTCTCCAAAACGTAGCCAATGTCTTTTTGTTAAGCCCGCTGGTCTTTCAACTTCTCTGGCTATGGCCCTGGTTGCGGAGTCACAAACGGGTCTTACTCTTTGGCTTTGGTCTAAGTCTATGGATTGAATCTAGCCAAGTGCTCTTAGATCTTTTGTTTGATGCCAATCGTGTCTTTGAGCTAGATGATTTGTGGACCAATACCTTAGGGGCTTACCTGGCCTATCTAGGCTTTCAGTATCTCCAAGCGCGATTGCTAGCCAAAAATGGGGAAATGTAAAATCCGAACATTTCAGTCACTTTTTGAAATTTTTGTTGACAAAGTCAGAAGCGGGAGCTATAATAGCTTCAAGACATCAGAAAAGTAGAGATTTTTCTCACTTCCAGGGAGCTTGTGGTGATTGCGAACAAGCAGTGGTGAATCTTGAAATGGGCTGATGCGTTTATGATGATGAATTTGAAACAATAAAAATTCGGTGAGCACACCTTATCGTGCACCCTGTTGTTAGACAGGTCAGAGATGTAGGAGAAAAATAGCTTCCTACAATTGAGGTGGCACCGCGGTATCGAATCGTCCTCACACAGATTTTTCTGTGTGAGGTTTTTTTATCTCAAAGGAACCCAGTGAGACTGCAGCTCAAAGGGCCAGCGAGAGAAAAAGATCATAAACAGGATTGAAGATATAGAAAAGAGGACACAATCATGACAGAAACAAAAGGCTATTTCGGACAATTTGGTGGATCTTTCGTACCAGAACCCATTCAAAACTTGCTCAATCAATTAGAGGAAACCTTTGAACAGTATAAAAATGACCCAGAATTTATCGCAGAATACAAACATTATCTGAAAGATTATTCTGGACGGGAAACACCGCTCTACTTTGCGGAAAGTTTGACAGATCATTTAGGTGGGGCGAAAATTTATTTGAAGCGCGAAGACTTGAACCACCTAGGTTCGCATAAATTGAATAACGTTTTGGGGCAAATCCTCTTGGCTAAGCGCATGGGCAAAACACGCGTGATTGCTGAAACAGGAGCAGGTCAACACGGTGTAGCTACAGCAGCTGCGGCAGCTAAATTTGGTATGGCCTGTGATGTCTACATGGGGGCAGAAGACGTGGAGCGTCAACGTCTCAATGTCTTCCGCATGGAAATGATGGGGGCAACCGTCCATGCGGTTGAAACAGGAACCAAGACCTTGAAAGACGCCGTTGATGCTGCGTTTGGAGCATGGATGGCAGACCTCGATGCCTTTTACGTTTTGGGTTCTGCTGTTGGACCTCACCCTTACCCAACCATTGTGCATGAATTCCAAAAAGTGATCAGCGAAGAGTCTAAACGCCAAATTTTGGAAAAAGAAGGTCGTTTGCCAGACTATGTGATTGCCTGTGTCGGTGGTGGCTCCAATGCCATCGGTGCCTTTTCTGAATATGTCGCAGAAGAGGAAGTCGGTTTGATTGGGGTAGAAGCAGCTGGTCATGGCTTGGATACCGATCAGCACGCCGCTACCATGACCAAAGGGACTGTAGGAGTTGTCGATGGTATGAAGACCTATGCTGTCTTTGGCAAAGATGGAAAAGTAGCTCCAGTTTACTCGATTTCTGCTGGTTTGGACTACCCAGGGGTTGGTCCAGAGCATGCTTTCTTTAAAGATTCTGGTCGTGTTGAATATGTAGCGGCGACAGATGATGAAGCAGTAGAAGCTCTTCTTCTTCTCAGCAAGACAGAAGGGATCCTTCCAGCCATTGAAAGCTCACACGCGATTGCAGAAGCGGTCAAACGTGCTCCACAATTGAATAAAGACAAGATTATCATCATCAACGTTTCCGGACGTGGGGATAAGGACGTGGCTGCTATTGCCGATTATTTGGAAGCAAAAGCTGCAAAATAAGAAGAATTATCTAAAAAACATCGTATAAAGCAGTAAAGCGTGATAACTGAGAAAGAGACAGGGAACAAAGGGAATCCGGTCTCTTTCTTTTTTGAGGGCAAAGAAGAGAATGCCTAAGATGGATGCGATCTGGATGAGAATGAGGATCTTGGTAGAAGAAAAGCTGAGTGAGAAGGTGGCGAGTAAGAGAAAATCTCCCGCCCCCATTCCAATAAAGAAAAAGTGGGCACCGATCGCAAGGAGTAAAAAGACCAGCATGAGGAGATTACTAGCGGATAAAAAGAGGACTAAGGCATGGAGACAACACCAGATGGCCAAGGGGTATTCCATAAAGCGTAGGTCATAGATGGCTAAAACAGCAGATCCGAGTAACGTCAGAAGTTGAGGCAGAGAAAGAAAACCATTGGCACAGGCTAAGAAGATCAGGCCACTCCAGATCTCAAAAAGGCAGTACCAAAATGGGTAGGTCTGATGACAATAGCGACAGCGAAAACGATGCAGTAGTTGCGAGATAATGGGGATGAGATCCCAAACTCCAAGGACGTGCTGGCAGTGATCGCAATGACTGCGAGGAGTGAGAATGGATTGGTTTGGGAAGCGATCGACCACTAGTCCCAAAAAAGAGGCGAAACAAGTACCGATGGTAAAAAAATAAAAGTTGATCATACTTATTTATTCGTAAACAAATCGAAAAATGTCATCATTTACTTGAAAATCTTGTAAAGCCTTTCTAAATTTGATACAATAATGAACATGAAAAACCTGTATGATGTTCAACAATTTTTAAAACGTTTTGGAATCATCATTTATGTGGGGAAGCGCCTCTATGACATCGAATTGATGAAAATTGAGCTTCAACGTCTTTATGATGCAGGCTTGATGGAGCGGCTCGATTATTTAGAAGCCGATACCGTTTTAAGAAGAGAGCACAAGCAAGAATTAGAATTTTTGAAAAAGAGTGAGGTAGAGTGATGGGAAATATCATTTTTTGGTTGGTTGTTTTAGGAATAGTTGGATGGATGGTGTTTAATTATTTCCGCATCCGTAAAGCTGCTAAATTTGTGGACAATGCTGCTTTTGAAGAGTTGATTCGTAAAGGGCAGTTGATTGACTTGCGAGAGCCAGTTGAGTTTCATGCAAAGCATATTTTAGGAGCGCGCAACATTCCTTCTACTCAGTTGAAGTTGAGCCTTGCGGCCTTGCGCAAAGACAAACCGATTTTGCTCTATGAGAATAGCCGTAGTTCGCGTGTCACCAATGCGGCTCTCTATCTCAAGAAACAGGGCTATACAGACATTTATGTCTTGTCTTATGGTCTTGATTCTTGGAATGGGAAAGTGAAAAAAGACGCTTAATAAAAGAGAGTGGGACAGAAATCGGTCATTCGTTAGAATTCGATTTCGTCGTCCCACCTCCGCACAGTTGAGTAGGGTTGTAAAAACTGATGAAATCAGCGTAGTAGGGCCCACTCAATGCACGACAATCCAAAAACAATTAAGAGGCTAGGACTTTTGTCCCAGCCTCTTTTTATCTCGTTTTTTCAAGGGAATCTTTGACCCAGGTGAGCTCCACTTCATTCAAAGGCCGGCTTTCGCCAGGGGCTAACTGAGGATCCAAGGTGAAGGGACCAAAAGACAAGCGTTTTAAGGTCATTACTTTGACGCCAATGGCTAAGAACATCTTTTTCACTTGGTGGTATTTTCCTTCTGAGATTCGGACCTGGGCCTTGCTGTAGCTAGGGCTACTTTCTAGAATGGTTAAGGAAGCAGGCTTACAGATGGGGCCATCTTTGAATGAAATCCCATTCTGAAATTGCTCGATGTGGGCTGCATAGAGCGGTCCATTGACTTCAACTTGATAAGTTTTATCCACATGATATTGAGGATGTAGAAGTTGAAAACCAAGGGGCCCATTATCTGTGATGAGGAGCAGACCACTGGTATCGCGATCGAGGCGACCAAGCGGATAAAGATCTGGATATTCTTGTTGGGGATCTACCAGATCGATTACTGTTGGATGCTGGGCATCTCTTTTGGCAGTCACGGCTCCAATTGGTTTATGGAGCATGTAGTAGTGGTGACGCGGTTCCTGAATGAGCCGTTCCCCTATTTGAATCTCTTGGAGTCCAGGGTCGATGTTTTGTGACAGTTTTTTAGCTGGTAGGTGATCGACCAAGATTTGCCTTCGGGCCAGAAGTTGTTTGATGTCTTTGCGAGCGTAATGATGGTCTGCCATCAATTGATCTAATCTCATGGGAGCCTCTTTTTCTGAAATTCTTATCATCAGTGTATCATGAAATGAAAAGGAAATCGAGTCGGAGAAAAGAAATGAGGATGAAAACATTTACAACTAGCTGAACTGTGTTTTTTAAACGGGACTGTGGTATAATTGTTCAGTTAGAAATATTATTTAAAATTATATAGAGGAAATCATGACAAAATTAAGAGAAGATATTCGTAACGTTGCGATCATTGCCCACGTTGACCATGGTAAAACAACCTTGGTAGACGAATTGTTGAAACAATCGCACACCTTGGATGAACGTAAAGAATTGCAAGAACGTGCAATGGACTCAAACGATCTTGAAAAAGAACGTGGGATTACCATTCTTGCTAAAAATACAGCCGTTGCTTATAACGGAACTCGGATCAATATCATGGACACACCAGGACACGCGGACTTCGGTGGAGAAGTGGAACGGATCATGAAAATGGTTGACGGGGTTGTATTGGTCGTAGATGCCTACGAAGGAACTATGCCTCAGACTCGTTTCGTATTGAAAAAAGCCTTGGAACAAGACCTTGTGCCGATCGTTGTAGTTAATAAAATCGATAAGCCATCTGCTCGTCCAGCAGAAGTAGTAGACGAAGTCTTGGAACTCTTCATCGAGCTAGGTGCGGATGATGACCAGCTTGACTTCCCAGTTGTTTATGCATCAGCGATCAACGGAACATCATCCTTGTCAGATGATCCAGCAGATCAAGAAAAAACTATGGCACCGATCTTTGATACCATTATTGATCACATCCCAGCTCCAGTTGATAACTCAGATGAGCCCCTTCAATTCCAAGTGTCTCTTCTTGACTACAATGACTTCGTTGGTCGTATCGGTATCGGACGTGTCTTCCGTGGTACAGTTAAGGTTGGGGACCAAGTTACCCTTTCTAAACTGGATGGTACAACTAAAAACTTCCGTGTGACCAAACTCTTTGGTTTCTTTGGTTTGGAACGTCGCGAGATTCAAGAAGCTAAAGCTGGTGACTTGATCGCTATTTCTGGTATGGAAGATATCTTCGTTGGAGAAACCATCACACCAACTGACGCAGTAGAAGCACTTCCAATCCTTCACATCGATGAGCCAACCCTTCAAATGACCTTCTTGGTCAACAACTCACCATTTGCAGGTCGGGAAGGGAAATGGGTGACCTCTCGTAAGGTCGAAGAACGCTTGCAAGCAGAATTGCAAACAGACGTCTCTCTTCGTGTTGACCCGACGGACTCACCTGATAAATGGACAGTTTCAGGACGTGGGGAATTGCACTTGTCTATCTTGATTGAAACCATGCGTCGTGAAGGATACGAATTGCAAGTATCTCGTCCAGAAGTTATCATCAAGGAAATTGATGGTGTCAAATGTGAACCATTTGAGCGCGTACAAATCGACACACCAGAAGAATACCAAGGATCTGTTATCCAAAGCCTTTCTGAACGTAAAGGTGAAATGTTGGATATGGTCGCAACTGGTAACGGTCAAACTCGTTTGGTCTTCCTTGTTCCAGCGCGTGGGTTGATTGGATACTCAACAGAGTTCTTGTCAATGACACGTGGTTACGGAATCATGAACCACACCTTTGACCAATACTTGCCAGTGATTCCAGGAGAAATTGGTGGACGTCACCGTGGTGCTCTTGTTTCCATCGATAACGGAAAAGCAACGACATACTCGATCATGTCTATTGAAGAACGTGGTACGATCTTTGTCAATCCAGGTACAGAAGTTTACGAAGGAATGATCATTGGGGAAAACTCTCGTGAGAACGACTTGACTGTCAACATTACGAAAGCAAAACAAATGACCAACGTCCGTTCAGCTACCAAGGACCAAACAGCGGTTATCAAGACTCCTCGTATCTTGACCTTGGAAGAATCTCTTGAGTTCTTGAACGACGATGAGTACATGGAAGTAACACCTGAATCTATCCGTTTGCGTAAACAGATCTTGAATAAAGCAGAACGCGAAAAAGCAAATAAAAAGAAAAAATCAGCAGCTGCTGAATAATACGAAAAGAAAGGAGAAACAAAATGGTCTATTTTATCTTAGGGATTTTGATTCTCCTTTTTTACCTTTTTATGACCCCAAAGAGTATTCGTGGTACCTTAAACAGTGTCACAATGGTGGTCTTGATCGTCTCCATTATCGTACTGACTTGTCTCGCCATTTTTCAGATATTCCAACTACCGTCTGAGTTTTTTGTCGGTGCCTTTCTCGCCTTTGTTGGCTACCTGGCTTTGGTGGATATTTCCAAAATGACGACCAAACAGAAAAAATAAACGCTGACGTGATTTTTAAAGCCCTTTGGGCTTTTTAATTTTGCTAAAAAAAGGTAAAATAGAGAGTGATAAAAATGGAGCGAAGAAAACATGAAATTTGTGAAACAATTTGAAAATAAAAAGGTTCTTGTATTAGGTTTGGCTAAGTCAGGCGAGTCAGCTGCCCGTTTGTTGGATCGCTTAGGAGCGATTGTGACCGTCAATGATGGTAAACCTTTTGAAGAAAATCCAGCAGCACAAAGTTTACTGGAAGAAGGGATTAAAGTTGTGACAGGAGGTCACCCTTTGGAATTGTTGGATGAAGACTTTGCAGTCATGGTCAAAAATCCAGGAATCCCTTATTCTAACCCAATGGTCGAAAAAGCGCTTGAAAAGGGTATTCCAGTCCTCACTGAAGTAGAATTGGCCTATCTGATTTCGGATGCGCCAATTATTGGGATTACAGGATCAAACGGAAAAACGACGACAACAACCATGATCGGGGAAGTCTTAACTGCTGCTGGTCAAGGTGGTCTATTGTCTGGAAATATCGGTTTTCCAGCTAGCCAAGTTGCACAAACAGCAACAGAAAAGGATGTTCTGGTCATGGAATTGTCTTCTTTCCAATTGATGGGAATTGAAGCCTTCCATCCAGAGATTGCAGTGATTACCAACCTCATGCCAACCCATATCGACTATCATGGTTCTTTTGAAAATTATGTAGCTGCCAAATGGAATCTTCAAAAGAATATGACAGAAAAAGATGTCATTGTCTTGAACTTCAACCAAGACCTGGCCAAGGAACTCGCTACAAAAACCAAGGCAAGGGTCCTTCCATTTTCAACGGTCGAAAAAGTGGATGGGGCTTATTTGGAAGATGAACTTCTCAAGTTTAAGGGAGAAGTTGTTATGCGAGCAGATGAACTGGGTGTTCCAGGTAGTCACAATATAGAGAATGCCTTGGCAACGATTGCTGTTGCAAAAGTCCGTGGTGTGGAGAATGAGGTCATTAAAGAAACCTTGTCAGCTTTTGGAGGAGTGAAACACCGTCTTCAATATGTGGATGAAATTCAAGGTGTCAAATTCTATAATGATAGCAAATCGACTAATATTTTAGCGACGCAAAAAGCTCTTTCTGGTTTTGATAACAGCAAGGTGATCTTGATTGCAGGAGGGCTCGATCGTGGCAATGAATTTGATGAATTGGTGCCACACATTACTGGCCTAAAGGAAATGGTGATTCTAGGGGAATCAGCTCCTCGAGTGAAACGCGCAGCCGATAATGCAGGCGTCCCTTATGTCGATGCGGCAGATGTAGCAGATGCTACAAAGAAAGCCTTTGACTTGGCTAGCCCTGGAGATGTTGTGCTACTAAGTCCTGCCAATGCTAGCTGGGATATGTATCCAAATTTTGAAGTGCGTGGGGATGAATTCCTTGCTACAGTAAAAGGGTTGAAATAAAATGAAAAAAATAATGTTTACTGGTGGGGGAACCGTGGGACATGTGACCCTTAATCTCCTCTTGATTCCAAAATTTATCGAAGATGGATGGGAAGTTCATTATATTGGGGACAAAAAAGGAATCGAATACCAAGAGATCAAAAAGTCTGGATTAGAGGTACGATTCCATTCGATTGCAACAGGGAAATTGCGACGCTATTTCTCTTTCCAAAATATGATGGATGTTTTCAAGGTAGCTTGGGGAACACTCCAATCCATAGCGATTCTGCTCCGTGTGCGTCCACAAGTTCTCTTCTCAAAAGGGGGATTTGTCTCGGTGCCACCAGTGATCGCGGCTCGTCTCACTCGTGTTCCTGTCTATATCCATGAGTCGGATCTCTCGATGGGATTGGCCAATAAAATTGCTTATAAATTTGCTACCAAGATGTACACGACTTTTGAGCAAGCACATGGTTTGACAAAGAGTGAACATATCGGTGCGGTAACCAAAGTCACAGATCATATTCCGCCGACTTCAGAAGTTTTAGAAGAAAAAACAAAAGGTTTCCGAAAAGAGTTGCCGACCCTTCTCTTTGTCGGAGGATCAGCCGGTGCGCGTGTCTTTAATGAATTTGTGACAGAGTATCAAGCAGAGCTCTTGCAGCACTACAATATCATCAATTTGACGGGCGATTCAACATTGAATCAGGCTGAGGGGGGCTTGTATCGAGTGGATTATGTAACCGATCAGTATTTGCCTATGCTCCAGAAGGCTGATTTAGTGGTGACTAGGGGTGGAGCCAATACCTTATTTGAACTCTTGGCTATGAACAAACTCCATTTGATTGTGCCGCTTGGAAAAGAAGCCAGTCGTGGCGATCAGATTGAAAATGCCCAATATTTTGTGGATAAAGGTTATGCAGAGCAATTGCAGGAAGATCAATTGACCCTCGAAACCTTTAATGAAACCATTCAAGAAATGTTGAAGCAAAGCCAAGTTTACCACCAAGCAATGGAAAAATCGACAGAACTCCTTTCACTAGACGATTTTTATGGCCTGCTTCAAAAAGATATCAGTAAGGGAAAAGATGACGGACGACAATAAAAAAACACCAACGGATGACAAAATTACAGAATTGTCAGCCTGGCAAAAAAGAAACAAAGAATATTTAGAAAAAAAGGCGCTTGAAAAAGCGGAAGAAGCTGAAACAGAGGAAACTGAAAGCAAAGAAGCACAAGAAGACGAAGATCTTTCAGAAAATGAATCGGCTTCTATCTCAGAGGAAGAATCTGAAGAAGAAATAGAAGATTCTGAAGAGGAAAATGAATCTGAGGTCGAAGAGGATCCAGATGCGGATGGAGAAAGTTCAGAAAGAGAAGAGAACGGTCCGGCTGTAGAGGAGCTAGATCCTTCAGAGAAGCAAGAGAAAAAGCCTTCGTTTTTTGAACGCTTAAAGACGAAAAAAACAAAGAAGGAACCGACAGTGGCAAAACGCCATATCTATCGTGCCCTTCCGGTTATCGGAATCAGCTCGATTGTCGCCCTTCTCTCGATCTATTTTTTAAGTCCCTTGTCTACACAGAAAGTGATTGAATTTTCAGGGAATAAAGCGGTTGACCAGCAAAAATTGTATGAAAAAAGCCGTATTAAAGAAGAAGATTATACTCTGACGACCTTCCTTCATAAGTCGGTCTATGAACAAAACATAAAAACAGCTAGTCCATGGATCAAAGAAGTGCACATGCATTATCAATTTCCAGTGACCTTTAAAGTTAATGTAGTGGAACACAAAGTGGTTGCTTATTATGTGACGGGAGAAGACCACTATCCAGTATTGGAAAACGGAGAAGTAGTTGAGACAGTAACGCCTGCTTCGGACTTACCATCCTCCTATATTAGCTTGAAATTCTCAGATAGGGAATTAGTCAGACAATTCGTCCAAGAAATGAAATCCATTTCGCCTTCCATTACGGATAAAATTGTTTCGGTTGATCTGACACCAAGCAAGGTTACGAAGGATCTAGTGACCATTACCATGAAAAATGATAATAAAATCTTGGTCCCTGTTTCCCAAATTACCCGCAAGCTTCCTTATTATAAGGCCATTAGTAAGCAATTAGACGATGATTCCACCATTGATATGGAGGCTGGAGTCTTCAGCTATAGCGAACAATCCATCGCAGATGCCAAAGAGCAAGCTGAAAAAGAAAAGGCTGAAAGTACAGAAAAGCAAGAAGAACATTCTGAGGAAGCCAGCCAAGAACAGAATCCAGAAGGCGAAAATTCTTCTGGTAATGAGCAAAGCCCATAAATTATCTCAAATAATTGAAGAAAAAATGTCCATTTTAGGCTTCTTTGTGATATAATGAAGTTTGGATAGTTCCAACTAAAAGGGCTATAAATAGATGTAAAGTGAAAACAAATAAAGAGAGAGGACTGGTGTAATGGCTAGAGACGGCTTTTTTACAGGTTTAGATATCGGTACTAGTTCAATAAAAGTATTGGTGGCAGAACATGTCAATGGAGAAATGAATGTAATTGGAGTCAGCAATGCAAAAAGTGCTGGCGTCAAAGATGGAATTATAGTAGATATCGAAGCTGCTTCAAATGCAATTAAAACTGCAATCAGCCAAGCTGAAGAAAAAGCAGGGATTTCAATCAATCTAGTCAATGTTGGGTTGCCTGCAAACTTACTACAAATCGAAGCGACTCAAGGAATGATTCCAGTCACAAGTGATTCAAAAGAAATCACAGATGCAGATGTTGAAAATGTTGTCAAATCTGCACTCACAAAAAGTATGACACCGGATCGTGAAGTGATCACCTTCATTCCTGAAGAATTCACAGTAGATGGTTTCCAAGGAATCCGTGATCCACGCGGAATGATGGGGATCCGACTTGAAATGCGTGGTCTTCTTTATACAGGACCTCGTACAATCTTGCACAATTTGCGTAAAACAGTTGAACGTGCAGGCTTACAAGTAGAAAACATCATCATTTCCCCACTTGCGATGATCAAAACAGTCTTGAACGAAGGCGAACGTGAATTCGGAGCAACAGTGATTGATATGGGTGGTGGCCAAACCACAGTGGCATCTGTTCGTAGCCAAGAACTTCAATTTACAAATATCTACCAAGAAGGTGGCGATTACGTGACCAAAGATATTTCTAAAGTTTTGAAGACTTCTCAAAAATTGGCAGAAGGTTTGAAGTTCAACTACGGTGAAGCCTATGTGCCATCTGCTGGAAACGAAGTATTCCATGTAGAAGTTATTGGTGAAGTTGAGCCAGTTGAAGTGACTGAGAAGTATTTGGCTGAAATCATTTCGGCACGTATCAAACACATCTTTGAGCAAATTAAGCAAGACCTTGAGAGAAGACATTTGTTGGATCTTCCTGGTGGTGTTGTGATTATCGGTGGAGGCGCAATCCTTCCTGGTGTTGAAGAATTGGCTCAAGAAGTCTTTGGTGTAAATGTGAAATTGTTTGTTCCAAATCAAATTGGAATTCGCAATCCAGCTTTTGCCCATGTGATTAGTTTGTCTGAATATGCAGGCAATTTGACAGATGTGGATATTATTGCTCAAGCTGCGGTTCGTGGAGACGAAGTCTTGCGTCAACAACCGATTCAATTTGATCGACCTGTGCAACCACAAGTACAACCACAACCTGCTGCTCCAGCACAACCGGTAGTACCTGCGTACAATGCTGAGAAGATTGAATCTCCAGTGGATGCTCAAGAAATTCCAGCAGCAAGTAATGATAGCAAACAAGAACCAAAAACTACATTCACAGACCGAATGAAAAATTTGATCGGTAATATGTTTGATTAAGGAGTGTAAGTATTTATGACATTTTCATTTGACACAGCAGCGGCACAAGGTGCAGTAATTAAAGTAATCGGTGTCGGTGGCGGTGGCGGTAACGCCATCAATCGTATGATTGACGAAGGCGTTGCCGGTGTAGAATTCATCGCAGCTAATACAGATGTTCAAGCACTTTCAAGTGCAAAAGCTGAAACAGTTATCCAATTGGGTCCAAAATTGACTCGTGGATTGGGTGCTGGAGGTCAACCTGAAGTTGGTCGCAAGGCAGCTGAAGAAAGCGAAGAAGTGTTAACAGAAGCTTTGCAAGGTGCAGACATGGTCTTCATCACTGCAGGGATGGGTGGAGGATCTGGTACAGGTGCTGCACCAGTCATCGCTCGTATTGCTAAAGCAGTTGGTGCTTTGACAGTAGCAGTTGTTACTCGTCCATTCGGGTTTGAAGGTTCAAAACGTGGGAACTTCGCTATTGAAGGGATTAATGAACTTCGCGAACATGTAGATACATTGTTGATTATTTCTAATAACAACTTGCTTGAAATTGTGGACAAGAAGACACCGCTTCTTGAAGCGTTGAGTGAAGCTGACAACGTTCTTCGTCAAGGTGTTCAAGGGATCACTGACTTGATCACAAGTCCTGGATTGATCAACCTTGACTTTGCAGACGTGAAGACTGTTATGGAAAACAAAGGGAATGCCCTCATGGGTATTGGTGTTGGTAGTGGTGAAGAACGTGTGATCGAAGCAGCTCGTAAAGCAATTTACTCTCCACTTCTTGAAACAACCATTGACGGTGCTGAAGACGTGATCGTCAACGTAACAGGTGGTTTGGATATGACATTGATCGAAGCTGAAGAAGCTTCAGAAATTGTGAACCAAGCTGCAGGTCACGGAGTGAACATCTGGTTGGGTACATCTATTGATGAATCTCTTAAAGATGAAATCCGCGTGACGGTTGTTGCAACCGGTGTCCGTCAAGACAAGGTAGAACGCGTCAGCGGGATTGCTTCCTCACAACGTCCTTATAAAACAGGACCACGTGAACAACGCCCACAAACGGCACCATTTGACCGTGAATTTGATTTGAAACAAGATGTTGAATTGCCAACAACTCCAAGTCGTCCAGCGGTAGAACCAAACCGTGGCTCAGCTTTTGGTGATTGGGATATTCGCCGTGAGAATATCGTTCGCCAAACTGAACCAACATCAACACATCAAGTTGATCGTTATGTAGATTCATCTTCAGATGATGATGAATTGGAAACACCACCATTCTTCCGGAATCGTTAATCATGAATCTGGTAGAGAATGCTGATCTTGTACGGCAACAAGTAGAAACAGCAAGAAACAAAGCTAACCGCCAAGATCAAGTTAATGTGATAGCTGTCACCAAGTATGTAGATGTTGCAACAACAGAAGCACTGGTAAAAACAGGTATCCAACATATCGGTGAAAATCGTGTTGATAAATTCCTAGAAAAGTATCAAGCTCTAAAAGACTATGATCTCACTTGGCACTTGATTGGGAGCCTCCAACGGCGAAAAGTAAAAGACGTGATCAATCTCGTTGATTACTTTCATGCCTTGGATTCGGTAAAACTAGCTCAAGAAATTCAAAAGCGAGCAGAACACCCGATCAAGTGTTTCCTCCAAGTGAACATTTCTGGGGAAGAAAGTAAGCATGGATTTGCACCCGATGAACTGGATGATGTTTTAGCGGAAATCGCACAGCTGGACAAAATTGAAATTGTTGGTTTAATGACGATGGCTCCTTTTGAGGCTAGTCAAGAAGAGTTGCAGGATATTTTTTCAAAAACTCACCAACTTCAGAAACAACTAGAAAAGAAACAATTAAAAAATATGCCTTTTTCAGAACTAAGTATGGGTATGAGTCGTGACTTTGAAGTAGCCATTGCGAACGGAGCGACTTATGTTAGAATTGGGACATCATTTTTTAAATAGGAAAGAACTATGTCATTAAAAGATAAATTTAACAACTTTATTGACTACTTCACAGAAGACGGTGAAGAAGTAGAAGTTAGCGAGGCAAAAGCAGCTGGTGCGGAAACACAGCCAGTTCCACAGCCACAGCCAACTCCTCAAGTGACTTCTCCACGTCCACAGATTAGTCAAAAAGAACCGGTAAAACCAAAACCAAAATCGACTCCTGTCGCACCTGTTACAACTCCTGTATCTACAGCAGCTGTGAAGGAATCTATGTCTACAACGAAAAATACATCTGAAAATATCACTCGCTTGCATGAACGTCAACGTGAATTGGCTGCTAATCGTGCAAATACAGATGAAAAGATTACCATTGATGTACGCTATCCCCGTAAATACGAGGAAGCGACTGAAATTGTCGATCTATTACTATCTAATGAGAGTATCTTGATTGATTTCCAATATATGACAGAGGTACAAGCCCGTCGTTGTTTGGATTATTTGGATGGGGCTCGTTATGTTTTGGCAGGAAATCTTCGCCGTGTTGCAAGCACCATGTACTTGTTGACTCCAATTAATGTTGTCGTTAATGTGGAAGATATTCGCCTTCCAAATGATGTGGAAGTGACAGAATTCGACTATGATATGAAACGTAATCGCTAAGATGATTATCTTTCAATATCTTTCAAATATCATTCAAATCTATTCCATCATTCTTGTCATCTATGCCTTACTTTCTTGGTTCCCTGGGGCACCTCAGAGTACTCTTGGACAAATGGTTCACCGCCTAGTTGAACCATTTTTGAGCCTTTTTAGAAAGTTACCCTTGCAGGTTGGAAGCTTGGATTTTACGGTTCTTGTAGCACTTTTGGTCTTGAACCTAATGAATCAGCTATTAGCTCGGTTGTTTCTATTTTTGATTGGTTAGAATACGATGGGACAGAAAGAGATTTATCAACATTTCAATCGCGAAGATCACGAATTTATTGATCGTTGTATTGAATTGTCAGAAAGAGTAATTGAACGCTATTCTGTTGAAGTGACGGGTTTTTTAAACCCTCATCAGGTCGCTATTTTACGAAATGTTGCGGCAAGCTATCAATTACAGGTCTTTGCTTCCAGTGATGAGCAGAAAATGGAGTATGCCAAGGTCATTGTGGCTCCGGATTATTATCAATTGGATCCAAGTGACTTTGATCTGGCCTTAATAGAGATGGTCTATGCTTCCAAATTTCATCACTTGACCCATTCCCAGGTTCTGGGGACCATTGTTCACCAATTAGGAGTGGAGCGCAAGTCTTTTGGAGATATTCTAACGAGTGAAGGAAAGATCCAAGTTTTTATTGAACAGCGTTTTGTTCCCTATTTCATGGATCACATCCAGAAAATTTCTTGTGTGCCTGTTAAGCTTAGGGAAGTTCCTCTATCTGAACAGATTGTTGTAGAAGAAGAAAGCCAGCAGCGAGATATTCTCGTGTCGAGTTTCCGGTTAGACAAGGTGATTGCTGGGACCTTCAGGCTTTCGCGCTCACAAGCCAGTCAGTTGATTAGCTCTGGCTTGGTGAAAGTTAATTATGCGACGACTTCCAATGTTAGCTATGCTGTAAGTTTGAATGATTTAGTCAGTGTCCGACGCTTTGGGCGTCTTAAAATTGTTTCTGAAAATGGTATTTCAAAGAGTGGAAAATATAAAGTAACTGTTGAAGTACTCTTAAGTAAAAAATGAGGAGGAGTTATGGCTCTTACTGCTTTAGAAATTAAAGATAAAACTTTTGGCGTTAAATTTAGAGGATATGATGCGAACGAAGTAGAAGAATTTCTAGATATCGTTGTTCGCGATTATGAAGATCTTGTTCGTTTAAATCATGATCAAGAAGCAAAAATTCAAGCTCTTGAAGAACGCTTAAACTATTTTGATGAAATGAAAGATTCATTGAGTCAATCTGTTTTGATTGCACAAGATACTGCTGAACGTGTAAAACAAGCAGCTAACGAACGTTCTGAAAATATTGTTCGTCAAGCTGAACAAGATGCACAACATTTAGTAGATGAAGCAAAACAAAAAGCAAATGAAATCCTTCGTCATGCAACGGATAACGCCAAGAAGGTTGCCGTTGAAACAGAGGAGTTGAAGAACAAGACACGCGTCTTCCATCAACGTTTGAAATCAACAATCGAAAGCCAATTGAGCATTATCGATACGCCTGAATGGGATGAAATTCTTCGCCCAACAGCTATGTATATTCAAACAAGTGATGAAGCTTTCCGTGAAATTGTTGAGAAAGCTTTGGGTGAATCTGTTCACCATCATCATGCAGAAGATGAGAACATTGATTTGACTCGTCAATTCTCTCCAGCTGAAATCGAAGAATTGCAAAAACGCATTGAAGCAGCTAACTTAGAATTGGGTGCGACACAAGCGTTTGAAGGTTTGAATGAAAAAGTTCAATCCGCTTTAGAAGAAGCAGAGCACGCTCGTCATGAAAATGAGGAGGTTGTTGCGGTTGAAGAAGCTGTTCAACCTGAAGATGATGCAAATCGTGAATCTGTCAATATTTTATAATTTTTGTAAAAACAGATCCATTAATGATAGGTCTAGCGAGCAGATGATGGTGGAAGATCTGCACTCCCTCTTAATGGATGATCCTTTTACAGTATTCGTTCTGAATTATTGAGTAAGAACGGACGTTTCCCTCGTTACGGGATGAGAGGAGAAAGTCTCTTGCGACTTCTCGAACAAAGGTGGTACCACGAGCAATCGTCCTTTTTAGGATGCTCGTGTTTTTTTATAGCTTTTTAAATCAATAAGGAGACACAATGAAACTTAAAGAAACATTGAACCTTGGGAAAACAGCCTTTCCAATGCGGGCTGGTCTTCCAACGAAAGAACCAGTTTGGCAAAAAGAATGGGAAGATGCAAAATTGTATCAACGCCGTCAAGAGTTGAATGAAGGAAAACCGCATTTTACACTTCATGATGGACCTCCGTATGCCAATGGAAACATTCACGTAGGACATGCTATGAACAAGATTTCAAAAGATATCATTGTTCGTTCTAAGTCTATGTCAGGCTTTTATGCCCCTTATATCCCAGGTTGGGATACCCATGGTTTGCCAATTGAGCAAGTCTTGGCTAAACAAGGCGTGAAACGTAAGGAAATGGACTTGGTTGAGTACTTGAAACTCTGCCGTGAATATGCTCTTTCTCAAGTAGATAAACAACGTGAAGACTTCAAACGCTTGGGTGTTTCTGGGGACTGGGAAAATCCATATGTCACCTTGACGCCTGACTATGAAGCAGCGCAAATCCGCGTCTTTGGTGAAATGGCTAATAAAGGCTATATCTACCGCGGAGCTAAACCAGTTTACTGGTCTTGGTCTTCTGAATCAGCCCTTGCTGAAGCAGAGATTGAATACCATGATTTGGTATCAACTTCTCTTTACTATGCTAACAAAGTTAAAGATGGTAAGGGTGTCCTAGATACAGATACCTACATCGTTGTTTGGACAACAACTCCATTTACGGTTACAGCTTCTCGTGGATTGACAGTAGGTGCAGACTTTGATTATGTCGTAGTGAAACCTGCTGGATCTGATCGTAAGTATGTCGTAGCGTCTGAGCTTTTGCCAAGCCTTTCTGAAAAATTCGGTTGGGAGAATGTTGAAGTCCTTGCTACTTACCAAGGGAAAGAATTGAACCATATCGTTACAGAACACCCATGGGATACGGAAGTTGATGAATTGGTGATCCTTGGTGAGCATGTAACCCTTGATTCAGGTACTGGTATTGTCCATACGGCTCCTGGTTTTGGTGAGGATGACTACAATGTAGGGATTGCAAATGGCCTCGAAGTAGCCGTTACGGTTAACGAACGCGGTATTATGATGGAGAATGCTGGTCCTGATTTTGCAGGTCAGTTCTACGACAAGGTTGTACCAACGGTTATTGAGAAACTTGGCGATTTACTTCTTGCTCAAGAAGAAATCTCTCACTCCTACCCATTTGACTGGCGGACGAAAAAACCAATCATCTGGCGTGCCGTGCCACAATGGTTTGCTTCTGTTTCAAAATTCCGCCAAGAAATCTTGGATGAAATTGAAAAAGTAAAATTCCACTCAGAATGGGGGAAAGTCCGTCTTTACAACATGATTCGTGACCGTGGTGACTGGGTGATCTCTCGTCAACGTGCATGGGGAGTTCCACTTCCAATCTTCTACGCTGAAGATGGCACACCAATCATGACAGCTGAAACCATCGAACATGTAGCTCAACTCTTTGAAGAGCACGGATCAATCGTTTGGTGGCAACGTGATGCCAAAGACCTCTTGCCAGAAGGATTTACCCATCCAGGTTCACCAAATGGTGAGTTCAAAAAAGAAACAGATATCATGGATGTCTGGTTTGACTCAGGTTCATCATGGAATGGGGTCGTGGTTAACCGTCCAGAACTCAAATACCCAGCAGATCTTTACCTAGAAGGTTCAGACCAATACCGTGGTTGGTTCAACTCATCACTCATCACATCTGTGGCGAACCATGGTGTAGCGCCTTATAAACAAATCTTGTCCCAAGGTTTCGCCTTGGATGGTAAAGGTGAGAAGATGTCTAAATCTCTTGGGAATACCATTGCTCCAAGCGATGTTGAAAAGCAATTTGGTGCTGAAATCTTGCGTCTCTGGGTAACAAGTGTAGACTCAAGCAACGACGTGCGGATCTCTATGGATATCTTGAGCCAAGTCTCTGAGACTTACCGTAAGATCCGTAATACCCTTCGTTTCTTGATTGCTAACACATCTGACTTTAACCCAGCTGAGGATGCAGTCGCTTATGAAGAACTTCGTTCTGTTGATAAGTACATGACCATCCGCTTTAACCAACTTGTTAAGACGATTCGTGACGCTTATGCAAACTTCGAATTCTTGAGGATTTATAAGACTTTGGTTAACTTTATCAATGTTGATCTGTCAGCCTTCTACCTTGATTTTGCCAAAGATGTTGTCTACATCGAAGGAGCGAAATCTCTTGAACGCCGTCAAATGCAAACTGTCTTCTATGATATTTTGGTGAAAATCACTAAACTCTTGACGCCAATTCTTCCTCACACTGCTGAAGAAATCTGGTCATACCTTGAGTTTGAAGCAGAGGATTTTGTTCAATTATCAGAATTGCCAGAAGCAGAAACGTTTGCCAACCAAGAAGAAATCTTGGATACTTGGTCAGCCTTCATGGACTTCCGTGGTCAAGCTCAAAAAGCCTTGGAAGAAGCACGTAATGAAAAAGTGATTGGTAAATCACTAGAAGCTCACTTGACAGTTTATCCAAATGAAGTGGTGAAAACACTTCTTGGAGCTGTTGATAACAATGTCGCTCAACTCTTGATTGTTTCTGAGTTGACCATTGCAGAAGGCCCAGCACCAGAAGGTGCAGTGACCTTTGAAGATGTAGCCTTCACGGTTGAACGTGCAGCTGGTGAAGTTTGTGACCGTTGCCGTCGTATCGATCCAACAACTGCAGAACGCCACTACCACGCAACCATCTGTGATCACTGTGCAAGCATTGTCGAAGAGAACTTTGCGGACGCAGTCGCAGAAGGATTTGAAGCAAAATAATAAGAAGTGAAAAATCGCAGGGAGAGAGTCTCCTTGCGACTTTTCAATAAAGAGGAAGTTATGTGGTACCAGAAAGAATTTAAGGAACTAGAACTGAAAGAGTTTTACGAGATCGTTCAGCTGCGATTAGAGACCTTTGTCGTGGAACAAACTAGGACCTACAATGATCTCGATGATATTGATTATCGATCTATCCATCTTTTTCATCAAAATAGGGAAGGACGTGTGGATGCTTATGCTCGCATATTCGCAACGGGACTGACGATTCATTTTGGCAGAGTGGCTGTTTCCAAAGGTAGCCGTGGTCAAGGACTAGGAAAAGCTATGGTAGAGCAAATTTTGGACCTGTGTGAACAGAGATTTCCTGGACGGACCATTGAAATTGAGGCTCAAGAACAGGTGGTCGGCTTGTATGAAAAATTAGGTTTTCAAACGGTGAGCGAGCCCTTTATCTTGGCTTCTTCCCCTCACGTAAAAATGATCTTTCAGAAATAAAGAATCCTTTCATCTCATAATCGAGGTGAAAGGATTTTTTTTGGAAAAAGATACCAAAAAAAAAGTAAGGCAAATTGGCCTTACTTAGTAATTGGAAAGGAAATTTCAATTAGTTTATCAGAGTAGAGGGTTTTAATAGCGGATTGGTCAATGTTTTGAAGATCAATCTTACGTTTTAAAAAGAACTCACGAATTAATTCTACTTCAGTTTCACGAATAGCTCGGTGTTTGTTGCTGATCAACAATTCGTAGTGGGTTGGGGCTTGTGTAAAAATAACATCAGTATTGCCCGCGGAATAAACCTCGACAAGCAAGGCGTCAGTACTAGCAAGTTGATTTTTAACCAAGGTAGCATGACTATTTGTGGTATTAATGAGCTTCATATGAGTTCCTCCTAACCTCTATCTTCATTTATTATAGCACTTTTTTATTTTTTGTGAAAGAATTCCTTTATTTTTTGTGGGTATTTTTCCACTGTTCAATGCCCCATTTGTGACTGCCACGTTTGAGTTTTTCAATAGCTTCATCTACAGGAAACCAAGCAAGATTGTTAAAATCTTCCAGTGGTTTTTGAGCCTCTTTATAGTCTACCACTTCATAAATATAGGCAGGATTGTAGTAGTAGGTGTCACGATGACTGGAATAGAAATACTCATCTGCTTGGCCATAGTATTGACCTAAGACAGCGGTAAAGCCTAATTCTTCGATCAGTTCCCGTTTCAGAGCTTGCAAGTGATCTTCACCTGCCTCGATTTCCCCGCCAGGCAAGAACCAGGCTCCATTAGGAGCTTGAACGAGGATGATCTGATCCTTGTCCTTATTGGGAATAACAGCGTAGACACCATAGCGATTGACGTAGGTCACATCATGTTTTTTTTCACCAAAACTTGGAATGGTCATGGTTTTCTCTTTTCTTATTTTTTCATCATTATATCATATTTTTTAGCAAAAATCTGGAGGGAAAAAAGAAAGAGAGTGGGACAGAAATCGGTAATTCGTTAGAATTCGATTTCGTCGTCCCACCTCCGCACAGTTGAGTAGGGCTGTAAAAGCTGATGAAATCAGCGTAGTAGAGCCCACTCAACCACTGCGTCTTGCTCGACAACCCAAAAATAATTGAGAGGCTAGGACTTTTGTCCCAGTCTCTAAATGTACATTTACTGATTATGCTTCTGACTTCTTTTCTGCCGTCTTGTGAACAGCTTTGATACTAATATTCCCATTGCTGGTCATGACGGCTTTGAGTTGTTTCTCACTTGGATGTTCCAGGTAATAATCTGTAATGGCATCTTCGATATGGTCTTGGATGGTACGACGGAGTGGGCGGGCCCCCATTTTTGGATCGTATCCCAGATCGACCAATTTTTCTTTGACCTTCTCTGTCACATCCAGATGAATCTCATTTTGTGCGAGACGTTGATTGACCTCATCGAGCATAAGGGTAACGATTTGGAGAAGGTTTTCTTTTGATAGAGGTTGGAATTCAATGATGCCATCAAAACGGTTCATGAATTCAGGGCTAAAGAAATTCCCGAGTTCTCCCAGTACAGAGTTGGTTCGACCTTCGCGAGCAGCTCCAAAACCAACATTTGCCTCAGCCTTGCCGGTTCCAGCATTAGAGGTCATGATGATAATTGTATCTTTAAAGCTGACGGTACGGCCTTGACCATCTGTCAAACGGCCATCATCTAAAACTTGCAAGAACATGTGCATGACATCTGGATGGGCTTTTTCCACTTCATCCAACAACACGAGGGAGTATGGATTGCGACGAACCTTTTCCGTTAGTTGTCCAGCTTCATCGTAGCCAACATAGCCCGGAGGAGCTCCGACTAGTTTCGCTACGCTATGTTTTTCCATGTATTCGCTCATATCAAAGCGGATCATATTGTCTGCAGAGCCAAAGAGCTCGATCGCCAATTGTTTAGACAATTCGGTCTTTCCGACACCGGTAGGTCCGACAAAGAGGAAGCTTCCGATCGGACGGTTAGGTGATCCTAGGCCAACACGATTGCGTCGAATGGCTTTCGCGATTTTATCTACGGCATCGTCTTGACCAATCACATGAGCTTTCAAATCAGAAGCCAGATTGATCAATTGAGACTGTTCTTTTTCTTTCAAATCACCAACAGGAATATTGGTCTTTTGTTCAACGATGTGTTCAATCGTTTTTTCACTGATGACAGGGGTTTCCTGATCGGTGACATGTTGACCTTGCATTTCCTTGTATTTCGCGATTTGGTCGCGGAAGTAGGCTGCTTTTTCAAAATCTTCTTCGCGCGTCGCTTGGGCTTTGAGGTTTTCCGCTTCAATCAAGCGCTGGTCGATCACTTTTGGATCCACAAAGTTTAGGGTCAGGTTCATCTTAGAGCCCGCTTCATCCAACAAATCAATGGCCTTGTCTGGCAGGAAGCGATCTTGGATGTAGCGGTTTGAAAGAATAGCTGCCGCTTCGATAGCTCCGTCTGTATAGTGGACGTGGTGGTAGTCTTCGTATTTTTTCTGGATACCCTTGAGGATGGTGATGGTTTCTTCAACCGTTGGTTCATCGACCTTAACGGGCTGCATCCGACGTTCCAAGGCCGCATCTTTTTCAATGATACGGTATTCATTGAGGGTAGTAGCACCGACTAATTGAAGTTCTCCACGCGCTAAGGCTGGTTTGAGGATATTTCCAGCGTCCATATTGCCTTCGCCAGCTGATCCTGCACCAACAATTTCATGGATTTCGTCGATGAACAGAATAACATCTTCTCGTTGACGAATTTCATCCATTAATTTTTGCATGCGTTCTTCGAATTGACCACGGATGCCTGTGCCCTGAACGAGGCTCACGACGTCTAAGCGGATGACTTCTTTTCCTTGCAATTTATGTGGAACGTCGCCATCGACGATTTTTTGAGCCAGGCCTTCCACAACGGCAGTCTTTCCGACCCCAGGTTCCCCGATCAGAACCGGGTTGTTCTTGGTTCGACGGTTGAGAATTTCGATGATACGGATAATCTCCTCATCACGGCCAATGACAGGGTCAATATCCCCTTTGCGGGCAATTTCTGTGACATTGATGCCGAACTCTTCTAAAAGACCTTTTGGCTTTTGAGGACGGGCTTGACGAGGGTCTTGACCACCACGGTTATTGTTTTGGCCGTAGCCGCCACCTCCATAACTGCCTCCGGATTGAGTTGGAGGGGTTTGAGGTTCTTGCGGACTTTGGAAGTTTCCAAGGTTATTGAAGAAATCTTCAAAAGGATCTCCAGTGAGTTGGCTACGTTGGGTCATGCCTTTCAAGAAGCTGTTATTAGGGTCTGTTTTCATAATTTTATAGCAATTTTGACAGAGGTCTACTTGCTGCTGACGTCCATTTACATTTGTATATAAATGGATGGTTGATTCATTTATTTTACAATTTTGACAAAGCATATACATACCTCACAGTAGGTTTTTGATGGTTTTCCATCAAGAGACGAGCCTATTTTCAAAAGGTCAAAAATAGTCAAAGATTTATAGTTTCATTATATCAGTATTCTAGAAGTTTGCAAGAATTTGCTACGGAATGTCGCTAAGGATTGAAGAAAGAGCAAATCAATGGAAAAATGTGAATTTTTATTGGAAGAGCTTTCTCTTTTATGATAAAATAGGAGAGTAGAAAGTAAAGAGGAGAAATAAAATGGAATCACATTTAGTACGGATTATCAACCGTTTGGAGACAATGACAAAAGACGGTGGAAACTTGAAACGTAATTTTGAACGTGACGGTGTTGTTGTCGCTGAAGTAGCCTACAACCACAATGAAGAAGAAGGTTCAACCTTTACACTTCGTGATGTTGAAGCGCGTGAAACCTATACATTTGATAGCATTGATTTAATTGCAATGGAAATTTATGAATTGCTTTACTAAGCAGCTGTGTGGATGAGTTTGGGGTGGTCTCAAGCTCATTTTTTGTCCATCTGGCTATAGTTTTCGTCTATAGGAAATTCTAATTAGGAACAGTTAGGTTTGAGAGTTGAAATCTGCTATAATAGAGAGGACTATTTTCATTACTTGACTAGAAAGAGAATTGATATGACGACACTCATTGATGGGAAGGCGCTCGCTACAAAATTACAGGGTGAGATTGCGAAGAAAACAGCACGATTAAAAGAAGAGACAGGAGTTGTGCCTGGCCTCGTTGTCATCGTGGTAGGAGATAATCCAGCTAGCAAAATCTATGTAAGAAATAAAGAGCGTTCTGCTATTGCGGCAGGCTTTCGGAGTGAAGTGAGACGACTTCCTGAAAGCATCAGCCAAGCTGAATTATTAGAAGTGATCGAACACTACAATCAAGATCCCCTTTGGCATGGGATTTTGGTACAGTTGCCACTGCCTAAGCATATCGATGCGGATGCAGTCCTTTTAGCGATTGATCCGACAAAAGATGTGGATGGTTTTCATCCATTGAATATGGGACGCTTATGGGCTGGAAATCCTCTCATGGTGCCTTCAACTCCCGCTGGGATCATGGAGATGTTCAAAGAGTATGGGATTGATCTAGAAGGGAAGCGAGCAGTCGTGATTGGTCGTTCCAATATCGTTGGAAAACCCATGGCGCAGTTGCTCCTCGCCAAAAATGCGACGGTAACCTTGACCCATTCTCGGACCCATCATCTGCCTAAAATTGCTAGAAGAGCAGATATCTTGGTTGTTGCGATCGGTCGTGCGAAATTTGTAACAGCAGACTTCGTGAAAGAAGGCGCCGTCGTTATTGACGTCGGAATGAATCGCGATGAGAATGGCAAATTGTGTGGGGATGTCGATTTTGAATCCGTTGCACCTTTGGCCAGTCATATTACCCCGGTACCAGGAGGGGTTGGGCCTATGACCGTCACCATGCTGATGGAGCAGACCTACGAAGCAGCTGTTCGTGCCTTAAAAAAATGAAAGTGTGAACAAGATGAAGTTTGTATTTGATTTAGATGGAACCCTGTCATTCGATGGTGTCACAATCGATGATGAAATCAAACAGGTCTTATTGAGAGCAGAAGAATTTGGCCATGAAGTCGCCTTTGCTTCTGCACGTTCTTACCGAGACTGCTTGGGCCTTTTAGGGGACCCATTGAGTCAGCAACTCGTGATTGGTTTAAATGGTGGATTGGCCTATCGTCAGGGGCAATTGGTATATGAGGAACAATTGGACAAGGACGTGTATCGGGAAATCCTTGGCTTTTGCCGCCATTACAATCTACCATTTTTTGTGGATGATACCTTTGATTATAGTGGACAGATTTTGGAAAAGATTCCTTTTGTTGCTAATGTAGATCCCCTCAAGAAAGCCCAGTATCGTTCATTAGAGGAGCTGACAGATCCGATTAAGGTCGTGATCTATATGGGTGGCCATGAGGAGCTCGTGGATGAGATCATCGAGCGGATCGAAAAGACAGATAAGGCCCATATCCGCTATCATGCGCATGAAAAATGCATCTATCTCAATCCAGCAGACACTCATAAAGCGACAACCGTAGAAGAACTCTGTGGAGAGAATTTCGTGGCTTTTGGCAATGATCAAAATGATATCGAGCTCTTTGAAAAAGCTCTTTATGCAGTTCAGATTGGTGATTTTCCAGCCCTTCAGCCTTATGCGGATGATCAATTGGTAGCCAAACAAAATCAACCACAAGCTGTGGCTGCTAAGATCTTGCAAGTCTTTGCAGAATTCAGAGGAAAATAAAAGATGGAGGGGGAGTCGTGGCTTCTTCTTTTTCGCTAGAAATGAGGAAGGTATGAGAACAGTTCAGAAAGAAGAGATCCAGCGTGTTATTGTGAAGCGAGAGGAGAATTCTTATAAGGGCGATTTTGGTCGCCTGCTCCTGATTGGAGGAACTTACCCCTATGGAGGAGCTATTATTATGGCAGCCCTTGCTGCGGTTCATAGTGGTGCGGGGCTGGTTACTGTCGCAACAGATCCTGATAATCTGACAGCCCTTCATAGCCATCTTCCTGAAGCCATGGGCTTTGATCTAGCCGATCACCAACTCCTTTGTGAGCAACTCCAAAAAGCTAGCGTGATTCTCGTAGGACCGGGCTTAAAGGAAGCAAGAGAAAGCCAAGCAATCTTGCAAATGATTTTTGAGCAGGTCTCTAGCCAGCAAATTTTGATTTTAGATGGAGGGGCTATTAGTCTTCTTGCAAGCTCTCACTTTGAATTGCCAAAGGCTCAGTTGGTCTTTACCCCTCATCAAAAAGAATGGGAAAAATTGTCAGGGCTTGATCTAGCAAGCCAGACTGAAGACAAGAGTCGAAGAGCAGTACAGAACTTTCCTAAAGGGACTGTCATTGTAGAAAAAGGGCCTCACACCCGCATTTGGACAAGTGGGCAAGATGAGGGCTATCAGCTAGATGTTGGTGGTCCCTATCAGGCAACAGGGGGTATGGGAGATACCTTGGCAGGGATGATCGCAGGATTTGCGGGTCAATTCCCACAGGTCATTCTCTATGAGCGCGTGGTGGTTGCGACCTATCTTCATTCAGCCATTGCTGAAGACTTGAGCAAGGAGGCTTATGTGGTTCTACCGACAACCATCAGCCAAGAAATCCCCAAATGGATGAAGAAGAGGAGTGACAAAGATCAGGTTATCAGCACTGAAAATAGAAAATAGGTAAAAAAGATGAAGGAAAGCATTCGGAAAGCAAATCAGTATATCGATGAAAACAGGGAGAGGGTTAACCAGCAATATAGAGGAGCATTTCATTTGCTACCTCCAATCGGCTGGATGAACGATCCAAATGGCTTTGTTTATTTCCGTGGGGAATACCATTTGTTTTACCAATTCTATCCCTATGATAGTGTTTGGGGGCCCATGCATTGGGGGCATGCCAAATCAAAAGATCTTCTCCATTGGGAAGAACTGCCAGTAGCATTAGCGCCAAGTGAAAGCTATGATAAGGATGGTTGTTTCTCGGGTAGTGCTATTGTGAAAGATGACAAGCTCTATTTGCTTTATACTGGTCATGTAGACGATGAGGAAAAGCGGGAAGAGACTCAGTGTCTTGCGGTGTCAACAGATGGCATTACCTTTGAAAAGTTGCCTACTAATCCAGTGATCCATGCTCAACATATTGAGGGGATCGCAGATATTGCAGATTTTCGTGATCCTAAAGTATTTGAATACCAAGGAAGCTATTACGCTGTCGTTGCTTCTAAGACGCCAGATGATAGAGGTCAAATTCTCCTATTTGCATCAAGTAATCTAGTAGATTGGGCCTTTACATCAGTCCTTCTAGAAGGTGAAAAAGGGCAAGGGATTATGTGGGAGTGTCCTGATTTCTTCCCTTTAGATGGCAAATGGGTCTTGATCCTGTCTCCCATTGAAATGGAAAGGCAGCAAGAAAAATACTGGAATTTAAATTCGACGGTTGCCTTTATCGGTGACATGAATTGGGAAACGGGGCACTTTCGTGTCGATTCCTATGATGAAATGGATGGTGGTTTGGATTTCTATGCCCCTCAAACTTGTCAAGGACCAAATGGCGAACGATACATGGTTGCCTGGATGCAAATGTGGCACCGGTCTATCCCCAGTCATGATTTAGCTCATGGGTGGGCAGGTAGTATGACTCTTCCAAGAAAATTGTCCTTGAAAGACGGACGATTGGTTCAGGAGTTACCTGAGTCAGTGAAAGAACACTTTCTTGTAGAGCATGCGTCAGAAACCATTGTTAAGGGCAATCAGATCACGATCCCAGCGAAAGGGAAACAAACCTTGTTTGAACTAAATGCCAAACCGGGTCGCTCCTTTATCCTAGGTTATGGTGATGAAACTGATCCTGATAGTGTCTTGCAATTGATTTACGACGCCTCTCAAAAACGCTTTAGCTTAAGTCGAGACCAATTTGGGCACCCCATTTCTGGAAAAGAAAATCCAGCATTTCAATCGAGATGGATTCAGTTGGATGCTGAAAAGGATCATCATTTTTCGATCATTCGCGATACCAACTCCATCGAAGTATTCGTGGATGGCAAAACTCTCTCGATGACCTTTTATGAAACGAGTCAGAATCCCGTCTATACCCTTACGGCAGATGAAGGGGTCGAATTGGTCGTGAAAACCTATCAAAAATAGGGACACAAAAGCCTCCTAAAGAATAAAAGACAAGTCCTGTGACTTGTCTTTTTTGTGTATTCCAACTTGGTCTTGAGTTTTAAGGAAGCTGGTGTCAAACAGACAAGTAGAGAGCAACTTGAATAAAATGAGGCTTGTAGAGAAAGGAAATTCATGATTTCGCTTTGTCTGCCAACCTTTTTTGGTGATTTTTGGTATAATTAAACTTGATCATATTCTGCAGAAAGGAGTTCCTATGTCCAACTATTTATCCGTATCAAGTTTGACCAAATATTTGAAATTAAAATTTGATAAGGATCCCTATTTGGAAAGGGTTTATCTGACAGGGCAGGTCTCCAATTTCCGAAAACGCCCCAACCACCAGTATTTTTCATTAAAGGATGAAAAAGCGGTTATTCAGGCGACGGTCTGGGCTGGGGTTTATCGAAGCTTTGGTTTTGAGCTAGAAGAAGGCATGAAGATCAACGTCATCGGTCGCATTCAGCTCTATGAGCCAAGTGGGAGTTATTCCATTGTCATTGAAAAGGCTGAGCCAGATGGAGTAGGGGCCTTGGCCATCCAATTTGAGCAACTCAAGAAAAAGTTGACCGAAGAAGGGCTCTTTCAGGATCGGTGGAAGCAAGCTCTGCCACAATTTCCAAGAAAGATCGGGGTCATCACCAGTCAAAGTGGGGCCGTGATTCGCGATATTATCACAACGGTGAGCCGACGCTTCCCTGGTGTTGAGATTGTGCTCTACCCGACCAAGGTTCAGGGTGAAGGTGCATCTAGTGAGGTGGTTGCTAATATTCAAAGGGCTAACCAACGGGATGATTTGGATGTCTTGATTATCGGTCGTGGGGGTGGTTCAATTGAAGATCTCTGGGCCTTTAATGAAGAAGTAGTGGTGCGCGCCATTTTTGAATCGCGGATTCCGATTATCTCCAGTGTTGGGCATGAGACAGACACGACTCTAGCCGATTTTGTAGCAGACCGACGAGCCGCTACTCCGACAGCCGCTGCTGAATTGGCCACTCCAGTAACGAAGTTGGATCTCTTGTCCCATTTACAAAAGCAGGAAAATCGCATGGCAACAGCTATGTCCAATCGCTTGGCCTATAATCGTGAACGCTTGGCCAAATTAAGTCAATCGGTTATTTTTAGACAGCCTGAAAGACTCTATGATGGCTACCTACAAAAGATTGACCAGTTGCAATTGCGCTTGAAACAAGGAATGCGCGATGCTTATGGACAAGGGGCCAATCAGCTGCAAGGTCTGCGTCATCGCTTAGAAGCCACGTCTCCTTTGCATCGTATCGAGCGCTACCAGGACCGCCTGCTCCAAGATAAGAGACTCTTAACCAACCGAATGGAACAAGTCCTAAAAGAGCAAAAGATCAAGGTCCAAGGCTTATCAGAAGCCCTCTTGATGCTCGATACCAGTCGGATTATTGCGCGTGGCTATGCCATGGTCAAGCAAGACGATCAGGTCCTAGATTCGGTTGCGAAAGTAAAAGAAGGAGACCCGCTGTCCCTCATCATGAGAGATGGCCAGTTAGAAGTAGAGGTAAAACATGTCGAAAGAAAAGAAATTTGAAGAAAATTTAGCAGATTTGGAAGCCATCGTCCAAAAATTGGAGAGTGGTGATGTGGCTCTTGAAGAAGCGATTACAGAATTCCAAAAAGGAATGAAGTTGTCAAAAGAATTGCAAGATACCTTGGATCAAGCAGAGAAAACCTTGGTCAAGGTCATGCAAGCAGATGGTACTGAAGCGGATCTAGCATGAGACAAGAAGAAAAACGAAATAGAGTAGAGCAAGCGATTCGCTCTTTTTATGAGGAAACATCCATCGCCCCCCATTTAGTGGAGTCGGTCCTTTATTCGATCCAAGCAGGTGGAAAACGCCTACGCCCAATGCTTCTTCTAGAATTGTTAGAAGCCTTCGGACAGGAGTTGACAGAGGCTCATTTTCAAGTGGCAGGGGCTTTGGAGATGATCCACACAGGAAGCCTTATCCATGATGATCTACCGGCCATGGACAATGACGATTACCGTCGGGGGCAATTGACCAACCACAAGAAATTTGGAGAAGACTTGGCGATTTTAGCAGGAGATGCACTTTTCCTCGATCCCTTTGGAATGATTGCTGCGAGTGCCCTTCCTGATGCGGTCAAGGTCTTTTTGATTCTTGAATTGTCAGATGCTTCCGGTAGTCGTGGAATGGTAGCTGGCCAAGTCCTTGACATGGAAGGGGAGCACAAACAGCTCACGCTAGCAGAGTTGCAGACCATCCATGCCAATAAGACAGGATGCCTCCTTGCCTATCCTTTCATCGCAGCAGGTTTGATTTTAGAGTTGCAAGCGGACATTGGTCAGCTCTTAGAACAAATCGGGAAAAAATTAGGCCTGGCTTTTCAAGTGCGGGATGACATTTTGGATTTGGTCGCTGATTTTGAAGCTTTGGGTAAGACCCCTCAAAAAGACTTAGTAGCTGAAAAATCGACCTATCCAGCCCTGTTGGGATTGGAAGAATCAAAAGCTTTGCTGACAAGTGAATTAGACGCTTGCGTGGACTTGTTGGATCAGATTACAACTGCTTGCGACTTTGATCCGCGAGCGATCAAGAAATTAATAGAAGGATTACGAATAGATGGCTAAGGAAAGAGTGGATGTATTAGCCTATAAACAAGGCCTATTTGATACCCGCGAACAAGCCAAAAGAGGGGTGATGGCAGGTCTTGTCGTTGCCGTCATCAATGGTGAGCGCTTCGATAAACCGGGTGAAAAAATTGATGAAGCAACCGAGTTGAAATTAAAGGGTGAAAAGCTCAAATATGTCAGCCGGGGCGGTCTTAAATTAGAAAAAGCCCTGAACCAATTTGGTTTGTCTGTAGAGGACAAGATTGCCATCGATATTGGAGCTTCTACAGGTGGCTTTACGGATGTCATGCTGCAAAACGGAGCTAGCCAGGTCTTTTCGGTGGATGTCGGGACCAATCAGTTGGCCTGGAAATTGCGCAATGATCCTCGAGTGGTCTCGATGGAACAGTTCAATTTCCGCTATGCCGAGCCAGATGATTTTGAAGCGACACCGAGCTTTGCGAGCATCGATGTCAGCTTTATTTCCTTAGACTTGATTCTGCCAGCCCTTCACCGGATTTTGGCAGAAAATGGACAAGTCGTGGCGCTGGTGAAACCTCAGTTTGAGGCAGGACGCGAACAGATCGGGAAAAATGGGATTATTAAGGATCCTAAGATTCATTTAGCCGTTCTTGAAAAGGTCGCTGCTTTTGCAGGGACACATGGCTTTGCGGTAATGGGAGTGGATTATTCCCCTATTCAAGGAGGCCATGGCAACATCGAATTTTTGATGTATCTAGAAAAAAAAGAAGAGAAAACAAAGCCAACGACAGAGCAGCTGGAGGCTGTTGTGGAGCTGGCACACAAGGAATTTAAACATGAAGAGTAAGAATATCAGATTAGAAAAAATTCGTCGCTTCATTCGCGATCATGAAGTGGGGACGCAAGAAGAGATCGTCGAACATTTGAAAGAAGAAGGCATCTCAGCAACCCAAGCTACAGTGTCACGGGATATCAAAGAATTGGGCATCGTAAAACGCCCTCTAAAAGACATGACCTATGTCTATGAATTGCCACGTAAGCACCACCAGGGGATCGGGATGATCGAAAGCAATATCTTGTCTCATCGCCGCATGGGAGAATATGTCAATTTCACCATGGTTCCAGGGACGGCTCCTTTAGTCAAACGTCGCTTGCGGGAGATTTATAAGGAGCATATCTTTAGTATTGTTGCAGATGATGATACGATCTTGCTGATCGCCTATTCAGCTCCAGAAGCAGAGAATATCCTCAAATCAATCTTTGGGTGGTAAGAGCCTATGCTATTAGAAATGTCGATTAAGAACTTTGCCATTATCGAAGAGATTTCCTTAAATTTTGAAAAGGGAATGACGGTACTGACAGGGGAAACAGGTGCAGGGAAATCCATCATTATCGATGCCATGAACATGATGCTGGGAAGCCGCGCAACGACGGATGTCATTCGACACGGAGCCCCAAAAGCGGAAATCGAAGGTCTCTTCACTGTTGAGAGCAATCGCCATCTGACGGCTCTCTTTGAAGAGCAAGGACTAGAGTGGACCGATGAATTGATCATTCGCCGAGAGATCCTGCAAAATGGACGAAGTGTCAGCCGGATCAATGGTCAGATGGTGAATTTATCTGTCTTAAAGGCAGTCGGTCAACATTTGGTGGACATCCATGGCCAGCATGATCAGGAAGAACTTATGCGCCCCCAATTGCATATCGCTATGCTGGATGAATTTGGGGATGCAGCCTTTTTCCAAACCAAAGACGCTTATCGTCAAACCTTTGAAGATTACAAACGTCTGCGCAAACAAGTAGTGGAACTTCAGCGCAACCAGCAGGAAAACAAGGCCCGTATTGAGATGTTGGAGTTTCAAATTGCAGAGATTGAGGCAGCTGCCTTGGAAGTGGATGAGGACCTGCGTCTGGAGCAAGAACGCCAACGCCTGCTCAATCACAAGATGATTGCAGATACCCTAACCAATGCCTATACCATGCTGGATGCAGAAGAATTTTCGAGCCTCTCCAATGTTCGCTCAGCTATGAATGATCTGGAAAGTATTGAAGAATATGATCCCAGCTACAAAGAGCTCTCAAGCCAGTTATCGGAAACCTTCTATGCCCTTGAGGATATTACCAAGCGCTTAGAAGATGTGGTCGATGGTCTGGAGTTTGATGGCAATCGCCTCATGCAGGTGGAATCGCGTTTGGATTTGATCCACTCCATCACGCGAAAGTATGGTGGCCAAGTCAAGGATGTCTTGGAATACCTGGCGCAAATTACTAAAGAATATAGTCTCCTCACCGGAAGTGACCTCTCATCTGAGAAATTAGAAAAAGAACTCAAACGTTTGGAAAAGAGTTTGGTATCCTTGGCTCAAGATTTGAGTGATCAGCGGCATGCCCTGGCCCAAGCTTTAGAAAATGAAATCCAGCAAGAATTAGCGGACCTTTACATGGACAAGGCGCGCTTTCAAGTGCGCTTTAGCAAAGCTAAGTTTAATCGTGAGGGAAATGAAGCTGTCGAATTTTACATTTCGACCAACCCAGGAGAGGACTTTAAACCTCTTGTCAAGGTAGCATCCGGCGGAGAATTGTCACGCTTGATGTTGGCCATTAAGTCGGCTTTTTCTCGAAAAGAAGGAAAAACCAGTATCGTCTTTGACGAGGTGGATACAGGGGTCTCTGGGCGCGTGGCTCAAGCCATTGCAGCGAAAATTCATAAGATTGGTCAAAATGGCCAAGTGCTTGCCATTTCTCACCTGCCTCAAGTCATCGCTGCAGCAGATTATCAATTCTATATTGAGAAAATCAGTGATGAACACTCAACTGTATCTACTGTGCGTTTGCTCAATAGAGAAGAACGAATTGAAGAAATTGCCAAGATGCTGGCAGGAGAGGATCTAACGGAAGCTGCCCGTCAACAAGCAGAGCAACTTCTCAAGCGTTAAGAGAAAGAAGGTTTGAAACAATGTCAACATACTTTGTAGTCGGAGATATTCACGGAAAAGCACAAATGCTAGAAGAGCTCATGACAGAATGGGATGGAAAAGCTCAATTGGTCTTTTTAGGGGATTTGATAGATCGAGGCGAAAACAGCAAACGATCAATTGAAATCGTAAAGGACTACGTAGACCATCACGGAGCTGTTTGCCTTTCCGGGAATCACGAGTACATGTTTTTAGCCTGGTTGGACAATCCAGAAGAGCGTTATGACCACTACCGAAGAAATGGTGGCGATACGACTATCAACTCTCTGTTAGGCCGGCCGCTCGATGCTCCTGTAGATGGCATTGCGGATGCGCAAGCAGTAGAAAATGCCGTTCCTGACTTGGTGGCCTTCATCCGTAGTTTGCCTTTTGACTACGAGACAGAGACCTATTATTTTGTCCACGCTGGTGTGGATCTAACCCTTGAAAATTGGCGAGAAACCAGTGATTATCAAAAGGTCTGGATCCGAAAACCATTCCATGAAGCGGAGAATCATACAGGCAAATGGATCGTCTTTGGCCATACACCGGTCTATGGACTGCTCAATGAGCCAGTCGGTACCGAAAATCTTTGGATTTCAGATCAGAAAATGGGCGTCGATGGGGGCGCTGTCTTTGGTGGAGTCCTCCATGGATTGCTCTTGGATGATCAAGGCATTGTCCATGACCATGTCCTTCATAATACAGGTTTTTCTGCTGCAGACGACTGAGGAAGCAGGAATAGATATCTTTCACTGCAAAACCCCGTGTTTTTTGATATAATGAAAGCAGAACATTCTTAGGAAGAGTATAGAAATATATGGCAAATATTAAAATAGTTACAGACTCATCTATTACAATTGAGCCTGAAGTGGTTGAAGAATATGGCATCACCATTGTGCCACTTTCTGTTATGGTGGATGGAGTCCTTTATTCCGACAGTGAGTTGGGCGAAGGGGACTTCTTGCGCTTAATGCAATCTAGCAAAAATCTTCCAAAGACCAGCCAACCACCCGTTGGAGTCTTTGCGGAGGTGTATGAAAAGTTAGCAGCAGACGGAGCTCATATCGTTTCGATTCATATGTCTCATGCCTTGTCAGGAACCGTAGAGGCAGCTCGCCAAGGGGCAACCTTATCAGGGGCAGAAGTAACTGTGATTGATAGTGGCTTTACAGACCAAGCCATGAAGTTTCAAGTGGTTGAGGCAGCTAAGTTGGCTAAAGAAGGAGCAGATCTAGACACCGTTTTAGCTCGTATTGAAGAAGTCAAAGAAAAGACAGAGTTGTATATCGGCGTATCTACCTTGGAAAATCTAGTTAAAGGTGGTCGGATTGGCCGTGTTACCGGACTTTTGAGCTCGCTTCTTAACATCCGTGTGGTGATGCAAATGAAGGACCATCAGTTGGAACCAATCGTCAAGGGACGTGGAAACAAGACCTTTAAGAAATGGTTGGATGAATTGGTAGAGAAACTTTCCCATAGTAAGGTGGCTGAGATCGGGATTTCTTATGCAGGGACACCAGAGTGGGCCAATGAAATGAAGGCTCAGTTGCAATCGCTCGTTGAAAAAGCGATCCCTGTTCTCGAAACTGGATCGATTATTCAAACCCATACAGGTGAGAATGCATTTGCAGTTTTGGTGCGCTACGAATAAGCTGAATAAATGTTTGAAAAAACAGGTTTAGTACTTGACCTAAAGGCTTTTTTTAGATATTATAGTACTGTTAAGGCGTAAAGCCTAAAAAAATTTGGAGGATTTGTTAAATGGCTAACAAACAAGATTTGATCGCAAAAGTGGCAGAAGCTACAGAATTGACTAAAAAAGACTCAGCAGCAGCAGTTGACGCTGTATTTGCAGCTGTTTCAGAATACCTTTCAAAAGGTGAAAAAGTTCAATTGATCGGTTTCGGTAACTTCGAAGTTCGTGAACGTGCAGCTCGTAAAGGTCGCAACCCACAAACTGGTAAAGAAATCAAAATCGCAGCTTCTAAAGTTCCAGCATTCAAAGCTGGTAAAGCTCTTAAAGAAGCAGTTAAATAATTGCATTTTGAAAAGCCATCCTAGATTTCTAGGGTGGTTTTTTTGTTGGACAGCTCTATAGGATAAGGGTATAATAGGAAAAAAGAAAGAGAGAGAAAAGAACATGCGATTCATTTTAGGACTCTTTGCCCTGTTGTTTATCCGACCTATTTTGTATCTACTGAAAGGGCTGTGGTTCGTACTGGAATTTTGCTTTATGATCCTCGTGGTCAAAATGATCCTAGGAACCGTGCGCTGGATGACCAGTTGGATCGGCTGAGAGTAGATTAGACTCGCTCTTCCATTTTCAGGCTCGTGAAAAAAATGTCCCCCGGACATTTTTTTTAATTAAAAGCATTCTAAATAGTGATTTATTTTGAAACATGATATAATAAGGGTAACGAATCGATTAAATCATATTGGAAAGGGGGAATCATAGTGAACGCATTGCATCGTCATGAAGAAGAGCGCGTGGAAGAAGTCTTGCAAAATTTGCGTGCCAAGGGTATTCGGATTACTGATACCCGTAGAGCAGTTCTTTCCTATTTAGTGGCGAGTCATGAACATCCAAGCGCTGAGAAGATCTATCGTGATTTATTGCCTCAGTTTCCAAGCATGAGTCTAGCAACTGTCTACAACAATATCAAGGTTTTAATTGATGAGGGGGTTGTCTCTGAGATCAAGGTTCGCAATGATACCACGACCTATTTTGATTTCATGGGGCATGACCATTTGAATGTGGTGTGTGAAAAATGTGGCCGTATCGCAGATGTGGACATTGAAGTCCCAGATCTTCGCGAAGAAGCAGCCAGTCAAAGTGGCTACCAGATCACCAAGACCCAGATGACGGTCTATGGCATTTGTCCCGACTGTCAGAAAAATTAATGTGAGAGAAAGCAGAGCCGTCAGGCTCTTTTTTGTGAGAAATTGCACTTTTCTATGGTCGCCACTAGATTTTTTACTGAAAATCTAGTAGAATAAAATAGATAAACGGGGGAAACCTCGGAGAATAAAAAGGAGATCCATCTAATGGTAAAATTGGTTTTTGCTCGCCACGGTGAGTCTGAATGGAACAAAGCTAACCTTTTCACTGGTTGGGCTGATGTTGATTTGTCTGAAAAAGGTACACAACAAGCGATCGACGCTGGTAAATTGATCAAAGAAGCTGGTATCGAATTTGACCAAGCTTATACTTCAGTATTGAAACGTGCGATCAAAACTACTAACTTGGCTCTTGAAGCTTCTGACCAATTGTGGGTTCCAGTTGAAAAATCATGGCGCTTGAACGAACGTCACTACGGTGGTTTGACTGGTAAAAACAAAGCAGAAGCTGCTGAACAATTTGGTGATGAACAAGTTCACATCTGGCGTCGTTCTTACGATGTATTGCCTCCTGCAATGGACCGTGATGATGAACACTCAGCACACACTGACCGTCGTTATGCTTCACTTGACGATTCAGTGATTCCAGATGCTGAAAACTTGAAAGTTACTTTGGAACGTGCCCTTCCATTCTGGGAAGATAAAATCGCTCCAGCTCTTAAAGACGGTAAAAACGTATTCGTAGGAGCACATGGTAACTCAATCCGTGCCCTTGTAAAACACATCAAACAATTGTCAGACGACGAAATCATGGATGTGGAAATCCCTAACTTCCCACCATTGGTATTCGAATTTGACGAAAAATTGAACGTTGTAAAAGAATATTATCTTGGTAAGTAAGATAACATAATTTGTTATCCATAAAAAAAAGCTGACTTCGGTCAGCTTTTTTGCTTGTCTTCCTTAGATCCGAGCTGGTTTTGGGTTTTCAGGGTCCCCTAAAAATGTTATAATAGAGTGTTACTAAATTGGGTTCCATTAGCCCTGAAAGGAAAAGAAAATGACAAAATCATTCTACATCACAACCCCTATCTATTACCCATCTGGTAAATTGCATATTGGTTCAGCTTACACAACGATCGCCTGTGACGTCTTGGCGCGTTACAAACGTATGATGAACTACGATGTTTTCTACCTGACTGGTCTTGATGAGCACGGTCAAAAGATCCAGCAGAAGGCAGAAGAAGCTGGGATCACGCCGCAAGCTTATGTAGATGGGATGGCCGTTGGAGTGAAAGAACTCTGGCAATTACTCGATATCTCATATGATAAATTCATCCGTACGACAGACGATTACCATGAAAAAGTGGTGGCCCAAGTCTTTGAACGCTTGCTTGCGCAAGACGACATCTACCTGGGTGAATACTCTGGCTGGTATTCAGTCTCTGATGAAGAGTTCTTTACAGAAAGCCAATTGGCTGAGGTCTACCGTGATGAGAATGGCAAGGTTATCGGTGGGGTAGCCCCATCAGGCCACGAAGTAGAATGGGTTTCTGAAGAATCTTATTTCCTTCGTCTCAGCAAATACCAAGACCGCTTGGTTGAATTTTTCAAATCCCAACCTGATTTCATCACGCCAGATGGCCGTCTCAATGAAATGTTGAAAAACTTCATCGAGCCAGGTTTGGAAGACTTGGCGGTATCTCGGACCACCTTTACCTGGGGTGTGCCAGTCCCATCTAATCCAAAACACGTGGTCTATGTATGGATCGATGCCCTTCTTAACTATGTGACCGCTCTTGGTTACGGTCAAGAAGATCATGAAAACTTTGACAAATTCTGGAACGGAACCGTCTTCCACATGGTCGGAAAAGACATCCTTCGTTTCCACTCCATCTACTGGCCAATCCTTCTCATGATGTTGGATGTTAAATTGCCAGAACGTTTGATTGCCCATGGTTGGTTTGTCATGAAAGACGGCAAGATGTCGAAGTCTAAAGGGAATGTCATCTACCCAGAAATGTTGGTGGAACGCTTCGGCTTGGATCCGCTTCGTTACTACCTTATGCGCAGTTTGCCAGTTGGTTCAGATGGTACCTTTACCCCAGAAGACTACGTAGCCCGCATCAACTATGAATTGGCTAATGACCTTGGAAACCTCCTTAACCGGACGGTAGCCATGATCAATAAATACTTTGGTGGCCAAGTTCCAGCTTATATCGAAAATGTTACTGCATTTGATGCTGATTTGGCAAAGGTGGTTGAAGAAAACATCGCTGAATACCACAAGCAAATGAACGCGGTGGATTACCCACGCGCTTTGGAAGCTGTATGGAACATCATCTCTCGTACCAACAAGTACATCGATGAGACAGCGCCTTGGGTCCTCGCTAAAGAAGATGGTGACAAGGAACAATTGGCAGCGGTCATGGCTCACTTGGCAGCTAGCCTTCGTGTCGTGGCTCACTTGATCCAACCATTCATGATGAACACCTCAAACGCCATCATGGAACAACTTGGCTTGGGCTTGGACTTCGATCTTGAAAACTTGACCTTAGCAGGCTTCCCTGAAAATGTCACAGTGGTTGCCAAAGGAACTCCAATCTTCCCACGTCTGGACATGGAAGAAGAAATTGCCTACATCCAATCTCAAATGACTGCTGGAAAACCACAAGAAAAAGAATGGATTCCAGAAGAAGTGGAGCTCAAGTCTGAAAAAGACGAGATCAAATTTGAAGACTTTGACAAGGTTGAAATCCGTGTAGCAGAAGTCAAAGAAGTGGAACGCGTCGAAGGATCAGACAAATTGCTTCGCTTCCGCCTAGATGCAGGAGATGGCGAAGACCGTCAAATCCTCTCTGGTATTGCGAAATTCTATCCAAATGAACAAGAATTAGTCGGTAAGAAACTCCAAATCGTGGCCAACCTCAAACCACGTAAGATGATGAAGAAATATGTCAGCCAAGGTATGATTCTTTCCGCAGAACACGGAGATCAATTAACAGTCTTAACTGTTGATCCATCTGTACCAAATGGAAGCATCATTGGCTAAACGATAGACAAAGAAAAAATCATCTAAAAAACTTTCCTTAGGTGAGTACGGACGTCAGCGAACTTCGAAGAAGTTCCATGACTTAGTTTTGGACCCTAGGTTCCAAAACTCCCGAGTGCTAGAAATACAATTGTTTCTAGCACTTTTCTCACGGCGGAAAGTTTCAGTAGATGATTGAATAATTCTAACGAATAAATTTTTTGATTTTTATAGAATTAATTTGATTTGTAAGAAAGAACAGATTGTCTACACTCTCAAGCACTCCCGCAGGAGTGCTTTTCTTGTGTCGATAAGGTTCCCATCATTGAATTTTACAAGGATGGTAGATGAGTCCTATTAGTAATGGGTGTTAACGGAGACTTCCGCAGTGAGAAAAGAGTCTGAAACATTTTCGTTTCAGACTCTCGGAAGATTTGAGACAGTGGGCTCAAATCTTAGGTATGGAATCCCAAAGGGATTCGCTACTGTCCGTCCTCACCTAAGGAAAGTCTCCGAATATAGTTCCTATTCATCTGGTCGATATTCCAGGATATCTCCGGGCTGGCAGTCGAGTTCTTTGCAGATGGCTTCAAGGGTGGTGAAGCGGATGGCTTTGGCCTTGCCGGTTTTGAGGATGGAGAGGTTAGCAGTCGTGATGCCGATTTTGTCGGCTAGCTCGTTGGATTTCATCTTTCGCTTGGCTAGCATGACATCTAGATTGACGATAATCATGGCAACCTCCTTAAATGGTTAGCTCATTTTCTTCAGCAATCTCAATACCTCTCTCTAAAATCTTGCCAGAGACCCAGACGATTGGAACGGCAAGGAGAAGCCCTGTGTTAAAGGTGAATTTGAAAGTGAAGGGAAGGAGATAAGCATTTCCACTGGTTTCAAGTGTGCCAGACATAAAGGACAATACCAAGAGAATCTTCCAAGCTCGGTTGCAAAGATCAATGTTGGAGTGAGAAAAGATCTTTTCTTGGTAGAGATTTTGGAGGAAGCTGCGAATGGTGATGAGAAGGTAAATATAGATAGCGCTTGAGGCTAGTGGGAAGAGCAACTGCCAGAGAGGTTGCAGATGTTTGGGGAAGAGCTGGATGCCATTCACATCAAAGGACAAGCGTCCAGTTTGAATGAGATCTTTAAACACTCCCATCCGTGAAAGCAGGTGGACGACCAGTGCAGCCACAGTCATAAAGCCACAGAAGTAAATGAAAGTCGTCAAGACTTCAATGACATTTTTTAAGGTTTTTGAGTTTTTCATCGCAAGCCTCCTTGAAGTTTATTTATTTTTCACTTATAGTATACTCCTTATAAAAAATTAGTCAATAAAAAAGTATCGAAAAACGATAAAAAAATAACGATAAACAAAATATTATTTTTGAAAAACAGGTATTCTCTGCTAAAACTAGTCGGTTTAAGCCGGAGAAACCACTACATAGAGGGGAATTTTACTATACTTTCGATTTAGGGTATACTAGTGTAAAGATCTTATTCCATGGAGGTAGTAAAATGAATCTTAAGTGGAAGAAAAAATACCTGGGGCCGATTCTGGGGCTGGTCGGAGCAGCTGTTCTGATCGGTGGAGTCTATCTCTACTCTAGCTCCAACATCCAACCAGACCATCAAAAGGAATTTAACCAGACCAGTAAGAAGGCCACTAAGCCAAAGGAAAAAGCTATTGACTTGAGTGGTGACTACGTCTCTAATGAACGGGATGAAGCCAAAATCGAGAAAAAAGGCAAGGCCTGGAAGATCGATTACCAAACGGCTGACGGCAAGGTATCTGCTGAATTTAGCACGAATTGGAAGGTCGAAGGATCTAACAAAATTTCAACAGGCAAGATGAAAAAATCCGATGGCAATACAGACTTTACAGTCACTGTTCGTGTCTTCAAATACAAGACAGATAAGAAGCCTTTGATCACGGTGACCATGTCTGACAAAAATCCCGACCACGAGATGGTCTTTGCCAATCGGGAGGATTTTTTCAAATCGACAGATCCAAATGATGTCGTCCTTGATGGCAATCTCTCACCGTTTGAAGGTGCTTATTCCAATGATACCTATGAAAAGGAAATCGCAGATTCCGGTTTTAAACTTTATGGCTATACTCCAGAAGAATACTACCAAAACAAGACCAATGCCTTTCCAAGTATTGTAAATGGGGAGACTGGCTGGACTTTCTGGAGTGGAGGCACTCGGGCAAGTTACTTGTTCAATAAAGAAAAAGAGCCCAAGAAGCGAAAAGGCTATTATGAAGTTTATTTCACAGGGGCAAATGCGACTGCGATCCAAGGGCAGGAGCAAACCTTGTACTTGATCCCAGCGGGTGTGACAGGTCCTGACGGAGTAGCTTCCCAAGAACGTCGGATTCTCTTTGGTGACGTGGCCTACCGTGATTACCATCTAGAGTGGTGGAAAGCTTACCCACAACCGAAAAAAGAGAAAGACTTGGATATTGCGGCTATTAACGGAGGAGACTTCTCAAGCTTAGCTGGAACCTGGCGCAATGGCAAGGGGGCTGAGATCGTCATCCAAGCAGATGGGAAAGTCAAGGGCCAAGGTAGCCTCAAGGCCGTTGCGGACTCAGATAAGAAGAGCAAGATCCCTTATGTTGAAATAAAGATGGGTGAGACCGGTGCGGCGATTGGACTGCTGAAAATTGGCTTCCAAAATCCAGATGGAGACCAGTCTGACACCAGCAAGCCACGTCTGGTGCTCACTCAATCTGCAGGTAACTACCCAGCTGATCAATATTTCTACCGTCAATAAAAAAGGAGATTAAACCATGGGCTATCACATCAACTATAAGTGGGCGAGTCTTGGAACAGGCGTTATTGCCAATGAATTGGCGCAAGCCCTTGAAGCGCTTGGTGGGAAACTCTATTCCGTTGCCAATCGTACCTATGACAAGGGGGTAGCCTTCGCTGAGAAATACGGGATCGAAAAGGTTTATAAAGAGATTGATGAAGTCTTTGAAGACCCTGAAGTGGATATCATCTATATCTCAACGCCTCACAATACTCATATCCAGTATCTTCGTAAGGCCCTCGCAGCTGGCAAGCACGTGCTCTGCGAAAAGTCCATCACCCTCAACAGTGAGGAATTGGCAGAAGCGATAAAGCTTGCTGAAGAAAACCATGTCAAACTAGCAGAAGCCATGACCATTTTCCATATGCCTATTTATCGGAAACTCTCTGAAATTGTAGCAAGTGGCAAGCTGGGACCCCTTAAGGTTATCCAGATGAACTTCGGTTCCTATAAGGAATACGACATGACCAACCGCTTTTTCAATCGCAATCTGGCAGGTGGAGCTCTACTGGACATCGGTGTCTATGCCCTGTCTTTCGTACGTTGGTTTATGACGTCACAGCCGACAGAGATGGTTTCACAGGTCAAGCTGGCACCGACTGGTGTCGATGAGCAAGCGGGGATCCTTCTTACGAATCGTGAAGGGGAAATGGCAACGGTGACGCTGAGTCTTCACGCCAAACAACCGAAACGTGGGACGATCGCTTATGACAAGGGCTATATCGAACTCTACGAATACCCGCGTGGGCAAAAAGCGGTCATCACCTATACGGAAGATGGATCACAAGAAGTGATCGAAGCAGGAGAAACCGCTAAAGCCCTCCAGTATGAAGTCCTTGATATGGAAGCAGCAGTCGCAGGAAGGGAAAATCATCTCTACCTAAACTACAGCCGTGATGTCATGGACCTCATGACTCAACTCCGCAAAGACTGGGGCTTGGTTTACCCAGAAGAAGAATAGGAGTCGGAAAAGAGACTGGGACAAAAGTCCTAGCCTCTCAATTATTTTTGGATTGTCGAGCAAGACGCAGTGGTTGAGTGGGCTCTACTACGCTTATTTCATCAGCTTTTACAGCCCTACTCAATTGTGCGGAGGTGGGACGATGAAATCGAATTCTAACGAATTACCGATTTCTGTCCCACTCTCTTTTTTTACTGCAAGGAAGGCTCGTGTGGTCTAGGAAACGGTTAGTCTCTAACATTAAAAGGAAAAAAATGTAAAAAAGGCTTGACAAAGCAAATGATTAGCAGTATTATTAACTAGTTAATTAACCGATTAATAAACTAGTTAACGAAAATGAAAAAGAGGTGAAGGATGAATAGGAGAAGAATGAAGGTTCTGGGACTCTTGTTTCTCGGTTTCTTTCTGCTGACAGCTTGTGGAAGTCAAGGAAATGCAGGCAAGCCCCCTTCTAAAAAAGGTCTTAAAATTGTCACGAGTTTTTATCCTATCTATGCCCTGGTCAAGGAAATCTCTGGCGATCAAAATGACATCTGGATGGTTCAGTCAGGTGCAGGGATCCATGATTATAAACCCTCAACCAAGGAAGTAGCCCAGATCTATGATGCGGATGTATTTGTCTATCATTCTCAGACCCTGGAATCTTGGGCCGGTCGCTTAGATCCTAATCTTCAAGGTTCCAAGTTGCGAGTGATCGAAGGTAGCCAAGGAATGACCCTTGATAAGGTGGCTGGATTAGAGGATGTCGAGGCTGGTCAGGGAAAAGAAGCCAAGCACTTGTATGATCCGCATACTTGGTTGGATCCTGTAAAAATCGCAGAGGAAGGAAAGATCATCGCCCAACGTTTGGGAGAGATCGATCCAAAGAACAAGGAACTCTATCAGGTCAATGCTCAAAAGCTTGAAAAGCGCTGTGAGGAACTAGTAGCTCACTACCAGCCTCTCTTTGACAAGGCCAAGCAAAAGACTTTTGTGACCCAGCATACGGCCTTTTCTTATCTGGCCAAACGCTTTGGTCTCAAGCAGTTAGGGATTGCAGGGATTTCCCCAGAGCAAGAACCGACCGCTCGGCAATTGGCCGAGATCCAGCAGTTTGTCAAAGACTACAAAGTGAAAACGATCTTTGTGGAAAAGCACACGTCGTCAAAGGTGGCAGATAGTATCGCTAAGGCAACAGGGGCGCGTGTCAAGGTCTTGGATCCACTGGAAGCCGATCCACAAAACGATAAGGATCTACTAGAAAATTTAGAAGAAAATATGGCGACTTTAGCCAAGGAATTAGAGGAGTAAATCAAGAATGAAGAAAAAGGGAACGATTGGATTGGTAGCGACCTTGGGGCTAGGACTCTGTGCCTATGCGCTCAGTCAGCAGCCACAAGTCAAGGAAGAGAAAAAGAATCAGATTCAGTATTTGCAAGCGGACAAGAAATCGTCATCGTCTGCCTCCAGCAAAAAGGAAGACAGCATCGAAGCGGTCAATGCCAAGGAAAAGACCCAGGCAGAGCAGATTGTCATCAAGATTACAGATGAAGGCTTTGTCACTTCTCATGGGGATCATTTTCATTACTACAGCGGGAAGGTCCCATTTGATGCCATCTTTAGTGAAGAGTTGATTTTGCGGGATCCAACTTATCAGTTGCAAGAAGCGGATATCGTGAGCAAGGTCAAGGATGGCTATATTATCAAACGCGCTGGGAAATACTATCTCTACTTAAAGGATGCCCAACATACGGTCAATGTGCGCTCGATCGAAGAGATCGCTCAGCAACAAAAAGGTGGCGCTAAAGAAGAAGGGGAAACAGGATCGGTACAGGCGAGCTCCTCGCACAAGGCAGGCAAGACCCGTGACTTCCGTCAACCTAGTCAAGCGTTGAAGGAAGGTAAGACCCTTGAGATGCTGACGGCTAAGAACCATACAGGTGGTGGCTACCGTACGGACGATGGTTATGTCTTTAGTCCTGGAGATGTCATTTCAGATACAGGGGACGGCTTTATTGTGCCCCATGGTGGTCATTTCCATTATATTCCAAAGAGTGCCCTATCTGCTGGCGAGTTAGCAGCAGCCCTCTCCGTCTTAGGTGGTCAAGCCGGTCATCAGGCTGGGAACTCACACCTAGCTGGAGCAAGCACAGAACAAGGGCATGGAACTTCAGATCAAGCCTCTCCAAGCCTTGGGAAGCAAGCAAGTAACCAGCCATCAGCCAGTCCAACCAATACACAGACAACCCCAACGACTTCTAAACCAGCTGCATCTAAACCGAGTCCAACCTTGACCAACTTGATCGAAGAATTGCAGAAAGCCCCGTTGTCTTCTCGTCATGTGGAGTCTGATGGTTCTGTCTTTGATCCAAGCAAGATTACCAAGTGGACCGATCAAGGGATTGTCTACCCTCATGGGGATCATTTCCACTTTATCCCTTACAGCTCCCTATCGCCTTTAGAGCGTGAGTTGGCGCGGCAATTCCAATTGCTTCGTGCTCAAGGAACTGGTAGTTCAACAGAAGGAAGTCCAAGCTTACCTTCAAATCCAAGCACAAGACCAGTTGAACATGAGCATGATCATGAGCATGGCGACAGTCACGAGCGCGAAGAGGAGCACGATCACGGCTTCCACGCAGACAAGGTCATCAGCAAGGACGAGGAAGGCTATATGGTCGCTCATGGCAACCATGCCCATTATTTCTATAAAAAGGACCTCTCTCCTCAAGAGATTGCAGCAGCGGAGGCAACTCTAGCTGGTAAGAAAGAAGAAGACAAGGGTCAGCCCCTGACAGATGACGTTGCGACCTATTCTCGTGATGCCTCAGATGAGGAAAAGATCCAGTACATCAGTAAGACCTACGGTGTCCCTCGCGAGGCCATTAAGATTTCCAATGGTTTCTTTGTCTTTAACAATCCAGACCAAGAATATGATCCGACCCACATCCATCCTTATGCCGTTCGGAAGGAACATGTCCGCATCCCACTTGAAACTGGCAATCCTGAACTAGACTTTATCAATGAACTCTATGCAACAGCGCTTCGTTCAGGGATTTCTCCTTATAGCCTCCAGATTGAAAATGGTCAGTTTGTTATCCCGCATGGCGATCACAACCACTACATCAAGGTACGTTCAGCAGGACTAGCAGACTACTTAGCCCACCGTCTTCCAACCATCCAATCTCCTTACAAAAAAGGAGACTTGGACAAGAAAGTCGTAGAGGACAAGGTCAACCAGCTCTTAGCAGAAAGCCGGACTCTCTATGCTTCTGATCCATTGCAACAAAGACGGATTGAGCTGATCTTGGGCCACTTCTTGGAAAATGTCAAGAGTTTCCCAAGTAATTCAACAGAGGGCTATCTAGCTAGTCTCAAACAGGTTGATGCGCAGTACATTCATGCGACCCAAGCGGTCAAACCAAAAGAAGAGACAGCCTTGGATCGTCGTTACCAAGAATTGTTGGAACAAGTGCGCTTGCTAGACACAGAAGCCTTCCAATTGAAGAAGGAAGAGTTGGTCTCTCAATTGCAGGAAGCCTATACTGCCAAGGACAGCAAGCGTATAGAGCAGGAAGGGAAGCTATTAGAAGCTGTTCAGGAGATGCAAGATCGGACGGGTGTGACATCTGTCGACTACCTCAAGTATTTCTACCAAAGCTTGAGCGATGCGCGCTTGACACCAGAACTCCGCACTAAGGCGGCAGATCTAGCCTTGAAGCTCTACCGAGCTCAAGCCTTTGAAGAAGCTTGGGATTCCAAGTCTCACTTTATGGAGCTCTACCAAACTAAGCAAGCTATTGACCAGCTCTTCTCCCAAGAAAAAGGCCAAACCTATCCTATTGAAAAAACAGTTTTGGATCAAAAAGGAAGTCAAAACCCATCCTACAACGTAGCGGTTTATGATTTCCTCAAAGGCTTGTATGGAGAGTTGGATAAGGCAACAGAAGCCCGTCAACAGAACAAGATTTTGACAGCCCTCTTAGAGCAAATCCAGTCGCTCTTGCCACAAGTCGAAGACCAAGGTAAACGAACGGCTTTTGAAACAGGCTTGGCTCAACTTGGAAAAGAATCTGATCCAGACAAGGCTATTCCAAGTGGGGAAGCACTTCTACGTGAAATCAGCGATACCATTGAAAAGCAAAAACAAAAGCAAACGGAAGAGCCTCAAATTGGGGATGTCGCTCTTTATCAACAGCTCTATAACCAGTTGATGGCCTTGCACCAACAATTGCAGGACAAGGGAGCTAGTGATGCGGTATTTGATCGCTTAGAAGCTCTCTTTGACCAATTGGCTAATCCAAAGAGTGATAAAGCAGCCTTACTACAGGCTATCCAAGCATTCCAGGCAGAGTTGGCAGCAACGCCATCTGCAAGCGAAGCGGGCAAAGCAGCTACCACAGCTGAAACGCCTGTCCCTACAGAAACTCCGGTGGAAAAAGAAGCAGCAGCTTTAGAAGGAAGCAAGCCTGCTACAACTGAGACAGAAACAGAGCCTGCAAGCGCAGCTGTAACAGAAGAAAGCACGCCAGATGCTTCATCTCCTCAGAACTAATAGAAAATAGAGAAGAGGCTGGAACAAAAGTCCTAGCCTCTCGATTATTTTTGGATTGTCGAGCAAGACGCAGTGGTTGAGTGGGCTCTACTACGCTGATTTCATCAGCTTTTACAGCCCTACT